>CBDUQR010000042.1:0-22662 GCA_965369655.1 uncultured bacterium | reverse complement strand
TCGAAAGAGCATTATCAAACACTTCACCAACGTTCATGAAATGTTCGGGCTAAGTCCGTTGAAGAAGGCCGCATCGATGTGATACGGCCTTGTATTACATGCTGAAAGAAAGAGCGGGCTATTCGTCAGTCTTGTTCTGCTCTGCGATTTCTCTCTTGAGTTTCGCCCTGTCGACTTTTTTCTCCCGAACGCGGCTCTGCTTGCCAACTTTACCACGGAGATAGTAGAGTTTGGCCCTGCGGACTTTACCCTGGCGGATCCTCTCGATTCTCGGGATGTTCGGCGAATTGAGAGGGAAGACTCTCTCGACGCCGATACCGGACGATATCTTATAGACTGTGAATGTCTCACCTGCACCGGAACCGCGTCTTCGGATGACCGTTCCCTGGAAAACCTGGACTCGTTCTTTCTCGCCCTCGCGGATTGTCACGTGCACGCGCACCGTGTCACCGGGGCCGAAGTTGACTTTTCGTTTCTTAAAATTGTCCGTTTCGATCTTACTAATCAGGTTCATGTTCATGGGGTATCTCCTTCTATCTGCTGTCGCTATTTTCCGCTCTCAGTTGATCTATGATTGATTTGTCTTCTCTTGTCAATTCAATTCGATCAATAAGTTCCGGTCTGTATCGCAATGTTTTTTCAAACGCTTTGCGTCTCCTGAATTTCCTGATATTCTCGTGGTGACCTGAAATCAACACTTCCGGCACTTCGAGTCCCATGAATTCCTGCGGTCTTGTGTATTCCGGGTAGCCGAGTAGGCCCGACGTAAAACTATCCGTTTCGGCTGCCTCGAACTTGCTCATATAACCCGGTATCAGCCTCGCCGTCGCTTCGATTATCACTAACGCCGCAAAGTCGCCGCCGGTCAGGACGTAATCGCCGATCGATATCTCGCGGACGTCGAATAGCTCCATCACTCTCGCATCTATGCCTTTATATCGACCGCAAACGACGATCAGGTGTTCCATGCGGCTGAATTCTTCGGCGCATTCCTGATCGAATCTCCTGCCGGATGCTGATGTCACGATGACTGTCGACTGAAGATTCGGTTGACTGTCGATGCACGCTCTGACGCCTCTGTATACCGGCTCGACTTTCATGACCATCCCGGGACCACCGCCGAACGGCGCGTCATCAACCGACTGATGCTTGTCCTCGGTGAAGCCTCGCAGGTCATGCACGTTTATTTCGAGCAATCCCTCATCAACAGCTTTACCCAGAAGCGATTCGGACAGCGCCGGTGTGACGATACCGGGGAATATTGTCAGAATATCGACAATCATCTCACTCGAATTCCAGTCCGTCCAGGAGTTCCACTTCCATTCGCTTGTTGTCCATATCCACCTTCCTGACAACTTCGAGTGTCGCCGGAAGCATCAATTTGCCGGCATCCCCTTCGACAACATAAACGTCATTCGCCGGATACTTTTCGATTTCAATTATTTGACCGAGCTTCTCGCCCGATACCGTGAAAACCTCGATTCCCACGAGATCAAAATCGTAGTATGAACCTTCCTCCAGTTCCGGCAATTCCTCGGTGCGAATCAGCAAATATGCGCCTTTCAGTTTCTCAGCTTCGTCCCGCGTTTCTATTCCGTCGAATCTCAGGATCCATCCTTTGGGTGAATCCGTTTTTTCAGTGACTCGATGCGATTCGATTCTTCCCGCTCTCTCGATCATGATCTCATCGATCTCCTTGAACCGATTGGGATTGTCGGTCAGGGGCTTGATAAGAACATTTCCCCGGACTCCATGAGCGCGGAGAACATATCCAACGGCAACGTGATCGGGACGGTTCATCTACTCCAGGATTTCGAGCATCGCGCGTTTGCCCTGCTTGGCCGATACCGCGCCAATCAGGGTGCGGATGGCTTTAGCAGTCTGTCCCTTCTTGCCGATCACCTTTCCAAGATCACCTTCTCCGACCCGCAACTCGAATACAGTCGTCCTCTCGCCCTGAATCTCTGTCAACCTGACGTCGTCAGGGTTGTCAACCAATGCTCGCACGATATGCTCAATGAATTCCTTCATAGTCGCCTACCTCCGGATTACTCGTTTTCGCTTGCGCTCTTTTTTTCGCTGGCAGCTTCAGTCTCCGTGATCTCCTCGGCTTTTGTCTCCTCAGGCTTCGTCTCTTCAGCCTTCGCTTCTTCAGCCTTTGGCTCTTCAACTTTCGTCTCTGCGGGCTTTGCCTCTTCAACTATCTCGGCGCTTGCCCTGGTTTTTTTCCTGCGCTTGCTACGCTCGCGAATCTCGGTCTTTATCTCGATGTCATCGCCCGGTTCGCCAGATTTCACTTTTTCCCATTTGGCCAGAAGGTTGACCTGTCTGAAGAGGCTTGCCACGGTCTCAGACATCTGAGCGCCTTCCCTGAGCCATTTGAAAATTTTCTGTTCATCGACCTTGACTTTCGCGGGTCTCTCAATAGGATTGTAGTAACCGAGTGTTTCCAGAAAACGCCCATCGCGGGCATACCTGGAGTCTGCAGCAACAAACCGGTAGAAGGGCCGCTTCTTTGCGCCCATTCTTCTCAGTCGAATACGTACGGCCAAATCAAACCTCCTCTTTACCTGAACAGTCCCCTGGCCAGATCACTCATCTGTCCGCGGGAGAGCTTCTTTATCATTTTCTGCATCTGTGAGAATTGTTTCATAATCCTGTTTACGTCGGCAAGACCATTGCCCGATCCGAGCGCTATGCGTCGTCGCCGAGAGCCGTCGATAATCTGCGGCTTTTGACGTTCCTCGGGAGTCATAGATTGTATTAGCGCTTCGATGCGCACGAGCGCATGATCGTCCATCTCGATATTCTTGATTGCCTTGCCCACTCCGGGGATCATCGAGAGCATCGATTCGAGTGACCCCATCTTCTTGAGCTGTTGGAGTTGGTTGTAGAAGTCGTCAAAAGTAAACGCTTCCTTTTGAAGCTTCTTGTGCAGCTTCTCGGCCTCGCGCATGTCGACAGCGTCCTGGGCTTTCTCGACGAGTGTGAGCACATCGCCCATGCCGAGGATGCGAGATGCCATTCGGTCGGGGTGGAATACCTCGAGGTCGGAGAGCTTCTCGCCAATGCCGACCATCTTGATCGGTTTGTTCGTGACCATCTTGATCGACAGCGCCGCCCCGCCCCGAGCGTCACCATCCATTTTCGTCAGGATCACGCCGGTCAGGTCGAGCCGTCTGTCGAACTCCGACGCGATGTTCACGGCATCCTGTCCGGTCATGGCGTCTGCGATCAGCAGCAATTCATCCGGGGAGACCTGCTCTTTGATCTGTTCGAGTTCCGACATCAGCTTGTCGTCGATATGCAGACGCCCGGCGGTGTCGATTATCACGACATCCCTGTTGTGCTCAGACGCATACTCAAGAGCTTTCTTCGATATGCTGACAGGGTCTTTGTCGACGTGGAAGACGGGCATGTCGACGCTCTTGCCCAGTATCTTGAGTTGCTCAACGGCTGCGGGTCTGTAGACGTCCGCCGCTACAAGCAGTGGAGACTTGTTTTTCTTCCTGAAATGGAGCGAGAGCTTGCCGCACATGGTCGTCTTGCCGGAGCCCTGGAGTCCCACGAGCATGATGACCGTTGGCGGAGATGAGGAGATGCACAGGTCCGCAGCCTTCGAGCCGAGTAGCTCGATCAGTTCGGCATGAATGATCTTGATGATTAACTGGCCGGGCGTTATCGAGTGGAGAACTTCGGCGCCGAGCGCCTTCTCTCTGACCGCATTCACGAAATCCCTGGTTACCTTGTAGTTCACGTCAGCTTCGAGAAAAGCGCGCCGCACTTCCTTGAGCGCGTCCGAGATGTTCGACTCGGTCAGCTTGCCGCGTCCACGGAGCTTCTTGAATATGCCTTCCAGCTTGTATGTCAAATCGTCAAACATAGTCGTCTCCAAACAAAAGTAACCGCTAAATATACAAGAATGCCGGTGGGTAGCAACTGATTTTTGGCCGATTGTGGATTGTACTGGTCAGACTTTCCTGCTGGTGGCTTCCCTGAGTTCCTGCACAAAGTTCCTGTAATCGCCCGATTTGTAGAATGACGAACCGGTTATCACAATATCTGCGCCTGCCGCAGCGACCCGGGGCGCTGTTTTCAGGTCGATTCCGCCGTCGACAGCGATCTCGCAGTTCAGTCCGTCCGAAGCGATATGCTCACGAGCCTTCGATATTTTATCAATCGCTGACGGCATAAATCTTTGGCCTGCGAAACCGGGATGGACCGACATTACGAGCAGCCAGTCTGCATGCTCGATGTATGGCATCGCGACCTCGACCGGAGTGTTCGGCGATATCGAAATGCCCGATTTGATTCCCAGTTCGCGAATCGTCGCGAGCGCAATCTCGGGGCGCTCAACGGTCTCCAGGTGTATGGTCAATATGTCCGCGCCTGAAGCAGTGTATATTTCAAGATACTCCAGCGGATTCGAGATCATCAGATGTACGTCGAGAGGAAGGTCGGTCACACCGTTGATGTACTTCACCAGTTCCGGCCCGAAAGTGAGGTTCGGCACGAAATGACCATCCATGATATCGAGGTGCAGATACTCGACGCCCGATTCAACTGTCTTCTCGATTTCATCAAAAAGGTGGCCGAAATCGGCTGCCAAAATAGAAGGGGATATTTTCATCATCAGTCTGTCATCGATACCTTGAGTTGTATGTATGATCCTGTCTCTGTTTTCGATCCGGCCCTCAGGGATTGCCACAGGACCGTGTTTGGCAGAAGGAAAGCGTTTGCTGCATAGTCGACTTTCGAAATCAACAGGCCGAGTGAATCGACGATCTGCTCGGCCTCATTGAGCAACATACCGACGAGCTGTGGTACGAAGACCACGTTGTCCTGTGAGCCACGGTTAAAGTATAAATTGATCGGTGTGTCTTTCAGCACGAGCGATCCGGCAGATGGCACCGAGAAAACCAGCACGTTGACCGGGAGTGAGTCATTCGACGCCCAGTTGAAATCACCGACCTTCAAACCGGCTTCACGGAGCTTGAGTTCACTCTGTCGCTGCGAGAACCCGACCATGCCCGGCACTTCGACCATTTCTCGACCGGCCGAGATGATGACCTTGACACGCCTGCCCTTCTTGGCCATCGAGCCGGCGAGCGGTGTTTGAACCATAACAGTGCCTTCCGGAAGATCAGGGCTGGGCTCCTCGCCCGCGATTTCGACGACGGCGCCAATGTCAGCGAGCATTTCTGTCGCTTCAGTCAGGCTCACGCCGACGATATTCGGAATTGGGAATTCCTGACCGTGACGAGTGATAAACGGCATTATGAGAAAATCAGTCAGCAGTGCAAGAAGAGCGAGAGCAAGAAGAGGAATGAGACAGAATTTCACAAGCGGGTAGAGGATGCCGCCTCTCGGAATGAATCTCAGGAAGGGTTTGTCTTGTGATGCCATCTACGCGGTTTTCCTTGCCCGGAAAGCAAACATGCCCTCCAGATTGTCGTCCCCCGGAGGTATGCTTATCATGCCGTCATGAACGAAATGATGATATCTAAATTGCGGTGGGACTTCAAGCACAAACTTCTCGTGATTATCGAGAAATCGACGGCATATCCCGACTGTTTCTGCGGCGGTTATGGTGCAGACGCTATAGACAAGAACGCCGTTGACATTGACAAGCCGCGCGGCATTATCGATCAGTGCATACTGTCGCTTCGACAGTTCAGAGATGTTCTCAGGCGTCTGTATGTACTTGATTTCGGGATGTTTGGAGATTGTACCCAGGCCGCTGCACGGTGCGTCGACAAGCACGCAATCGTATCCGGTCTGTGTGTACTCGGCGCCATCCCCGATTTCAACATTCACATTGTCGAGGCCGAGACGGTTGAAGTTCTCCTGCATCAACTTTGATCGTGACGCGTTCGAGTCGAGTGCCGTGATGTCGGATGGGCATCCGGTGTGGGCGACTATCGCCGCTGTCTTGCCGCCCGGGGCGGCGCACAGATCGAGTATATTCCAGCCCCTCTCAGGCGAAATCAGAGAGACGACAATGCCCGACGATGGATTTTGCACGAAGCAGTCGCCCCGCGATATCGGCGTCAAAGATGAGATGTCGGTTCCTTCAGGGAGTAAGTAGTAATCTTCGTCAACGACGGATCGATTGATTTCTATGCCGTGCGAGATAAGCTGTCTTTCCAGGTCATCCCTGTCAGACTTTGTGGGGTTGAGTCGAACGGTTGTTCGTAGTCGCTTCGAGAAAGCCTCGAGGTAGTCGACCGCATGCTGCTCGCCGTAATCGTCGATGAGCAGCCTGATGATCCACTTCGGCTGAGAGAATCGCGCAGACAAATCTGCCGCACTGCCCCCATCCGGCAGGAGTTCGTACCACCTGCTCGATGCGCCAGCCACTTTTCGCAGCACAGCGTTGACGAAACCGGTCATACCCTCGCCGAGCATCGTTCGCGCCAGCTTGACAGTCTCATCGATTGCCGCCGGCGCGGACACCTTTGAGTCGGGCATCAACTGAAACGCTCCGAGCCGCAGGATTGAGGCTTTGAGCGTCTGTTTGCGGAAATCGCGAGTGTCGGCGAACCTGCCAAGCATATAATCGAGCTGTTCTTTGAATCTGACGACGCCGTAGACCAGGTGCAGGACGAAGGCCTCGTCGCGTGAGTTCAGTGAAGCGTCTCTTAGATATGCTTCGCCGATTTCAGGTATGTGCGACGGTCTCTTCTCAAAGCGATGCATTATCTTAGCTGCAACCATGCGGACGGGATCGCATTTTGGTCGGTTTCTCATGCGGGGACGTTAAGCAAACAAGGGGAGAGATACAAGAGCAATCTACAGGACGTCGAACGGTGTCAGCTTCTGATCCTCACGAAGGATCAACAGATCCGCGCGCTTGATGCTGAGTCTGAGGACGTCATCGGCGGAGAGGCCGAAACCATACTGAAGGATCTCAAATGGTCTGGCGAAACTCAGGTTGCCGAGTCCGGTTGTCAGTTGCAGAAGTGTACCGTCGCCGTCGCTCTCGGCCTCGATTTCGATAATGCCCGGTCTGATCTCGATCTCTACTATGTCAGTCCTGGTTTTGCGCATAGCGATGATTGATCTCTTCTCGATGATTTCGCTCTTTTTGTCCAGTGCTTCGGCGATGCTCATCGGCAGGTGCAGTTCGTAGAGCGCGAGATTTATGAGCGCCGAAAGAGACTGGCTCTTGCCGAAGATAGATTTTATCTGAGCGATCTTGAAACCGTCAGGCAGTTGTTCGCTCAGGCGATCGAACATCTCGGCATTGTATGGAGTGGAAAGCTGGATGTCGAAATACTCGGCGTCGGATGAGTAACCGAGAGTGAGAGGCGGCCCAAACGCGATCTTCTGATGCGGATGATAACCCTGGGAATACGCCACTGGCAGTCCCGATCTACGGATGGCGCGCTCGAATACCCGCGTGTTATCGAGATGCGATATGAATCTTTGTCGCCGCGACTTGCTCCACCTAACCCGGACGCGACTGTTCGGCACCTGCATGACAGTCTGAGTTTTGACTCTCTTGCTGTGCCGACCGAAATCGTCTGCGCTTTTCGATTGCGATGTCGCAGTGAGCGGAGCAGGTTCGGCCGTGTCATCGGAATTCTCGTCGTCGGCCAGCTCTTTCGATCTGAGAGCCTCACGCATGAGGAAATCTTTCTTGAGACCTTTGGAAATATGATCCCAGGGCAATGGAGCATCGTACGGAATTTCTTTGTGGAAGTCTGCGATGTCAAGTTCACATGATTTGAATGCCTCGATCCAGACGTTGTACTTCAGGTGCTCCGACCAGGCGTCGAGTCTTGCTCCATTGCGATACGCATGCTCGATGACGTCGGAGATGCGGCGATCACCTCGCCCGAGAGCCGACTCAAGAAGTGTAACCTCCGGATTGCGATACCTGACGTTGATCGAGCGCGGAGAATTCTTTGAAATGTATTTCTGCTTATCACGAATCTCGTCGAAACCTGCCTGTTTTTCCCACTGCCAGGGCGTGTGAGCCTTCGGGCAGAAGGGGGATGTCGTTACGTTGATTGTTCGCTTTCCGGGAGTCTGCTTCATGAACCGTGCGACTTTCTTCAGCAGCGAAGCTATCCCGTCGAGGTCCTCCACCGTTTCAGTCGGCAAACCGATCATGAAATAGAGTTTGAGCACCTGCCAGTCATATTCAAATGCCAGCTTTACCGCGCCTAAGAATTCATCTTCAGGAACCGGCTTGTTGATGACTTTCCGGAGCCTGTCCGTACCCGCCTCCGGCGCCAAAGTCAACCCGGCTCTTCGAGTCGATGAGAGCTTCTTTACGAGTCCGGGTGACAAACCGTTCGGCCTGAGCGATGGCAGCGAAAGCTCGACATGCTGTTCCTGGAGTCTTGGGGAGATGCTCGACACCAACGATTCGATCTCGGAATAATCAGACGAGGAGAGCGAAAGCAGTGTGATCTCCGAGAAGCCTGTCGTTTCTATCGACTTTTTCACCTGGCGTGCGATCTTGTCGGCCTTGCGTTCGCGCTTTGGTCTGTAGATGACGCCGGCCTGACAGAAACGGCACGCCCGCCCGCAGCCCCTCATGATTTCGATGGCCAGCCTGTCATGAACGATTTCGACAAATGGCACGATTGGCTTCTCAGGGTAGTACTCGTCCCTTAGCTCATCGATCTTTCTCGCGTTGATGACGTCCGGAGCACGATCGTTGAGCTTTTCGATACCGGCGAAGCTGCCTGCTTTGTATTTCGCATCGTAGTATGACGGGATATACATCCCATCGATTTCTGCGAGTTTGGCGATCAGATCGTCACGCGGCGAAGATTTATGCTCTTTGAGTGTATCCACAATCTCGACAATCGCTTCTTCACCGTCGCCGAGGAAAACAGCGTCTGCGAATGCCGCGAGAGGTTCCGGGTTAAACGCACACGGACCTCCCAGCATCACGATCGGATGCCCGTCGGTGCGGTCTGCTGCCCTGAGCGGTATGCCGGCCAGATCGAGCATCGTCAGGATATTTGTACTGGCAAGCTCGTAGGCAACCGTGAAGCCGATCAGATCGAATTCGGACAGAGGCGTGTGTGATTCGAGCGAGAACAGGGGAATGTCGAGAGATTGAAGTCTTGCCTCAGCATCAACATCCGGAGCAAATACTCTTTCCGCGACAGCGTGATCGAGAGAATTGATCCGGTGGTAAAGTATCTGAATGCCGAGATGCGACATTCCGATTTCGTAGAGATCGGGGAAGCCGAGCGCAATCCTGACGAGACCGTCATGGTCCTTGTGGATGCTGTTCAGTTCGTTACCGACGTAACGCCCCGGCTTCACGACGAAAGGAAGAAAATCGCGTTCTATCTTTGCCCTGGATTCAGCATCCATTTCTGATAATCCCGGTTCAGAGGATAGAAAAAACCAAGAGCATTGCGATTCTCCTGGTTCGTGGTCCGTTTAGTACCGGCAGTTACGCCAGCACGGACTTTTCATTGCATTTGCAGATGCCGACATTCTTCGAGCGCATCTTGTATGACTGACCGTCGGCGGTCGGTTCAGGTCTCACGACCAGCGTATACTTGATCGGCTGATTGCAAACGGGGCACAGTTGTTCGTGTTTTTTCTTGCTCGCTTTATCGGCGAATGACTGCCGTTTTGCCATGACAGACTCCTCTCAGTTCGGCGATCAATATACACTAACAAGCGTTCGTGTCAACGATTCTTTTGTCGATTGAACGGCTGATCTGACGGCGGAGTCTTGTAGGGAAAGTGTCCCCGACACCGGACGATTCTCTTCGCAGGAGTGGGGCAACTGCTGCGCTCCTATTGCTTGGACACAGTTCGTAGGTCAGGAGCCCCGCGTTCCTGACGTCTTTACTTACCCAATTTGGATTTCTTTGTTTTCGATATCTTCAATATCTCGTCGCGGAAGAACGCTGCTTTCTCGAAATCGAGATTCTCTGCAGCGTTCTGCATTGCCTGTTTGAGAAATTCCACACGCTGCGACAGTGGCATTTCCTTGAAGAAATCAGGCAGCAGTTCGGCTGCCTCGTCAACCGTCTTCGTATCCGCGAAAGCTGTCGCCCGGATTATCTCCTCGCGAGTCTTGCGGATCGTCTGCGGTGTGACACCGTGCTTTTCGTTGTATTCCACCTGAATTTTGCGACGGCGGTTGGTTTCACTGATCGCCTTTTTCATCGAGTTAGTGATTTTATCGGCGTACATGATGACCGCGCCGTCGGCATTCCGCGCAGCGCGACCCGATACTTGAATGAGACTCCGCTCCGACCTGAGGAATCCTTCTTTGTCGGCATCGAGGATCGCTACGAGAGAAACCTCCGGCAGATCAAGTCCTTCGCGGAGCAGATTGATCCCGACCAGCACATCGAATTCAGCGAGCCGCAGATCGCGTATGATCTCCGTGCGCTCGATGACATCGATTTCGGAATGCAGGTATCGTACCCTCACTCCGATATTTGCAAGATAGTCAGCCAGGTCCTCAGCCATTCTCTTCGTCAATGTCGTCACAAGCACGCGTTCTTTCAGTTCAACACGCTTGCGGATTTCTTCGAGCAGATCATCGACCTGCGTCGCGAGTGGACGGACTGAGATGTCCGGGTCAACCAATCCGGTGGGACGGATTACCTGTTCGACGATGACGCCCTCGCATTTCTCCAGTTCGTAATCCGCAGGAGTTGCCGAGACATAGATGGTCCGGTGTTGAAGTGACTCGAATTCGTCGAAGTAGAGCGGCCGGTTGTCGAGCGCCGAGGGGAGTCTGAATCCAAAATCGACGAGCACCTGTTTGCGAGACCTGTCGCCCGCAAACATGCCCCTGATCTGCGGGATCGACTGGTGCGATTCGTCGATGATGGTCAGGAAATCGTCGGGGAAGAAGTCGATCAACGCGTGCGGACGCTCTCCCGGTTTGCGGCCGCTGAGATAACGAGAGTAGTTCTCGACGCCGGAGCAGTATCCAATCTCACGCAGCATTTCGATATCGTACATCGTGCGGGATTCGAGTCGCTGAGCTTCGAGCAGCTTGTCCAACTCGCGGAAGACCTCCAGTCGCTCCTTGAGTTCCTCCTCGATTCCTATTATCGCTTTTCGCAGACTCTCGTCAGTCGTCAGAAAATGCTTGGCGGGATATATCGCCACCCGCTCTCTTTCTCCCTTTATCTCTCCCGTGAGCGGATTGATCACGCTGATTCGTTCGACCTCGTCGCCGAAGAATTCAATCCGCAGTGCTTCAGTTTCGTATGCGGGAAACACCTCGACGACGTCGCCTCGCACCCGGAACATGCCACGCACGAACTCGTAATCGTTGCGGACATAGTGGACATCGACAAGCCCGCGCAGGAACTGGTCGCGATCATGTTCTTTGCCTGCCTCGATCCATACGAGTTGCCGCTTGTACTCTTCCGGCGACCCGATGCCGTAGATGCATGAGACCGATGCTACGATGATAATGTCCTCGCGTTCGAGCAGGGAGGATGTCGCTCGCAGGCGCAGACGGTCGATGTCGTCGTTGATGGATGTGTCCTTTTCTATGAATGTGTCAGTGGCTGGGACGTATGCTTCCGGCTGATAATAGTCGTAATAGCTGATAAAAAACTCGACTGCGTTTTCCGGGAAGAATGCTTTGAGTTCACCGTACAGTTGTGCCGCGAGGGTCTTGTTGTGCGACATGACAAGCGTAGGGCGGCCATGATTCTTTATCACATTCGCCATCGTAAATGTCTTGCCGGAGCCGGTTACACCGAGTAGAGTCTGGTGCTTTATGCCGCGATTTAGACCGTCAGTCAACTGCGCGATAGCCTCCGGCTGATCGCCGGTCGGCTCGAATGTCGAATGCAGGATGAACTCGGCCATGTGGTTATCTAAACAAATACATGGTGTGCGTCAATCATGAAGTTGCCGTAGGAAAGATGTGTCTGGGCGGTACAAGCTGGAACCTAAGCCCCTGCGTGGTTTACAACTGTTGGAGTTTTGGCTTGACACCTATGGTGATTTCAGTATTATAGCTGACTAATCGCTATGTAAGTTGAAGTTAGAAGGAGTTATTCTTAATGTATGCGATAGTTGAAACGGGAAGTGTGCAGTTTCGGGTTGAAGAAGGCGACACTCTGCGGATACCTAAGGTCAAGTCGGATGCCGGCGAGAAGCTGACGCTCGAAAAAGTGCTCGTGGTCGGCGATGGAGAAAACTCGAAGATCGGGACGCCGTACGTCGAAGGCGCCAGTGTCACCGCCGAGGTTCTTGGCGAAGTCAAGGGCGATAAGGTTCAGGTGTTCAAGATGAAGCGCCGTACGACATACAGGCGCAGGACCGGACATCGCCAGAAATTCACCGAAATCAAGATCGAAAAGATCAATGCTTCTTAGAGGATTTTGACCGATTCAGTTCCACAGTTGAGATGCAGAGCGGGGTTCATTCTCCGGTTATGCGCAATTCTGGCTTTCGTGTGCGTGTTGGGCGAGACCGCGAGCGGACAGGAGCGTGTCATCTCGTCGGTCGAGGTCCAGGGCAACGAAACAGTCGACCGAACCCTGATCCTGAGCGTTGCTGATCTGCCGATTGGCTCTCCGCTCACAGCAACCGCTACTCAGGATGCCATCAGGCGTATCTACTCTCTTGGGCTTTTCAAAGATGTCAGGATCGAGGGCGAGTCCTCGGACGATGAGATAGCGGTCTACATTGTTGTCGAGGAATTCCTCCGCCTCAAGGATATCCTGTACGAGGGAAACAAGAAGATCGATGACAAGGATCTTGATGAAGTCCTGCTGGCGAAACGCGGCCAGGTCATCACGCCAAACCTCGTCCAGAACAGCGTCAACGCGATGCTCGACCTCTACCGTGAGAAGGGCTATTTCCTCGCCTCAATCGAGTCTGAGCAATATGATGCGGAACACGCTGCCGGATATGTCGACCTGATTTTTCGGATCGATGAAAAAAGCAAGATAAAGATCAGCAAAATAGAATTCGATGGTAACGAGGCATTCTCCGACGGAGAGCTTCGGGGGAAAATGTCGAACAAGCAGAAGAGCTTTTTCCGGAGCGGCAGTTTCAACAAATCGAAATACGGCGAAGACAAGGACAAGATAATCGAGTTCTACAAGGAGAAGGGCTATATCGATGCCCGCATCATCCGCGACACGCTTATCCTCGACGATGAGCGCAAGCGGCTCACTATCCGCATGGATGTCGACGAGGGACTCAGGTACCGATTCGGTTCTACAAGCTTCAGTGGACAGGAACTTTTCACAGACGAGAAACTCCTCTCGCAGCTCAAGTATGAGTCTGATGATGTGTACAATCAGGAGAAGTTCGAGGAGTCAGTCGGCGAATTGTACGCCTTGTATCAGGAAGAAGGGCATATCCACGCGCGTATTTTCGACAATATTTCTACCGACGATTCAACCGTGAATGTCACGTTCGAGATCTCCGAAGGGGTTCCTGCGAAGATCAGCAAGATCAATATCGAAGGCAACACAAAGACGAAAGAGAAAGTCATCAGACGGGAGTTGTTTTCTGCGCCCGGCCAGGTGTTCCATCGTTCGATCCTCGTTCGCTCCGTCAGGAATATCATGCTTCTGAACTATTTCGAGACTGTCGAGCCGGATTTTAGAGTGCTGGAGAACGGCGATGTCGATCTGATTCTGAGGATCATCGAGAAGCCGACCGGCCAGTTCAATGTCGGCGCAGGCTATTCCGGTCAGGATAAGTTCGTAGGCACCATCGGTCTCGGGATACCGAATTTCAGGGGCAACGGACAAAATGTCGATCTGCGCTGGGAGTTCGGGGGACGGCGCACTTCGTTCTCATTGGGATTCACGGAGCCGTGGCTGTACGACACGCCAACATCATTCGGAGTCGATTTATTCAGCATCAACCGCAGATGGTACGAGGATTTCACCGAGGGGAAACGCGGGCTGGGATTCAGACTCGGGCGACGGCTTCGCTGGCCCGACGACTACTTCCGCATCTATTCGAGATACCGCATTGAGGATGTGCGCTACTACGATTTCTCCGACGCCTATATCAGAGATACAAGAGACGAGCCATCAAGCCTGACCAGATTTGAAGAGGACTGGCTCAGGACATCATCGACATCGATCACGATTACTCGAGATTCGCGCGACCTGCCGCAGTTCGCAACGTCAGGCTCGGTAATTAGCTGGACCGGCGAATACTCCGGCGGTTTGATAGGCGGCGACTGGAGATACAACAAGCACATCCTGCAGGCGTCGAAATTCCAGAGGCTGGTCTGGAAATTCGTTCTCTCGGCGAGGGCTAAGATCGGCTTCATATTCGCTCCGGATGGTGATGGTAAGGTGCCGTACTCGGAAATGTTCTCGCCCGGCGGAACCGACCCTGACGGTTTCATTCGAGGGTATGACGACGGGCGCGTTACTCCGAGAAGCGCATCCGGGGTGTATCTGCGCGGACGTTCCATGGCAGTCTACAATGCGGAAATACACTTCCCGATCGTCGAGCAACAGATTTATCTGCTGCTAATAGCCGATTCGGGTAACTCGTGGCTAACTCCGTATGATATCAGGCCGTTCGATCCGGGCTCGTTGTACGGCTCGTACGGATTCGGATTCCGTCTCGTCGTACCGGGTATCGGAATTATCGGATTTGACTTTGCGAGGGGAATCAGCAGCGCTGACAATGAATGGAAGCCACATTTCCAGATTGGAACTACATTCTGATTGAATAGATAATGCAATATCGGGATTAATAAGGAGGACGGAGTTGACAAACGGGAGAGCCGCAAGAATCGTATCGTGCTTTGTGCTGACGATCCTGGCCGTGTGCGCGGTATCTGAGGTCGCATTTGCCCAGGAGGGCAGGTTAGTCTACATTGACTCGTACAAGATTCGGCAGGAGTACAAGGCATTCCAGGAGGCGCAGGACGTCTTCAACACGGAAATCGATGAGTGGAATCAGGAAGGCTACGACCTGCAGCGCGAGGTCGACTCACTCGAAGTCGAACTCGACAAGCAGCGTTTAATTCTCAGTCCTGCCAAGCTCAAAGAGAAGCAGGATGATATCGAAGACAAAAAGGCCGCGCTTCAGAAGTTCACTAACGACATATTCGGTCCGAACGGCAGGGCGGAGCAGCGAAATCAGCAGTTGACAAAACCTCTGCTGGATAGGATTACCGCGGTGCTGGAAAAGATCGCGATAGAAAATAACTACGATTACATTCTCGACGCCGTCAATGGCAACATCGCCTACGCGAAGAAGACGCTCGACATCACGGAAAAGGTGTTGGAAGAACTGGAAGACTTGCGGTAGAATGCAATTCACTGCACGAGAGCTTGCGGAAAAAATCGGCGCAGATGTGTCTGGGGACGACTCGGTCGTCCTGACTCGGCTCTCAGAGATCGAGGCCGCCGGTCCCGGCGATCTCTCATTTATTGCGAACAAGAAATACGAACGCTATCTCGATAGTTCCGACGCATCGGCAGTGATCGTCGGGATTTCCATGTCAAGCGACAGACTGACGCTTCTCCTGCACGATGATCCATATCTCGCGTTCATGAAAGCCACGAGGCTTTTCAACCCGCCGAGAGTTTATCCTCCGGGCATTCATGCCACAGCAGTCATATCGGAGAGCGCATCTATTGACAGCTCGGCGCACATCGGACCGCTGGTGACAGTCGAAGACGGAGTGAGGATTGGCGCGAACAGTGTTGTTCTCGCTAACTGCGTGATTGGTGAAGGAAACACGCTGGGCGACGACTGCCTGCTGTATCCAAACGTGACACTCTACCATGAATGCAGGATTGGCGACAGAGTCATTATCCACAGCGGCACGGTCGTCGGGTCCGACGGGTTCGGCTACGCGACATCTGAAGGCGTGCACCACAAGATACCTCAGGTCGGGATTGTCCGTATCGAGAACGATGTCGAAATCGGCGCCAATGTCACAATCGACAGAGCAACACTCGGAGAGACGAGGATAGGAGAGGGGTCAAAGATCGACAATCTCGTTCAGATCGCGCACAACGTTACAACTGGCAAGGGCTGCATCCTCGTTGCACAGGTGGGCATTTCAGGTTCCACAAAGCTTGGCAATTATGTTGTCGCGGGTGGTCAGGTCGGACTTACGGGCCATATCGAGATAGGCGATGGTACGATGATAGCTGCGCAGTCGGGCGTGTCGAAGAACGTCGGGCCGGGCAAGACACTTCTCGGTTCACCCGCCCGTGAGATTCTCAAGGCCAGGAAGACCGAAGCATGTGTCAGGAGACTTCCCGAAACGCTCAAGCGACTCAAGAAGCTGGAAGAGAAAGTCCGCGAACTGGAAAAAGATTAGTCGCTCTGAGTAACGCTGTACCTCAGTATAGTGCCGAGATCGCCGACAACATAGAACCGGTCAGGCTCGGCGCCCCAGATTCCATGCAGATTCCGAGATGTGCTTGAAGGCATCTCAATCCAGTATTCGCCGTTGAAGTACCAGATTGCTCCAAGTGATCCGACAGCGAATATGCGATCATAGCTTAATCCCCATACATCCTCAAAATTGTCTCCGCCGATCCAGAGCATCGTGCGCCATATTCCACCATCAAAGTGAACAGCTAATCTGTCGGCTCCAACTGCGATTAGCTGCTGGCTGTTCAGGACGAGCAGGTTTCTGAACCGGTGCCTGCTATCGCTGTGGAGAGTGGTCCATGCTGCGCCGTCGTACTTTAGGATTGAGCCGTCAATCGTAGCAGCGAAAACGATTCCATCGCTGGTCCCTCGGATGGCTACGATGGTCGCATCTATACCAGTCTCGATCTGTGTCCACCCGATGCCGTCAAAGTGGATGACCCGTCCAGATTCGCCCGCGGCATATACATCCCAGGAGTCTCGTCCCCAGATGCTTCGATAGGATTCGAGGGTGTCGCCGTCATAAGTTACGGTCCAGGCGTGGCCGTTGAATTTCAGAATCCTGTTGCCGGCAGCGGCGAAAATGGAGTTCTTTGTATCTCCCCACAGGTCGAAAATGTCGTTTGTGTCTCCTTGTGCTACCAATCGCCAGCCCTCCCCATCCTTAGCCAGGATGACGCCGCTGTTTCCTGCGGCAAAGACTTCATCCGTGTGAAGTCCCCAGATGGCCAGCAGAGCAGGGGCGAGTGGGCGCGGGGCAATCAGGGTGAATTCCTCCTCTGCCGGATCACCACGAGCGACCAGACCGCCGACACCGCAGAGGTGAAAGTCGCTTTCGGATGGATCACCGTGCAAGTCCCATACTGTTACCGGGAGCGAACCGAAAGCGGTCCATACGTTGTCCATAGGTAGGAAGCGGTAGATCGTGTCGTTGATGCCTGATGCGAACAGGTTGTCGTCAGAGGTTCCCCAGACAGAGACAAGGTTTGATGGTGTCTCGATATTGATTTCGACCCATTCGTCGAGAGACGAGTCATAGCTCAGGACTTTGCCAGCCTGGCCTACGGCGTAAATCTTGGCCTCGTCGAAACCCCAGACGGAAAACAGAGTTAGGCTGATCGGGGTCGGCATGGAATCCCATACGTTTCCATCATAGTGCAGGATCACCCCATCGGAGCCGACCGCATAAACATCCGTATTCGATCTACCCCAGACGGAGAACAGCGTTTTGTCGAAGCGCGAGTCCATCGTTGACCAATTGCTGCCATCGAAATGTCTGATGGTTCCATCATCGCCGACAACAAAAATATCATCATCAGATGATCCCCATATATCGCGAAAGGCAACACTTGTCGGTCCGGTGTCGGCCAATCCGAATATTCCACCTAAGCTTAGTTTCCATGTCAGACCGCTACTACCGCAGGCATAGACAAAACCGCCCGGAGATACCCATACTGCTTCGAGATTAGGGCTGCCATTGACCGGAATTACAGTCGCTCCCGCAGCATCAATTCTGACCGCAGTGCCGAATTCGCCAACGCAGTAGATTGCTGAGGTCAGGCTGTCCACCCAGATACCGAAGAGATCATTTGACTGTGGCTGAGGAGAGGACCACTCATTTTCGAGCGACAGGCTGCTCGAAAGTTCCGTTGGTTCGATCGGTGTCTCCTCGAAGCAGCCGGTGAGGGCGACACAAATGATTGTCACCAATGCCGCGATCGCAGACACGCGCGGCAATCTGATGCTGAAGAGTTTTGTTATGTTCAAGGCATTCCTCGATTTCATATTCAACGCTTATACAAGGACTCAGATTCCATAGTTCTCGAATATATGTGTGGCAAATGGACGTGTCAAATGCAAAGTGCCGTCGTTGGTTTCAAGATAGCTGCCGGGATATGGGTATATTGAGAAACCTTATGTCGGGCACGAATTGGCGATCTCACTCCGGCAATCCGCTGCTCGACAAGAGATTGCCACGCTTTGCTCGCAATGACGGCGAAATCCAATGCTGTCGGCAGAAGATCGTCAGGAGCACAGCTCTTGGCCTGTAGGAATAAGTCAGTTGTCTCCTGCAATAAGCCAAAAAGCAGAAACGCCGAGATATATGACTCGGCGTTTCTGACTTTGTCGTCACCGATTGAAATGTCGCATGACGCCAACCGATGGTATTGACCTGCTCTACTTCATCAGCATCATTTTCATAGTTTTGCTGAATGAGCCGGCCTGCAACCTGTAGAAATAGACGCCTGATGAGACAGGCATTCCGTTGTCATCGGTGCCATCCCAGACTGTCTCGTGATCGCCAGCCTGCATATTGGCGTTTATCAATGTGCGAATTGACTGGCCGAGGAGGTTGTAAATCGCGAGGTCGACACGTCCCGGACTTTCGAGCGAGAACGAGATGACCGTAGTCGGGTTGAACGGGTTCGGGTAGTTCTGTGCAAGTCTGAAACTGCCCGGAGTCATGCTGCCATCTTTGGTTGTCGACAGGTTGTCGAGTCTCGCAGAGTTCCCGTGCCCGGACCAGACGATATCAGGATACACCCTGACGCCGTTGACATGGAGGCTGACAAGCTCGCCATCGCGTGGATAGCCGGTCGTAGCATTGTCGAGTGCATCGTGACCGTATATCGGCGTGAACCTGAGCAGTTCATTCTCGTAGACGCCGGTTCCACACAGCAAACCTTCGGCGGAGTAGATTTCAATTTCAGCCACGTTCTCGATGTTGTTGCCATCGAGCGTCAGGTTTTTGCCATAGATCGACATCCAGTATCGCGATGGTGTCACATCGAAAGACACGGCATTCGGATCGATCTTCGCTGGAGGTGGAACACCATCGCACCAGCCCGGATAACAGAGCGTGCGGTCTTCACTGACCTTGGCCCAGTAGCCGAAACACTCCCGTAGCTCAGTGAGCGTGTTCATCGACGGATCACCCGGCAGCCAAACCTGTCCGCCATTGTCGAAGCCGATAGCGACATCGAGAACATCGAGGATTGACACGAAGCCATCTTCGACAGTCATTGTTTCCATGGGCCAGTAGCTGACGAGATTCCAGCCGTTGTAGACATGAATGTACTCGCCGGGGTCTATCATCTGGCCGCAGATTTCGATATCCCATTCACAATTGATCCTGATCCAGTAGCCATGATGATAGTCGACAGTATGGAGGGTGGCGAAATCCGGAAGCAGCGGATCGTACGTCAGCGCGCCCATGTCGAACGAGAGAATGACGTCAAGGCAGTCAGTGCCGTCGAACTGCTCCATCAGGAAATCTTCGATGGAAGCTATGTAGTTGAGATTCCACGAGATCAGGTTCCAGCCGGAATTGAGATGGATCTGTTTACAGGTGCTGAAGCTGCAAACCTCGACTAAGGCACCGTTCGATGTCCAGATAACGATCGGATCGGTAAGGACCATCTCGCCATTGATTGAGAATGAAATCACGTCTCCCGGATCTGCGCCTTCATCGATACCGGGCGAGTACGGATCGTCTCTGTAAACGGGCATAAACCCGAAGGTGCCGTCGGCACCGACAATATCCATACCGCACAGCACGCCATCAGGATCGTACGCCCTGACAACGTCGCCCTCATTCAGAGGTATGCCGTTGAGCATCGGTTCGTAGCAGAATACATTGATCCATTCGGGGGTTGGGTTAATGCCACCCACAGTGACGTCAACGTATACATCACAATAATCGTCGCCGCAATCATTGGAGGCATGAACCTGGAACATGTACATTCCGCTCTGATCGGCGTAGAAGCAGAGTTGACCATTGTCCCATGTTGCGTCGCCGGCAGTGACTGTCACATCGCCCGCGATCGGAAGAGGAACGCACACATCGTCAGGATTCTGCAGCGTGACGACGAATGTGTCTTCTGGGCAGACAATCGTCGGCGGGAACATGATGTTTTCGATCGGAGCCATGTTCGATGTGTAGACAATATCGCATCGGCGATCAGTAATCGTGATATAAACGGAATCAGGCCAGATACCACCCTGAATCGAGAACCACATGTTGTTCATATCGGATGACTGTCCGAGTGCGCAGAATCCGTAAATGTAATTGCCGTCCTGGTCGAAGATGTCGACCCAGGAGCGAGCGGAATTCGGATTGTCGCCGCACGGCGGAAGATCGGGCGCAGGCTCGAACAACTCATCCGGGTAGACATCCCAGTTCAGTACATCGAGAAAGAACCTCGTGGACGACAGTGTCTGCTCGGCACATTCCTCGACGATCAATACTGGGGGCGGAAGATCTGGATAGCAACCCGGGGAGCCGCAGAATAGCGTCAACGGACCGATTTCCGACATTGCGCCGAAATCGTCCCAGGCGCGTATGATGTAGTCAACGCCGGTCTCGACAACGTATGACGCAGGTATCGTTCCTTCCCATGTATTTGGAGTTGTACCAGGCGCCATCGGAGTGTTGTCATACAGAATGTCACCCGTCTTTCGGTAATAGAGCATGGCATGATCGACAAAGTGGAAGGTATCGATTACTGTTGCGCTAATGAGCAAGTCCTCATCGCAGTTAGCCATGGGCATGGTGTGATCGATAAACGGCAGATCATTCGGGCAGATGCTAACCGAGATCGGATAGAGTTGCGGATTGTCCGCGGGATAGGAAGTCGTAGCCACACCATCGGTTGCTACTACGTAGTAGTCGATTGCAGAGGTCCCGATCGGTATGGAACTGTCAGGGATGACAGCGCAAAACAGATCACCTCCCGAATTCGACATGGGCATGGAACTATAGCTGGTCGGATTGGGATCGGAGTGACGCCAGTAAAGGGTCACACCTTCCAGGAACGGCTCGCAGTTGTCAGTTACGTAGGCGCAGATCATCATATCTTCATCAGGTAACTGACAGTCATAGCCAAGCGAATCGGTCGTTGGATCAACGGCGATGACCGGCGAACAATCCTCTGTATAGTACAGAGTGTCGCATGGCCAGCAACTCTGACCTCCTTCACAGACCACTACTTCATGCGTGTCACCATCCTGTATAGTATCGGGACTGGTGAATGTGATGAAGTAGCGACTGCAGAGCGTCTCCTTGATGACGCTGTACAGGGAATCCATGTCGGATGCGCTCGGTGCGTACTGATAGTATCCACCGGTTCCCCATGCGAACGACATGAGGTTTGCAGGTGTGACGTTGCCGATACCAATCGTAAATATGGGTGATCCTGCGGCGTTGGCTTTGTCGCAGATGATGATCGAATCGCCCGGCATGCTTGATGTCGGCGGTGGCCAGCACTCGTCGCTCCAGTTCTCTATCCCGTCTGAGAATGCGATAACTGCCTTCGAACCAAGCTGTTGAGCTACGAGATCAACCCCAACCCAGATACCGTCATGAAGAGGGGTCATTCCGACTGCTTCAATTCCGGCGATCTCCGCCATCAAAACGGTAGTATCGTTGGAAAAAGCATGATTCGAGTCAACGCAATCGTCGAATTGTCCGAATGGTATTATGGCCACCTCATCGAAGACATCCATGTTCCTGACGAACTGCCTCGCTGCTTCTCTGGCATCAGCGATCGGTGTACCGTACATGCTGCCACTTGCGTCGATCACAAGGGAAACAGATGTAGGACATCCCTGCTGGCCGACTTCAGTTACCTGGAAACTGACAGGAACGCCGTCCTGGCTGACGCAGAAATCAGATTCGGTCAGCCCGGGAATCGGCATCCCCTGGTCGTCTCTGACATCGACGTACATCTCGATGATTGGAAACTTCGACTTGTCCAGAGTTCCTGTGACAGATGTGTCTGGTGAAGCCGGCGCTGAAGCCGGGATTCCGAATCTGACGACATCCGGATCAAAGAGATCGTCAGAGGTGTCGAAGAAATCCTGCGCCATCGCTACAGCAAAAACCAGTAACAGAATTGCTAATGAATAGAAAACTTTTTTCATCTCTCTCTTCCTCTCTTTCCTACCTTTTTCAAAATTGTGACCAATCCCCTCAATGCTGATGAATGCTATATTCCGTACCTGGCTATGAATCCAGACGACACTGCAAGTCACGCAGCGCCAAGTTCCTCCCTTCGAGACGACACAAATACATACCAACATCTATATGTTGAAATGCTTCATGTCCTGTTCAAGTCGCCTGCGGCGGCATATTTCGTATCGAGTTGCTCACGGACCATTCCTGCATTAGCAAGTAATGACTTTTCAATACAGCCCAATCAGATCATCACAGCTTCTGCCCGATTCAGTCGGGGGCCGATTCTAAGACATGTAATTCATCAACGGAGTAGATGAACCTCCCCCGATTAAGTGGACACATCGAGAAGATAGAGTTTTATTCTATTC
>CBDUQR010000041.1:0-22696 GCA_965369655.1 uncultured bacterium | reverse complement strand
TCCCGATCCTTAACCATTATAAACCAATACGAAGAGAATATACAAGGGCAGAACCCCTTAGCGGTTCTGCCGCTCTTCCTGAATGGCAGAATCACTCCGCTTCACTACCCTTCGCAGGGCTCAGGACTTCGCGGATTCTGCCCTACTCGACTGATGCACAATAGAATCTTTCTCTCTGATCAGCAGGGAACGTTCAGCCATTAAGTCATTTCAGTCTCATATCATCGATATATAGTGTCACTGTGTCTGTCGCTTCGAATGCAAAAATGTGAATCGCTGCTATGTCCTGCATCTGCATCTCACGTTTCACCGGTGCAGTCCTGATTCGATCAAGGGGTACAAGAATCGATGATATCCCCGGTGGGACTGGAAACGAATAGTTGAAGCGGTCATCGTAGCTTTGATTGTGACGTCGGTCATCAATCCTCAGAACCAGGTGAATGATAGCATCCTCGTCGGAGAAAAAGTCTATCAGGAGAGTATCATGTCCTGACCAGTCCGGATACGGATCATCGATCCTGAAACCGGAGTATGTCGCTGGGAACAGAATAAGCCTGCCGACACGCGATCCGGAAGCAATAGAAAAATGACTTGGAGCTTTTGCAACATCGAGCGAAGCATTCTGAGTTGTGATGAACCTGCTCTCGAACCATGATTCATAATCCAACAGAACCGGAAACGCTGCATCTCTTTTCTTGTACGCGATACCTAACATCGTCACAGGCAGAACCGAACCGACCAGAACTGCGATGGATACTATCACCACAATCGAACGACGGAATTTTGTCCGAGCTATTTCGCAGGTACGCGCCCGGAGTATTGAGCAGTGCAATCCCAGAAAACCTAATGCGCCAGCGATATCTCTTATCAAGTCCCAGACATCGGCGTCTCTCGACCGAAATATCTGGCTAAGCTCTGCGATTGCTCCTATCGCAACAGTCGTCAGAAACGCTAACACGTAGTGCCATAACGAATTGGGCGCCATTTTTTTCAACACAGTGTGCGACAATCCGAGGTATATAAGCGCGATAATACCGAACAGCGGCGTGTGGCCAAAGTCGTGGATTTCGCGCCAAAGTAGTGTATCATGTGGCAGCCTGAGCCTTTCGAGCACGAGAATCGCGAACGCAAGCATCATCAGGAGCCCGATAATAGATGTTATCCGTTTTCGTGACATATCCGTAATATGATCCCTATGTCTGACTATCTGTCAACTACAAATAGATCGGCAGGCGGTTCCGGGAAATAAAAGACTTGACGATTCCACTTTCGGTCCAAATATTGCGTAACTGTCGCAGGCGGCTTTCGCCTCTGGGAACATGGTGAGACTTGTCACGTAGAATTTGAGGCAATACAGCCCCAGATGCGACGATTGGACATGGACTTGATGGCAGCTAAGAAAAGAAACATGACCGACAACACGGCGGTCCAGACTATACGCCGCAAGAGCGAGCACCTGCGGATTGTCTCCGACAACGATGTTGTCCACGCAGGCAGCACGCTTCTCGAAGACGTCAACCTTCTGCATCAGGCGCTGCCTGAACTCGACCTCGATGAGATCGATCTTAAGACTGATTTCTTCGGCAAGACTCTGGATGCGCCTTTGATGATCACGAGTATGACAGGGGGCGCGGAGTTCTCCGAGGAAATGAACCGGGGACTTGCGCAGGCAGCCGCGAGAGAAGGCGTCGCGTTTGCTGTCGGAAGCCAGAGAGTTATGCTGAAACACCCTGACGTCTCCGACCATTTCGCAGTCCGAAAATATATCCCGGATGGCGTGCTTCTCGGCAATATCGGGGCCGTGCAACTTGAGGAGTACCCGGTCGAAACAATTGTCGATCTGGTCGACCGGATAGAGGCCGATGGCATCTGTGTGCATCTGAACCCTGCGCAGGAACTTGTCCAGAGCGAAGGGCATCGCCGGTTTAAGGGATTGATGAACGCAATAGAGCATCTTATGGAGAAGATGCATGGCAGGGTGCTAATCAAGGAAACAGGTGCAGGACTATCGCCTCAGACAGCAGAAAAACTCAAATCTCTCGGTGTCAGGTACGTCGATATTTCAGGAGCTGGGGGCACATCCTGGACCAAAGTCGAAATGTACCGGGCAAACCAGGGTGTTCTCAGGCGGATAGGCGGAACTTTCTCCAACTGGGGCATCCCGACCGCGTTCAGCGTGATCGCCGCGCGGAAGGTCTGCGGCGACCAGACTCGAATTATCGCTTCGGGAGGGATCGAGAACGGGCTGGATGCCGCCCGTGCGATCGCCATCGGAGCGGACATAGCAGGATTCGCACGATCGGTGCTGGTATCGTTTCTCGATGGTGGAACGGACGGTGCATCGGAGTATATAGACAGAATCAAACAAGAACTGAGAATCGCAATGCTTCTCACCGGATCCGTAAACGTAGAGCAACTATCGACAGCTCCACATGTATGCACCGGGAAGCTTCGCGAATGGCTTCAGTACTATGGATGGTCTGAAGGGATCAAGAGGAACGATGAAAAAGACTAAACTGGTCAGGAAGACCGAAGTAACCGTCACGCCGGATCGGAAAACATCCCGAATCCCGGGATTTTATCGACTATCGGTAGAACAAAGATTGGCGTTTCTGGCTCGGGCATTCAATCTGACAGAGGATCAAATAGCCCAATTGCGCGGCGGCAGTGCCCTGAAAGTAGAGCATGCCGTGAATATGGTTGAGAACACAGTCGGAGTGTTTGGTCTTCCGCTCGGCCTCGGTCTGAATTTTGTCGTGGACAGCAGGGAGTACCTTGTCCCGATGGCAATCGAGGAAGCCTCGATCATCGCTGCCGTCTCCAAGGGAGCATTGCTCATCCGGGAGGGGGGCGGATTCGACTCGACAGTCGACGATCCGATCATGATCGGTCAGGTCCAGGTGCTTGATCTGGAGGACCCGGAAAAAGCCGCAGCCATATTGTCCGATCACAAAGATGAAATCCTGGATACGGCAAACAGCGCCGATCCAAAGATGAAGACGCGAGGCGGCGGGGTGCTGAATATCGAGACCCGTATTCTCGACGGTGGGGATATAGGCCGAATGCTGATAGTCCACCTCTTGTGCGACGTCCGCGAAGCCATGGGTGCGAATGCGGTCAATACCGTGTGCGAAGCGGTCGGGCCGATTATCGAGAAACTGACGGGGGGTCGCGTCAACCTCAGGATTCTGTCCAATTTCGCCGACAGGCGAATCGCACGCGCAAGGTTCAGTCTCCCCGTGAAACATCTATCAACGGACGCCGATCAGGGACACGAAGTCGCAAAGAGAATGGTCGAGGCCAGCAGATTCGCAGAAGTCGACCCGTACCGCGCAACCACCCATAACAAGGGCATATTCAACGGCATCGGCGCAGCGGCGCTTGCTCTTGGACAGGACTGGCGCGCCATCGAGGCTGGCGGACATGCCTATGCGGCACGTGACGGTCAGTATCGAGGGCTTGCCATATATGAAATACAGGGCGAAAATCTCGTGGGAGAGATTGAGCTCCCGCTCCAGGTCGGCTGGGTCGGCGGAGCGGTCAACTCTCACCCCGGCGTCAGGATTCTCAGGACCATAAGCGGTATACAGAATTCCAGAGAGCTGTCGGGCCTGCTGGCGTCTGTCGGTCTGGCACAGAATTTCGCGGCCTGCCTTGCGCTCTGCACCGTCGGCATCCAGAAGGGACACATGGCGCTGCATGCAAGAAGCGTGGCTGTGAGCGTTGGAGTCTCACCGGATGATGTCGAGAAGGTCGCGCTGGAGATGATAAGACGCGGTGATGTCAAAGTATCGGCCGCTGAAGAGATATTCAGGAAAATGTGCCGACAGCCTGTAGTCGAGAAGCCAGAACACGATCTGCCTGTCGAGTCATTCGCAAAAGGCAAGGTCGTCCTGTTCGGCGAGCACGCCACTGTTTACGGCTACCCTGGAATCATTACGACTATAGATCTCGGACTGACTGTCAGGATCAAAAGCGATTCGCATGGTCCGAGGTTCCTGAATCCGCAGTTCAAGCAGGCGTTTCCGGTGCCGACGTCGGACAGCGACGTCAGGCTCTTCTCACGCGCCGCTGATGCCGCACTCGAGCATTTCGGTTTACAGAGTGAACCGATTGCTATCGAAGTCGAGTCGAATCTTGTGCCCGGCATGGGCCTCGGATCATCTGCCTCATTTTCGGTAGCACTTTGCGAAGCCCTGAGAAAATACAAAGGCAACAATGTTGAAAGCCATTGGAACAGCCGCATGTTCGAGGATGCTCAGCGGCTCGAATCGGTTTTCCATGGCAACCCGAGCGGCATGGATGCCGCTACCGTGCTCTCAGGCGGCGTGATCTGGTTCCGCAAAGGCCCGCCGAGAGAAATCCTGCCGATTCGCGTGCCCAAACCTATGGCCGGTATCGTCTGCATTGTGGAACCGGGAGCGCGTACGATCGAGCTTGTGGAAAAAGTAAAACGATACCGCCAGCGCGACCCTGAGACGGTGGATGCTATATTCGACGAAATAGGCAATATCACTGTGGATGCCGGAATAGCTCTCGGCACTGGTGACGCGAAGGAATGCGGCAGGTTGATGGAAAAGAACCATACACTTCTCGCAAAGCTTGGCATATCGACGAGAACACTCGACAAAGCTGTTGACCTCCTGCTCGACAACGGAGCGCTCGGCGCTAAACTGACCGGAGCAGGTGGCGGCGGCGCGGTAGTGGCCGTAGTCGAGCCGGATATGCAGTATGAATTGCTTGATCGGCTCTCCAGTGAATTCGCGCTGATCTACCCGTTTACTCTCGGAGCCACAATATGATCCGCAGGGTCAGGGCCCGAGCTTACGCCAATATTGCACTGATAAAATACTGGGGCAAACTGGATGAACTTAGAAACCTGCCGGCGACATCATCGGTTTCCCTTGCCCTCGATTCACTCGTCACCGAGACTGTCGTCACCAAGACCAGGGAAAAGCGCGATCGCATCGAATTGAATGGCAAGTCCGCCGATAGAGTAGCCGCACAGCGGATCAGGGACTATCTCGACCTCTGGAGAGAGAGAGGACTGCTGACAGGGCATGTCAGAATATCATCAACGAACGAATTCCCGACTGCTGCGGGACTCGCATCGAGTTCATCCGGTTTCGCAGCTCTTGCAACAGCGCTCGGCAAATTATCAGAAACCAGCATCAGCGAATCGACTCTGTCCCGTCTCGCCAGACTCGGGAGCGGCTCAGCCGCAAGATCGATTGTCGGTGGGGTAGCCGCTATGCCGACAGGGAACGATCCGGCGGCAAGGCTGCTCATCGCGCCGGATCGAGCCGAGTTCGGAATGGTCGTCGCAATCGCAGGGAAATCCGAAAAAGAGATTTCATCGAGAGAGGCGATGAAGCTTTGCAAGACAAACTCTCCCTATTTCAAGGCATGGCTCGATCAGTCGAGGCGCGACTACAAAGCGATGCTCGCGGCACTTCGCAAATTCGACATCGAGGTCGTTGGTGAGATCGCAGAGGCGAACGCACTCGCCATGCACGCATGTATGATCGCAACGAGGCCGTCGATAGTGTATTGGAACGAAACTACATTGAGATTGATAGAACTCGCGCGCGCGATCAGATCGGACGGCATCGCCGCATATGCTACAATCGACGCGGGTCCGAATGTCTGCTTCCTGTGCGGACTGAGTGATCTGGACAGGGTCCTGAAGCGAGTTAGTAATGCGCCGGGAATCGACTCGGCGTTCATCGGAAAACCGGCAGGTGGATCCAAGGTGCTCGAATGGGAATGATATCAGTCAGTGTACCGGGTAAAGTGATGCTGTCGGGAGAATATGCTGTACTGCACGGCGCCGCCGCGACTCTGCTGCCAGTTGCCAGACATCTGGAAGCCCGCGAATCCTCTGGCGCCGATGTGGACGCCTACACGAAGATCGTGCGTGCCGCAGTTGACTTTCCGATAACCGAATTGGAGCTGTACGAGAAAGATCATGGCGAACTGAAACTCGAAATCGACAGTGCGCAGTTTTTTCACGAGTCGGATGGCGCACGCTCGAAACTCGGGCTTGGCCTCTCAGCCGCTGAGGCTGTCGGCGTGGTGGCGCTGAGATTTGAACGGGCCGGACTCAGGTGGGATGACAATATCGAGAAGGTCGCCGCGTACGCTGAACATATTCACAGACATGTGCAGGGCGGAATCGGCAGCGGTGCGGATGTCGCCGTCTGCGCTCTGAGACAGCCGATTCTGTTCAGGCGGGATGAGTCAGGAGTGGATATCAATGTCGCCGAATACTCCAGCCATTCGACGACCCTGAATCTTGTCTGGACAGGCGTTCCCGCAGACACCCGCGAGATGGTGACGAAATTCGAGAATTGGCTGAAAGATGGCGGCGCGCAAGCAGAACGCCGACTTACCTCGTTGATCGAGTCAGCCGACAACCTTGCGCGGCTCTGGCTCGACTCGCCTCCAGATGAGTTGATCGACGCCGTCGATCTGTTCGTATCACGCATGAGTGATTGTGCAAAAGCGGCAAAGATTCAGTACTGGTTGCCCGTTCATGATGAACTCGACGTGTGGGCGCGCAAACACGGCGGCAGAGCCAAGCCGACCGGAGCCGGCTGTGGCGACATGGCGCTTCTCATCGGCAACCTGCCCGTGAACGAACCTGGTAGGTTGGTCATTCCACTCACTGAGTAGAATTCCTGCATGCCCTGTTGCTGTCAAGGCGACCACCAGCTATATTATTGAAGCATGTCTGCTAAACAGAATTTCAGGATCAGGTCGGAGTATGCTCTCGCCAAATGCTGCACTCCGACGCCCGAGCGGCCAGTCGTCGGTTTCCACAGCCGCGATGATATTATCAAGCTGCATGCCGCTGACTGCCCAAATCTCCGAAATGCCGAGCAGGAGAGGTTGATCAATCTATCCTGGGATGATATACTCTTAAGAGACGAATTCAAACCGGACGATTCATACCGCTCGCTGGAAGAAAACGACTTCAGAATACTCGCGCTCCATCTCAGAGTAGGGCTCGATTACTCGCACAAGGTCGCAAGGCTGCTCCACCTCGATAAGCAGGAGGTGTTCGACAGGCATGCCAAACTCAGAGACATGGGGTTTCTCAGGAGAGTTCCAAAGCTGATGATCCGGTATCGCAAAGGGGTGGTCGACAACAAGTGGATCAAGCACAGGAATCACACCTACTACGAATTGACGGAACGTGGAAAAGACTGCATCGAGTATTTTATCAGGAACGACAGAAACAGCCGATGATAACAATCCCGTCGAAGTAAGTCCAATCTGCCTTGCGGAGTTCCAGAGGTTGTCTCATAAATAGGTCGTGTTCCGAACCTGACGTAATTCGGTCGCTGATCCCGTCATTGACCCCGATCTTCTCCCTCCGGGATCCCGTGGGAGAGGGGATCCCCGAGGGACAGGTAAGAAACGCGACACTTCTATCTTGTTGACCAGCAGTCGGGTTTTTGGTCGCTGACAGGCTCCGCCTGCTGCGGAACGCCGACCTACTGAAGAACAGACCTTTTGGGACAGCCTCTCCAGTTCTACCCGGATAGAACAGTCCGAACATATTGATTAGCAGGCGGTTACGCCAATTATCGTGCGCAAGGTCATAATCACGCCGCCATGCGCAAAACCTTAAGAAAGTTAATAAATCCTGTTGACAAAATAAAGATAGTCAATTATATATGAAACATATGATAGTCTATTGCGTATATTGAATTGATAATATCAAGATGGGAGGTCAGTTGGCAAAAGATTGGCAGGAATTGACCCGGATGACAGGCGATGACACAGTGAAGATCGAAAGGGTAAGGCTTACCGGGAGCGGCATCGCGATTGAGGGAGATTTCGAGCTTCCACCACTGGCTCGGCTGGCGATGGAGGACCAGGTGTTCGTCGCTGCCTTTGTCAGGAGTCACGGCTCGATCAAGCAGATGGAGAAGCTCTTCGGAGTCAGCTATCCGACAATCAAGAGCCGACTCAACCGGATTTCCGAGCGGCTCGGGTTTGTCGACATATCGATTGCCGAAGAAAGCACGGATGTTCTCGATCAGCTCGAACGCGGTGAGATCTCGGTCAAAGAGGCTGTCGGGAGGTTGAAGAAATGATGATTCCACCGGTGTTTGTGAGAATTCGTTTGATCGAAAATGGAGGGAGAAGAATTCGGCTCTGGCTGCCGGTCGTAATACTCTGGCCGCTTGCAGTCGTGGTGGCCGTGATATTTGCACCCGTCGCAGCGGTCGCAGCAATCGTGAGCCTCGGCTCCCGTTCCGTGAGAAAGGCTCTTCGGAAGATTTGGCGGGTCATGGTTGTGATCTTCTCACTGAGGGGGCTCCTGATCCAGATGAAAGACAAAAATGACGAAGTACTGATCGATATTTCCTGAGGAGGAATACCAATGAGCGAAGAACGTATGAAAATCCTGTCGATGCTGAAGGAAGGTAAGATCAGCCTTGCAGAGGCAGAAGAATTGCTTGATGCAATTGGAGGTCTCGAAAAACCTGACGAGAAACGAGGCGAGCATGTTGAGAGTTCGGGTGCTCCGAAGTATCTGCGCGTAGTTGTAACTCCGGGTGAAGGCAAGAGCAACGGAGAGAACGTCAATATCCGCGTTCCCCTGCAGCTTATTCGCGCCGGGATAAAACTCGGGTCGATCATTCCTCATGGCGCTCATCGCAGGGTTGATCACGCGCTGAAGGAGAAGGGAATCGGGATCGATCTGAAAGATCTCAAGTCGAGCGATCTTGAGTCGCTGATCGAGGCCATCACCGATATGAGCATCGATGTCGATTCTGAGGACGAAAAAGTCCGGATATTCTGTGAGTAGGATCGGGCTGGTCAATAAAATCTGATTTGTCTCCGAGCGGGCTGTTTTCACGATGGCCTGCCTTGATTCTTGATGATATTTGCTGTGCCCGACCACATTCTGACTTGACCCAGCGTTTGCAGTTTCGTATATGATCGCAGAGTCATTTCTGTTTGTGGTTACTCATAACGGAGGACGGTATCAGGTGACTAAGATAGATTCTTCGAAACCGAGCAAATCAAAGAGAACCATTGTCTTTGTAACATACGAGACTGAGTTCGCACCGTGTGGAGGGCTTGCGGCGGTGATGCGTCTGTTGCCAAGACAACTTGCGAAGGTCGAACGATGCTGCACGATAGCTCCATACTTTAGCGAAATCACATCGAAGAAACCGATCAACGCCCAAATCAGTAAGACGGGAATTAGGTTTAAGCTGAAATTCGGCGGCAGCTCCAATCTTGTCAGGATACTTCAACACCGCGATGATTCGGGCTACATGCACTATTTGCTGGAGGCCGATCGTTTCTTCAATGCTCCGAAGGACCCATATATCAATCCGGGTGATCCGGATCAGCTTCTCGAAGATTCGCTCTTCTTCTGTTCAGCGGTACCTGTTGCTCTGCGCGCCCTCGACATGTCGTCCGACATGGTCCTGCACCTTCAGGACTGGGAGTCTGCATCTGTCGCACAGACCGCGAAACTTGACAGTAATTTTGGACCGCATGCCTGTCTTCTGACTCTGCACAACCCATACGATCGTGGGCTCGACAAAACGGCGGCGAGACTGATCTCCGCGAGCAACCTGCCTGGCGAGACGATCCTGACTAAAATGATCCCTCTGGTCGATGGTCCTCTCTCAACTGTTTCAGAAAATTTTGCCCGAGAACTCACCAATGAATTTCTTCACACGGATGTTTTCGCCGATCATCTGCAGGAGCTTTTTCGCGAGAAGTCGATAATCGGTGTCGACAACGGTCTGTTCGGCGAACTCAGCTTCCCGTTTTCGCAAGATGCCCTGACCAGGGCAGAGGCGGGAGATTTCTCGTTGATCAGAGACGAAAAGAAGGAACGTCGAATCCGCCTGGGTGAGGTTATCGGCAATTGCTTAGATGGGTTAGAACCCGATCAGCAGGTCTGGGGGGACGGAATCGATCTGTCCGATCCGAATCTGCCAGTGTTTTTCTTCCTCGGCAGGGATGATCCGAGGCAAAAGGGTTACGACGTCGCCGCCGCTGCAATCTCCTCGATACCAAAAGGGCTTGCGAGGTATGTATTCACTCCGATGCCGGGAGACGAGGGTTTCGAGGGGTTGCGATTCCTGAAGCGATTGGCTGAAGAACGTCCCGGTGAGGTGATAGTATTTCCGTTCAGGGTAGATTTCGAGGCGTTTACCGCACTGCAGAAAGGCAGTTCGTTCATGGTGATGTGCTCACTGTATGAGCCGTTCGGCGGAGCCACCGAAGCATATCTCGCCGGTATGCCGGTAGTAGCTCGCGCGACCGGAGGGCTGATTCAGCAGGTATTCCCGTTTGACAGGACGTGTCTGCCCGCGTCATGCTCAAAAATTGTCGATGAGTATCACGGCTCAGGCAGCAAGCCGACAGGATTTCTGTTCAGAGAGCCGGACTCGGTTTCTGAAGTCGACGACTGGCAGGAGATGGTCGATTGCGACTATCTGGATCAGACGCCGGTCGGCGATCGTCTCGATGACCGCAGGAAGATCGGGCTGTTCAACGAAATGTCACGAGCTGCCGGTTCGGCGCTGAGAGACGCAATCGCGCTCTATGCTGACAATCAGGACGCATATGCCGAGATGATCTATCACGGCTATAAGATGCTCTCACGTTTTAGTTGGGATAGGGCTATCAAGAGTTATCGAAAGCTGTACGATGGTATCTGTCGCGAATGATCTGAAAAACCTTGCGCCATCATTCGCTGGGACTTAGTTTCTCAGCAAATTCTGTGTGAACAAGAAAGGAGTTCCTGATGACCGCTTACTCCGTATCGATCTACAATCGTTTCAAACCGTCGAGTCTGATTGCAGAGATACCTGTTCTCATCGGTTTCAACCTGCTGCTGATAGCAACTGCGTATATGGCCATAAACCTTCCGTTTTCGCCTGTGCCAATCACAGGTCAGACATTCGGTGTGCTGCTGATCGCGATGGCGCTTGATCGGACGAGAGCTGTGGCAGTAGTGGGCGCATACGTGCTTGAGGGCATGGTCGGACTCCCGGTATTCGCAGGCGGAAAGGCGGGGATTGTTGCCCTTGCCGGTCCGACAGGTGGATACATTATCGGATTTCTCGCTGCGGCTTACATAGTCGGCTACCTTGCCGATCGTGGCTGGTCCGGGAGTTATATCAAGTCTGTTGCGGCAATGACTCTCGGAACAGCGATTATCTTCGCGTGCGGTCTCACCTGGCTCACGCAGTTCATACCGGGAGCCGCTCTCCTGACAGCAGGGCTAATCCCATTCATACCGGGCGCGATCATGAAGATTGGGCTCGCTGCCGTTATCTTGCCGACCATCTGGCGGGGGCTGGATCGCCGGAGTTAGAGTACGATCGGTTTCTAAAATGTCGGGAATGCCTGGGTTTTCCGTCAGACTGTGATACATCAGCAAGCTATTCCATCTCGGCAGTGATTTCCTTGAGCAGCTTTATTGTGAGATCTTCCCAGATGAATTTGCCGGCAAATGCCTGATCGATACGTTTTGCTTCGTCTGCGTTAGAGGCGAGCATTAACTCGATTGCGCCGATCCATTCGGACGGGATGTTCGGGACGATTCTTATTATCTTCCGGGGGAATGTCTCCAGCTCTTTCATATCGGATGACACTGTCCGAATTCCGGCTGCAGCGTATTCGTAGAATTTCAGCGGATTGGAGTACCTGAAAAACTCGTTATCGAAATATGGCATTATCCCGATGTCGAAGCTCTTCAGGATAGACGGTACCATGGAATGGTCGAAAGCACCCGTGAAATGGATGTTGGGCAAGGTAACCACAGATTCGATGATCGATTTATCGGGTGTTGGACCGACGAACACAAGATTCCACTTCGGCCTGCCTGCTGCAATCCTTCTGATAAGTTCCCAGTCTAATCGCTGCGAGACGACCCCCGCGAAGCCGATCCGAGGTCTGTCGATCTTTTCAATAGCTTCGATGGGCTCAGGATCATCAGTCGTAAGGCGAAGATACGTTTTTCGATCGAGGCCATTGCGGAATTCGATCGCTTTCCTGTACCCAGGGGAGTATTTCTCGTGGAGAAGTTTCGACGTGGTCACGAGAAAATCAACGCGACTCCTGGCCTCGTTCTGCAACCTGATCTGAGCCGTCAGTTCGCGACCCTTGACATCCGCGAGATTATCTTTCATTTCGTAGACAGTGCGGCTATTCTGAAAGAGATTCATCACATAGCTCTGCTGCGGGTAGAAGTACCAGACAAGAGGCGATTCTTCCATGATGCCGATCCTGCGGCAGACGTACGCGTAGCTTCGTCTCAATGCGGCGAGATTCAGTTTCTCGAGAATTCTGAATTTACCCGCAACAGAATCATGAATAAAGTATTTCGGAGAGACCATGTACAGGTTGTCGGAGAGTTTCTCGATTTTCGGTGCTGACATGAATTCTCGAAGCCTCTTTGGCTTTTTGAAAAGTGTTGAGAAAGGGCAGAGCGGTCGATTCATGACAATCAGAGTCATGCCATACTCTCTGGCCGATTCGGCAAGCGCGATCACCATCTGGCGGCACATGAATATCGGCCAGTCGACGCCCGGAAACATCAGAATCACTTTGGGTAAGCTGCTCACTTCAATATCTCGATCTACTGCTCGACGAGTTGCATGTGCAACTGCTCTGCGATGAATGAATAGATGTCGGTGTAACGTTCGGCGCGTTTCCATGTCGGCGTGCCCGCGCCGTGACCCGCTTCGAATTCAAACCTCAGGAGTTGCGGATGCGACGATGCATTCGCGGCCTGAAGCCTCGCGATCATCTTTCTCGCATGCAGCGGATCGACACGCGAATCCGAATCGGACGTCAGAATCATGGTAGCTGGATAATTCACCCCATCGATCACGTGATGATAAGGCGAATAGCCATAGAGCCATTCGAAACCCTGCGGGTCGTCCGACGATCCGTACTCCGGAATCCAGAGTTTCGCAATCAGGAACATGTGGTAGCGTATCATATCGAGCAGCGGGTTGCCGCATATCACGACGCGGAACAGGTCGGGGCGCTGAGTCATCGCTGCGCCGACCAGCAGCCCTCCGTTGGAGCCGCCCCAGATCGCGAGTCTGTCGGAATTAGTGTAGCCATGATCGATAAGGTATTCCGCAGCAGCCATGAAATCGTCGAACGTATGCTGCTTGTTGCTGAGCATACCATCCTGATGCCACTTTTCACCGTATTCGCCTCCGCCTCGCAGGTGAGGCAGTGCGAATACTCCGCCTGCATTCAGCCACATCATACGGGTGCTCGAAAAGTAGGGCGTCTGGCTGTGGTTGAACCCGCCATAGCCGGTCAGCATAGTCGGATTGTCGCCGTCTAACGTCAGGTCTTTTCTGTGAACGATGAACATCGAAATGCGCGTACCGTCTTTCGAGTCATAGTGCGCAAGCTCAGTGGTGAACAGCGATGGATCGACGTCCGCCTCGACGCCATCGAATCGATCGAGAATGTTTGTGACGACATCGTACCTGAATATTGTCCGGGGACTCATAAATGATGTGTAAGCGAAGAAAACATCGGAGCCATGAATGTCACCTCTTACAGATCCAACATTGCCAATTCCCGGCAGATGTACTTCTGAAATATCGCCAGTAGCAGGATCCATAATCATCAGCCGGGAGGAGACATCCTCCAGATATGTCAATGCAATTCGGTCAGCAGCAATGCTAAACGATTGCAACGTTCTCTTATGGTCCTCTGGAACAATCACGTTCCATTCGGAGACATCTTTCCCTCCGAAATCCGCCTTCAGTATCCTGTAGTTTGGCGCATTGTGATTTGTACGGACGTAGAAATCCTCGCCAAGAAACAGCCCGTCAAAGTAGGCATTTTCGCCTTTAGCGAGTGGAACGAAGCCTTCATCTGTCGACAGATCGTCGAGATAGAGATCAGTCTTGCTCCATCCCTTGAAGACGTATGCGACAAGATATCTGCCGGACTCCGAAAGATGTACGTCTGTCCAGTCCTGCATGTCGAGCGTGCCGCCGAATACCTCTCTGTCGGAGCGCGGATTATCCCCGAGTTTGTGATAGAATATCCGGCGATGGTATACTTCTTCGCCGTCCGGGACCTCGCCTTTGGCCGGATATCTCGTGTAGTAGAAGCTGCTGTTATCGGGCAGCCACATGACGCTGGCCGCTCCGGTCCTCGGTATCGTGTCATCGAGATGCGTCAGGTTGTCGGTATCAAGTATGTAGAGCGTGCTATTCTCATCGCCGCTCCATGAAACTCCGTACGCGAGGAGCTTCCCATCGTGCGAAGGGAAATACCAATCGAGCGAGGCGATGCCATGTTTGCTCAGTTTGTTCGGATCGACAAGCGCGATTTCAATACCCTCGATTCCATCCCTCATGTAGAGAACCGGCTGATTCTGAATTTCAGACTGTCTCATCAGAAAGAGACGGCTTCCCTCGACTTTGGGCGTCGACATCCAGCGCTTCTTCAGCGCCTTCTCTATCCGAGCCTGCAGCCGGTCACGTCCCGGAATCGCATCGAGGATTTCTCTGGTGTAAGCATTCTGTGCCCTTGTCCACTCGATTACTGAGGAATCGCTGCCGTCTTCGAGCCACCTGTATGGATCGTACACAGGCGTTCCGTGAAGCGTATCTGTGATCCCAATAATAGCTGTTTCGGGATAGGCTGCACTGCTTTGTCCTGCTGCGATGGCGGGATTCAATGCCTGTGCGGCTATCAAAATGATCAGTGAAACGAGGAATATCCATTTCTTCATAATTGCAACTCCTGACAGACGACGGTGAGTCGGTTGATGTATGTTGCCTGTGAATATATATAGATGCTGTGCGGAATGGTAGTCGAATGTTCGTTACAGCGTGGCAGACCCTTCGAAGCACAGGACTCGTCCTTCGAGGCTCAGGACTTTGCGAGGACGTCTGCCCTCCACAGATAGGATCGTAGATCAGGAGTCCTGTGCCCCCTCTGATCCTCCTTCCTCCAGTTCTTGTAGCTCACGCCCGCTCGGGGCGTGAGAATTTCCTGACGAATGGGGACGTGAGGATTACCGGAATGTCACGCCCTCCTTCGCCAAACTCAGGACGTTGCAAGCGGGCATGACCTACGGGACTCGTCAATCGGGTCCTTCGCAAGGCTCAGGACAGGCAGGCCGATTGACCTACAAATCTGATTGCGCGATCAGATCGATTCGTTTGCCCAGGTCACCATGCCGAGTTCGAAGTGTTTGACAAGGCTTCTGTGGAATGGGGTCACTCTGACAGAAAACCCGTGTCTTCCTGATTTTGCGAATTGTGCCGTACCCTTGAAACGATAGGCTCCCTCACGATCTTCCCCTGTGAACTCGAGCGGTACCGGGGTCGCCTCCGATATTTCGCCGGACGGGCTGAGTCGACCGACATACAGCTCGACGATTACATCGGATGGGAGCAGTTCAGCGAGGTGCACAAACGCTTCCACGTCAAGTTCTGATCCGACTTCGGTCTCTTCCGGTGAATCGGAGTTCACCTGTAGTATTCTGACATCGCCCCAGGCATCGAGCAGTCTTTCCCGCCACGCAGAGAGATCCTTCAATTCCTTGCGGTCGTTTTTCTGCAGTATTTGTGACTGTCTGAAAGCGGGCAGGTAGAACGACTCCGCATATTCCTTGACCATTCGGTTTGTGTTGAACATCGGGCCGAGCTGTCGCAACGACTGCTTCATCTTGGCGATCCATTCTCTGGGAAGGTCATCGCGTCCGATGTCATAGAACTGTGGGATGATTTCCTTTTCGAGAACATCGTAGAGCGCGTTAGCCTCAACCCAGTCCTGATATCTTAGGTCGGCGTATTCTTCACCGCCACCGATAGCCCAGCCGACTTCAGGGTTATAGGCTTCAGCCCACCATCCATCGAGAATGCTCAGGTTGATTCCGCCGTTGAAAACGACTTTCATGCCCGATGTTCCGGACGCCTCCATCGGTCTCCTCGGCGTATTGAGCCATACGTCTACGCCCTGTACCAGGTATCGGCCAATAGCTATGTCGTAGTTCTCGAGGAAGACGATGTGATTCCGGAAGTCGTCACGTCGCCCCAGATGGACAATTTCCTTTATCAGTTCTTTCCCTTCGTTATCTCTTGGATGCGCTTTGCCCGCGAATATCAACTGCACCGGGCGGTCCGGGTTTGTCAAGATTCTGGTGAGCCGGTCCAAGTCTTTGAAGAGCAGAGTGCCTCGCTTGTATGTCGCGAAACGGCGAGCAAATCCGATCGTAAGCGCTTCGGAATTGAGCACTTCTCGGGCTGCCTTAATATCCGAACCGAGGCCTCCACGCCGCTTGATCTGCTCAGCCAGCCTTCTCCGTGTGAAGGCTACGAGCCTCTCTTTCCGGCGTTCATGAACGCGCCACAGTTCCTCATCAGGAATCTCCAGAATCCTGTCCCAGAGATTCTGACTGGTCGCATTTCTCTTCCATTCGGGACCAAGGTACCGGTCGAACAAAACCGACATCTCGGCCGAAATCCATGAATTCATATGAACACCGTTGGTCACGCCGTCTAAGGGGATTTCATCGATTGGCACTTTTTTCCAGAACTTCTGCCACATGTGACGCGACACCTCACGATGGAGTTTGGATACGCCGTTTATGTACGTAGCCATTTTCAGGGCGAGGTTTGCCATATTGAACGGTTGACTCGATCCGGTCGAATCGTTTGCCGATCCGAGAGCGAGGAATTCGTCCCACTTCATGTTGAGTCGAGGATAGTAGTGCCTGAAATATGTCTGCATGAGAGACACACTGAATTCATCGATACCTGCGGGTACAGGAGTGTGTGTCGTGAAGACCGTGCTTTGGCGGGAGAGCGTGATAGCTTCAAATGTGCTCAGATTGTTATGCTTGATCCAGCGGCGAATCCGCTCCAGAGCCAGGAACGCTGAATGCCCTTCGTTCATGTGGAATACAACCGGCTTGATTCCGAGCGTGTCCAGGGCCGTTACGCCGCCAATGCCGAGCACGATCTCCTGCTTGATTCTTGTTTCGTTGTCGCCGCCGTAGAGTTGGTTTGTGATAGTGCGATCCTCGGGGCTGTTCTTTGGTACATTTGTGTCGAGGAGATAGACAGAAATCCGACCTACCTGGACTCTCCAGATATTCGCATACACTTTTCGACCCGGGAAATCGATCGCGATCATTAGCGGACTGCCGTCGTCCGAGTTGACTCTCGTCAGGGGAAGATTGTAGAAGTCATTTTCCGGGTAGAATTCCTGCTGCCAGCCATCGTTGTTGAGATACTGCCGGAAGTAGCCCTGCTGATAGAGCAGGCCGACCCCGACAAGGGGGATGCCTGTGTCGCTCGCGGATTTGATATGATCACCCGCGAGAATTCCGAGGCCGCCGGAATAGCTCCGGAGGCATTCCGTGAATCCGAATTCGGCGGAGAAATAGGCGATGATCGGGGTTTCGGTCTGGAATTGTGTTGTCGCGAACCATGCCGACTCAGACAGGTAGGTCTGCAGGTCCTCCCTGACCCGTTCCAGATGAGCCTTGAAACCCTCGTCCTGAGCAGCGCGTTGAAGTCTTTCCTGGTCGATCGAACCGAGCATCAGCACAGGGTTATGACCGGTCTGCTCCCACAGATTGCGGTCCAGGCGACGAAAGAGTCCGATCACATCGTGATTCCAGCACCACCATAGATTGAAGGATATGTCCCTGAGATCATTCAACTCCGGCGGCAGAGTTGGATTCACCTGAAATGTCTTTATTGCTTTGACGAAACTCCTGCTCATCGCTCCTCCGTGCACCTGTCAACTCACCGCTTCAAGAAGCTCCCTGATTTTCGGTCTGAATACCTTCTTGTTCGAATATGTTTCCTTCAACGGAACATGCTTGATTCCTCCGCCCGCATCCCATCCGGTCATAACTCCTGATATGCCGTCGGCGAGCGCATTAACCGCAGCCACTCCGAATGCCGTCGCGAGATACCTGTCTCGCACTGTCGGACGACCGCCTCTCTGAATGTGGCCGAGTATCGATACCCACGACTTGATGCCGCTTGCGCTTAACGTTTCTGAGAGCTTAATCGCTCCACCGGACTCATGACCCTCGGCGACCACAATCAGGTTTGTCTTCTTACCGATCTCGAATCCAAGCTTGATATTTGCGATCAGCGCCCCGATGTCCGTCTTGATCTCCGGCACGAGGACGGCGTCGGCGCCGCCCGCCACACCGGCATACAACGCTATGTCACCGGAGTCGCGCCCCATTACTTCGATAATGAATACTCGCTCCATAGCCGAAGCAGTATCCCTTATCCTGTCGATCGCTTCGAGGGCGGTGTTTACTGCCGTGTCGAATCCGATCGTCTGCGTGGTGCCATAGATGTCCCTGTCGATAGTTCCCGGCACTCCGATGACTCTGATGCCCGATTCCTGTCCGAGGAGATGCGCTCCCGTCATGCTGCCATTGCCGCCAATGACAACCAGTCCGGTCACTCCACGCTTTTCGAGATTCTCGGCAGCCTTGCGGCGACCCTCTTCAGTCTCGAATTCCTTGCTGCGCGAAGATATCAGGATGCTGCCGCCCGTATGGATGATATTCGAGACGGCGAAGCGTTTGAGGGTGATGAAGTCATCCTCGATAAGTCCGCAGTAGCCGCGCAAGTATCCGTAGATCTCCATCTTCTTCTTAAGGGCTGTGCGAACGACTGCCCTGATGCATGCGTTCATGCCAGGCGCATCACCACCGCTTGTGATAATCCCAATCCCACTTACTGCCATGTAACAGATTCCATCCCTGATTCAGGTTTTCGATCCAGTTTTCTATGTCTGTTCAAACCGTTATCGATTCATTCCTTGGTCCGGCCTGAAGAACTTCGTTCGACACATCCTGCTCATACTCCTTGAAATTCTTACGGAAACTGTCTGCAAGTTTCCGAGCCGTTGTGTCGTATTCTTCAGGATCAGCCCATGCGTTTCTCGGATTGAGTAGCTTCGAAGGCACGCCGGGGCATGTTTCTGGTATTGCAAGGCCGAAAACCGGCTCAGTGACAAACTTCACGTCGTCGAGTTGTCCCGTAAGCGCCGCTTTTACCATTGCGCGAGTATGCGCGATCTTCACGCGTGAACCGATTCCGTAAATGCCACCGATCATGCCGGTATTTATCAGCCAGCATTTGACGTTGTGCCTGCTGATTTTCTCCTCAAGCAGCTTCGCGTATGCCGACGGATGCAGCGCCATAAACGGTGCGCCGAAACAGGCCGAGAATACCGTCTTCGGTTCGTCGCCGATCCCTTTCTCGGTGCCCCCGACTTTCGCCGTGTAGCCCGAAATGAAGTGATACATCGCCTGTTGCGGGGTCAGCTTCGAAATCGGCGGCATGACGCCGAACGCATCGTATGTAAGCATGACGATGTTCCGAGGGATTGCGCCGACGCCATCGGCGATCGCAGTCTCGATGTGTGAGATCGGATATGCCGCTCTCGTGTTTTCAGTCAGTGATCCATCATCAAGATCGATGCGCCTTGTGTCGCAGTCGAGAGCGACATTTTCGAGGACCGTCCCAAAGCTGCGAGTGGTCTTGAAAATATCGGGCTCGGCTTCTTCGGACAATCTGATGACTTTGGCGTAGCAACCGCCTTCAAAGTTGAAGACTCCGTTGTCGCTCCAGCCATGCTCGTCGTCGCCGATCAGCCTCCGTTCGGGGTCCGCAGAGAGCGTTGTCTTGCCCGTACCGGATAACCCGAAAAAGAGTGCGACATCGTCATCTTCTCCAACATTGGCGGAGCAGTGCATCGACAACACGTTTTCCTGCGGCAGCAGGTAATTCATGTAGGTGAAGACCGATTTCTTGATCTCGCCCGCGTAACTGGTGCCGCCTATGATGACAAGCTTCTTGCCGAAATGGACGATGATGAATGTCTCGCTGTTGGTCTTGTCGAAGTCGGGTCGCGCATGGAAATGCGGAACATGGAGCACAGTGAATTCCGGCTTATGGAGCTTCAGGTCTTCTCTGTTCCGGATTCTGATGAACATGTTTCTTGCGAACAGGTTGTGCCACGCTGTCTCAGTGACTACGCGCACTGCCTGGCGATAGTTCGGGTCGGCGCCTGCGTATACATCCTGCACGAACAGTTCGCGCCCCTGCAAATATGCGACCACGCGGTTATACAGCGATTCAAATCTTTCCTCGCTGATCGGTTCGTTGACTTTGCCCCACCAGATTTTGTCGGTCGAACTCGGTTCGTCAACAATATACTTATCGTTCGCGGCTCGGGCTGTGTGATGTCCAGTCCTGACCACCAGTGGTCCGAGATGCGCCAGATCGCCTTCACGCCTGATGATTGCCTGCTCGTAGAGTGACGGCGTATTGAGATTCCATCTCAACTGACCAGTGTTGACGATGCCGAGCTGTTTCAATTCCTGTCTGAGTCTCTCTTCACCATCGTACATTACAGCCTCCTGAAGTTTGCCCAGAGGGATCGATTCATCCGAGAACTCTCCTGCGAGTTGCCATATACGACTCGCCGGAGTCCATCAGTTGTTACACAGACCTATGTAACCGATCGGCCTCTGATTGGTTCAAATATAGATCAATCTTCCGACCGTTTCAATACTAAACACCCGCTTATCTGGAATTGTGGCCGGCAGACCTCCCGGTCTGCCGCATTCCAACGGGGCAGACTCTTCGAAGCTCAGAGCTTGCGAGGACGTCTGCCGCCCACAGTACCAGCATATCAAGGGTGTATGAGTCCCAATGGACCAACACTCTTGAATGATTATCGGACTTTTCTCTTGCATACATAATAGCCGCTTCCAATATTGATCCATATTAACCGCTGCGCAGTCAACTCTGGTTCGGTGGCGTGGTGTCGATCCACCGCTTCCGCAAGCGCTGGAGGAGAGCATGGACATTCTCAGATCGATCGTCGATTTCATAGCCGGCATAGTCTGGTCTTTTCCTGAAGAACTGCCGATACTGGTTGTGCTCCTTGTCGGAACGGGAGTATTCATCACGATCAAGCTCGGCTTTCCCCAACTGAAGTACGTGAAACATGCCATAGATGTTACTCGCGGGAAGTTCGATGATCCTAAAGATGCGGGGGACATCACGCATTTCCAGGCGCTTTCCGCTGCGCTTTCGGCGACGATCGGGATCGGTAACATAGCCGGTACGGCGACTGCGATCCATTACGGCGGGCCGGGTGCTCTCTTCTGGATGTGGGTGACTGCGATATTCGGCACATCGCTGAAATACGCTGAGTGTACGCTTTCGATGAAATACAGGAAGCTCAATCCCGACGGTTCCGCCTCCGGCGGGCCGATGTACTATATCGAGCAGGGACTCGGATGGAAATGGCTCGCTGTGATCTTTGCCATCAGTGCTGCGGTCTGCTCCTTCGGGACCGGCAATTCGATACAGTCGTTCACTGTGGCCGATCAACTCCACTCTGATTTTTCGATTCCGACCTGGATTACTGGCTTGTTTCTCGCGTTGCTGGTCGGGACTGTGATCATCGGCGGCATCAGGAGAATCGGTCAGGTGGCGAGTAAATTGACGCCAACCATGACGGTGATCTATGTAACAGGCGGACTGATGATCCTGATGTTGAATATCGATAAGATCCCGGGCGCATTCGAATCGATCTTCAAATGTGCGTTCTCACCTCCCGGCATGATCGGCGGTTTCGCCGGATCGGCTTTCATTTACACGATGGTCTGGGGAGTCAAACGGGGTCTCTTCTCAAACGAGGCTGGGCAGGGATCGGCGGCGATCGCGCACGCAGCAGCAAAGACGACTGAGCCGGTTCGCGAGGGCACTGTCGCGATGGTTGGTCCGTACATTGACACAATTATGGTCTGTTCGATAACAGGGCTTTGCATCATCGTCACCGATGCGTGGACAGTGACGGTCGGTGGTGAAGCGCTCAATGGTTCGCCGCTCACGACATACGCTTTCACACAGGGGCTGACGATGATGAATGGATACGGGGGGTATATCGTCACCGCGTCTGTATTTCTTTTCGCGTTGTCGACCATGATAAGCTGGTCGTATTATGGTGACAGATCGGTGCAGTATCTGTTCGGAAATCGTTGGGTTACGCCGTACAGGATTGTCTATTGTGTCGTGTTGTTCTACGGAGCAGTCCTGAAACTCGAGATAGTCTGGGGGTTCGGCGACATCGCGCTCGGCATAATGACAATACCGAATCTGATTGCAATCCTCGCGCTTTCGGGTGTAACACGAAGGATGTCCAAAGAGTACTATTCACGCAAGCATGTGCCGTACAAGGAACGGATCAGCAAGAGGTTATAAGATGCCAGGCATGCGAACAAACTGTGGTTCGGAGTACAACAGGTATTGATGGGATACATGTGAAGATTAACACGGCTGAAATGCTCGGAATTCTGGTCGTACTCTGTTTCTTCTTCTATGCTTTTGCCAAGTTTTCCGATTACTTGCGGACTATGTTAGCTGCAAGAATTGAGAAAGTACGAGGGGCGCGGCAGGAGATTGAACAAGTGAGAGAAGAGCAAGCTCAAATGCAGCAGGAGATTGAGCAAAAGGGAGCTAGCTCAGGTGGGACAGGAGGTTGAGCAGAATGGAAGGAAGTTAGCACAAGATTTAAGGCAACTCAAGAAAGACCGTCAGGCAATCAGTCTGCTAGTGGTATGATTCATTCTGTTGGGGCATTATCCAGTGCGAGTCTTGCTCGT
>CBDUQR010000040.1:0-22734 GCA_965369655.1 uncultured bacterium | reverse complement strand
CGGCTGATGTCGAAGTGGCGACAAAGCTCTGCCATTGTCCATTCTTCCTCAGAATACAAACCGATAAACTTGACTCGCTCTTTCATAGTACAGGTCTCTTTCCAGGGCACGAATCACCTCCTTGTCGATTCATACCCATATTAACCTGTTACCTAATGTCTCCGGTTTAATCTGTTACCTATCTGACCGGTTCATACCGCATGACTCACGATGTGTTGATGAGTATTTTCGTGCCATTCTACACGACAAAGGATGTCGGCAAGGGAACGGGACTCGGCCTGTCCGTCAGCCATGGGATAGTGGAAAGCCTTGGCGGAAAAATCGAGGTGGCAAGCACACCTGGGAGGGGAAGCACTTTCACGATCGTGCTGCCGATTCATTAGGACTGTTGCATTAGTATGCGACTTGTTTGAAGCAATAGCGATCTGTTTGAGAATTCGAACTCCTTAACTGGGAGATCAGCATGAATAAGATATATGTCAAAGACCTGATGATACCGCTTGCCGACTATACAGTGGTGCCGTTGGGGTCAACACTGTTTGATGCAGTAGTTGCGCTCGAGCATGCCCAGCAACACCTCATGCCGGGCAAGCAATCGCATCGAGCCGTACTTGTTACGGACCAGGATGGACACATTGTTGGAAAGGTCGGGCCGTTTGCACTCATGAAGGCGCTTGAACCAAAATACAGCATCCTCGGTGATCTGGAGACGGTCCGAAGACCCGGCATTGATTCTCAGACACTCCAAGCCATGATGGAACATCTAAGCTGTTCAACGACTCACTCCAGGACCATTGCAGGGCGGCAGCCAGGCTCAAGGTCGATCGGGTCATGTCCCCCATCACCCAGACGATCGACGAGAAGGCCGATCTGGCCGAGGCGATACATAAGATTGTTGTCTGGCAGACTCTATCGATATTGGTCACTCAAGGCAACAAGATCACAGGCGTATTGCGTCTGTCGGATATCTTTGACCAGGTATCCAAATGCGTGAAGGCAAACGCAGAAACCGAATAAACGACATCACAGGAAAATTACAGTGTCGAAGGTACTGCTCATAGATGACGAGGATAAGTTTCGCACCAACCTCGCGAAGAGACTGAACCTCCACGGCTACGAGACTGTCGACCTGGACAGCGGCACTGAAGCCGTCAAACTGGTTCGCAGCGATTCCGATATCGATGTGGTCATCCTGGACCTGAAAATGCCGGGCATGAGTGGCGATCAGGTTTTGAGAGAGATCAAGAGGTTCCATCCCGAGTTGCAGGTAATTATGTTGACCGGCTACGGCTCGCTCGATTCTGCCGTGGAATGCACCAAGCTCGGAGCTTTCGACTATCTGCCGAAACCGTACGAACTCGAACGACTCCCGTGTCCTTTCCTATGGCTCATCCGTTGAGGATTTCGCTGACAACCCGGTTGACTCGATAACTTTAGATTGCGGACTGGCTTTCCAATCAGTACTTTTCCCGTAAGCTAAGAAAGGAGGTCGGAAATGAAATTCAATGTTAGAGCATTGGCTCTTGCATCAGGGCTTTTCTGGGGATTCGCAATCTTCTGTGTCACGTGGTGGATCATGATCTTCGAGGGCTCGACGGGCGACCCGATGTGGCTCGGACATGTCTATCGCGGTTTCAACATCAGCCCTTTGGGTAGCGTCATCGGTCTGCTGTGGGGGTTAGTTGATGGCCTAATTGGCGGAGCCATCTTTGGCTGGCTATATAACTTCATCGCCGGTCGCAGTTCAGTCAAGACAGTCAATACTGAATGAATGACACCGCGGGAGTCGTGAAAGCGGCTCGCGCTTGTTGACAATAGACCTGCCCTGACTATATTACCTGTAAATTCAGTACGATCGAGGTTTATGAGGTTCTTGCTTAGCATCCTGACTCTTGCCATTCTGTTGTCGGTTGCCCTGTCCTGCGATGACAACTGGACGCAGGTACCTGTCTATCACGTCGAGAGGGTCGACGACGAATTCGCCCTGCCGTATCGCTTCCAAGTACTTTTCAGAGAGGATTTTGTTTCGTCGGGATCGAAGAATCCCACGAGAGGTAGAATGGTGCCGCTCGACATATATGGCACAGGCACGAGCGGAGTCTATCTGATATGCAATAACTGGCTTGAGAGTGACTCTCTGACATCATTCATATTCTACTCCAAAATCGAGAAGCAGAACGCGATCCGTCATGTCAATATCAATACCCCCGGAATAAACTCGGACTTCCCATACGACTTCGATCGAGACGGCGTCCAGGAAGTAGCCATAACTTATGTCGTTCAGAATACCGTTTTCGTCGAAATTATCGATCCGGACGGTCAAAATCTTCTCAGAATGCCGTTCGCTTCCGGACAGGACAGAGACTCCAGTGGCTATTGGGACGGGGGCGCTTGCTGCTTCGCAGTCCATGACTTCAACGGCGATGGAAATGTAGAACTGTTGCTTCACTGCGACACGGGATATGACCTGTATCCGAGAAGGATCGTCTGTCTCGACTGGACCAATGTCGAAGTGCTCTGGTCCTTTAATATAGCGACTTTCATGGATCATGAAAATTTCTACATTGGCCCCGAATCAGCGCGCGGAGACACAGTTCTTATATTCGGGTTAATATCGAAAGGCAATGCGGCAATCACCGATGACATGAGCGATAAGCACTCATATATCATTGCCCTCGACAAGCAGGGAAACCTGAAATGGAAAACAGAGACCGGTGGTATCTTCTCTAACCCCCATGTTACCTTCATTGACTATGATGACGACGGGATCAAGGATATTCTCGCTTCAGTCAGGTACTCGGTATCCGTGGACAACCAAAGGGTCTCGGGCATCTCCAATACTTGCAAGCTTTGCATTTACGACTTACAGGGTCATGTACTCGATTCCATGCAGCTCGAGGCTGGACAAACTGTCGCGTCCATCAACCTGTTCGATCTTGATGCTGACGGGGAAAAGGAACTGCTCGTATCGACCAGCGACAGGACAGTCACAGTTTACAACCAGCAACTCCAGCCAATCGCCCGCTATCTGGTGTACGCTAACATAGATTTCTGGGACTGCCGTGATTTCCTCGGCAACGGAAAAAACCAGATTGTTGCCACGTCCACAGATAATAAAACCCTGCTTCTGAGCGGCACATTCGAGCCGCTCGCCCAACTCGATGAAGTGATGGCACGCGCGGGATCATATTCTTACAAGCCCGCCGACAACAAGAAAGGCCTGGAACTCATCCTCGCAGTCGAGAATGGACATAGCGCTCTCAGGCTGTCGATTGCACGGAACCCGTGGAATCTCATTTTCTTCAGAAAACCATGGCTGGCGTTCCTGGCGGCATTTCTCCCGATGATGTTGATCGTTGCTTTTGTAGCGTTCTACTCCTACAGGATGCGATCCAAGAATCGAATCATATCTGTCGCAAGAGATGAACTGGATACGGCTCTCCGAAAGTTGAAGACGGCCCAGGACAAGCTCGTCGCGGCAGAAAAGTTCAGGCAGGCGAAGGACATAGCAGGCGGTTTCGCTCATGAGATTCGCAACGCCCTCTTCCCCGCCAGAGCCTCTCTCAGCCGACTGAAACGAGCGCATACCGCTGACGACAGTGAATCATCCCGGCATGCGGTTCGAGCGGACAAATCGGTGTCGCGGGCAATTGACCTGACAAATCTGATCTCGACATATACCAGGCTCGACTCTGAGCGGATGCCGGAAAAAGTGAACATCGCAAAGACAGTGAGCGAAGTCGTAGCTGCCAATCAGGTCGGAATCGATGAACTGGGCGTGAGGATTACGATTCAGGGCGAGTCCGAACTCACGATCGAATCCAACAGGAAGCAATTCTACTCTGTCATCAACAACCTCCTGCTTAACTCGCTTGATGCCTTGACAAACAGGACAGATTCAGCTATTATTATACAGTGGCAGCACCTTGGGGATGCCGTTGAATTGAAATTCACTGACAATGGCTGCGGAATCACCGAAGAAGACGCAGTTCGAGTGTTTGATACCTTTTTCTCCACAAAACCGGAGAAAGGGACAGGAATCGGGCTCTCGATAGTCAAGAAGACAGTCGAGATGTACGGTGGAAGCATCTCGGTGAGCAGCAATCAAGGTGATGGCGTTACATTCAACCTGACACTGATGCCGCATCAGCGTGACACTGAAACGTATTGAGACAACGAATTGAAATGGAACGCATGCCTGAAAAAATACTGATGGTTGATGACGACCCTGATGTTCTGGGGACATTGGTCGATTTGTTTTCTGATTCTTACGATGTGGTCTGCGCATCATCAGGCTCCGAAGCGATTGAGCAGTTCGGCAGCCAGACCGATATCGCAGCCATTGTGATGGACATAAAGATGGCCGAGATGGACGGTATCGAGGCCGCCAGGCGCATCAGGGAAATGAATGCTGAAATCCCAATCATCTTTCACACCGGCTATCCCGGCGACTATGATGAAGATGAGATCGACGAGAAAGAAAAACCGTTCGACTATGTGCTGAAGGGCGACGCGATCTCAGGGTTGAGTCGGGCGATACGAAATGCTGTCGAAAACTACATGCTGAAGACCGATGTGCATCGGCTGACAGAACATGCTGAATCCGCCTATGGAATGATCGGCAAATCGGAAGCGATGCAGCGCGTGTTCAGCCTGATCGCCAGCGTGTCGAGAAGTGATGGCAAAGTCACTATCAAGGGCGAGACCGGCACCGGCAAGGAACTGGTTGCGCGAGCCGTTCACTTCAACAGCCGCAGAAAAGACCAGAGACTCGCAATCCTGAACTGCAATCACAAATCCCCCGACCTGATTGAGTCAGAGCTTTTCGGACATGTCAAAGGAGCATTCACCGGCGCAACTGAAAACCGGATCGGCCTGTTCGAATATGCAGACGGTGGCTCAGTGTTCCTCGACGAGATAGGCGATCTCGATGTGACCACGCAAGCCAAATTACTCCGTGTTCTGGAGACCGGAGAATACCAGCGCCTGGGAGAACCTGATCCACGAAAGACCGATTGTCGCGTGATCTGTGCAACGCACAGGAATCTTGAGAGACTCGTGGAAGACGAGATGTTCCGGGAAGACCTCTACTACCGACTTCGCGGGGTCGTAATCCCGCTCCCCCCGCTCCGTGAGCACAAAGAAGACATACCCCTGATGGTCAGACGATTCGTCGACCGCCTGACAGTCGAGCAGGGCATGCGCCCGAAGGTGATCGATTCATCCGCCATGAAAGCACTGATCGATTACGGCTGGCCCGGCAATGTCAGACAACTTTTCAGCACAATAGATTCAGCGATTGCGCTGACCACCTCCGACATAATCCTTGCTGACGACATCCGACCATACATCGAGAACCATGAATACGCCATCGATGAAACAACGACTACTCTTAGTCAGCGACTCAGGAATCTCGAACGAACTCTCATGATTGAAGCGCTGACATCCACAGGCTTCAATGTTACCGCGGCGTCGCGAATTCTTGGCATTGACAGATCCAACCTTCAGAAGAAGATCGCGAGTCACGGCATCGACCTCTCGACACTGCGAAAACAAGATTAAGCCATCCAGTGTGAAGATTCGCGTCAGTTTCCACGGGCGGAATTAAGGCGAATCTTCCCATTCATCACCAGGCCTCAATCGACACGCATCGCTATTTAGGTAAATCACATCATGTTACGATTCTGTTGAAACGTTCCCGTTTGTGGCATGGATATTGATATACATAACTGTTGAATGCGCTGGATCGGCAACGATCCGGCAGGAGGGAGTGACGCCGAGCTGGAGGATGAACACACGATCATCCCACAGAACTGGTATCAGAATAAGTCTTTCCCTGGGCTTGTTAACAGCAGAGGAATCGAAGTCGGTTCGGCCTGTCACGAACAAGTGAGGTGATGGGCAGGTGAGTATCTGTCTGTCACCTCGAAAATCGGAATCCCATATTCTGGTGGCGCCGTATAATTCTATTGAAGGTCGGTCGTAGAGAAATCAATGAGACAGGAAAAAACATCTTCGCTTAAAACCGCAGAATCAAATGTGATCATTCACGTCTGGGAAAATCGCGCGGGCGAGTTCGTGCTCGCTGACTGCTGCGGAGCATCCAATGGTGATTCGCCCGGTTCGTACCCCGAATTGATCGGAAGAACATCAACCGAGTTGCTCGACGGCAATACCGACATTTCACATGATCTGCTAGCCTGCCACAGAGATCAAACTGCATTCAAAGTCGAGAGAACCCTTCCCGAATCTCTCGTGTGCGATGGATTCCTCTGCCCTGTCACCTTTACATTCATCCCGACCGATACGGTGGTTATGATCTCTGACCGGTCCGACAATCATCGCGAACCAACGACGCCTGGCGATGGAGACAGGTCGAATCCGGATCAGTTTCGGTCGGCGCTGACGCAAAAAGACATTGCCTTTCGCCAGATACTGAATCGAATCAGAGAAGAACGAGAGAACCTGAGAAAGGACCTTCGGACCAATATCTGTTGCGCCGTCCTCCCCCTGCTGGAGAGGCTGAAGAACAAACTTGGCGATGAACTCAGGCAGGAAGTCGAAATGATTGAGGAATCGCTGATGGACACGACATCGGCATTCATCGGAGTGATTCAAGGGGAGTCCGCGCAGCTCTCTCCGCGTGAACTCCAGATGTGCGCCATGATCAGAAAAGGCCTCATCTCAAAGGAAATCGCATTGACTCTCTGTGTCTCGGTTCGAACAGTGGAGAAAACCCGTCAGCAGATCAGACGCAAGCTCGGGCTGGAAAACACGGGCACCGGCCTTGTGAAATATCTCAACTCCCGCAATAATGGCAATTAGCTTTCTCGACGACTAACTGAAATCCTTTCCGAGAATGACAGCGATTATCACCGCAAGAATCGCCAGCGGGGCAACTATCCGTATGAAAAACAGCCATAGTTTGAAACTGAACGTCGGATTGCCGGCAGCGTCGAGCATACCGAGTTCATCCGCCGACAACTTCTTGCTCACGAACCAGCCAACAAACAGCGTCGTAAGCAGTCCGCCGACCGGTAGCAGGTAATTGGCGGCGACGTGATCCAAAGTTGAAAGCACACCGCCTTTGCCAGCGAATATCTCAAAATCTGACAGAAATCCGACCGCTCCAAGTGACAGAGCCGATAGAAACGTGCAGATGGCTACTGCGGCCGTCCCTACCAATGTAGCTGTAGAGCGTTTGAAGCCGAGCTTGTCGATGAAGAACGATACGATCACTTCGAGAACCGATATCGTGGAAGTCAGCGCCGCGAATGCTACGAGCACATAGAACAACGGGCCAAGTAGCGTGCCGCCCGACAACTCGGTGTAAAACAGACGCGGGAGAGTCACGAAAAGCATTCCGACTGTGGAGCCTGAGACGCTCTCGGCGACGCCTGCAACCGAGAAGATTATCGTGTACATGATCACGCAGGCGAGCAGCGCAATAGCCGTATCGAGGAACACAACAGTCGCGGCAGCACCGGGGATAGATTCGCGCTTGTGCATGTATGAGCCATAAGTAATCATCACTCCCATGCCGAGCGACAATGTGAAGAACGCATGCCCGAGTGCTTCGAGAACGCCGGTGGCGGGCAGTTCCGAGAAGTTCGGTCGGAACAGAAAGTGGAATGTCTGACCAATACCGGGGAGGAACATCACGCGTACCACAAGATAGACTAAGATCAGCAGCAACACCGGCATCAGGAACTTGGCAGCCTTCTCGATTCCTGAACTGACACCACGCCACACAATAAATGCAGTCACGACAAGAAATATGAACGCCAGCAGCAACTGCATAGATCCGTCGGAGAGAAACGCCCCGAAGGCCGTGTCCGCAGGTGCCTGATAGCCGTTGACGCTCCAGCCGACACATTGTATGAACGACCTGATCGACCAGCCTGCAATCACGCTGTAGTAGCCGAGAATGACAAAACCGGTGAGTACTCCGAGAAAACCGACCAGTCCCCACCCACTGCTGCCGAGCTTCTGAAACGCGGGAACCGGACTCATCTGCGTACGTCTTCCGAGAAGAATCTCGGCCATCATTACCGGCAAGCCAATCGCAACGACACAGGCCAGATAGACAAGCACGAATGCACCGCCGTTGTTGTGCCATGTTATGTATGGGAATTTCCAGAGATTTCCCAATCCGACAGCGCTTCCCGCCGCCGCGAAGATGAATCCTATCCTCGACGCCCAGTGTTCTCTCTTCTCAGGCACTGTATCTCCTTCTGCTGCAAACGATTCATATTGGTTTCAATATCTATTCCGGACTCTCGTGGATGTCAACAAAATTCCAGAAGCGCCAATACCCTGAACCGTAGAGAAGCGGCAGATGTGGAGAGGTTGTCTCATAAGTCCTGGTCTCCAGTAGGTCGGCGTTCCGCAGCAGGCGTAGCCTGCAAGAAACCCGACTGTCAGTCAACAAGATAGAGGTGTCGCGTTTCTCACCTGATTACATCAGGTTCGGAACACGACCTACTTTTGGGACAGCCTCTGGACATCTGCCGAGCACTGCATTTCTCTTGTTGTGGGTGGCTGATATGGAAAGAAAGAGTTATAGCCTGACGAGCTTGAGTTCGGAATCCTCGGCGGGCGGAACTTCGATCACCTCTTCCCTGTCGGGATACGAGATCGTGATGCGAACCGATGGCTGGTATTTCTGGTCGCAATAGCGAGCGGTCAGGCGAGCCGCAAAGAGGACAGCCTCTTTCGTCGGCTCTCCGACAAGCAGAGTGATCGGCGAACCGGTCTCCATCGCCTCAAGTTGGATATCTTCCGGCTTTCGATACTTCTCAATCTTGTCGTTCTCGGCCTCTTCCCTGCCGACAACTATCTTGGTGGCTGGCGAGAACCTGAAGTGCCTGCCCACTTTCAATAGATTCAGCGCCGTAAAATCGACATTCGAATCATACTCCAGAAGATCCTTCAGCCTTTTCGAGTAACCCGGATCGGTCAGGAGACATCCGGCGGCAGGCGACGGATAATCATCAAGACCGAATTCTTCAGCAAGTTTCATCTGGCGACGACGGGACCTGCCGCTGATATTCTCGAGCTGTTCGCGATCGATCTTACCTTCTATTTCCGGAATCGTAGGCTCGAGTAACTTAGCCGACAGCGGCCTCAGCAATCGACCCTTGAGGCCGGTCTGTTTGATGACCAGGTTCAGCTTATCGCGGGTTTGAGACATCGGCCTCTGTCCGAGCACTTCGCCGGTGATGATCGCATCCGCGCCGATCTGCTCCATGACATGCTTCGCCTCGTTCAGCATCAGTATTCGACAATCAACGCACGGATTCATGTTCTTGCCATGACCGAATTTCGGCGACTTGACGATATCGAGGAATTTCTCTCCAAGATGACACATCTTCACAACAAACCCGTACTTCTCGGCCATCGGAAACGGATCCTGAGAGCAGCTCGATTTGTCGACAATATCGCACCCGAAGTGCGTCAGAAACATGATCGCGTGCACATCGATATTCTGCCTTCGCATGAGAAGCACCGCGAGCGAACTGTCGAGTCCGCCGGAAAGCAGCGCTACGACCTTCGTATGTGAATTCGATGACATCGCAAACCCTCGTGTCTTCATCGCCTGACGCGCATGAAACATATAACATGTACGAAAAATGTCAAGTTTTCACGCACTCACTCTGTGGATTCAGACTATCGAGGCAACGTTTTTTTGCTGGAACTGACGCTCGACATCGTGTATCCTCTAATAGTCCATGCAATGGACTTGAAGGGAGACTGATGTTCACGCTGCTGAAAAAAATGGAAGATGGTTTGAAGCATTTCGTGAGCGAACTGCAGAACCTCGCCTTCTTCGGCGGCAGGATGGTGATCAGCGTCTTCGGGAAACCAATCTACCCATACGAAACCTTCGAGCAGATGTACTACATAGGTGTAGGCTCACTTTACCTTGTCGTTCTCACCGGGATCTTCGCTGGCCAGGGAATGGCCATCCAGTTTTCATACGAGCTTGCGGATATCGGATCCAAAGACTATATCGGACGGATTCTGGCTGTAGCCATAATCAGAGAACTCGGCCCTGTGCTGACCGGCCTGATGATTGCGGCGCGTGTGGCCTCAGGGATCACAGCCGAAATCGCAGCCATGGTTTCTTCAAACCAGGTCGATGCTCTCAGGGCGTTCGGCATCGATCCGATCAAGAAGCTCGCCACACCGAGACTGATCTCACTCGTCATTATGGTCCCGATCCTGACGATCATAGCAGACACCATCGCGCTAATCGGCGGATGGATCATCGCGGTATTCGTGTCGCACGTTTCGTCGACTTTGTACTGGTCAAGCGTTATGGACAGGTTGCGTTTCGGGAATATCGCGATCGGACTGATTAAGCCGCTGGCCTTCTCTCTGGTGATCGCCTTCATCTCATGCTACAAAGGCTTTTCAACCAAAGGCGGCACCAGAGGCGTCGGAAGATCGACCACGAGCAGCGTCGTGTTGACATCGATTACAATCCTGCTGGTCAACTTCCTGATCACGAAGCTGGTACTCTCGCTGTTCAGGGGGTACTTGTGATCTCACTCAGGGATGTGCACTTCTATTTCGGGCAGAACCACATTATTCGTGGCGTTTCTTTCGATATCGCCGAGGGTGAGATAGTCGCGATCATCGGCGCGTCCGGTTCAGGCAAAAGCACTCTGCTCAAGCTGATCCTCGGCTTGCACTATCCAACATCCGGTCACGTGTATATCGATGGGACGGACATTTCGGCCATGAAAGAAAGGAAGCTGCGCAAGATTCGCAAACGAATGGGAATGGTATTTCAGGACGGCGCGTTGTTCGACTCGCTCACTGTCGGCGAGAACATCGGATACTATCTCCTCGAACATTCCAAAATGAAGCTCGTCGATATCGAGGAGAAAGTTATCAATATGCTTGAATTCGTCGGACTGGATCCGACACTTATCGACCGTCTGCCGGACGAGCTCTCCGGCGGGATGCAGAGACGCGTTGCCATTGCGCGCGCGCTGGTGTCGACCCGTCCGAAAGTCATGCTGTACGATGAGCCGACGACCGGCCTCGATCCACGGGCAACGAAACGAATAACCGATATCATAAACAGGATCAGCGAACCGAAGACGACATCTCAAGTCGTCGTAACGCACCAGATAACCGATGCTTTCAGAGTGTCCGACAGATTTATCATGCTCGACGAAGGGGAAAAGATATTCGATGGCTCCGGAAAGCAGTTGCTTTCGAGCAAGGATGAGAATATCATCAAGTTTCTGGGGCCACTTAACAGTGTAATCGAGAAACACTTCAGGCTTCTGGCGGAAATGAGCAGAGAGTAATGGAAAGAGCTGGTAAAGTTAAGTGGAGCGAGATCAAGGTCGGGATAGTCATATTCATAGGCCTCGTGTTTGCCGTCTATGCCTCTTTCAGAGGTGCTGGCACCTCGATATTCGAGAAAAAGACAAAATATGTGTCCTATTTCTGTGAACTCGAAGGCATGGTGATCGGTGCACCGGTCTGGCTTGCGGGCGTCGAAGTCGGAAATGTCTACTCCATCAAGTTTCTCAAAATTCCGGTCGAGGCCGACAAGAATATCGTAGTGAAGTTCAAGATCAAGAGTTCCGTGCAGTATCTTGTAACTCCCGGCACCAGTGTTCAGATTTCTACGATAGGGCTGCTCGGTGACAAGTACCTGAAGCTCATCCCGGGTCCACCCTCTGAGACATCGCTCGCAGACGGCTCGATCATACCGGCTGAAGGCATCGCCGGACTCGATGGTGCGCTGAAGGAAGCTCCGGAAATCGCTGCTCGATTCAAGAGAATACTGGGATCAATCGATAACCTGCTCGCTGTGGCAGATACTGGTTCAGGTACAGTATCGAGACTGATGCATGATCGTGAAATGGCAGAGAGGATATCGGGACTGATCGACAAGTCGAGCGCCCTCGTGAACACGCTCGATCGAAGCGCCAGCACTATGTTGAGAGATGTGAACGCCATCAGGCAGGATTTCCACGCCCTCACAGAAGAACTGCTCGATGGCAGCGGAACACTCGCCAGATTATTCAAGGATCCGTCTCTCTTCGACAATATGATGTCTGCAACAGCGAGGCTCGACACGATTCTATCGAAGATCGACAGCGGCGAAGGGACGATGGGCCAACTCATAGCAGATCAGGAAATGTACAATGAAATGGCGGATCTGGTCGCCCGCATGAACACGTTCGTAAATGACCTGATGGAGAATCCAAAAAAATATCTGAAGCTTAGTATATTTTGATTCCGATTTGCACTCATGTGTGGGCGGCAGACATCCTCGCGAGTCCTGAGCCTCGAAGGGCAAGTCCTGAGCCTCGAAGGGTCTGCCCCTTTGAGATCACGATTGCTGGATGCGGCAGACCGGGAGAGGTTGTCCCAAAAGTCCTGATTAACTAAAGCGGTAAGCTGACTCTGTCTCTCCCGCGAAGGCCCTTCGCTTTGCTCAGGATACCACGGGAGCCTATTTAACATCAACGCATTCAATAGATTCCCGCCTGCGCGGGAATGACGCTATTTTCTTTCGCAAACATGATTACCTGCTTTTCGGATCTTTTGGGACAGCCTCGGGAGGTCTGCCGGCCACGGGTACGCTCCCATCGGTCACTCGCAATGAAGGTGAAATCCAACCATTATCGAATGCACCATATTAAGTACCTTTTTTTAATTCTCTTAAACCAGAGAAGCTCGATTATAGCATGAAGGTCTGCCCCAAATCTGCACAAACTCAACTCGCCGAATTCCCGGTTCAGTATCACATTGAGCCCCAGTTAGTTCCGGCGGGCAGCCCACACAGCAGCATCGCACCCGACCGGCCAGCCTTGACGTCAGACTTGGTTCTTATCATAACGCATGGCTACACAAACAGTTACAAATCGCAGAAACTCACCGCGCATCAGGCGAAACTTCTCCGATTCGTAACTGTTATAAATACAAGGAGATACAGGGGCTTCCGATGGGCCGAGAGACTTCGGCTGGATTTGACAAATCTGTGATTTGTCGTACATTGTAATCGGATTGGAAAAAACTCTTCAGGAGGCATAGATGAACGACACGCGACACACCGGGATATATGCTCTGATCGTAACTATCATCGCGGTTGCGATGGTATGGCTGGTCGGTGCCGGTCAGGCTGAACAGGCCGCCTCGTATGAAAATCTTGTCGCGCAGGTGCAGTCGACTGGAGAGCCGCAGGACGACACTCTCGACAACTTCGCCAGGCGCGAGAAGACAATCCTCTACTACACTCGTCTCCTGGTCGACATGGCGTACAACATCCATTCGAGATATATGGAAGACGTCAGTCCCGAAGACCTTGCGTATGCCGGTATTCGCGGAATGCTCGACGATCTGGATCCGTTCTCAGTACTGATGGAAAAGAAGTCGTACGATCACCTGATGGAGAATACGCACGGCAAGTATGAAGGGCTGGGGATGCAGATCGGCAAGCGAGGAGACTATATCACGATCATTGCACCTATGGAGGGCACTCCTGCCTCTGAAATCGGACTGATGGCGGGCGATCTCGTTACCGCCATTAAAGGTGAAGACACTAAGGACATGACCACTGAGGAAGCATCAAACCGTATGCGCGGAGCGGCGGGAACATCGGTCACACTGACCATCAAGAGACCCGGATACGAAGAGGAACTCGACTACGAGGTTACGCGCGCCGAGATACCCCTGTACAGCGTCAACTACTCCGGCATAGTCAACGACAACATCGGTTATGTCAGGCTCTCGCGTTTTGCCGAGACGACCGAAGACGAGCTTCGGACCGCGATCGACAGCCTCCAGAATGCAGTCGAACTGGAAGGGCTGATTCTCGATTTGAGAACGAACGGCGGCGGACTGCTTTCCCAGGCCATATCGACATCCAACCTCTTTCTCGACAGGAACAAACTGGTCGTCTACACACGCGGACGTCTCCCCTCTTCCGAGCGACGGTACTCATGCGAGGACGAACCGCTCTATCCAAACAAGCCGCTCGTCGTGCTGGTCGATGGCGGTTCGGCGTCGGCATCCGAGATTGTCGCAGGAGCGATCCAGGACTGGGACAGAGGCGTCATTATCGGCAATCCGACATTCGGCAAAGGCCTCGTCCAGCAGGTATTCGGAGGAGCAAGCGATTCCGATGTTGCACTCAAGCTGACAACCGCAAAGTATTATGTGCCGTCCGGAAGATGTATACAGAAACCGGAACGTTCAACTAAACATCCGGAGGAAATCGAAGACATCACACTCGAGGATGACTCGGATGAGATAGATACCGATCGCGAGGTGTTCTACACAAATGGCGATCGAGCCGTATATGGCGGCGGTGGCATTATACCCGACATCGAAATCGAACGTGAAAAGTGGCAGCCGATCGAAATGAATCTCGAAAGGCAATCCATGTTCTTCCAGTTCGCCGTCGATTACACTTCCAGCACACCTGATGTTACGAGGGACTTCGAAGTCACCGACGAGATGTTCGAAAAGTTCAAGAAGTTTTGCGCAGAGAACGATTTCGAGTACCGAAGCCAGATGGAAATCTCGCTCGACGACTTCGCGGAAGCGGTCTCGGACGCCGAGAAGACCGAGCTGTTCGAGGGCGACATCGACGAGTTGCGGCGAATCATCGAGATCGAGAAAGAGAAGGACTTCGACAAATCGAGAGAGTATATCGCCCGTCGCGTCAAGCGGGAGGTTATCCGCAAGCAGTTCGGCGAGCGCGGAGTCTACGAAGAGATGGTCCTGAAGACCGATCCCTATGTGCTCAAGGCGTTGGAAGTGCTTGGCTCAACAGAGGATTACTCCAAACTGCTTGAACCCGGAAACGATCTCAGGGGCGAACGATAGAATTCCGACAACATGATTTTAATGGTATGGCGGGCTCTTGCCCGCCATATTTATTGGATGAATCCTCGTAACGCAATCAAGGTATGACGATGACAGCATATTCACAGCTCGCGCCACACTATGATATCCTCGGGTGGGCCGACTTCACATCGAGGCTGTGGCCGCATGTCAGCCGGTTTCTGAACCTTCTCGATAAACAGCCGTCATCGTTTCTCGACATAGCATGCGGGACCGGCATGCTTGCATCGCTCATGACCGAACGCGGTATTTCTGTCATCGGTATCGACAAATGCGAGCAGATGATAAATGTCGCAAAATCGAAGTCCTTCGCCCTTCGCCCCGCGTTCCATGTCGCAGACATGTGCGATTTCGATCTCGGAGAGACATTTCCTCTCACCGGCTGCTTCTATGATGCGCTGAATCATCTCTCATCCGGTCGTGACCTTCAACTCGCGTTCAACTGCGCGAGCCGCCATACCAGCGACACAGGCTACTACATCTTCGACATTCTCACCGAGCGTGGTCTCAGGGACTGGGAGCCGTATTTCAGCATGGAGCGAAATCGGTTCATCGTCAGTCAGCGGGGCAGATACAATTCGAGAACGAAAACCCGTACGATCAGGATTGAAGCATTCGTCAGGAACCTGCACAAGAAGACGGAATTCATCGAGGAACTGTTGGTGGAACGAGCATTTCCTGTCGCATTCGTACAGCAGGCATTGGCCCGCGCAGGCTTCAAGCGGATAGCGTTCTCACCCTTCGACTCCGACGAGACCATAGATAACGCATCCCGGCTCTTCGTGATCTGCAGAAAATAATCTGAACATTATTGCGTTAACCGATCTTGACTATCGATCAAGATGCCGGTATAATGCTGCAAGAAACACTGGGGAAGCCGATGCCCGACAAACGTGACATATCGATCGAAGAAATCGCCGACATGGTCCGGCAGGTAATCGACAGAGAATATTCCTCTTCAGAATCGAAACCCGAGCCTCGCCCCGAAGAAACCAGGCCGCGCAATCGACAAATCCCGAAAGCTTTTCTGGTCACCCAGGAGATGGTCGAGGATTGTAACAGGCTCGGAAAAGACCTTCAGATTCCATACCATCATATACTGACGCCCTCGGCAAAGGACGCGATCAACCAACTCGGCGTCAAAGTAAACATCGACAGCGACTCATCCGTGCCGCCAAGTGAGAATCTGAAGGAAAGATTCACACGAGTCTGCCTCTGGAGTGATCGGTATTCCAGAGAGATGGCGAGCAGCCTTGCCGATTCATTGCCGGACGATGTGAAAGTCGACGAGATCACTGCCGATGATGACCTGAGCGAGCTCGTACGTCATATAAGAAGGGACGACAGTACGGCAGCGATCGCGATATCCGAGACCGGAGCAGAGTTGAGCGTGCTTTTAAATAAGTATGCCGGGATCCGGGCGATCTTTGCCGAATCGGTGGACGCTGTCAAGGCAGCGCGTGAACGCGCAGCAGCGAATTGCCTGGTCATCTCTACGCAGCAGACATCTTTACTCAAAGGTCGGCAACTGATCGACAGCTTCCTCGGCACATCGTTCAAAAATCCTACCAATCGCAAGATGATCGAAGATATCCTCAAGGCCGAGCGCCAAAACCTCACAGATGAAAATTGATGAAACGAATCGACATAGCGGCCTTCATTGACCAATCCTGTCTCAGAGCTGATGCCACGCACGAGAATATCGAGCATCTCTGTAAAACATCATTGGACTGTCGCTTCCATGCGGTCTTCGTCAATCCGGTGCATGTCGGAAGAGTGACAGAACTGCTGAAGGCGTCTCCCGTCAGGACAGGAAGCGTCGTCGGATTCCCTCTCGGAGCTGTTCCGGAAATGGTCAAGGTGTTTGAGGCAGAGACCATAGAGAACGACGGCGCACATGAGATCGACATGGTCATCAATATCGGCGCAGCGAAATCCGGAGACCTGCAACTCATCGAGAAGGAAATCCATGCGGTCAGAAGAGCGATCTCCGGTTGCACGACGCTGAAAATTATTCTTGAGTGTAGTCTTCTCACGCACAGCGAGAAACTTACCTGCGCGAAAATCGCAGCCGACAACGGAGCGAACTTCGTCAAGACTGGAACAGGCACCGCCGGATGCGCCACGATCTCGGATGTCGAAATGCTCTTTGATGCGATCGGTACTCAGGTTGGCATCAAGGCCGCAGGAGGTATTCGGGATCTCAAATCAACGCTTGCGATGATCGAAGCCGGGGCGTCACGAATCGGCACATCATCCGGAAAAGCAATCCTCGATGAATATCTCGACTCGATCGAGGAAAATTAGATAACGTCGGACATCCGGCAACAATCAGCGACTCTCCACACTCGATCGTTATTGAATGTTTGACATTCAACCGCGCCGTTGATACATTCAGTTTGGTTACACGGGACGCTCTGTCGTCACCGTGCATCCGATTCAGATTCGGTGGGAGGCGAGAAAAGCTTGAAGTGTAAAGACAAGACAGAGAAGCTGTCACAGGGTCGCAAGTATGTAGGCATTCTGTTCAAGTGCTGCAATGTCTACGCGAGAATCTACAAATCGAGACTTGGCGATCGATACTCCGGATACTGCCCCAGATGCGGTCGCAGAGTCAAGCTGATGATCGGACCCGCGGGAACAGAAAACAGGTTTTTCACTGCCAAATGAGACGACACCGCACGAAAATCGTCGTAGTTCCGCTTGGCGAAGTCGACTTCTTCCAACTCAACAAACTTGCAGGTAGTCTCTCGGCGTTGTTCTCCCTGCCGTCCGATATTCTGCAGGGTATGAAACTCCCGAAGGAAGCTTACAAGCTAATTACTAGTCAGTATTTCTCAACTGTAATCCTGCAGAAACTCGAACTGTTGAAAGCCAGCCAGAGAGAAGTCATCCTCGGCGTACTCGAAGAGGATCTCTACAATGCCGGAAACCCATACATTGTAGGTGACTCAGATCGCCTCGCGAAATGCGCCGTCGTCTCGTACAACCGGATTCGACAGGAATTCTACGGCCTTCCCGAAGATGAAAGGCAGGTTAGTAAACGGATGCTGAAGGAATGTGCGAGATACCTCGGAAAGGTCCTCGGCCTCAAGCCGTGCCGCAACCCATGCTGCGTGATGTACTTCTCGGATAATATGTTTGACATCGACCAGAAAAGTGAGAAGCTCTGTGACATCTGCCGAAGATCCTACTACAAGATTCGTTGATCTGAACCGCACTACCTGATAACATCGTCGAGTGTCCTACGTCGCGACTAATGACGACCGCGAGCCATGTTCGGGATAAGTCTGAGCCTGGCATTCAGGCATAAGCAAAGCGCCCCGATCAGGGGGCGCTTCGACTTGCTTGCCAAAAAATGATCGTCTCCGGTATTACTTCATCAAGACCATTTTCCTGATGTCACTGTAATCTCCCGTCTGAATGCGATAGAAATAGACGCCACTGGAAACGACATTTCCGGCGTCATCCATACCGTTCCACACCGCGGTGTGGGCATTCGCATCCTTGAACTCATTGACAAGAGTTCTGACATTCTGGCCGAGTACGTTGTAGACCGAAATCTTCACGTGTCCCGGATTCTTGAGGGAATAAGCAATAGTCGTCGACGGGTTGAACGGATTCGGGTAGTTCTGACCAAGCGAGTATGTCGTTGGAGTAATACCAGCGGCATCACCCGGATTCTTGGTCAGGGCAATCGTGTTACCCTGCACTTCCGGATTCGCATGATCGACGACAAGCTTGCCACCAGCGGTATTGTTATACACCAGCGACAGGCTGTGACCCGGATTCGTGGTCTCAAACGGGTTGATCTCAAACTGATCGAGAGTGGCATCATCGATCCTGAAGGTCAACTCGGCGATCTTGCCGTCACCGGCAATCAGAGCATCCTTCGGGCCGTACACCATCGAGATCAAGCCAATGAGCACCTTGTTGTTTTCCTCGTCGATGTTCGCGATCTTGGCGTCAAAGTAGTCAACTCGAGTCTCCTCGAAATCGACCTTGGTAAGTGTGACACCATCAGACCATTCCAGTGGGATATCCATAGCAACAAGATTCTCGTCATGAAGAACCGAGATCGGGACCATCACCTCATTCTGCGAAATCCATTCGGCTTCGCCGAATCTGAATACATCCCTCTTGCCCATGTCGGCACCACCGACTATCGCCGGGACGATCAGAAAACATGCCAGAACGGCAACAACACTGATACGTCTCATTTGGCGTCCTCCTCTGAAATTAAGGTTTCTGCTTCCAATGCAAGCCATTGTTTGTTCCTGTTTGTCAGTGACTCGCAATACCGAATGGCGTGCCCGGTATGCGAATGATACTCTTAAAGAAGGGGGATCGAACAACTCTCTCTAACTCATAGTAATATTGAGTTAGAACAATGTCAAGTTCTTTTCTGCACCTCCTTGTGAGAAAAGGGATCAGTCCCATGCCACTTCCAAATCTACTCTTACAAATCCATCACACAGAGCAACCATTAGTTTCATACAACCTGCGATACGGTCGGGTTCCAAAAGTAAACGTTTTTTCCTGAGGTTGCTCGATACTGCAACACGACATTCGAGTGACACCTCTCACTGCTTCACCCTGTTCTGATCTCGTCGCAGTTTCTGCGCTGGGGGACTTCGGACTTTTCCCTTGACTGGCAAAATCGCGGTCGCTAAGTTGATTAATTAACATCAGCAATCCACTATAAGGAGGATTCGTGGCAAACGGGAAAGTGCAATCTGAAGGCGACCTCTACGAACCCTTCGTCCCGGCAAGCAAACAGGTCCCGGAGATTACAGTCAGTTCAGTAGTCCTCGGTATCATCATATCAATAGTATTCGGGATGGCGAACGCGTATCTCGGCCTGAAACTCGGGATGACTATTTCCGCATCCATCCCGGCAGCAGTCATATCGATGGCTGTTCTCAGGGCGATACTCAAGCGTGGCAGCGTTCTCGAAAACAACATGGTGCAGACAATCGGATCGGCGGGAGAATCGCTGGTTGCCGGAGTGATATTCACCATCCCCGCATTTTTGATCTGGTCAGAGACAATCCCCGGTTTCGATGATATCTACACATTGACAGGCGCCGACATAGTCGCGATGTCCCTGCTCGGTGGTGCGCTCGGAATCTTCATGATGATTCCGCTCAGGAAATATCTCGTCCACCGCGAGCATAACAAGCTGAGATTCCCGGAAGGGACAGCATGTGCCGAGATCATCCTGGCAGGCGACGAAGGCGGATCGAAAGCCACGACAGTATTCGCCGGAATAGGGATCGGAGCATTCTACAAAGTCATAATGTCCGGAGTCAGAGGATGGCTCGAAGCTCCCGGCTTCGACTTCAAGAGCAAACCATTGAGCGGTGCAACACTCGGTATCGACGCCACACCGGCGTTGCTCGGAGTAGGGTATATCATCGGACCGAGAATCGCCGCGCTGATGCTCGGAGGTGCGGTGCTCGGATACATCGGCCTTGCGCCCGCGATCAAATTTCTCGGAGCGCATTTCCAGGCTGACTACATACCGATACCTGTCTCCGAGATGGGATCAGTTCAACTCAGGAATTATTTCATCAAATACTTCGGCGTAGGCGCTGTAGCGCTCGGTGGATTCGTGAGTCTGGTCAAGGCGATGCCTGTCATTGGCCATTCGTTCGCCGTAGGATTCAGACAGATACTGAAGCGCGGAGAAGCCAACGAAAAGCCGACACGAACCGACACCGACATGCCGATGTGGCAAGTGCTCACCGGGACATTCCTCGTGACCCTTGCAATCTGGGCGATGCCCGGACTCGATATACACTTACTCAGCGTGGTATTGATCGTGCTGTTCGGATTTTTCTTCGTAGTTGTAGCCGCGAGAATCGTCGGAATTGTCGGATCATCGTCGTCGCCGGTGTCGGGAATGACGATAGCCACACTGCTCGTGACATGCCTGATCCTCGTGTCGTTCGGCGTGTCGGGCATGAAGGGTATGGTGGTCGCAATGACAATCGGAGCGATCGTCTGCATTGCGGTCTGTATGTCAGGCGACATTGCGCAGGACTTGAAGACAGGATGGCTGCTCGGCGCGACACCAAAGAAGCAGCAGTGGATGGAGTTCATCGGACTCACGGCGTCAGCCTTGACGATGGGATTCGTCGTCTTCCTTCTCGCCGACGCTTATGGATTCGTACAATCTGCGGAACATCCCTCTCCCCTGCTCGCGCCACAGGCTAATGTCATGGCGACAGTCGTGCAGGGAATCATGGGCGGAGAGTTGCCCTGGGAGTTTATCATAGGCGGCTGCTTTATAGCCGCTGCTGTCGAGTTGCTCGGCATCAGCAGCCTGCCATTTGCGATTGGACTTTACTTGCCGCTGTCGCTGTCGACGCCGATCATGGCGGGCGCTCTTCTCTCGATGCTGGTCAAGAAGACATCGCCGAAGGACATTTTCAAGAAGAGAGCACAGAAGGGCATTCTCTTCGCATCGGGACTTGTCGCTGGCGATGCGCTGGTTGGAGTGCTGATAGCGTTTGCATTCGCAGGTGCAGCCAAGTTCGCTTTGTTGGATAAATACAAAGAGTTCTCAGAGCACTACGAATCGATCTCGATCTTCGGCGACACAGCCGGAGCAGTGCTCTCACTCGCAGCCTTTGCGATATTGATGTTGATATTCTGGGCATTTACGAGGGTGAATGCGGAAAGGAAATAGTCAAGTAGATCAAGACCTTTATGGTTTCGACAAAAACGTAAGGGCTTAGAAAACTAGTAACTATCGAGTTTGGGGATTACTCTAAGCTATTGGAACGTGGTGCACATTATCTATGACATTGAACAAAACAGAATTCTTTGAAGCTCTTGTCCAATTGTACTCCGCAGTGAATGCAATTCTCAGGAGTAAAGGCGAATCAGGCGTTGTTCCAAAAGAAATCAATCACTACACGCTTGATGGAAGTAGGCAGATCAGTATAGAGAGGAAGACTGTTCCAGATTTTCATTTGATGCTCCGACTCATCCAAGAAGACATTCAAAGCATTGATGAATATATAGCAATAACAGAGGTAATTGAAGCAGACGATCAGATAAAAGGAAAAACAGAATGCTATATTCAGATTCCTGGTGCGCAATTTCTGTTTACAAAGTTCGATTTCTTTTCGAGTATTATTGAACAACTACTGCGTGAGAATCTTGAAGAAGTGGAACTTCAAGAAGTTAAGGAATTGTGCACCAAGACATTTGACTACTATTTAAGCAAAGAAAGTTTTGATACCGGTGAGATATATTTCGATTATCTTAGCTTTACTGACTCCGAAAACCACATTGATAAGGATATGGTGGCAGAAAATATAAGCTCGGAAAACTATATCAAACTACTGAACAGCAGGACGTATTTTGATGCCCTTTTTGGATATGACCGACCCTATCCAATGCGTCAATTCATGTCAAAGCTGACCTTTAAGTACCCTCGCACTGTAAAGTATATAACTCCCGATGAGAGAGAAGATCTACCACGCAAACGTGAAGCGCCAACAATTATGGGACGCGTACTTCGATTCATTAGCGCTCTTAGATTGCAAACTCCCTATCCAGTGAGAACCAGTTCAGTTTTCATTACACATAATTATTCACCATTCAATTCATTTATGAGTGAGAGAATAATGCCAGAAGTTGTATCGGGCAAAAGAATAGAAATTGATGAGAAATCCTCACAATCAATTGTCGATACATACACCACTCTCTCTAAAGTCAAAACTGACCAACAGGTAGAAATCGCTTTAAGAAGACTTGAATTAGTAGGAACAAGAAACAAGGTAGAGGATGATCTTCCCCCGCTATAACGGACATGTTAAGAAGATAGTGTTTGCAGTCGCT
>CBDUQR010000039.1:0-24849 GCA_965369655.1 uncultured bacterium | reverse complement strand
TCCTGTCAATGCGACATTCTCAGACAACGGTGACGGCACCGGTACATTCGACTTCCATCCCAACTTTACCCAGGGCGGCAATGTCTACAATGTTCTGTTCATCGCATCGGATGGCAACACCACCGATTCGGAGTCTGTACAGATAACGGTGACGGACGAAGGGGATCAGGCGCCTGCTATCGTTGTCGTCGATACACAGTATGTCGTCGAGACTGACAGCGTTAGCTTCACAGTATCTGCTACCGATCCGGAGGGAGTAATACCGACTCTCACCGCCGAGAATGTCCCGACGAATGCTACATTCGTGGACAACGGCGACGGCACAGGTCTGTTCGACTTCCACCCTGATCTTGATCAGGCTGGTGAATACACAGTCTCGTTCATCGCATCCGATGGTGCTCTAACGGATACCGGAGATGTTGTCATCATCGTGACAAATCTCAATCAGGCGCCGACACTCGATCCGATCGGACCTCAATCTGTGAATGTGCAGAGCAATCTCAACTTCATCGTAACCTCGACCGATCCGGACAGTACTCCGGCTGTGCTTACCGCTGAGAATCTGCCGCAGAATGCGACATTTGCGGATTTGCTTGACGGTACCGGCGTATTCGATTTCACTCCTGACACAACGCAGGGCGGCGTGTATTTCATCACCTTCATCGCAAGTGATGGCGAGTTCGCTGATTCGGAGATTGTGCAAATTACTGTGACCGACCTTGGAAACCTGCCGCCGGTCTTTGAACCTGTCGATTCACAGTTCGTGAATGAGGGCGGATTGCTCGAAATCCTCGTTTCGGCGACTGATCCGGAAGGCTCACCAGTGACGCTCTATTTGATTAATGGCCTCGATAACGCAACATTTGTTGATTCCGGCAATGGTGTCGGGTTGTTCAGCTTCCATCCGGACTTCTACCAGGCCGGTGATGAGGTTGTCACATTCGCTGCAGTAGATGACGGCGATCCTCAGTCTTCAGGGCTACTCGATGTGTCGATAACTACCCATGATGTCAACCAGCCGCCTGAGTTTGAACCGGTTGGACCTCAGTCGGTGTTGCTCGGCGATTCTCTCGTGCTACGGCTGGTGGCGACCGATTCGACCGATGCTGACGGCGGTGACCTGATTATGAGCGCGCTCAAGAAGCCTGCGAACTCCGTGTATGCGGATTCGGGCGGTGGTATCGGTGGGTTCGTATTCTGGCCCGATGTATCGCAAATCGGCGTCGACACGGCTATCTTCATCTGTTACGATGATGGCATTCCGCAGCTCTCAGGCGTGCTGAATGTCGAGATAACCGTCGTTTACGCCAATCAGCCGCCAGAGCTTGCGCCGATAGGACCGCAGACAGTGACGGAAGGGGACACCCTGATCCTGAACATATATGCGACAGATCCCGATGGTCCGTTTATCACACTGGATGCTTCAGACCTGCCGAGAAACGCGGCTTTCGTCGACTCCGGCAATGGCGTCGGAACGTTTACGTTCGCACCAGATTACATACAGAGCGGCCTTGAAAGTATTCTTTTCTCGGCCACCGATGGTATGGAGACTGACGATGAAACCGTGCTTATTCAGGTCTACGACAACCCGCAGCCGCCGATCATCACGGTTCCGGGCGACACGACTTTCACCGAGGGCGAGACGCTTGTCCTGCTCGTGAGCGGCATCGATCCCGACTCCACGATTCCGGTCCTCATGCTGGATACGTTAGTAGCTCCCATAAATGCGTCATTTGTGGATTCAGGCAATGGCATCGGTACGTTTACATTTAGTCCGGTATTCGTGCAGGCGGGAGTCTATGACTTTACTTTCCTGGCCGTCGACGAAACAGAGTTGTCCGACACCGGAGTTGTGACCGTGACGGTGCTCGATGCCGGCAATCAGCTTCCGATCTTCACGAGACTCGTGCGCGATGACCAGGATATACCTTTTGCCGATACCCTGTTTGCAACCGAACTCGATTCTCTCGGATTCGAGTTGTACACAACGGACGCCGACTCAGCCGCGCCGATACTGACAGCCTCAGGTCTGCCCGGATCGGCGGCGTATATAGACAATCTGGATTACTCAGGCTCGTTCGGCTGGAATACTACCTATGATGATTCCGGCGCATACACTATCACGTTCTTTGCGCACGATGGCGACGACCCAGGCGTGGCTGATACAGTCGAGATCACAGTAGTCATTCTCAACAACAATCGGCCGCCTGTCAGCATGTACCTTTACAAGGACGGCAGTTTTTGGATCGCTCCTCACCGTGACGAGATATCTGAGGGTGATGTCGCCATCTACGGTGTCGAGGCGATCGATGCCGACTCGGTAACGCCGCTGATTCGAGTCTTTGGGCTCGATGCGGATGCAGACACTCTACTGCCTCTCTACGACAACATCGAGGTGACGTTCATAGATGGGAACTACACGGAGATCATCTTCTCACCCGATTACTTCCAGTCGCGCACGGATCCGTACAATATCAGGATTATCGCCAAGGACGCTCAGGATACAACTATCTACATCCAGAAGGATTTCGAAGTGACGGTCCATGATAACCCACAGGATCCTGTTCTCGACCCGATCACCTCGCCCATCACCGTGACAGAGGGCGACAGTATCGATCTGACAATCACCTATTCAGATCCTGACGGTCTGCCCGGTGCATCGATGACTCTGACGTACAATCCGCAGCCTGACAACTCCGGCATTCTGGGTATAGACAATAACTCTTCGCACTTCTACTTTTATCCCTGGTTCGATCAGGCTGGAGACTACGATATCAGGTTCCAGGTGATAGATGATTCCTTGCGCATAGACTCGCAGACTGTCCGAATCGAGGTGTTAGATGCGGGACCACAGCCACCAATTCTCTACGTGCCGTTCCCAGCGCAGTATACCGTTAATCTCGGCAGCCCGATCAACGAGAGAGTCTACGCGATCGATCCCGAGGGTGACCCCATAACGCTCTCTGCTATTGATATACCACTGAATGCCGCATTTGTCGATTCAGGCAACGGGGCAGGCAGCTTTGCATTCGATCCTGATCTGACGCAGGCCAATATGACATACCCCGTCACTTTCATAGCATCGGATGGCACTCTGGCGGATTCGGTGACTGTCGATTTCTTCGTGCAGGAGTTCATCTGTGGAGATGCTTCCGGTGACGGAGTGGTCGACATTGACGATATCGTATTCCTGGTTGATTGGATATTCGGCGGAGGTCCGGCTCCTGAACCGCTTGTGTCGGGCGATGTCCACAGGACAGATTGTCCCTACGTAGTTGTAGACATCGACGATATAGTTTACCTTGTCGATTACATCTTCGGCGGAGGTCCGGAACCAGACTGTACCTGTCCGTAATTCGAGAAACAGTCATCGAAAACAGAGGCGGTCTCTTTGTGAGGCCGCCTTTTTCTATGCCCGTCACCCGCGGTGCGTCGGGGTGATCTGCCGAATACATCTTGACAGTCGAGCAGGTCGAAAACCAAGTGGTTGCGACTTAATGTAGATTGTAGGTGGCCCACCCTTGGTGCAAACCCATCGCTCTGCTCAGGACCCGCCGGAATCCATCTTCCTACGAACAATCCGCGCACGGCTCCGGACCGCCGCCGAAGATGTACTGAATCAGATACACTACATCGTCAATATCAACATTGCCTGAACAGTCGGCGTCGCCTGCCTCAATTGGGTCAGGAGCCGGGCCACCAGCGAAGATGTAGTTGATGAGGTAGACTACATCATCGATGTCAACGCCACCGCTAGCGTCGGCGTCACCGCACTCAAAGCCAACGAAATAAGCTGAGACTGTAGCTTCCCGCCGAAATAGTCCGACGGATGTGGATGTTCCAGTAGCGTTCATGCGGAAAGTGATTAGGTTACTGTCCGATGGTTGGGAAAAAACTGCGCCGTATAAGCCGTCCCCGGCCGCACCATCGTAACTGTTGCCGTCGTCGAGAAGATCAACTGTAGGTAACGTGTCGGAATACTCTATCATTGGCTGTGACGTAACTATTGCTCCCAGAATCGGAGAACCATCATCAGTTAACATTGCTGTTAGAATCACTGAATCACCCGGGGCTGGATAGTCGTTACTGACCGATGCCTGGAGTATGATTGCGTTGTTGACTGCTGCAAAGAGACAGAAATGAGCCGTTTGAGAACTAATGTCCTGAGCGTCATAATGTACCAGCCAGGTACCGACCTCAGCATCTACGAATACGAAGCCGATCATTCCCATGGTACTGCTGTACAAGACATTAGTATCCGTCACTGCTGATAGTGAATCCCAGATGATTCCGGTTGGCGATTCAAGTGCAAATGACAGAAACTGATCGTTAGCGATTAGAGCGACATCAAGATCGCCGCCCTCGACGTCTATTGTATCTGTTCTTGGCTCCCATAGCTCTATAGAGTCACAGATGGTCACCGAAATCTGAGGCGGTATTGACTCGGTTACTCCAAGCTCTTCCGCAAAAATGAGCGGGGCTGCAACGCTCTCTCCTTTGAGAATAGGTCGGATGAACGAGTCAAAGAGCACTTCCGAATCCATGTAATCACTGTGACACCAAAAGCCTCTTATTTGCTTATCGTGTGAGACCGCTTCAACACTCGCTACCGAGATGAGGCCGTCATTCGGACACCCAGTCGCCATCGCTCCGAGGGGTATGCACAGGGGATTCGGTACACACAGCAGGAAGCACAACAGGCAGCCGCCTGTACCTGCCGCTGTATGGTATGATACACCTGTCCGGTTGCCATAGTGCCTGTTGAACTCTTTCATTCTTCCCGGGCTAAGCTCGCACTTGGCAGCACCATCACATGGGCCAAAGTTCTCCCACAATATGCACGAAAACCACGCAACGGGGACTCCAGCATTGGGAGTTCCGAGCATGATCAGATTATCCACAGGCTTGCTGAATGCCCAGGGTTCTGAACCGCTAATGTATCTCCGAGATATCAATCCCCCCATGCTATGAGCAACTATATTGATCGACGGAATCGTGATTCCGGTTTGCTCCTCCTCCTCACCGGCCGCGGAATCGATGAAATCGGAGAGATTGTGAGCATTATGGTCGAAGTCAACTTCGCCAGTCGCACCGCACGAATCAAGATTGTTGACAGTCCATATGTGGTTAAAACGACTTTCGCGCAGCCATTCCTCATGAGTATCCCATACAGAATCGTTTGCATTCCAGCCGTGAACGAGTACGACTGGAACCGTTGCACAACAAGTTGTATCGGGAATCGGTTTGGAATAGTCACTCCAGAAACCGGTAGATTCGTCATACGAACGAACTCGAATGTAGTATGGCGTATATGATTCCAGCCCATCGAAGACGTATCTGTAGAAAACACTTCCGTCCTCGGCAACAGGGTCGCCGTAGCGCACCTCACCCGTTGAACTGTCCACATACATAACTTGGTAGGTGTCGATGTTACTGACATCGGGTGGAGGCAGCCACTTGACCACAAGTTTGTCACCTGTGCCTGCATCCCAGATCGAGTCCACATCCGGCTTGGCAGGTGCTACTATGAAACCTCGATTGTTGAAATAATTGTCAATCTCACATGTGACACTATCGGGGTCAAGTATTATGTATATGGTATCTCTGTGTCCTATCCCGGAAGTGTCGAATTCGAGCGAGAAATCGACCGAATCATCCAGCCATAGGTCTTCTGAATGCATATACCTCCCGACAAGAGCCGTTCCGGGATGGGCAGGGTCTCCCCAGTAGAGATCAACTTGCGGTCTATAGAAGGGCACATAACCGACGTTGTAAAAACGCGAGCTAATTGTGATAATCGGATCGATAAGATTCTCATCGCTGATGGCCACGATAGGTGTGTCGTGATCCAGATACAGTGAGATGTCACTGCAATAGCAATGGCAAAGCCTGGGATCACAAAGGACACCGACATCAAAGATGCAGAAATCTGTCAGCATCGGGCTCACTGCTTTCACAGTTAAGGAGTAATAGCCATAAGGGAAGTACTCGTAGTAGTCGCTCTCGGGATCATGAGATAGAATGAATGTATCGCAGTCGGTACAGTCTCCCCAGCAACGTGTCTGCCAATTCAAACACCCGTTACCATCTATTGTCGGCAGATTACAAGGTGTAGGTGCAATGGAAACAGACCAGACCGGTTGCCCACCCACAAAATCGAAATCGTAATAGTAGTTGGCATCACAGCCTATGGCAGGCGGCAGGCCAAAGCAGTTTGTAATACCAGATGGAACACCAAGGTCATCCGTAGTCGCACCACTTGGCATCTGGGCGGACAGCAGAACGCCCGAGGTCGTCAGCGGGTGTGACACCCAGAGCGTGGCTCCACCTGCAATAGCTCTGAACTTCACTCGTTCATCCCATTGGCCATGATTCTCTGTGAACGCGAGTGGCATCATGTCCAACTGCTGAATCGTCGGTTGTTCGGATGGGACGTTAATTGTTGTGGCAAGACATGCGAACGGCCACAGTATCGCTAATGAGATAAGTATGATCTTTCTCATGATTCACTCCCACATATATTTTGGACCAATTGGTACGGGTTAAATATAGCAGAATCGGGTGGCTTGTCAATGGAATCTGCGACTCATTCCCGCCAAAGTTGTGCTCGTCGGGGCTGTGCCCCGACGAAATACGCAGGAGCACAACTCCTGCGCGCACTGTGAGTAGTTGTGCTGATCCGCATGTATTCAATGCACATAGTTTATTTGGTTGACTTGGACCGGAATCGTCGCTATAAACGCATTCGATTATGCTGAACGATTTGACCAGAAAAATAGTATTCCTGATAATCCTCGCAGTTGGATGGTCACAACCTGCGTCGTGTATAGACAAGTCCGGCAACTACTTATGGCCGCTGCCTGCATCACAGGAACTGACTTCCGGTTTTTGTCAGTGGCGATCGGGGCACTATCACTCCGGCATCGACGTCAGGACATTCGGCAAGACCGGCTACAAGGCGGTAGCGATTACCGATGGCTATGTCGAGCGAATCGCAACCAACTGGTATGGTTACGGCAAGGCGCTCTATCTGAAGCTCGACGACGGCCATATCGCCGTATATGGACACCTGCTAAAGTTCACTCCCGAGATCGACAAGTATGTACAGGAGCAGCAGATCGCACTGAAACGATACAAGACTGATCTGTATCCGCTGCCTGGAAGATTCAAATTCAGCGCTGGCGACCTCGTGGCATATACAGGACAGTCTGGAGTCGGCGCGCCACATCTGCATTTCGAAATCAGGACCGGCGAGCACGAACCTCTGTCGCCGCTGTCATTCTATCCGGAACTCCGGGACGACCGCGCGCCGGAGATTCGGAGCATATCGCTTCGACCTCTTGACCCGGTCGTAGGCAGGGCAGGTGATTCACCATCGGTCAGGACGATACGGTTACAATCTGAATCGGGTCGCTATGTGGCGAAGGATACTGTTGCGATCTATGGTCCGATTGGTGTCGAGATCGACTGCTACGACCGCAGAAATGCTACGAAAAGAAAGTTTTCAGTCACCCGAATCGAGATGCTTGTCGGCGAACCGCCTGAGATGTTTTTCGTCACCGATTACGATACCATTTCATTCGACCGATGGAGCGAAGTCAACCTCGAACTGAACTACGGCAGATCTGTCGAGGACGATAAATTCACGCACAATCTCTATCTGCTTCCGGGAGCGGAACCACCGATATCGAACAAGCTGTCGAAAAACCGAGGCGTTATTTCATACTGCGATCCTACTTGCGCCGATGGAGTGACGAAGTTGTCGTTCAACATCTACGATCAATCCGGGAATGTCTCGATAGCCGAGTTGCATGTTGATATCAGGTGCCATCCCCCGATTCTCGCTCTCTATGCCGATGATACCTGCGGCGCTGTTCTTGACACAAATGGCTGGTCATACGAGGTGGCGATTCCTGACAGCGCAAATCAGCGGTTCGACAGCCTGATTTCAGGCGCCGAGGCTGCCGATTTCGTTAGGTACATCGATGGCGATATCGAACTCATGGGTCGCTTCAGACATCTTGCAGGAAAGATGCTGCTTCTCTCGGCATTCTCTACGGATGGTATCAGGTTCGACTGCCTTATAAGATTGTCCGAAACCGGCATCCCGCTGTTTCAACCAGACCAGGCGGTAGATCAATCGATTCTGAGAGGTCCTCGGCCTATATCAAGCTACGATGCAGTCGTGGTCGACGTGGAGAAGCTTGATTCATTCTGGCGACAGAGAAGCCGGATTGCCCGCTCAACTTTCTTTGGTCTGCCTGTTGTCTTCAATGAGTCCGATTCGTCTATCAGCATCAGCCCAGTCTATGTGAGCGTCGATACGTCGCTGAAGATCGATGCCGGCGGGTCGTTCGTCGCAGGCGGCAATTCAGATGTAACGGTTGAGTTTCCCGGCGGGAGTCTCGGCATCGATTCGAATTCTCTCTACTCAGAGTCCGCGATGTACGTCGATACATTGACGATCAGGACATCAGATCATGGACAGATTCCCGTGTATGAGATCGGACCTCGCGACATTCTACTCAGGTCGCCAATGACATTAGAACTTACAATGCCGAGTGGCGCGGACACGTCTCGCTCCCACATCTACAGTCTCAACAGTAACGACAACCCGCGTTTTGCAGGCGGCGATGTAACCGACATGGTCGTATCTACTGAGATCAGCAAGCTGGGCAGATGTGCCGTGCTGACCGACACTATTGCGCCGAGGATAAGCAGGGTGAGTCCTGGGAATGGTGCGGCAGTCACGAAGAAACGTCCTAAGATTCGTTTCAAGCTGACGGATGACCTCTCCGGCATCGCAGACGACACATACGTTGTGATCACTGTTGATGGTGTGTGGGCGATACCGGAATATGATACCGAGTCGAAATGGATGATCACGTATCCGTCACAGTCTCTCGACCTCGGAGAGCACACAATTCGGATCGAGGTTCGCGACAGGGCCGGGAATATGTCGATCCATGAATCGAAATTCAGGCGAGTGCGCAAGGGCGGATAGTCTTCTCAGTTTTCCGTTGGATTCTCTGCGAAATATCCGGATATTTAGTTTCTTGGCTGGTATAACCTGATTGAGGCGCAGGCATGCTTCCCATCAAGGATGACATCCCGACCGAACGGACGCCGGTGATTACGATCGCACTGATTGTAATCAACTGTCTCGTTTACGCCTATGAGTTCCTGCTTGGCCCGGAAGGGTTCACCCTGTTTACCATAAAATGGGGACTGATTCCGATCGAGGCGACCACAGGATTGGAGTTGACGCCTAACATGTCGACATCATCTGCTGCGAATCTCTTTACGAGCATGTTCATGCACGGAGGGATCGTGCATCTCGGGGGTAATATGCTCTATCTCTGGATATTCGGGAACAATATCGAGGATAAACTCGGAAGGTTCAAATTCACACTGTTCTATCTCGCATCCGGGCTGGCCGCAGCAGCGGTATTCATTGCGACAAACACGCATGGTCAGGTGCCGATGGTGGGAGCTTCGGGCGCTATCGCTGGAATACTCGGCGCGTATCTCATAATGTATCCTAAAGCGAAAGTACTGACCTTGATCTTTATAGTGTATTTCATTAGAATGGTGCGGATTCCAGCAGTAATTCTCCTCGGATTCTGGTTTTTCCTGCAGGTGCTAAACGGTCTTCCCGCGCTCGGTGCCGAAGGCGGAGGAGTAGCATGGTTTGCCCACATTGGTGGATTTGTCTTTGGTGTTATTGTGTTCAAGTTTTTCGTCAAAAGGAGACGTGTTGTTCATGCCGGCTAATAGTGTGACAATATCCCGACTTCGACATATCTGGATTGTCCTTTTATTTGTGACCTTTGTTTTTCTTTGCGGAACTATGGCAATAGCTTCAGATCCACGGCTGAGCAGTATTGATTCGCTCAGCGCCGAGGGCGATCTGGCTGGAGCTGCCGATCTGCTCAGAGAGATATACAGCGAGGACGAGACCAATGTCGCCGCGCTCAAACTGCTCGCGGATGTGTGCGCTCGTATGGGCGATCTCGCGTCGGCTGAGCAGGCGCTTAACATAGTGATCGAGCAAGATCAGTTCGATGCCGACGCGTATCTCGAACTCGGCAGATTCGCCTGGCTTCGGAGAGAATTCGATGTCTCGCTTCAGTATATCGATCTTGCCGAGAGAGTATCGGTTCGACCGAATCCGAAAGTGCCCGCATACAGATCGGTGGTCTTTCGCGCAGTCGGAAGGCTTGCCGAGGCGGAGAGCCTTCTCGTTGCCGCGCTGGAGACCTTCCCGAACAGCCCGATCGTTCTCTCGAACCTGGGATTGGCGGTTGCGCTTCAGAGAGGTCCCGTGGAAGGTTTCAGGTACACTTACCTTGCCTACGATCTCGACACGACAGATGTGTACAGCCTGAGCTCGCTGGCAAGCCTGCATCTGGCCGCAGGCAACCTGGACAGCGCGAGGATATGCTATGAGATGGCGCTCGCTGCTGATCCGGGCAATTACTTTGTTAAGAGCGGCCTGGAGAACCTCGAGACGACTGCGGCGGAGATGCGGATACCGATGCTGATGCAGGAGGGCGTACGGTATTTCGACCGAGCGCTGTATCTGAGAGCCCGCAAGGCATTCAGGGAAGTCGTAGCACTCGACTCGACTTTCTTCGAAGCCTGGCTCAATCTCGGATTCACCCTGAATCTGCTCGGCGAACCGAGGAATGCGGTCTCAGTGTTCGAGAAAGCTGCGACACTCGACAGCATGTCAGCCCCGCTCTACATCGGGTGGGGAAACGCGCTCGCGGGAATCAATAAATTCGATTCGGCCATCGAGAAGTATGAGCAGGCTCGCCTACTCGATTCTGCGATTGTCGAGGTGGAGGAAGCCCTCAAAGCTGTCAAGGAAATGAAGCGCTTAAGCGAGGAGGGGACTCAATGAGCGTAGCCGACTTCGTGCATCTTCACAACCATACACAGTACTCGTTGCTCGATGGCGCGTGTCGCATCGATCCGTTTCTCGATCTTGCGCACAAGATGAAAATGCCGGCTCTTGCTATCACCGATCATGGCAACATGTTCGGGGCGATCGAATTCTACAAGAAAGCGAAGAAGAAAGGGATCAGGCCTATAATCGGCTGTGAGGCCTATGTTGCTCCGCGAGACATGACTTATAAAGAGCCGATAGCCGGGAAACCGTCGTCAGGCTTTCACATAGTCCTTCTGGCCAGGAATGAGACCGGATACAAAAACTTGATCAAGATTGTCTCGGCTGGTTATCTTGAGGGATTCTATCATCGTCCTCGGGTCGACAAGAAGTGTCTAAAAAAATACGCCGATGGTCTGATCGCGACTTCGGCATGCCTCAAAGGCGAGATTTCCTGGCTCCTGCGCAATAACGAAGATGCGGAAGCCGAGCATGCCGCAAGAAAATACGCCGACATATTCGAGAACTTCTACATTGAGATTCAGGACCACGGGCTTCCCGAAGAACTCAAGACAAAAGACAAACTTGTGCGACTTGCGCGGAAACTCGATATTCCCATTGTCGCCACCAACGACTGCCATTATCTGCACAGGAGTGACAGCGAGGCGCATGACGCCCTGCTCTGTATCCAGACCGGGAAATTCCTGAGTGACACCGACCGGATGAAATACAACACGGATCAGATCTATGTGAAATCACCCGAGGAAATGAAGGAGTTGTTCGCTGATTATCCGGAAGCGATCGAGAACAGTGTCAGGATTGCCGAGATGTGCAATCTCGAAATCGAACTCGGAGTCAATCACCTGCCCGAATATCCGTTGCCGGATGGATACGCCAAGCTCGACGACTACCTGAGGCATCTCGCAAACGAAGGACTCAAGTCGCGCTACCGAGATATCACCGACGAGCTGAAACAACGTCTTGATTACGAACTCGATGTGATAATCTCAATGGGCTATTCCGGATACTTCCTGATCGTGAAAGACTTCATCGATTTCGCCCGCAGCCGCAGCATTCCGGTCGGTCCGGGGCGCGGCTCGGCGGCGGGTTCGCTTGTATCGTACTGTCTCGGCATAGTCAACCTCGACCCGATGCGGTACGGATTGCTCTTCGAGCGATTTCTGAATCCTGAACGAATATCGCTCCCCGACATAGACATCGATTTCGCGGACACCGGTCGCGACAAGGTCATCGACTATGTGATCGAAAAATATGGCGAGCGGAATGTCTGCCAGATCATCACGTTCGGGACTATGGCAGCGCGGCAGTCGATACGGGATGTCGGTCGTGTGATGGAGGTACCGTACGCTGAGGTCGACAGAATTGCCAAGCTGATACCAGCCGGACCGGGGCAGACAATCGCAGGTGCGCTGGACTCTGAACCGGAGTTGAAGAAGCTGGTGAAAGAGGATGAACGCGCGAAAAAACTGCTCGAGTATTCTCAGACTCTGGAAGGGCTTGCCCGGCATGCTTCGACGCATGCCGCGGGTGTTGTTATTGCGCCGACCGAACTGACCGAGTTTGTACCGCTGTTCAAGTCGCCGAAGGGCGATGATATCACGACCCAGTACAATATGAACAACATCGAAGAAATCGGGCTTCTCAAAATGGATTTCCTCGGTCTCCGGACACTGACGGTCGTCGATAATACTATCAAGTTCATAGAGCAGAATCATGGCGTCAAAATCGACATCGACTCCGTACCGCTCGACGACAAGAAAGTATATGAGCTATTCTGCGAGGGCGGCACTGTCGGTATTTTTCAGTTTGAATCGAATGGCATGCGTGACTATCTGAGAAAACTTCAGCCCGAAAACCTCGACGATATGATCGCGATGAACGCGCTGTTTCGTCCGGGTCCGCTCGATGCCGGAACGATCGACGATTATATCAGGAGGAAACATGGTGAGGACAAGGTCGTCTTCCTGCATCCTCTTCTCGAACCGATCCTGGAGGAAACATACGGCGTAATCGTTTATCAGGAACAGGTAATCAAGATTGCGATGGCGCTTGCCGGATACACTGCGGGAGAGGGCGATATTCTCCGCAAGGCGATGGGCAAGAAGGTCCGCGAGATAATGGAACAGCAACAGCAAAAGTTCCTTGGCGGATGTGAGAAAAACGACGTTGACAAAAAAACAGCCGAGAAAGTGTTCGAGCAAATCGCAACATTCGCTCGTTACGGATTTAACAAATCACACGCAGCAGGTTATTCATATCTCGCATACCAGACGGCGTATCTGAAGGCGCACTATCCGCGGGAGTTCATAGCTGCTTCCCTCACGTCCGAAATGGGCAACACCGACAGGGTCATAATACTGATGGAGGAATGCCGACGGCTTGGCATTCAGGTGCTCCCGCCCGATGTCAATTACAGCTATTCCGGGTTTACCGTCGAAGACGAGAAGATCAGGTTCGCGCTCGGCGCAATCAAGAACGTCGGCCTCGGCGCTATCGAGAAGATCATCTCGGCGCGTGAAGACGGCAGCGAGTTCGAGTCGCTCTTCGATTTTGCCGCGAGAGTCGATCCGAAAGCTCTGAACAAGCGAATGCTGGAATCTCTGGTCAAGGCTGGCGCTGTCGATTCCCTGCCGGGACATCGAGCGCAGTTGTATGAGGTGGTCGAATCCGCGCTCGGCTATGGTCAGTCGAGACAGGGGGGAATGGGCAGCAGGGACCAGGTCAGCCTGTTCGCCGATGACGATGTTGCGGTTGTCGAGCCGAAACTCCCTGAGATGCAGGAGTGGAGTAAGAGCACGATGCTCCACAATGAGAAGGAACTGCTTGGGTTCTACGTCTCAGGTCATCCGCTCGAAGCATACCGGACTCTCCTGACAACAGTTGCAAGCTGTACATCCGGCAGCATCGGCGAGTATCCGGACGGCAGCGGCGCTTCGATGGGAGGCGTGCTGACCCGGATCAAGATCAACACCGACAAGAAGGGCAAGCGCATGGCGTTTGTCACGCTCGAGGATTTCGAGGGATCGACCGAGATCATTGTTTTTTCTGATCTGTACGAGAAACGTCGTGACGCTATCGCTACCGAGTCGATGGTAATGGTCTCTGGCAAAGTCTCGGCGCGAGAGGATGAACAGCCGAAAATTGTAGCGGACAAGATTGAACTGCTCGACAAAGTCGCCGATGGCGGAGAGTTGATCCTAAAGCTGTTCATTGACTTGAATGGAGACAGCCTGGAGAGCCTGGAGGAAATCCTCTCCGAATACTCCGGGTCGGCTGAAGTCATTCTCGTTGTCAACACCGGCAGCGAAAGAGTCGTGATGAAAACCGAGAAGCTCAAAGCCTCGGCGAAACCCGGGCTGACCCGCCGTCTCTCGGCGCTTCTCGGGGGCGATCATGTGAAATGGGAAACCAAGCTCTCCACAAATGCTTCTGGAACCAGTCACTGATTGATTGGTTACAAATATACAGCGCTCGAAATAAGTTGATTTTTGTTCGATTTTGATTAAATTTAACAATTGTAATCGCCTGAGTAAACAACAGCCAGTTAGATTGGAAAACTGTCATGAAGAAATCAGCATTGGTGATACTCATACTCTGTTTTGTTTTTGGAACTTGGGCATTGTCTGCAGGTCAGTCAGGTTCGAAGACCACGAAGGCGGACAAATCGCTCGAATGGCTCAAGTATGATGTGGCTCTGGAGAAGGCTAAGAAAGAAAACAAGCCGGTCATGGTGTTTTTTACGACAAGCTGGTGCGGTTACTGCAAGAAGATGAAAAAATCCACTTTTACTGATGATAATGTCTATTCTGTTATGACTGAGAGCTTCATTCTGGCAGTGGTTGATGGCGGTTCAATGTACAAAGTGAAAGTGACCGATAAAGTAGGCAAGGCCTCCGAGATTACTGAAAAACAACTCTCGCGGGCATTTGGCGTTAAGGGGTATCCAACTACAATCTACAATATTCCTGAAGCCGGACGGCGCTACTATCGCGCCTATATCAGGATTCTGGCCTGCTGATCGATTCTTTCTGGCGCTCAAGTTTATCTCAACCGACGCGTACCAGGAGATGTCGTTTCAGGCTTTCGCCGAAAAACAGAAGGGTTGAGATTCGCACGGACAGAATCTGTTTCTCGCCGGGTCGTACGCGGTTGATAGGAGTATCAGACAGCTTAAGTGTTCTGCGTGCCCGGCAGATGTCCAGAGGTTGTCCCATAAGGCCTGAAGGGTTGGTGGTCACGTTTGCGAAAGAAAGCGAGGTCATTCCCGCGAAGGCGGGAATCTATTGAATACGTTATCGTTAAATGGGCTCCCGTCTCCGCGGGAGCGACAGAGTCAGCTTCCCGCTCAAGTTCATTAGCACTTATGGGGCAGGCGAAGACACCCGCTGGCCATAGCACAGGATGAATTACATGGTAGCAGATCGAATTTATTGGAATAGTAAAATAATCTGAATCTTTTTCATCTTGTTTATGTTTAAGAATTAATGAAAGTTTATAATAATTGACTGTCAACAAATGGAGGACATCGTGAAGAGAATGAAAACCGCTATGATCGTACTGACAGCAGTCGTGTTTGCGATTTCGCTGGCATCCTCGGCGTACGCCGGAGGCTCATGCACCGCAAAGACATCCAAGGCGAGTGCCGGTTGCACAAAGACCACTGCTGCTAAATCCGGGTGTTGCGCCAAGTCGGCAGGCAAGGATAAGCTCGCAGCGGGTTGTACTCCTGCACAGAAGCAGTTATGCAATTCCAAACTGGTTGCGACTGCGGTCAACCAGAGCCGCCTCACACTCGGAGTGGCCTACATGACCTGTGATGGTTGTGCGAGTGTTGTCAACAAGGCTCTTCAGGAAGTCAATGGTGTGCAATCTGTCGCGGTCGACTATCGCAACGGTACCGCAGACGTCGCATTCGATTCTGATCTTGTCAACTCGGCCGGGCTGATCAAGGCGGTCGAGAGCGCAGGCTACCATGCGCAGGTCGGACCATACTCCGACGCGGAGTTGGCCGAGTTCGCAAATGCTGGCAAGGCCGGCAAATAGTGAAGTGACAGCCTGTAGAGGCGATGATATGGGATGCTAATATCCCGGCGATAACTACTTTTTTCAGGGAGCGGAGGAGGTTCTTCGCTCCCTGATTTCTTGCTTGAAACTATTGCAGGAGCATGGTGTAACTCTGTTGAACAGGTTATTTCTGTTGACAGGAGTGCGAGTTGCCAATATCATTTTCGCGATGATTAGAAGATATGTTCATACGGCGCTGATTGCGTTGTGCATTATTGCCTGCGTTCAGTCCGATTGCGAGGCGGCGAAGTATGCAGGAGAGCCTTTCCATGTGGGCGTCGGTGGGCGAGCACTCGGGATGGGGGGCGCCCATATCGCGGTTGTCGACGATGTCACGGCCGGGTTCTGGAATCCGGCGGGACTCTCTTCATTGCAATTCAGACAGTTGGCTTTCATGCACTCAGAGGCATTCGGCGCGTTGCTCAACCATGACTATATTGCTTTTGCAGCTCCTATGGGATCGGCTGAGGATTCTCCTGTCGGCGCTGTAAGCCTGACGAGACTCGGCGGAGGCGGAATCAAGCTTACCGACGGTGATGCCAGGGTTCCGCAGGTGCCGATTATCAGGAAGGTGACAGGGCATGCGGACTACCAGTTGCTGGTGTCATACTCTGTCCGAAGGACCGACCGCCTGAGGCTCGGCGCTTCTGCCAAATTTGTCTATCGGGATATTGCCGACAACAGCGCATACGGACTCGGTGCAGACCTGGGGGCGCAATTCTCGCTCAGCGATAATGCTGTGCTGGGAATGATGGTCCGCGATATCACGACCACACTGCTCTCTTATGATAACGGCACCAAAGAGAGTATCTATCCAACTCTGATACCGGGTGTCGCGATTGCCAGGACGTTCGGGGACGTCACGCTGTCGGTCGCCGGAGATGCGGAGATCAAGTTCGAGAATTACAGGGAAACGGCGCAGTACTGGCAGGGGTCGATTTCCGCCGATACACGGATCGGGGTGGAGTTTGGATTCATGGAGGCCGCTTTTGGGAGAATAGGATCCGACATGGGCCGTCTCGCGCTCGGGGGCGGAATAGCCGTAGCGGCATTCAGGCTCGACATCGCGTACTTGAGGCATACCGATCTCGATGATAGCTTCAGAATATCTCTCTTGTATGATTTGAAATAGTGGACGAACGAAAGGATCGAAACAGAAATGGTTAGGAATGTGCTTTCTTTGATTCTTCTGGCAACTCTGGCTTTCCTGAGCTGCGGGGGCGAGAAGACCGAACCGGTGAAGACGTTTGACATGAGTCGTATAGTCGCCAGTGTCGATGGCAAACAGCTCAATCTGGCTGACCTGAACGAGATGCTCAATAAACAGGGGTGGTTTGAGCATACGGGACTCAAGCGAGTCAGCGATACGGCTGAGTTCAATTTCGAGACGCTGGATGCCCTGATTATTGACGAACTTGTCATTCAGGTCGCCGACACCTTTGCGATTGATACGATTTTCCAGGCGCAGACGAGAATACGTGACCACCAGATGGCCTTCGTGCTCAGGCTTATGCGCGACGATCTCATGAGCGATATGTCGGAGATAACCGAACAGGATGTCGACACGTTCTACGAGAACAACAAGGCGCGGTTTTTCAGTCCGGCGAGTGCCAACGCGGCACAGATTCTGATCTCGACGAATCCACGGTACTGGGCCGAAGAAGGGCAGGACTTCTCTTCTGTCCCAAAGGACAGTGTCGAGAAACTGGCGCGGGAACAGATGTCTGAAGTGCTGGAAAAGCTGAACGACGGCGAATCGTTCGAGGAACTGGCGAGGGAGTATTCCCACGACAAAAACTCAGGTCAGCAGGGTGGCAGGCTCGGATGGATACAGTTGGGTCAGAGTCCGGACATTTTCGATTCCACGCTGTTTTCGCTTGAGCCGGGTGAAGTCTCTCCCGCAATACAGACGGGATACGGGTATCATCTGGTGAAGCTGCTCGAAAAACGGGACTCAAGCTACACGCCGCTCGACGACGTATTGCGAGTTGACGTCAGTGAAGGGCTGATGCTTCAGCGTCAGCGTCAATACGGCACCCATTTTATGGACAGTCTCAAAAACGCAGCCAATGTCAAGTACAATAGACGAGTACTCGAACGACATGATACGACTTTTCAACCTATGGAGTGGCTCGCTGTCGTGAACGGCAGGGACACGATATACGCCTACGATTTTTCGGAGTTTGCACGAACCTATCGCCTGAAGAACAGACTTGCGAATTTCAGTGCCGATCAGAAGATAACCGCATTGGATGGATTCGTGGCAAACAGGGTGCTTGTCAACGAAGCGAGAAAGCGTGGATATTTCGACAGAGATGAGACGGCGGAGGATCTCGAGCGTTTCACCATTCTCCAGAGACAGCATCAGTATCGACTCCTCGGGCAGGCGAAGCTGTGGGAACCGACTGACGAAGAAATAGAAGCGTACTACAAAGGGAATGCCGAGGACTACTTTACCGCCAAACCGCTCTATGTCCAGCATATCCTCTTCGAGGATTCGATGAAGGCTGAGCGAGTCAGGCGAGAAATAGAGAAGGGTGCGGATTTCGAAGAGATGGCGATGAAATACTATCCGGGAGACGAGGAGGTCCGAAGTTCCCTGTTTGATCTTGGCTACATATCCGAGGATGAGATGCCCCAGGAATTCTGGAATGCGGCTGGGATACTGAACGCCGGTGATGTCTCGCGTCCAACTAAGACAAAGTACGGTTTTCATCTGATAAAGCTCGTCGATCGTAAACCGTCGGTGCCCTTGAAGAAAGCAAAGTTGAAAGTCAGGAAGCGCATGATCGACGAGAGACGGGATTCGGTATTGCAGTCCTGGCGGGCTGTTCTGCTCGAGGGACACGAGATCGAGGTCGATTCAGCGCTCGTGCGCGAGTTCGTATTCCAGAAGGATGCTCTGGGCGTGCCGGTCGCGGTTTCGGATTCCGGCAGCGTTGCGACGGAGTAGATTCAGAACCTTATGAATAGTCCCGGCAGACAGCAGGCGGGGAGTAGAATGCAGCCGGATATTTCGTATGCCCGGGAATCACTTCGTAAGGCGACACATCTGATTGCACTCGCTATTCCGGTGGTATATTTTCTGACCAGCAAGAGCATCGTTCTGCCTGTTCTGTCAGTGCTGACTTTTTTGTTCATTCTGTTTGAGACTGCGAGACTGCGAGGCTGGTCGCTCTGGAAGCTTGTCAGCTCAGTCTGGGGTCCGCTGATACGACCCCAGGAAGCCGAGAGATATTCTGGCGCGAGTTACATTCTCGTTGCCGCTATTCTGACCATTGTTCTCTTCGACAAGCCGATTGCAGTCTGTGCGCTTGCCTTCATAATCATCGGTGATACGGCGGCAGCAATGGTCGGCAGGAAATGGGGACGACACCGGTTCAGGAACAAGTCCTTTGAAGGTTCGGCGGCATTTCTCTTATCCTCGCTGATTCCCGCCATCGTACTCTCACACAGTATACCACTCTGGATAGGAATCATCGGGGCATTCACGGCGACAGTGACCGAGGCACTAAGCGGCAAACTCGATGACAATATGTCGGTGCCGCTGATCTCGGGGCTTGTGATGCACCTGGCGATAAGACTGTTTGCATAGGACTGCATGAAAGGATCACAATGAGCTACGTCGATCTACGATCTGATACAGTCACAAAGCCATCTAAAGAGATGCGCAGGGTGATGGCCGAGGCAGAAGTCGGTGACGATGTTCTCGGTGACGATCCGACGGTCAATCGCCTGCAGGACATGATAGCCGAAATGCTCGACAAGGAGGCGGGGCTGTATGTTCCGTCGGGATCGATGGGAAATGCGATCTGTCTCAAAGCCCAGACCGAACCGGGCGACGAAGTCATCTGTGAACGGTTTGCGCACATCGTCAACTATGAGGTTGCCAATGTTGCTGTGTTCTGCGGTTTGCAGACGAACATGATCGACGGTTCAAACGGTGTTATAACGAGAGAACAGGTCGAACCGCTGATTAGAACAGAGTCGTTTCACACGCCGGGCACGAGTCTTATCGAGATTGAGAATACGCACAATCGGGCAGGCGGGTCTATATTCCCACTCGACGAGATGAAGAAGCTGAGACAACTTGCCGACGAACGCGGAATCAGGGTCCATCTCGACGGCGCCCGCCTCTGGAATGCGCATGTCGCAACCGGAATTTCGCTTGCTGACTATGCGAAATGCGCCGACTCGGTGTCGGTCTGTTTCTCGAAAGGTCTCGGCGCTCCGATTGGATCATGCATCGCCGGATCAAAGGATTTTATTGAGCGAGGACGCAGGGTACGTAAGATGCTTGGCGGGGGGATGCGTCAGGTCGGTCTGCTGGCTGCCGCGGCGATCTATGCTGTTGAGAATAACATTGAACGACTCGCAGACGACCACGCGAATGCGCGCTATCTCTCGGAAGAGCTGGCGAAAATCGAGGGCGTCTCGATCGATCTCGACACGGTGCAGACTAACATCGTCATATTCGATATTGCTGGGACAGGCATGACCGCCCCGGATATTTGTGCTAAATGGCATAAATGCGGGACGCTTTCGTTGCCGATATCGGATTCCAAAATCAGGATCGTAACTCATCTCGATGTGTCATCGGAAGGGTGCGAGGAAGCAATGGCAGCTTTCAGAAAGGTGGTCGGTGCATGAAATTGACCGTTGTGGGCTGCGCATCGGGAATGCCGTCTGCGAATCTGGCGCATTCCTGCTATCTGATCGAGCAATCCGGTCGCAGCTATATGTTCGACTGCGGCGGTGGAGCGCCATCGGCAATGCTGAGGTGTTCTGTCGATACCTCCACTATCAGCAACGTATTTATTTCTCACACACATCCGGATCATGTGACGGGCATCTTCCTGTTCCTCCAGATGGAGTATCTGAGGTCGCGTACAAAGGAACTTACGATACACGTTCCTTCGGAGTTCGAGTCGCCGTTCGAGGAAATGCTCAAGGCGTTCTACCTGTTTCCCCGGAAGCTGCGTTTTGATCTCGATGTCAGGACTATCGATGACAACAGCGTGTACGACGATGGCTTGATACGGGTTCGCGCCAGAGAAAATTCGCATCTGAGGGGCCACGACGAATTCCTGCAGTCACACAGCTATCCGAATCGCATGCAATGTTTCAGCTTTGCTGTCGCGGCCAATGGAAGGAAGTTAGTCTATTCGGCTGACATCGGCAGGCTCGACGACCTCGCTGATATCGCCTCTGATGCTGACCTGTTGCTTACCGAAGGAATGCATCTCGACTTAGACAGATTGCCGCATTTTCTCATCGAAAGGAATGTGAAACGCTGCCTGCTGACACATCTTCCTGAAGAGTTCGACCGTGAATCCGCAATGGCGCAATTTGCGAAGCATGGTTACGCGAACCTGGATTTCGCTGAAGAGGGGCTGACGCTTCGGATAGACTGACCTGAATGTCTCAGAAAACTCTGAATAGTCTGGACCAGCCGACTCTCGACGGGAAGTGAGCGAGGTTGTAGAAGAAGATGCTGAATACCTTGTCGATGTATGGCGCCGACCATCTCGGCGCGTTCGGATCAGGCATCCATGAAAAATAGATCATTACCGCTTTGCCCTTGACGGCTGTCCTGTCCACGAATCCCCAGAATCGAGAATCCCGGGAATCATCCCTGTTGTCGCCCAGCACGAAGAGCTGTCCGGGTGGGACCTGTTTCGGTCCAAAGAAGTCACGAGTCGACAGTTCAGGGGGCAGATACCTGGTGTCACTGTGTTTGGTGCCGAGTGGATCGAAAGCCTCCTGACCGTTGATGTAGAGCTTCTTGTTGACGACTTCGACGGTCTGGCCCTCGGTTGCGATTACTCGCTTGATGAAATCCTTCGACGGATTCAGGGGGTACTCAAAAACAATGATGTCGCCGGGTGCCGGGTCTCTGAAGTGGTAAATAAACTTGTTGACGAAAAGGAAGTCGCCTTCTAAAAGCGTTTCCTCCATCGATCCCGATTCGACCCTGTAAGCCTGGATGACGAAAACCCTCAGAATCACTGCGATTACGAGGGCGATCAGGATCGCCTCGACATAGTCTCTTGCGCGAGCGCGAGCTCTGCGCTTGATCATGCGGGTCCTGCCGAAAGTGGCGACCGCTTCGGGTTGCAACTGGCTCATCGATATGAATTATCGGCAGAACGGGACGATAATTGAGGATAGGTCAGTCCTTTTCAATCTGAAGCACTGCGAGGAAGGCTTCCTGGGGAATCTCGACGTTGCCGACCTGTTTCAGACGCTTCTTGCCCTCTTTCTGACGTTCGAGCAGTTTGCGTTTGCGGGTAATGTCGCCGCCGTAGCACTTGGCCGTGACATTCTTACGGAGCGGCCTGACGGTCTCGCGGCAGATTATTCTCGATCCGAGAGCCGCCTGTATGACGACCTCGAACATCTGTCGGGGGATGAGTTCGCGGAGTTTCGCTGTCAGCCGCCTGCCCCATTGCGCTGCCTTTGCGCGATGCAGGATATATGACAAAGCGTCGACAGGATCGTCGTTGATGAGAATGTCGAGCTTGACGAGGTCGGATCGCACGAAACCGGCCATATCATAGTCGAGTGACGCATATCCGCGCGTAATCGACTTCAGCTTGTCGTAGAAATCGAATATGATCTCCGCCAGGGGAAGCCTGTATTTCAGGTTCGCCCTCTTCGGATCGATGTACTCTGTGGTCAGATATATGCCGCGTCTCTCCTGAGTCAGCTTCATCACATTCCCGATAAATTCTGATGGAGTGATGATCTGTGCGTCAACGAATGGCTCCTCTATGAACTCAATATCCTGTGGTGCGGGCAGGCGGGCGGGATTGTCGACATAAACCACGTCACCTGAAGATTTTGTGACTCTGTATTCGACGTTGGGAACTGTGTTTACGATTGTCAGATCGTATTCGCGGGTAAGTCTCTCCTGAATGATCTCCATGTGCAGGAGTCCGAGAAAACCGCACCTAAACCCAAAGCCGAGAGCCTCCGATGTCTCTGGTTCGAACAGGAGCGATGCATCGTTGAGCTTGAGCTTTTCGATCGAGCCTCGGAGTTCTTCGTAATTCTCGGAACTGGCGGGGTAGATGCCTGCGTATACCATCGGCTTGATATCACGAAAGCCGGAGAGAGGTTCTATCTCGCGCTTTTTGCCCATGAAGATCGTGTCGCCGACTCTCGTATCCGATATGTTCTTGATGGATGCGACTATATATCCGACCTCACCTGCCTTCAGACTCTCGGTCGGGATCTTCTTCAACCGGAGATATCCGATTTCGGAGACCTCGAATGTTCTGTTGCTGGAATACAGCGCAATGTGGTCTCCCTTTCTGATTTCGCCATCCACGACCCGAATATAGGGGACAGCGCCACGGTACGAATCGAACACCGAATCGAATATCATGGCGCGAGCGGGACCGTCCGAGCGGCCGACAGGGGGCGGGATTCTCGTTACGATTGCATCAAAGACCGCATCGATTCCGATGCCTTCTTTGGCTGAGACGAGCAGTATCTCATCTCGCTCGACGCCAAGAAGATCGATGATTTGCGTACATGTCCCCTCGACGTCGGCGTGCATCAGGTCGATTTTGTTGACAATCGGTATGATTGTCAGGTCGTGTTCGAGCGCCAGGTAGAGATTCGATATGGTCTGCGCCTCGATCCCCTGTGACGCATCAACGATCAGGAGAGCTCCCTCACAGCAGGCGAGCGATCTGGAGACCTCGTAGGTGAAATCTACATGCCCGGGGGTATCTATCAGATTGAGTACATAGCTGGAACCGTCGGCAGCCGTGTAGTTCATGCGAATGGCATGGAGTTTTATCGTGATTCCACGCTCCTGCTCCAGGTCCATCGAGTCGAGCACCTGGGCATGCATGTCGCGCTGATTCAAAGTCTGTGTCACTTCGAGGAGGCGATCTGCGAGAGTAGACTTGCCATGATCGATGTGCGCTATTATCGAGAAATTCCGCAGTCTGTCCATAAGTATCGTATCCTCAAAGCCGGACAAGCTACCGCATTCATTCTCGTTGTCAATCGATTAGTTGCGGGGGATATGTTCGCAGAGCGGAGAGAATCGGAGAACGCGTCAGTCACGAATGACTTTGGTTTTCGCTATGAGATCGTGGATACACCTGTGATCTTCCCGGTAGATAAAGAGAATATCCGCCAGAGAGTAGAAGGGAATGAAACCGAGAACGGCATTGACGATCTCTCTGAGCAGCACATTTGTGACAAACCCGCCTGTCTCGCCTGAATCGTTTTTCACGATCCGGATATTCATTATGCGTTTGCCGATTGTCTGTCCTTCTCTCGAAAGCAGTATGAACTGATAGACGATTATTGCGATTACGCTGAATCCGAACAGCGTAGAGAAGATACCATCAGCGCTGAACGATGCTATGATCCATGGGATGAGAACAATGATTCCGTCGATCAGCCTCGCTGCGAGCCTGCTGGAACGGGATGCCTCTTCCTGAACGACCGGTATCCTCGGCAGGTCTGTGACGTCGTGTTTCACTTCAGGGAGCGTGTCGCTGCCCGGAGCGGGAGAGACCACTCCATCGAACTGCTCGGGGAACTGTGTCTGCTCGTCCTGCCCGGATGGCTCCTCGAATGTCATAAATGGCAAAAACATACGTGCTATGTTTATCGGCAGGACGGATAATCACCCAAGCTGTCAGGCTGGTCAATCATTGGACAACTGCGATATGCTGACAGAGGCGAGAACCCCGGATGCACTGTCCCGAAAGGATATGATTCAGACGATTATTGGCAATATGGATTCGACGGATGCTGTTGTGTGTAACTCTATGAATCTCAGCAGAATAGGCTTAGCCCGAACATTTCATGAACGTTGGTGAAGTGTTTGATAATGCTCTTTCGAG
>CBDUQR010000038.1:0-25479 GCA_965369655.1 uncultured bacterium | reverse complement strand
AACAAAAGCCTTGTCAAGTAAATTATAGCATTATTTATATGTCATACCACTAGTCATGCTCTAATAGCAAATCGTTTCTTCATTTGTCTCACGCGGCTTATCCTGCGTTCGATTTCATCCACGTCGAGTTCTCCATTGCGCAACATGTCCAACAACGTTTCCGCGCAGGAGAGCTGTTCGCCGAACGAATGGCAGATCAGCAACATATCGTGCCCCGCCATGATAGCGCCAACCACAGCGGAATGCAAGTCGCCCGCGCCACTCATGTCGAGATCGTCAGTAATGATCACGCCGTCGTACGCCATCGAACCCCGCAGGATTCCTTCGACAATATTCGGCGAGCATGTCGCCATACTGTCAGGATCGAGCGCGTGAGCGATGACGTGCGTGGTCATGATTGCCGGGCATTTGTGCGCAATGGCTGCCTCGAACGGTGGGAACATGTTCTCTGCGAAAAACTCTCTACTTCTGTCACAAACTGCGATTGCCTGATGTGGATCGATCACCGAATCTCCCAGGCCCGGGAAATGTTTCGCGCAGGATGCGATCCCGAGATGGGACTGCACATCTATAACCGCCCCCACGTAGCCGTTCACCTGTGCAACATCCGAGGAGTAGCATCGCCTTTGCATCAGGCTGTTCTGTCGATTCGTGAGTACGTCAGCCACCGGTGAGAGATTCATATTGATACCGATCTCAAGCAATCGCTTGCATGTTTTGGTAACAGCATGCTTCAATCCGTCAATATCCGCCCTCTTGCCGTAGTATGCCGCCGACGGATATGTCGGGAACTGCGCCCCGCAGAGTCTGTTCACACTGCCGCCTTCCTGATCGATGGCAATGAGAAGATCACTCTCGGTCCGTGAACGAATCGTGCAAATCATTTCCTTCAGATGCTCGGGTGATTCGACATTTCGACCGAATAGAATCGCTCCACCAAGCCCGTACTCGCGGTGGAACTCGCAGAGGATGTCGGAGTTGTTGTTGTCGAAACCAAGAAGAAAAAGTTCGCCTGACGATGGATATCCTGTCGGCATAGGTTCAGACCGAAATCACCTGGTTTTTTCCAGACCCTTTCGCGCGATAGAGCGCCGAGTCGACTGCCGACATCAGTTCGTCCGCAGTAAGCCCGTTGTCGGGATAGCCGGTCACTCCGACGGAGACAGTCACATGGAGCTTCGGTGTGCCGCCATACCCGCCAAACCTTGTGGCATCGACTCGATCACGGATACGGTTTCCTATAACCATGGCATCTGAAGTCGACGTCTGCGGAAGGATAACGACGAACTCCTCGCCTCCATATCGGCAGAGTTGATCCGTATCCCTGATACACTCTCCTGCCACACTTGCTAATTCTCTGAGAATGATATTGCCTGACTCGTGACCATACGTATCGTTGAGACGCTTGAACCAGTCAATATCGAGCATAATCAGAGACAGGGGAAGATTGTATCTCTCGGCGCGCTTCTTCTCCTCCATGAATCGATTGGCGAAAAATCTGTAGTTGTATGTTCCCGTCAACTCATCGATCACCGCAAGATCCACAACCTGACCATGCAGTCGAGCATTGTCGATAGCCAGCGCTGCGGACCCGGCCAGGATGGAGACGAGCTTCTGATCGTGTCCCGTGAAATTACCTATATTCTTCGATTCAAAGTTCATCACTCCAACCATTCTGCCGCGCGACACCATCGGGACGGCAAGTTCCGACTTCGCTCCCTCAAGAGCCGGAATATAGTAAGGATACGACTCCACATCAACTATTCGTTCGGCATGGCCGGTCAGCGCCACGCGTCCGACAACTCCATCTGATCTGATCGGCCGGGGTGGATCGACAAGCGTGTGCTTGCCGTGAGAGGCCTCAGAGACTTTCTCGAGACCACCGGTCTCAGGGTTGACAAGAATAATCTCGAGCAGCGTGTATCCCAGCAAGCCGTCCGCGATCCTGGAAATCTCGCCGAGGAGTTGTTCCCGATTGAGTATTTCACCGAGCATCCTCGCTGTGCCGAAGATGTTCTCGATCTGGACCTGTGACTGTTCGAGTTCGGTAGTCCTGATATTCAGTGTGTCGAGAAGCTTGAGCAGTTTGGATTCCGACTGCTTCGCGTGCTTCGAAATCGTCCCGATCCCAAAGGCGAGCGCCCAAACCATGATAATCCGGCTGAGCATGTCGGAAGTCGCTATCTCAGGCGAAACCTGCGAGACCGTGATCGAGTAGAACAAGGTTACAGCAAAGGAGATCAAAAGCCCGCGTTGCAGGCCGAGGAAATAAGCTCCGAACGATACCGTCAGATAGTACAGGAGATAGAAGCTGCTCTGATCGCCTCCGGTGAACAAGATCAGTGCCGTGAATGTGATTGTGTCGACGCCGAGCGAGATGACTAAGAGTCGCTCGCTGAACCTCCGCATCTTCACGGCATAGACATAAAAAAGAAGAGTCTGCACGACGGAGACAAATCCTATGGCGAATACCGACGGCGGCACACCGTCAGGACTGCTCCCGAACACGATCCACGATGTGATCAGCACAAGGATCAGGCATCGGGAGCCGAGGTACGACGACTCCGTACGTGGGAATACTGATCTAAAAGATTTGCGTGCCATAACCTGCCGACTTCCAGTTTCTTACTGGATAAATCGGCAGCAAGTGCAAATCCTTTCACTCCCGTTACGAAGCTTGTTGAGCACCCCATGTCAGGTAATCCTCACGTCCCAAGTGGACGTGAGCTACAAGAGTTGCCAGGAACAGAATTCCATCAATCAAGTCACAGCGGCACCTCGCTACCGCAGCTAACGCGTTGAACTGGAAAGCCTGCCGGCGTTTAGGAGGGGGCAACGATCTTGACTGGAAGCCACCGCTTCAAACGACAGGAGGATGAGCGGTATGCTAATGGGTCAATTTTTTGTTGATACGCATTATCTCTTATCTAAGTTGCATATGATACTGATTGTTTCAACAGTTTCCAAGCGTCAGGTAGCTGCAACTTTGAAACGGCACCTGCGTAGGTAAAGAAGTCATGACGATACAAGACTCATCCAGATACAGCTTCAAGTTCCTGTCGATTCTTTCGCTGGCCGTGATGATGTTCCTGCTCTCTTCCGGCACGGCATTCGGCTTGATTATCAGGGGGGGCAACGAATCCTACGTCTCAGAGAAAATTGATGACGATCTCATCCTCGGCGGCAATGACGTCAAGTTCGACGGCGAAATTCGGGGCGACATAATCGCAGCCGGCCAAGATGTCGTCATCGACGGTCTCGTCGACGGCAACATCAACGCTGCAGGTTACTCAGTCAAGGCGGGAGGCACCGTATACAGGTCGGTCCGTCTCGCAGGATACAAGGTCACAGCCGACGGCCAGATTCTCGGCAATCTCATGCTCGCCGGCGCGATCGCGAGAGTGAGCCCCACCTGTGAGGTCAAAAGAGACGTAAATATTTCATCGGCAATCGCTTACGTGAACGGGATCATACTCGGTTCTCTGAACATCGAGGCGGAGGAAGTCATCATCTCCGGTACGATCGACGGCGATGTGAAGATATCTGCGGACAAATCGGTGAAGATAGAAAGGTCTGCACAGATAAACGGAAGTCTCCACTACAGTTGTCCGGAAAGAGCAAAGATCGCAAATGGCGCACAGATCGAGGGCGAAACCAAGTGGAAAAAGGAAGCAAAATCGGGTGACGAATCCGGAGCACTTTGGGCGCTCATGAAGACGGGCATACTGTTCATCGGCGCTTATATTATCGGGCTGATCCTACTGTGGCTTTGCAAGCCTTCCTGTTGCTCTGTGCGCGACATCATCGCAGAACAACTCGGGAGGTCGCTCGGTTATGGCCTTGTGCTGTTCGTGGTCGTACCGATCGCTCTGTTACTCATTATGGTCACAATAGTCGGCATCCCGTTATCACTGCTTTCCCTGTTGCTCTATATTATCTTGTTCTACGTGGCAAAACTCTTCGTCGCAATCGCTCTTGGGGACAAAATCCTCAGCATGCTCAATCAATCAGGAACAAGGTCTCAGGCGTTGTCTCTGCTCATAGGTCTCATCATCCTGACGATCATGTACAAGATACCGTTCATCGGGTGGGCTGTCTATCTGCTGTCAGTGATGATCGGACTCGGAGCTATCCTGATCGCATTCGGTCGTCGGAGACGAGCACAGGCAGAGGTCACATCCTCGTAAGCACTACTTCTTTCACTAACAGAACCTTTGTACAAGCAGTTGTGCCAGGTCTTGCCGGCAATTGAATCGTCGGTGTGACCTGGCAATGCATTGTGCGCGGCAGATGTCCAGAGGCCGTCCCAAAAGTAGGTCGTGTTCCGAACCTGAGATACGAGGGTGAGAAACGCGACACCTCTATCTTGTTGCACAGGAGTCGGGTTTCTTGCAGGCTTCGCCTGCTGCGGAACGCCGACCTACTGTAGAATTGGGCTTTGGGAACAGCCTCCCCATATCTGCCGATGTCTACGCGAGATGGGGCAGACCCTTCGAGACTCAGGACTCGCCGGGAGGTCTACCGCCCACGCGTCGGTGTGATCTGGCAATCCACTGTCCGGCAGTTCACACGTCCGCCTTCAGCGAACGCAAGAACTGCCGGAACGGATAAATGATGGAGATTCGTTCTGTATCAGTCGATCTGAATCTCGACAACTTCGCCGAGGTTTGACAACGGTTTGTCGAACAACTCCTGATTGCCAACTGCTATGATAATCAGGCTGTCAGGATGCAGGTATGTACTTGCCATCTGCTTGACGTCTTCGACGGTGACAGCCTTGATCGCCTCGATACGTTTAGTCCCGTAGTCAGCAGGATACCCGTGGAACTCGAAAGTCGACTGTTGAGTCACGATCTGATGGGGCGTGGCGTACTCGAAGATATCTGAGTTGACAATCGAGTTCTTCGCAACTTCGAGCTCTTCTTCGGAGACGCCCTCATCCATCAGTTTTCGGATTTCTGCAATCATCATCTCAATCGCCCGCACGGTCGTCTCGGATTTCGTCTGACAATAGCAGTAGAATGATCCGGACTCATCCATCTGGTAGAAGTTTGATCCGACCGTGTATGCCAGGCCTTCCTGCACTCGTATCTTGTTTGAAAGTCTCGATATGAATCCGCCGCCGCCGAGAATGAAATTCATCACCATGACTTTGTGTCGGTCAGGATTGTTGCGGTCGATTCCCAGGTGGCCAATCCTGAGAAACGACTGACTCAGGTCTTTATGAACATAGTAGACGCCCGGTTTTGAATCAGGAACCGGCTGGAAATCGGGTTTGTCGCCATTAGAATGCTGCCATCCGCCCAGATATTTCTCCACATAGTCCACAGCCTCGGCGAGTGTCAAGTCGCCCGAAAGAGCGATAATGCAATTGTCAGGATGATAGTGACTTCTGTGAAAATCGACCAGATCGTCTCTCGTCACACTTGATACGGTTTCGGCGGTCGCCGATCTTCCGTACGGATGATCCGGGAACAGCGATCGGTAGAATTCACGGCGGGTGATGAGATTGGGGTTGTCGTTCTCCCGCCTTATGCCCTCCAGCTTATTCTCGACAGCGATCTCGAACTTCTCCTGATCGAATCGGGGCTCTATCAGCATCTCTGATAAAAGGCGCATGCCGAGTTCGAAATCTTTTCTCAGTACGCGCAGTTGCGCGGCGCCGGATTCAGTTCCGACATGAGAGTACAGCGATGCTCCGACAAAATCAAGTTGCTGATTGAATTCATCAGGAGGGGTCGATTCCGTGCCTCCGGTCCGCAACAGAGTCCCGCACAACTCCGCAAGGCCCGCCTTCGCACCAGCGACATTGATTTCGCCCAGTCTGAATGTCGCATCCAGCGCAACGAGCGGCAATGAATGATCCTCGTAGAAATGCACCACGAGATCGTTGTCCAACTCGAATCGCTCGACATCAGGAGCGACAAAATCCAACTCCGCAATCGTAAGGCTCTCGTAGTCCTGAGCGTGTGAGACTACTGTGATCCCCAATAACATGGCGATGGCCGCAATGTATGCTGCGTATCTCATCAGGACTCCTCCTTCTCAGGTACCAGGATCGCCACGGTGCGGTTATCCTCGGTGAAATACTTCCGGGTGACTTCCATTATCGCCTCGGGCGTCACCTCAGCCATTTTCTGCTGCAGGTAATCGATGTACCTCCAGTCGCCGGCTGTTGTCTCGAATTCAGCAAGATTGCTGGCGAGTCCGAACCCGCTGTACATGCCCCAGATAAACTCTGAAACAAGGTTGTTCTTGATTTTTTGAAGTTCGAGCGAATCGACAGATTCTGTTTTCAATCTGTCCAACTCTTCATAGATCGCCTGTTCGAGTTGTTCACATGTCGCAGGAGCTTTGGGCGCAGCATCGATCACAAACACGTTCGGATAGAGCGCCCCTGCGGAACCGCCGGGGAACTGATCCGCATCCACATAGAGCGCCAACCTCTTCCCCTCTACCAGATTTCTATAGAACCGGGATGTGCGGCCGCTCGTCAGTATCCGTTGGATCACTCTGAACACGACATCATCGGGGTCATCGTACGATGTTTTGTGGAATGCAATATTGATGAGAGGTTCAGCGTCAAACTTGACGATGACGCGCTTCTCTCCATTCTGTTCCGGCTCGACTGTCTCGATCCGTTTCGGCGATTCGGATGCCGGAATATCTCCCATGTATTTCTCTGCGAGCGCGATTGTCTCGTCGACGTCGATATCGCCGACAATCGCCATGACCGTTCTGCCCGGTCCGTAGTATGTCCTGAAGAAATCAGTAATCTCTTCGCGAGTCAGATTGGCGACTTCGGATTTCCATTCCCAGTATATCTGGTACGGGTGCGCAACGAACGCGGTGGCGATAAGCTGCTCGAACAACTTGGATCCGCCCTGAGTGTCCACCCTGAGACGTCTCTCTTCGATCACGACATCCCGCTCAGTGTAAAATTCCCGAAACACAGGATTCTTCAGGCGCTCGGACTCGATCATCATAAACAGTTCAAGCCTGTTCTTTGGAAACGCCACCAGATAGCTCGTCATGTCATAGCCGGTGCCAGCGTTATATCCGTATGCGCCGTTGACCGAGTAGAGTTCCTCGAGTTCGTTCGGCACGATCAGCGACGACAACTCGGTCTCGATTTCGCTGATTGAGTCACTGATCGCCTGTACCAGAGCCGAACCATCTATGACGTCTATTCCGAGATTCTCCTTCTGAAATCTCAATTTCATCGCACGATCCTCGGCAACATAGAGCCTGTCGTGGAGATCATCTTCCAGAGCCATCAGCTCAGATTCCCTCGCGAAATCAGTTGTACCTATGTCTCGCGTCCCCTTGAACATCATGTGTTCGAGAAGATGCGCGGCTCCGATCACGCCGCCGATCTCGTTGGCCGAGCCAACCTTGAAATAGATGTACGAATAGAACACCGGCGCAGTATGCCTCTCTACCAAAAGGAGTGTCATCCCGTTGGAAAGGACATGCTTTCTGACATCGAGCTTGATGTCATCACCGGCAAAGACGCTGGCGGCTGCCGCGAACAACATCAGCAGCAACAGGCTCAACAGTTTGAGTTTCGACATTCAGACCTCCTGATTGTCATATTAAAACACAATTCTCCGTTATAACAATTCTCTACGAAACAAAGCAAGGAATGGTTCGGTAGAATCTGTACCTGTCTCCGTGCATGCACCTCGCATCCGTCACCCCTGCGGAGGCAGGGGTCCAGTCAAGTTTTTCAGGTCCGTAACGTTTGCGCTTTATGAATCTGGTTCTGGATTCCCGTGATATCCTGAGCACAGCGAAGGGCCTTCGCGGGAATGACGAGTGCTCGTAACTTACTGGTATAATAGAGATTGCCGCGCTTCCTTTCCCTTGGGATCGGGATCGGGATCGGGATCGGCGACCGACGGTCGCTCGCAATGACGACTTAATATAGTTTCGACAGGTCTTGGCGACGACAGAGTCGTCGGTGTGACCTGTCGATCCCTTTGCAAACTGTTGTCTGACATTGTTTCAATCTTCCGGCAGTTCACACGCACGCCTTCGGCGCACGCAAGAACTGCCGGAACGAGTGCTCGCTCAATGAAGTTACATTCAGGGAAGTCAATTCGCGCCGCAACATTTCTTGTATTTCTTCCCGGACCCGCACGGGCACGGATCATTTCGACCTACTTTTTTCGTCTGGCGCTTGAACGGCTGTTTCTTCCCTGTCTCGACAGCCTCCTTCTGCGAGGATGTTTTCAATCCAAGCCCGGTAATCTCCTGATGGCTTGCGCGCTGACTCTCGGTCTGACGGCGCCTCCTGTCCGCGGTGCCCTTTTCCTCGGCGGGTTGCGCCCAGAAACAGAGCCTGACCGCGTCTTTGTCGATCTGATCGATCAACTCAGTGAACATCCGATACGCTTCTTTCTTGTACTCGATCAGCGGGTTGCGCTGTCCGTACGCGCGCAGCGAAATGCCGGTTCTGAGTTGATCCATCTCGTAGAGATGATCGCGCCAACTGTCGTCGAGACTTTTGAGGAACGCGTATCGTTCCAGACCGCGCATGCGTTCGGGCGTCAGCAATTCCTCTTTCTGGGCGTACACTTTGAGCGCAAGATCGGCGATAATATCCGCCAGTTTGTCCTGTGTCAGGCTCTCGACATCCGTCGGCGCGACATCGACACGCATCAGGAACGTCTTCTCCACCTCGCCAAAAAGCCCGACCAAGTCCCAGTTTTCCGGATAGTCATTGCTATCGGTATGCTCGGCAACCATCCCGTCTATGATCTCACGAATCTTTTCCTCCACCTGCTCGCTAATGTCAGTATTTTCGAGCAGATCGAGTCGTCTTCCGTAGATAACCTCGCGCTGAGCATTCATCACGTCATCGTAATCGAGAGTTCTCTTTCGTATGGCAAAGTTCTCGCCTTCGACCCGCTTCTGCGCGCGCTCGATCGCTTTTGTGACCATCCCGTGCATGATAACCTCGCCTTCCTTGACGCCGATCTTGTCCATCACGGTTGCGATCCGATCCGATCCGAACAGCCTCATGAGATCGTCTTCGAGAGAGAGATAGAATCTGGACGACCCGGGATCGCCCTGGCGACCGGACCGCCCCCGGAGCTGGCGATCGATCCGGCGGGACTCATGCCTCTCAGTGCCGATGATATGCAATCCGCACGGGACGTCCTCGGCACAATCGAGTTTTTTCATGTGGGGACAGACCTCACCCTCCTCAGGCGCTTTTACCAACGCACAATTGGGGTGTTTCAGGACTCCCTGGCCAAGCTTGATGTCCGTGCCACGACCGGCCATATTCGTTGCGATGGTCACAGCGCTCGATCGGCCTGCGAACTGGATAATCTCAGCCTCCCTCTGGTGCTGCTTGGCGTTCAGGACTTCGTGCTTGATCCCTTTCGCCTTAAGAAGCCTCGCAAGTATCTCAGAGACTTCGACCGAGACTGTCCCTATCAGCGCCGGCCTGCCCAGCTTTCGTTCATATTCGATTTCTTCGATGATAGCCGTGTACTTCTCTCGTTTTGTTCGATAGATCACATCCTCGAAATCGATCCGCCGAATCGGCTTGTTAGTCGGGATAACTACGACGTCGAGCTTGTAAATATCCCAGAACTCCGCCGCCTCAGTCTCCGCCGTGCCAGTCATTCCAGCCAGCTTTTCATACATCCTGAAATAATTCTGCAGCGTTATCGTCGCGACCGTCTGCGTCTCGCCCTCAATTCTGACAAGCTCCTTCGCCTCGATAGCCTGATGGAGACCGTCGGAGAATCGCCTGCCCGCCATCAGTCTGCCGGTGAACTCATCGACGATCATAACTTTGCCTTCCTGCACTACATACTCGACATCGCGCTCGAAGAGCGAATAGGCTTTCAGGAGTTGCGTTATGGCATGGTATTTCTGGGAGCGTTCCGTGTGCGACTTGTAGAGCTTCTCTTTCTCCTTTGCGCGCTCCTCCGTCGAGAGTGATTCATTCGTGTCAATGTCATGCAGCCCATCGGTCAAGTCGGGTATCTGGAACAACTCACGATCATCCGGCGACAGCTCGTTGAGCCCCATCTCCGACAAATGAACGGAATGGTCGCGTTCGTCTATCGCGAAATAGAGCAATTCGTCAATCGAGTGGAGGCTCTTCTCGTCTCTCATCACCGCGTACTCGAACTGCTGCACTATCTTCTGGACACCCTGCTCCTTGAAAAGCTTGAGCAGCTTCTTGTTCTTCGGCCCCCCCCGACGGGCGATCAGCAGTTCCTGAGCCGCCTCTTCGTAATTTTCCTCATTGAGAGCTTTCTCGCCGCGCGCCACCATCTGGCTGACCATGACAGTCTGTTTCTTGAACATTCGGTCGACAAGAGGACGCATATCCCTGAATGCCTCATCTATAGTCGATTCCACCGGTCCGGATATGATAAGAGGCGTCCGAGCCTCATCGACCAGAACGCTGTCGACCTCGTCAACGATGGCATAGATAAAGCCCTTGTGCACGCGGTGATCTTTTGACCAGACCATATTGTCGCGGAGGTAATCGAATCCGAACTCATTGTTTGTGCCGTAGGTTATGTCACAGGCATACTGTTGCTTGCGTTCATCGTGGCTCATCCCGGACTGTATGCACCCGACTGTCAGCCCGCAGTACTCGAAAATCGGTCCCATCCATTCCCGGTCACGCATGGCAAGATAGTCGTTGACTGTGACCAGGTGCGCACCTCGACCGATAAGTCCGTTCAGATAGAGCGGCAGCGTCGCAACGAGCGTTTTCCCTTCACCGGTAGCCATCTCGGTGATTTTGCCCTGATGAAGAATTATCCCGCCTATCAACTGCACGTCAAATGGAACCATATTCCACTCGATCTCGATTCCGGCGGTCTCCCATTTCTGACCAACGAGTCGTCTGCAGACATCTTTCACCATCGCGAACGCTTCTGGAAGAATGCCATCGAGGTATTCATCGAGGGCTTTCCTGATTTCCTTTTTTCGTTCCTTGGTATCCAACTCCCTCTCGTCGACGTACCGCTCCGCCTCCTCGACGACTTCCACAGCCTCCCGCTTGAATTCCTGCGTGCGCTCGATGAAAAATTCCTGCGGCTTATCGTGCAGAGTCTCGAAGATGTCGTTGATCTCATCAACGATCGGCTGCATTTTCTTGATGTCCCTGCCGTGCTTGCTTCCGAATATCCCGGTTATCAGATTGCGGAACAAATGGTCACTCCTTCCGGACTGCGAGTCCTGGAAACGGACTGTTTGGGAGTCCGTTCGATCGAATCAATATTGTCGTTTTTGCCGGAGCGATCAAGACAAAAAAGCCTTTGCAACGGCCAGCTTTGTCTTGCAGCACAATCGTTTTTCGGTTAATTGGCAGCATGGCTCAGAACGACGACAGCATAAAGATCATCTCGAAGAACCGCAAGGCGTTCCACGAGTACCACATCCTCGACCGGTACGAGGCCGGTATCGAACTGATCGGCGCCGAGGTCAAATCGATCAGAGACGGTAAGGTATCGCTTCAGGAGGCGTATGCCGAAGTCCGCGAAGACGAGGCGTGGATAGTCGGCATGCGAATCAACCCATACCCGCTTGCGACCCATTTCGAGCCTGATCCCACGCGGACCAGACGGCTGCTCCTTCACAAGAAAGAGATCAAACGCATGAAAGCGCAGACCGAAGAAAAAGGACTCACCATCGTGCCTCTCAAGATTTACTTCAGGGGCAAAGTCTGTAAGCTGGAACTGGCGGTTGCACGTGGGAAAAAGCTGTACGACAAGAGAGAATCCATCAAGAAGCGCGACGCGGATCGCAAAATCATGCGCGCAATGAGGGAACGCGACCGGTAAGCCCGCCGTAAGACCTTCAGCAATATGAAACGACTATCACATCTTCTGCTGCTCACGGCGCTGCTCATGGTGACGTCACAATCTGTACATAGCGAGTCATTCTACAGGCACAGGGGAACCATTGCAGAAATTGACGACGTCAGCGAAGGTAAACTGACATACTTGTCACTGATTGACATTGCGGCTGCCACAGGCTGCACCCTCAAGTGGGACCCGCTCTTCCTTGAAGCGCGACTGACACATGACCAGAACGAACTCGTGATCTCGATGTTTTCGAGTTTCGTCTCATTCGACGACCAGCTTCTCAACATGACATTTCCCGCTCTCTATCGCCGCGGCGATCTGTATGTGCCGGCGATCACATTTACCTTGGCGCTCGATTACCTCGTGCCGACATCGCTCTTCTGGGATGAAGTGGAAAAGACAATATGGTCTGAAGAGCGCAGCTATAATATCATCGATATGGATTTCGAGCCAAAAATGAACGGCTATCTGATTGAATTGGTCCTGCGCGAAAAACTGCCATACGAAGTCTATGTGACCGAGCAGAAGTGGATCAACATAAACGTGTTCGGCGGAAAACTCGATGAAAAGTATTTCAGGACCCGATCACGGCCCCGCGCAATCAAGAGGATCAGGGCTTTCCAGTTCGAGGAATCGGCACAACTTGCAGTCAAGTTTTTCCGGACTGTCGGAAAAATCCATCACGGTTTCACGACCAATCCGCCCCGGATACAAATATCAATCATAGACACGACATTCGATCCGGCAATGCTCGACAGCCTCGATAACGAATACGCCGATCGGGACGATGGCATTGATGTGATCGTGATCGACCCCGGCCACGGCGGAGAGGAAAACGGCGCGGTCGGACCGCAGGAGTTGCGGGAGAAGGATGTCGTCCTGTCGGTCGCCACTAAGCTGAGACATCTGCTGCAACTGGACGGTCGAGTTAGGGTCATCATGACCCGTGATTCGGACACTACTCTGACCCTTCAGGAGCGAGCAGGCATCGCCAATTTCGAGGGCGGCGATCTGTTCATCTCGATCCATGCGAACGCATCCGCCGATCACCCAAAGGCATCAGGATCGCAGACATTTTTCCTTGCGGCTGCGATGAACGATGCCGCACGCGCAACCGCAATGCTCGAAAACAGGTCTCTGATGCTCAATGATGATTTTCAGAGCGACGGTCCGGTCGATGATCTCGATTTCATCCTGTTCGACCTGCTGCAGACCGAGTACCTCGTCGAGTCGCAGGAGCTCGCGACGAATATTCAGGAACGACTGAAGAAAAAGCTGAAGATCAAGTCGCGAGGCGTGGATCAGGCTGGATTCTACGTGCTCAACAAGGTCCTGATGCCGTCGGTGCTGGTCGAACTCGCGTTTATCTCCAACAAGAGAGAAGAAGCGCTGCTGAAGAAAGACTCATTCCAGCAAAAAGCCGCCGAGGCAATATACGAAGGCGTCAAGAAATTCATTGACAAGTACGGCGGCGACGATTAACAAAGCGCAATGACTGACTCATCAAGCTCAAAACCGATAGGCATCTTTGACTCAGGTTTAGGCGGACTCACCGTCGCAAAGGAAATATTCCGATTGCTGCCGAGCGAAGACGTCATCTACTTCGGCGACACCGGCAGATACCCGTACGGCCCGCGCTCCAAAGATATTATTATCAAGTTCTCCGAACAAGACACGCGCTTCCTCCTCGAACAGGGCGTCAAGATAATCGTGGTCGCCTGCAACACGGCATCCGCGCTCGCGCTTCCGGTGATCGACGAGAGATTCGAGATAGACATGCTCGGTGTGACGATACCGGGCGCAGTCTCAGCCGTCAAGTCGACGAAGAACGGTAAGGTCGGAATAATCGGCACCACCGGCACAATCTCCTCAGATGTCTACGCCAGAGAGATCAACCGCCTCGATCCGAAGATCAAGGTCTTTTCGCTTGCCTGCCCACTGTTTGTGCATCTCGTGGAAGAGGGCTATCTCGACAAACCGGCGTCGAGACTGATCGCCGAGGACTATCTCGGGCCATTCCGAACGAACGGGATCGATACGCTCGTGCTCGGCTGCACGCACTATCCACTGCTCAAGGATACGATTCGCGAGGCGTTAGGAAACAAAGTTGTCCTGATAGATTCGGCTGAGGAGACCGCGCAGGCAGTCTACAGGCATCTGTTACAGCAGGACATGCTGAGAGAGAAGACGGCGGATGTTCTGCACAAGTTCTATGTCTCGGATCTTCCCGACCGGTTCAATCAGGTCGCGAAGCATTTCCTCGGTGACAAGATCACAAATGTAATCAGGATTGACATCACCAAGTACTGAGGCATGAAACTCGTACTCGCCACCAACAACCGCCACAAGATCAGAGAGATCACCGCAATGCTCGCCGGGCTCGACGTCGAAGTCATCACGAAGGACTCCTACCCGGATTTCCCTGATGTCGATGAGACGGGAGCGACGCTCGAAGAGAACGCGATCCTGAAAGCCGAGGCGATCTTCAAGTACACTGGATTGCCGTCGCTGGCCGATGATTCCGGGCTGGAGGTAGACGCACTCAACGGCGAACCGGGAGTCAACTCAGCGCGCTACGCCGGTCCCGGGTGCACATTCGCAGACAACAACCGCAAACTGCTCAAGGCGCTCGATGGCGTACCGAACAATGATCGTACTGCGCGATTCAGGTGCGTGATAGCATTTTGCACCGGCGAGAACAAGACGACGCTTGCCGAGGGCAGAGTCGACGGTCGCATTACGTCATCAATTCGCGGGCAGGAGGGATTCGGATACGATCCGGTCTTCGAAATTCCCGACCTCGGGATCACATTCGCCGAAATGCCTGCGGAGCAGAAAAATGGCATGTCCCACAGAGGCAGGGCGCTTGAGAATGCTAAAGCGCTGATCGAGGATTATCTCAAGAGCAGCCGCGCGTAGCTGCATTCAAATCATTCACACAGTAGGGAGTGTTAAACGGCCTATTGTGGCAGAAGCTGGAACCATTGTCATGGCGAGGAGCCGCAACGACGAGGCTATCTCACTCGTCACTCCTGTATGCACAGCGCACCCGTCACCCCTCCCTCGGGGATCGGGATCGGCGACCGATGCGGAGGCCCTTCGCTTCCACTCAGGATACACAGGGGTCCAGACAAATCTTTCAAGTCTGTTACACTTACGCATTCTGAATCTGGTTCTGGATTCCCGTGATATCCTGAGCACAGCGAAGGACCTTTGCGGGAATGACGAGATCGGTGACTTTCGTGCGCGGCAGACCTCCCGGTCTGCCCGTCCAATTGCGCTTTACATTGGGGCAGACGAGGACGTCTGCCGCCCACTGAATTGCAATCTGACATTCTGCGGATGAATCGCAGTACATCCTTCCGAGCCCGCCCGCACCGCCAGTTCAAGACATTTCACGAGGGATCGTTTCATCGACAATCCAGCGCAGAATCCTGCTGCAAAGAGATCGCCCGCACCGGTCGTATCGCGGACATTATATTCCAGAGTCGGTTCAGCGAATCGTACAACAGTCCTTCGACCTTCGCGACGAACCATCGCCGCGCCGCTCTTACCGAGAGTCACCAGCATCGCGCTGCAGTTCGGCATCAGGCTGCGCTCAAAAAAAACCATCGCAGAGCGACGGCTGAAAGTTCTCCCGGCAAGCAGTTCAAACTCGCTCGCATTGAGCTGGAGATAATCACAACAGGACACATACTCGCGCCATCGCACAGGCCGACGCATGAACCTGACTCCATTCCTGTGCAGGCCGAGCGAAAGCGTGTGGAAATCCAGATAGATCACACCGCCGAAAACCTGCCGAAAACGCCGCAGTGCGCGAAGCGTCAAGTCGCGACCCGATATGAAATTGATGAGCACAAGGTCAGCATCAGTGATGTATCGCAAATGCTCAAACGATATTGCAGGTACGAATCCGGTGAATATCTCGGATCGCTCCGAGTCACTTGAGTATGTCATGACGCAGTGATTATTCGTGAATGGAGTGTGTCGGATCAGATCCGTACGGACGTTGTTCAACCCGCCCAGAAGCCTGATGACATCATCGAAAATATCAATTCCGACATTGCAGACAGGAATGACGGTGGCCTGTCCATCGAGCAGTCTCGACAGGCCGAAGATATTGTACAACGTTCCGCCGAGTCCGTTGATTTCTCGTTTACCGGGACGCCGCACCGTATCACGATTGATACATCCTACGACGGCTATTTCAGGCATGCTTTTCAATTTTCAGGATTCGCTCAACGGCGCTCAGGACATCATCAGGCGAAATTATATCCATACATTCGTTGACATGATCCTTGCGCGGACAGATGTTTTTCACACAGGGTACGCACTCGATCTGTTTCCTGACGATTGCGCCGACACTCGCCAGAGGCCGTGTCTCGTCCGGGTTGTCGGCGCCGGAAATACTTATGACCTTGGTCCCGGATGCAGCCGCGAGATGCGCTGCGCCGGAATCGTTGCCGACGAAAACCTCGGACCTGCGCATCACCTCTATCGACAACAGGATGTTATTCTCGCGTGCCAGATTGAGGTACTCCACGCCAGTCGATTTGCCGACGGAATCGATGATCTCGGCTTCATCGACTGCGCCGGCAAGCACGATTCCGAGTCCAAAATCGGATGCGAGCGCCGCAATCAGAGAAGAATAATTCCTGTGACCCCATCTCCGCGACGGTGCGCGCGATGTAGGACATATCACAGCGAACTTCCCGAATCCGGCAAGCAGACGATCGGCGTCGTTACGCTCCCGATCCGACACGGCAACTGAAATATCCGAATCGAAATGTTCTATCCCGATTGATCGCCGCAGAAGCTCCATGTATCGCTCGCTGCGGTGCATCATTGCAGTCGGCGGTTTGATCGCGGATGTCAACATGAATGAACGGAGTTCCGACCGGTATCCGACAGTCTGCTCGACTCCGCCGAGTCTGAAAATCAGCGCCGACGAAAACGAATCGGGAAGTATAATCCCAAGATCAAATTGACGGCCTTCCAGGCTTCGGGAGAATTTTTTGATCCCGCTCAGTTTGCGCCTGTCTGCGGGCAGTTTCAATTCGAGGAGTTCATCGACACAACTGTTATACCTGTAGAGATGATTCACTGCGGGCTTACCGAGACACGTAACATACGCACGACCAAACTCCCGCTTCAGCGAATTGACTGCCGGAATCGCCATCACGGCATCGCCGATCCAGTTCGGCAATCGAACGACGACGTTCCTGATTGCGTTCTTGTCAATCACCTCGCGACCTCTTGTAGTCGGTCAGATTCTTGAATTTCCTGTGAGTCCACAGCCACATCTCGGGAGCGACACGGATCGCCCGTTCGGTCAGATTAGTATAAAGCTGCACAATCTGGCTTCTGCTCATCCCATCCCAATCCGTAACGAGCCGGGTATAGAGATAGTGCCGACCGTTCTTCGCTCTCCGCAGGAATCCGAACACCATCGGAAGATCATACTTCTCGATCAGGACCGCAGGACCCGACGGAACCATTGTCTCGCACCCAAACAGCATCGCCGGTTCAGATTCCGCGCGCCCATACTGATCAGCAAGGATTCCCACGAATCGCTTGTTCCTGAACGCCGTGATTAACGACTTGAGCCCGGTGTCGGTATAGATAATTCCCACTCCCTGGGTATCACGGAACGAGTTGATCAGCCTGTCCACTTTCTGATTGTTCTGACGTTTGACGAGAGCATCGACAGGATACCCAAGTCGACTCAAGTACGGACCACTAAGCTCCCAATTACCGATATGCGCAGTCAACAGGAGAACGCCACGTTCATAAGCTGCGGCTGACCGCAATTGATCATGTTTGCTGAAAACAACTTTGCTCCTGATGTCGGCCTCCAAGTACGACTTTTGCCTGAGCAACTCAACGGCGGTGATACCGAGATGCTGAAAGCACCTGACAACAAACAAATCGAGACGCCGAGGATCACTCTGATACAGCCCGCAGATCCTGAGATTCTCCATGACCACATAGCTGCGATACGGAGAGAGTCGGCGGAGAAACGCCCCGAGCGATGCGCCGAAACGCAACGCATCGCGCTCGCCGAGCGAATTGACAAAGGCGGTAAGGATCAGGACGAGCAGATACTCAATCCCACGGATCGCCTTCTTCATAATCAAAGTCTGTGCTCTGATACTTTTCTTCTTCTTCCCAGCGCTTGATGGTATCGCGCCCCTTCTTCTTCTTTAGAAGGAACCCGAACACTATCAGAAGCGCCAGTCCAATCCATAAAAATGTCATATCAAAAAAAATGAGATACCAGTTATAGTTATCCTTGATATATTTCCTGTACTCTTCTTCGAATATTATGAAGCTGGCTCCGATTGTATTCTCCATTGCGTGTTCGAGCGACGCGCCGCGTCTCAATTCCTCCATCAGTAGCAGAAACGTCTTTTCACCGTAGCTTGAATAGAAGTATGCGACAGCCGCATGCGATTGCGCGTAGGCGATCTGCGCCTGCGAACTGTTGAAGAAATTGACCCTGTCGATATTCTGGAGCGGGAAGAGCGAACCGGTGAGTTGCGCTTTCGCAAGAGTCACCGCATACCCCGAACCCCACTGATCCGCAAAGTTCATCGCAAATCCCTCGTCGATGAATCTCGGCAGGTAGCCGCGACCGACCTTGTGCCTCAGCGCTATATGCGCCCACTCGTGCCGGACGATCTCCCCGAACGACTGCTCATATTCGGAAGCCAGCGGAGAGAGGACAACGATCTCATTCCTGGACGGGATAGCACATCCGACGCCCCAGTCGGGAACGGCTCCGCGAGTCTGCCGCCGAAATTCGTCGCGCGTGTCGACGATCGTCACAGCAATGGTCTCAGAAACAGTATCACCAAGCAAAGAAATGGCATCCTCTATCGCTGCCTTTATTACCTCCTCTGTTTCGACAGCAATGGCTTCTGAGGAAGCATAGACAACGTAGCCGTCTTCCCTGTGCCGCTCAGGCGGGCCACCCTCGGTACTCCCCCACGCGATCAGTGCTATCGTTATCGCCAGGATTGACAGTCGAAAACGCATGTGTCTAATATATCGAATTTGAATCGTGTGGCAAGCTACAGCAGATGCGAGTCATCGGTCCTGGGAAGTATCAGATCAACCCTCTGATCTTTAAGACGAGCGATCTTGCCGGGAGAACCGACGACAGTGCAATTGTCGGGAACATCATGCATGAAGATAAAAGCGTTTGCGCCGATCAGGACATCGTTACCGACAATCACAGGACCGAGAATCGTAGCGCCGGTGCCGATATGAACCCTGCTGCCGATTGTCGGATGCCGCTTGGCCTTGTGTTTACCCGTGCCGCCGAGCGTGACATTGTGAAAAAGCACACAGTGATCGCCAATCTCCGTAGTCTCACCGACGACTATTCCCATTCCATGATCGATAAACAGCCCCTTGCCGATTTTCGCACCGGGATGAATTTCTATTCCCGTCAGGAATCTGTTGATCTGCGAGATTATGCGCGGAATGAGCGGGATTCCGAGGTTCCACAGAATGTGGGTAAATCGATGCATCCAAATCGCATGGAAACCGGCATAAGTGAATACTTCCAGATTCCGCGCAGCGGGATCATTGCGATAGATCGCCCTGATGTCCTCAATAAGCGTCCTGATCATATACGGAGCAGCCTAATTCTTTTTGAACAGCTTGTCGAACAGTTTGCGACTTTCGTCCTTGATCCTCTTATCGGTATTTCCAGTCGCAGGTGAAGCGTCCAGCGAGATCTTAGGTGAGGAGTACGTGCCAGTCAGCCTGAACGGCACGACAATATCGCCGCTGCTGCCTCCGAGAAAGTCCTTGAAGGGTCCCAGGAAGTCGAGATTCTCAGACGCAGAGGAAGAAAGTATAACCTTGCCGCGGTAATCGAGAGACCCATCGAATCCTACCGATCCGGTGATGTTCCAGTCTCCGGTCGATGTCTGAAATGCGAAATCGTCGAAGAAGACTCTCTGATCCACCACGCGATATGCACCGGCAAGGCTGCGAATCTTCTCCTCCTTCGAGACTTTAGTGCCGAATGATTCTACTATCTTTCCGGCGAGATCAAAATTCACGAGCTTGCCTTTGTCCAGCCTGCCCGATCCAGCGGCACGGAGTGTCCGAATGATCTCCTGCTCCTCGATCCCTGTCGCCGCAAATGAACCGACCAGATCGATTTTGCCAAACAGACGATCATCGAATGAAGTGAATCGTGATAACGCTTCGTTGACCTCGATGTCGCGCGCCTCATAGTCGACCTGATAGCCTGGTCGCTCGAAATCCTCTATGTCAATGACCGCTGAGACGACTACATCCCCATCGTATGCTTCTCCCACGACACTGTCGAGATGAAGGACATAGTCCGTCAACTCGAATCTCCCCTTCATATCCTCGAATGCGATCATGGAATAGATACCTTCGTTTATCTCGAAACTTCCCTCCGCATCGAAATCGGGGAGGAAAAAGAACGCAGTGTCGGGCGCAGTCGCCAGTGCCGTATCCATGTCTGAATCTCCCTCGTCGGTTTCTTCAAAGAGAGCATCCAGATCGAGATACGATGACCGAATATCTCCGACAAACAGTGGTTTGCGCTCCACTTCGCCAAGCGCGAAAATGTAAGGCGACAGGTTGCTGATGCTGCCGGTCAATCGAATATCCGATTCCCCGATCTGTGTCCTGAATTCCTCAATACGAGCATCTTTTCCGAGGAACTCGACATGCAGATTGCACCGCCTGATCGGCGTATGGAGGTCAGGCGAAGCATACTCCATATCCTGTAACTCCATTGAACCGAGCAGGGAGATCGATTCCGCGTCATTGAGCTTGCCGTACGTGGTCGCATCGATGAGCAGACGACCGGACAGATCACTGTCTTCTCCGATCAACTCCTCCATCACGTCGAGATTCAGATTCATGTTCACTTCCGCCGAGATGCTCGGGTCGGGGATGTTGTCGAGGATGATTTTCAGCGACAACGGTTCACCTGCAAGCTCGGCATTGCCCGAATAGAACGTTAGATTCATCTGCGTAAATACAAGCTCCGCAAGCTCCATATCGAGCCTGCCCTTGAATCGTTCATGCGCAATTTCGATATCCTGCATTGTAAGCTTGGCTTCGAGACTCGCGGTACGGGTCAGCCTCGCGAGTCCGAAATACTTGCCCGCCAGATGCACTTTGCCGGAACCGGTCATTTCCGCGACCATCGGAACGAGTTCCGTCGGCACCGCGTCGAGAATCTTCTGCATTTTGAGTTCGTCGGTCCTGAACGCGAAATCGAGCAGCGGGTCGGTCATCAGAGCAGTTACGCGACCGTCGATTCGGCCCTGCAACTTATTTAGCACGAACCTCAGTTCGTTGACACGCAGGCTGTCGCCATCGGCATAATACAAAGCGTCGTGCACCAGCAGTATTGTCATACCGGGTAATTCGTAGCTCTTGTCCCTCTCGGAATACGCGACACTTGCCGCCGACAATCTGCCTTCGGAACGGACTACAGTCGGATCGTCAAGAGGCACCAGGCGACTTTCAAGTTCGATGCCGGAGAAGCTGAGCGAGTACCCGGAGGAATCATCGACATAGTGTAGAACCGATTCAGTGACCCGCAGGTCATCGAACGTGAATGGGATTGCAGCCGCCGCTTTCTCCGGAGCCATCTTCGTCACGCCTTCGCCGGTAGAGGGTCCGATGTCTTCGATATTGAGCAGTCCGGCCCGATTGCGTTCGAGGTTCACAGTCAGACCGGTCAATGAAATCTGAGTTATCTCGATGCGCTTACTGAAAAGCGGCCAGAATTTCACTCCGACGTCGAGATGGTCGAGTTCGAGCAGGTTCACTTTGTCAAACCCGTCACGATTCCTCACTTCGAGATCGGAAAGTCTCAGACCAATTCCACCCCAGAACCTGGCGGAAACATCTCCGACACTAACAGAACGGTTCAGGGCTTTCTCGACTCTGGAGACGACAAGCTCAACAATCTTGTCTTTCGGAAGCAGAACAACAACTGCGGCATAAAGTACGAAGATAAGAACGATTGCAATCGCGACCAGCCAGAGCAGAACTTTGAATCTTTTCCCAACAGCCATATCGACCTTCTATCTCTCTACAAGAAACGCGCCGATGTTGACGCGAACGACCTAAACGTCCATAGTATCGCCGACTGCCATGACGACACATTCGGCGCCTTTGACTTTGCTCTTGAATTCATCGACATCGACCTTGATCAGATCAAATGTATTGTAGTGCATCGGCACGACCTTCTTCGGCCCGATGAAGTCGACAGCCTTCACAGCGTCATCTATGCCCATCGTGAAGTTGTCGCCGATCGGCAGCAGCGCCAGATCGATTCCTTCTTCGCCGATAAGCTTCATGTCCAGGAACAGGCCGGTGTCGCCCGCATGATATATCTTCTTACCCTCGATTTCGAGGATAAAACCGCACGGATTGCCTCCACCGTCGATACCATTGTCACCCGCGGAAAAACCATGATGCGCAATCGTCAACTTCACTCTCCCGAACGGGAACAGCCAACTGCCACCAATGTGCATATTGTGCGCATTCAGGCCTTTGCTTTGACAGAACACACATATTTCATTCGGTCCGATCACTGTCGCGTCATTGCTTTTTGCGATCTCGATCGTATCACCAAAATGATCCCCGTGACCGTGAGTGACGAGGATATAGTCAACCTTGACGTCGGAAGCCTTCGCCCCCGCCATCGGATTGCCGGTCAGAAACGGGTCAATTATCAGGTTGGTGTCGCCGGTCGAAATCATAAAACATGAATGGCCGAGATATTTGAGTTTCGCCATCTAATCCTCCCTGCCAGGGCGTTCGATATTCCTGACGTGCGAGATGAAGTTCCCGAAGCGTCGTCTAAACATAAAGCCACGATGATGCTAATTGTCAACCAAAATCCAGCGACGGATCACTCATCGACTGAGAGCACGACGCCACCGGCGTAGATGAATTCCTGGTCGTAAAATACAGCCGACTGCCCCGGAGTAATCGCCTTGAGAGGCATCAGGAGTTCCACCTTGCACATTTCCTTCTCGCTGGGCGTAAGCTTGCATGGGACAGGCCTTGCCGTCGATCTGATCTTGACGTCGCAGTCTACCGTTGCCGAGGGTCTTGGGATAGACACCCAGTTGACTTCGTCAACAGTAAATCTTGTTGATTTGACGCCCGCTTCCTGTGCGACATAAACAACGTTCTTCCTCACGTCGATAGCTTTGACATATGCCGGATAGCCGAGCGCAATACCGAGTTTCTTCCGCTGCCCGATGGTATACATTGCGATGCCCTGGTGCTGACCGACAACGTCTCCGTTCTCGTCGATGAAATCACCCGGATCATTTGAACCTCCGGCGACCTCGACCATGAAACGGCGATAGTCATCATCCGGGATGAAACATATCTCGCGAGATTCGGGAGCGTCGGAGTTTTTCAATCCGTACTGTCTCGCCAGCTCGCGAGTTCTCCGCTTGGTAATCTGCCCCAGCGGAAATATAGTTTGCTTCAGGGCTTTCTGTCTCAGTCCCCACAGGAAATATGACTGATCCTTTTTTTCATCCAGTCCCATTCGCAGAGCATACCGGTTGTATTTGTTGTTGAATTCGAGCCGCGCGTAGTGTCCGGTTGCAAGATACTCGGCGCCCATACCGATAGCTTTGTCCATCAGAGTACCCCATTTTATCTTCATGTTGCACATCACGCATGGGTTCGGGGTCCTGCCTGCCATGTACTCATCGACGAAATTCGCAATCACGTGTTCCTGGAAATCTTCAGAGAGATCTACGACATGATGCGGTATGTCGTACTGGTCGCAAATCCTGCGGGCAGCGTTGATCAGTTCGACCGAGCAGCATTTCGAGTCGGAAAGCTGCGGCAGGCCGACATCATCATAGTTCCAGAGTTTCATCGTTATGCCGAACACCTCGAATCCCTGGTATTTCAGCATCACTGCAGCCAGCGACGAGTCGACGCCGCCCGACATCGCTACCGCAACCGTTCTTTTTCTCAGCGTCATTTAGGTCAACTCACTTTGTAATGTATCATGAACCCGCGTAGAACGGAGACATGCTCCGCAGGCGCTCCACAACTTCCTTGACAACCATTGCCGCATATTCAACGTGATCCAGCGTATTCGAGCGTCCGAACGAGAATCTCACCGAACTCTGAGCGACTTCCGGAGCGATGCCCATCGCCAGCAGGACATGCGATGGGTCTGTCGATCCCGATGTGCATGCCGACCCTGATGACGCCCCTATCCCTTTCATGTCAAGATTCAATATCAGCGCTTCGCCCTCCGCACCATTGAAACAGAAATTTACTGTGCTCTTGACCCGCTCTGTCGGATGTCCGTTGAACTTCACGCCAGGTATCGATTCCTTGATCTTCATACGGAATGTCTCCGCGAGAGTTCCGACACGATTCTGTATCTCGTCCATCTCGGAGACCGCGATCTCCAACGCCTTCGCGTATCCGACGATACCGGCGACATTGACCGTCCCGGACCTGAGACCATCCTCGTGATGGCCGCCTGTCTGCCACGGCATCAGATGCGCCCCGGTACGAATGAAGATCATACCGACGCCCTTCGGACCATATATCTTGTGCGCTGAAGTCGACATCATCGTTACGCGTATCTTCTTCAGATCGACAGGCATCCGCCCCACAGCCTGCACAGCATCGGTATGGAAGTATACGCCTTTTTCATCGCATATCTCAGCGATTTCGCCGACCGGTTGAATCGTACCGACCTCGTTGTTGACGTACATGATCGAAACAAGCGTTGTATCGTCGCGGATCGCCTTTTTGACGTCCGCAGAACTGACCATGCCGTACTCGTCGACAGGAAGATATGTCACCTCGAATCCTTCGCGTTCGAGAAACTCGCAGCTTTCCAGAATCGCCTGGTGCTCGACGCTGCTCGTGATAATATGCTTTCCTTTTTCGCGCAGGGCAAACGCAGTACCTTTGACAGCAAGGTTATCCGATTCAGTCCCGCCGGATGTGAAATAGATTTCGTCGGGACGGCAGTTCAGACAGGATGCAATTTTGTCGCGGGACTCTTCGAGACCGCGACGGGCTTCGCGCCCGAACAGATGCAGGCTCGAACTGTTGCCCCAGAATTCGTTCATGTATGGCAGCATTGCCTCGACCACGCGCGGGTCGGTCGGCGTCGTGCTGTTATGATCGAGATATATCTTTTCCAATCATTCCTCCATGACCACTTTTCGTTCGCCAGTTGTCAATCAGGTCCTGTAGTTATGTCGTCGGCATATTCTGGCGACGGGAAATTTCCCGAGATGACAGCGGAGTCGGTTCATTTCCAGCCATCTCAAGTAACGCCCTCAGACCGTATCTTGTCAAAGTCGATATACTCACAACGCCGCCAAATATAGCAATTCATACCGTTGATGTCAAGATTACGAGCGCACTCAGATTCCATTGACATCCAACCCTGTTCCGCTATGCGTAGCATATGCGGCAGACGCCCTCGCAAAGTCCTGAGCTTCGAAGGGTCTGCCCCATAACTCCTATTCTCAAGTAGATCGGCGTTCCGCCGCAGGCGGAGCCTGTGAACCTCCCCCGATTAAGTGGACACATCGAGAAGATAGAGTTTTATTCTATT
>CBDUQR010000037.1:0-27768 GCA_965369655.1 uncultured bacterium | reverse complement strand
GGTTGTGTAGAGGACTCTCACCTCCAAGTTGTCAAACATGCTCGGCACACAAAAACAGGGAGGAGACTGAGTCTCCTCCCGTATTTAATGAAATCAGAACGACGATCGTCAGTCTATGTCAAACCAGTCGATCATACCTCTGAGAAGCGCGATCGCATCCTCATCTTTGAGTGAATAAAGCTGGAAGCCGAACGCGGCGGATTTGAACCAGGGGATGCCAATCAATCCGGTCTCGTAGCGAAAACCGCAAAGACCACCGTTCTGAGATCCAAACTCACCATACGCAGACGTGATACGATAGAGTCCTTCCGCCTGGCCGAAGGACGTATAGTTGTTGACTCCAGGTACTCCGACGTAGGGATACGGATCCTCGCCCTTCCATATGTTGTGGTTCCTGCTTATCACATATTCCGTGAGATGTCCGTCCCAGTCGACTCGAAGCGATTCCGGCAGATCCGCTGTAAGTCCGACTGCGCCTGCAAATTCCTCATTTGGGTGACCGTCCAGGAAAGCAACACTCCAGTTGGAGCAGTACTGATCCTGAATATTGAAGTAAAAAGATCCAATATATCCAGCATTCAACCAGTCTGGAGGTTCTCCCATAGCAGAAAGTTTGGCGAAGTGCTCCGGACCGAACAACATCACCTTGCCACCAATGTCCATGAACTGGGAGAATCTGATCAGCCAACTGTTACTGAGCCCATACGCCACATCCTCACTATAGTAAACCACGAGTTTGTACTTACATATTTCGTCCGCAGCCGGAGCATAGTACTGCTCAGTACCGTACATGCGGTGGTAGTAATCAACATCATAACCGGCAGCCTCCCTGAAGATGCTGTCGAAGTAGGGCGCATATCTCTCGGTAAGAAGATCCGCGCCGTAATCCCAACATGTTCCGCATTCGCCCGCTAACGCACCGTAAGACCCCATATAGTATGCGGCATCGTCGATGATCAGGATCTGACGCTCACATGCGGGTTGAATCGCCTTGAACACTGCATTCGCCGGCGTAGAATCCGGTACGTAGGCGTCGTCCCTCGTCCTCACGGAGAAGACGAAGTACTTGGTGACAGTGGAATCGGAGGATTCCACATTTTGAAAGAGATCAAAGAGCGAAGTGGATATCCTTGATGTCCAGGCAGACTGACTGGCTTCGTCCCACGAACTCTTGACAATATCTTCATCCTTCGTATACTGACTGTAATCCACCCCAGTGTCTAACACCGCATCTTCATTGAAACCAACAATCTCATCGAACGGACCATAGACTTTCCATTCGTACTCGAAGTCGGGCTGACGGCTGGGGTAATCGATGATGTCCGAACCTTCCCATGACATCCTAATCCCGGAACCGATATCAGTGAGACCCTCAATGCACGTTCCAGCAAAGTGAGGACCAAATCGAACTCTGCGTCCAACGTCATTATCCGGCACCAGCTTCGTATTCGGGGGATGATTTGTTCTAAAGAACACCCTGTACGGGACATTCGACCAGGCGCCCAGATCGTCCAGCGCCACCACAAAAAACACCTGCTCCAGCCTGCACGTATCACAGCCCTCAGCAGCGAACAGCCTTATCTTCTCATTGGTGGCGGATTTGGTACTCGTCCTGGGATCATCCTCGATAATAGTATAGTCCCAACCTCTGTAATCGAAACCGGCCAACCTCGATGAGTCGATATAAATCTGAACACTGGGAGCGCCAGTCGTCGGATCGATCGGCAAGTCCGACCACTTCACCACGGAATACTTGTACTTGACAATTACCCCATCTCTGTCGACGGCGTACCAGTAAATCGGCTCGTTGCGCGTAAAAACAGCCTCGTCCGTCGGCGTATTCACCAACGAACACACTGGCGCACTGTTATCAGGAACAGGCCCTTTGTTTGTCAGAGTGCCGCAACCCGGGAGCGATAAAACTGCCGCAAAAGTGACGGCAGCAACAACGACAATCTCTATCAGTCTTCTATTCATACAAACCTCCGCAATTTACCTCGTAGCATACCTGTATCACATACATGTCGGATCACACTAAAATCTCATCGAGACGGTGAACATGTGAATGTTCCTCAGCAATCCGAAGTCATGAAACCCGTAGTCGATCCCAAGACTGTAATCGGAAATGGGCAACCTCAGCCCGGCTCCCAATGCGATACCGGAGGCTGAATCTTCCTGGAACTTCTGACCGATTCTCAGGGCGTATTTCTCGGAGTAACTGTACTCCATACCCAGATTGTACGATTCATAGTTGTCCGACGGGTGAGATCCCTCAGCGGAGAATGTTGCACGGTGATCGGCTCCTTCCAACAGATTCAAGGTGCCGCCGAACTTGAAGTTGATCGGAAGAGGATAGTCCTCGGTAATGAATCTCATGTCCGGACCGAAATTCGAGATCACCATAGACATCTTAATACCGCGATAACCCGTATCGAACGTGGTGCCGACATCCGCCGCCCAGCCCATCGATCTCTCTTCCGCATACCTCTCCTCGATGAACTTCCATGTAACGCCAACGCTGAAGTGATCCGTCAGACTGCGGGCGTAACTGACCCCCAACGCATGGTCCTGGGCTGTGAAAGTGCGGCCTTCCGTGCCCAGTGAGTTCTGATATGTCGTCTCGAGCATATCGCCTGCATCGAGCGCATAGAACGAAAACGCAAGCGTGCCTCCGAAACTGTAAAGCGGCAGCGCGATCACCGCGAATTCGTAATTGATGTCCGCGACGTATGAGATATGAGTCAGCACAATCTCCTTCTGATCCAACTGTGTCAGACCCGAAGGATTATAGAATACCGCCGTAGCATCGTCCGAAACAGCGGTAAAAGCGTTTCCGAGAGCTACTGCTCTCGCAGAAACGCCTATTTCGAGAAACTGTGCACCGGCCTGGCCGACTTTCGACTGGCAGAGCGCAACCGATGGCAACAGAAGAAGAAGAAGAAGAACCAAACTACGATATTTCATATATACCTCCAAGCCTGTCGTAAACAGTAAATATCTATACTCTTACTCAGAAATTCATTGTCAATCCGATTTTCACGTTTCGCCCCGGGCTGTAATACCAGGGGACCTGATCATAGTCGGTTCCGCCAATGACCACGCCACCGACGATTGACTTCGTGTCGGGTCGACCGGTCTCCTCATGCAAGTCCTCGATATTCCTGGTATCGAAGATATTGTCGATCCAGAGCTGGAACGAGTAATCGATCCCGACCATCGAGAAGCTTTTGCTGAACCTCGCATTCACGTTCGAGAAGCTTGGTTTTCTGAGAGAGTTGGTCAGAGGAACTCCGCCCCCCTCCTCCTCCATATTCGGATAGTTTTCACCCGGTGTGAACGGATAACCTGAATGCAACTGCCAGGTGAAATTGATCCACCAATCGTTCGGAATCGAATAACCAAACAGCCTGGGATGATCAGCTCTGGATATCCTCAAGCTGAAATTCACATTGAGAAGATGACGAATATCCCAGTCCAGTGGAAACTCCTTGATCGGAGTCTTCCTGTTTGCTGCAAGATCCTCGAAATTCGACAGATCGGACGAGGCCTTGCCATAAGCGAACGCATAAGTGTAGTTGACTGAACCGGACACGAAATCACCATATCTCTTCTCGAGCTGAATCTCAAAACCCCTGGCGCGACCATAGTCGCTATTCTCGAAATCGTACAAGCCCTTAGCCTCGCTGCTGAGGAGCTGACCGTTGACAATTCCGAAGATGTCTTTATAGAAGCCTGCAATATCGAGCACATAGTCGCCGGACAGGTTGTAGCGCACTCCGAACTCGTACTGCACGGTCTTCTGGTAATCCAAATTAGGGTTCCCAATCGTGCCACGGTCCTGGCCGAGCCTGCGATACATACGAGTGTACGGAGGCAACTGATAGAAATGTCCATAGTTGAAATATATCTTGGCTCTTTCACTGATAGGATATGATATCCCGAGTCTCGGCGATATCTTACCGCGACTGTCGACTACTGCACCTTTACCATATTCCACGAAGTGTGGAACCAGAGAGTCGACCGCATTGGATTGGAAGAAGAAATCATACCTGAATCCGAGCCTTGCAACGAGAGAACCATATTCTACGATATCCTGAAGGAAAAACGCTCCCTCGATCGGATCGTGATGGTAAAAATCACGTCTCGCACCCCGATCCGGATACGGCCCTCCGTCAGGCAGGGCTTCCTCGCCCGTGCGGCGAAACCACGGGTTCGACATCTCCGAATAATCGAAATCCCGCAGCAATATCTGGAATCCTGTCTTCAACTCATGTTCACGAACGAGTTGCTTGGTGAGCTTGAAATCAAACGTCCAGGTTTCTGAACTGTTTTCATGGAAGTGGGGGGCTTCTTCACCCGGTCCGGTGATTCCCTCGTGGTAGCCACCGATCAGAAATGCAGTAGGCTGGTCCCACTTGTTGTTGCCATTCAAGTCAACGAAAGGCTCGCCTTTATCGTAATACCTGTTTGGCGGATCGTAGATGCCGTTGGCGTTGAGGTCAATGTAAGGAATTCCGCGTGTCCACGGATCATCCGGACCATCATACTTGCCGTTGTTATTCAGATCCTGGTTTCTTGTCGGATCAAACGACCCCATCCAGCGGTCAATGCCTTCATCGTAAACACCATTACCGTTCAGGTCATCGAACGGTTCACCAAGGTTGACGTCGCCATCGGTATAAGGCTCAACCAGATTGTCCACAAGAACTTTGGAAAGTTCGGGATCGAATCTGTTATTCCCATTCTGATCATTGTCGACCTTATCTCCTCGATCCCACCTGCCGTTGTTGTTCAGGTCTACAAACGGCTCGCCATCGCTATAGCCGATGTGACCGTCTCCGTTCCAATCCCATAGGATCGTGTCGACGTAACTATAGACGTAATCATCCTCCAACATCCCAGGATCAAATCGGTAGATTTCATCGTCAATCCCCCACGGATCGTACAGGTGGTACGGCTCTTCTTCGTCGTTGTACACAAACACATCGCCAAAATTGTACTGCGAACCGCCATGAGTATGGCTCGTATCGTAGTACACATTGATAAACGGCTCTGGCTCATCATAGACGCCATTGCCATTCCTGTCAGTGTAACTCTCATACTCGTCCTCAAACCGGAAACTCTTCGCTGTACGACCGTAGCCCGGATTGTTTGGATCATCGGGCTTTCTGGCGTACTCGTGGTATACTCGCGCAACGAGGAATTCGTAAAATGTCGACTTGTTTAGCTGGTGCGTAAACGCCATGGACAACCTGTGATTGACGTCATTGCCTACCGGCGCCGTAGCAGGAGTGTAACGGTAACTCCACCAGAATATAGTCTCATCCTGCCAAATGCCCTGGTAGTGGAACACCATCCTGATATTGTTCGTTACTCTGTAAGTCAGGTTGCTCGTTAGCGCGAAACTGTTCAACTGGCGATCGCGAAGATCGAAACCGAGCACATTCCTCTGGAGCCAGTCACGCTGCCTGTCGGGCGAAGTGTACTCCTTGAAGGAGTAGCCGCCATCAGTCTTGTACGTATCAATCGAGAAGAAGTACAGGAGTTTGTCCTTGAAATAGTCGACTCCAAGCGCAGGCAATATCCGGCCGGCCACAAACGGTTCAGGACCGCCAAGCGCGAAGGAAACCCTGTCGAAATTGTTGGAGTACTTGTTAAGATTCGGGGCACGGAAATTGTCGGTGTAGAACTCTATTTCCCCTATGGTCGTCTGTGTGCCGGTCCTGGTATTGATCGAAACAATGCCGGACATCGCGCGACCATATTCCGGATCGTACCCGCCCTTGATGATCTGGATTTCCTCGATCGTATTCGACGAAAGGTTCATGCCAGCTGTGGTCGGCCCGAGACCGCCGAGCGGGTCTTTGGTCTCAACGCCATCCACAACATACGAGACCTCGCCGCTTCGACCGCCCCTAATGTGGAGCTCGCCATCACGGCCCCTCACGACGCCAACCGACGTCGCCAGAATCTCATCCACATTTTGAACCGGCATCACTGCCATCTGCTCTTTTGAAATAGTCACATTGCTCGTCGGCTTAGTCATCTCCATGATGTCTCGCTCGGCTTGCACCCTTATCACGATATCCGACTCAATAGAAGTCGTTTCCATCTGGACCGTCACATCGGTGGTACGTCCGGTAATCACCTGAACTTCGTCCACCTGAACAGTCTTGTAACCGACAAGTCTGAACTTTACTGAATAGATTCCGGCTGGAACATTCAAGATCAGGTAGTCGCCATCAGAACCGGTCAGATCACCCTGTGTGGTTCCCACAATCTGAACTGCCACACTCATCAGCGCCTCGCCGGTTTTTTTATCAACAACATATCCCTGGATTTTTCCGGTCACGGCGGCCTGTGTCACGCCGCAAATGGAGAGAACCATGAGAGTCGCCAACGAAACCAGAACCATTCTTCTGGTACGAAACATATGCACTCCTCCTGTCCTATACTGCGAACAACATTATTTCATAAACTGCGAAACTCGGCGCTCAAGAGCCCGTATAAGTAGCTAAACTCAGCACAACACGCACCCATTTCCCTGGCTGGTACGTGCTTGTTACATAAGGCCCTAATTAGCATAATCGACCTCCGTTGTGTCAAGCCCTTTTTGGGCTTTTTCGCTTGTCCGCCATATACTAAGACTGATTCGGGGGGAAAACGTTGAATTCAAAACCTGTAGTTCCATTCCCGGTTGTCGAATTTCTCATTTTTCATATTATCTATTGTTGCCCTATCGACATGAGCTGCCCATTCGATCCGGTTTGACAGCCGTGCTTCGATGCTGTACACGAATGCTTTGAGCAACTCACCGAATTCGACCTTTCGCCTCATGATCTCCTCGATAGACGTCACTGTATTTCGCAACTGATCATACGCCGCGTCCCCGACATCGCCCGGCGCGAAGAAAAGCTTCCGATACATCTCATCGATTGCTGAACGCCTGATCGATCCCTGAATCAGGAATCGATCACCCAACCGGTACTGTGCGATTCCAACCATTTTCCTGCCGCCTGCGGTAATCTCGAATCTGCCTGAGCTCTGGAAGCAGGGGCTTTTGACCCCTCCAGGAACTTGGCCGATCGGTCGTCCGGCAGAGATGTTCGCCTGAATTCCGAGAAACCTGAGCATCCGAACAATTGCCGAGGCCGCGCGCATGTAATCGCTCTTGAACGCCGAGACTTCCTGACCCGATCCGAGTGTGAGTCCGCTGAATGTAAAACAGACATCTCCGCCATGCCAAATCGCGCGCCCACCTGTAGGCCGCCTGACAAGAGAGATATCCGCCTCCCGAAGAACATCCATATTGACAGATTCAGCAACTTTCTGATTTCGACCGATCGAAACCGCAGCCGGGCGCCATCCGTAGAGCCTGCAGACGAGACGACCAGACGCCAGATCTGAATCGAGCAGCAACTCATCCAGCGCCATATTATAGGCAGCGGACCCATCGGAACGCTCGTCCGTGATTACGAGCGGCCTGAGATTATCTGCAGGAGGGTCTGTCGATTCGGTACGCATGTTCCGAATAATATACAATGGATGCATCAGAAGCAAAGAATACAGAATCCACCAATGACACGGAAATATCAACGGTCGAACAGTGTCTGTGAGAATAAGGGGAATTGCTACGGCTTCTGGATACCGTACTGTTTGATCTTAAGGCGCAGAGTCGATTCAGGAATCTTGAGCGCGGCTGCGGCATGCTTTTTGACCCAGTTGTGTTGACTGAGAGCCTTGGTCAGGTACTTCTTCTCGAATTCCTCAATGTATGAATAGAGCGAGAATCCGTTGGCCGATATGTCGAGTTCGGGGATATCCGGCGCTTCACTCGCAGACTGGTCCCGAGTGAACTTCCTCGAAAGAAGGTCTGTGTCGACGACGCCGCTCGAATCGCACAGAAGTACGAGTTTCCTGATTTCGTTCTCTAGTTCACGAACATTTCCGGGCCATGAATATTCTATCAGCTTCCGAGCCGCCTCCGGATCAAACCTGATCTGTCGCTCGCTCTTCTCCATGAAGTGATCGATCAGCAATGGGATATCAGAACGCCTGTCACGGAGCGGTGGTATTTTCAGCGTCAGCGCGGAGAGGCGATAGTAGAGATCCTGCCGAAACACCCCTTCGGCCATCGCGACTTTCAAATCCCTGTTAGTAGCCGACAAGACACGAACATCAACTTTCCGCCCGCTGGTCTCGCCGAGCCTGACCACCTCCTGGTCTTCGAGAACCCTCAGCAGCTTCACCTGGATAGACAACGGCATCTCACCGATTTCGTCGAGGAAAAAAGTCCCGCCGTCGGCCTCCTCGAACAGTCCGGCTTTGTCACGATCCGCACCGGTGAAAGCTCCACGCTTGTATCCGAACAGTTCGCTCTCGAGCAATGTCTCAGGAAGCGCCGCACAGTTGACACTGATAAAACGCTTGCCCGCTCTGATCGAATTGTAGTGTAACGCGCTGGCAATCAGATCCTTGCCACTGCCGGTCTCGCCTTCGATCAGGATGGATATTGGTGAGTCCTTCACTTGCACGACCCTGTCGAGTAAGCGTAGTATCGTTTCATCACGCGTGACAATATTCGGGAATGCACACTTCTCGCCAAGTTGCTGCCTGAGCCGTCGATTGTCTTCTGCGAGTTCCTGTTGCTCTTGTTCGATTGCCTTGAATACAATCACATCGGAGAACGCCACGGCGAAGTTCAGGTCACGCTGGCCGAAGAACTTCCCACCCAAACTTGCGGCGTCTCTCGTGAGCAGCAGCATGCCTGTCTCCCGATCCGATATTCTCAGCGAAAGAAGCATTACACTTGTAGCTTCGGGGAATTGGTCGATGAGATTCGAGAACCCGTTAGCACCGGCAAAATCCGGCGCAGATGCAAACACGGGTCTTCCATTGAGTTCATTTATGTTAGAAGGTCGCACCTGCCTCAGTACGCTCCTGGCTCGGTCATCTTCAAGCCTTACCGATGCGAGAACCTTGAAACCGCTATCCGCCGAATTGCCGATCGCTACAATCGCACAGTCAGCTCCGATTCTCCTCGTGAGAACATCGAGATTGGCAGTAAGACTACCCTGCCGCACATTCATATACTCGTTGTCGTTGAGATACTCCTTGAACAGCAGGAACTCGTTCTGAGGCGACAGCGCATGGTCGACAAGTTTGGACTCCATCGCCTGCCGCATCGCCCGAACCATACGAGTCCTGTCGATCTCTCCGAGCGATCCGAACAGACCCTCGGCTTCCTCGACCGCCCTCAGCGCAAGATCATATTTCCCGTAACGCTCATGGAGAGCTGCCTCGACCATCCAGGTCTCAGCCAGATAGTACCTGCTCTCCAACTCTTCGAAAGTAAACCTTGCAGTCACAATATGTGCCTGGGCGCGACGGTAGTCGTATTCGGAGTCGTGAACAAACCCATCGGTCGCGAAATCAAGAAGCGCTCTCGCCTTTTCATATTTGTCACCAAGTCCGCTGAAAGCCTCCTCGGACTTGTGCAGGAACCGCACGCCGCACTTCTTCTCGCCAAGGCGAACCTTGGCGATACCGGCGAGGCGCAGCGAATGGGCGATCTCGACCTTTTCACCCAGCTTTTCGGCAACCAGCAATGAACGCTCTGCATCCGCAAGGGCGTCTTCGAATTCTCCCAATGAAAGAAAGGCTTCGGCTCTGAGCCTGCAGAGCTGAGATGTAAGAGCGCTGTCAGGAGCAATCTGGTCGGCTTCGATCATTCCCGCGGAAAGAACTTTCACCGCCTTTTCTGACTCACCAAACTCTGTGTAGTACTTGCCGAGGTATTCTTTCAGGATCACGGCTTCACGCAGGTACTGAGGTTCCTTTTCGATCAGATGTCTGGCTTCTTCGAGACAGTACCAGGCATGACGCTGGCTGCGTTTAAGAGTCGACAGGTATCCGAGCGAGAGGTAGTTCAGAATCAGCGATCGCTTGACTCCATACTGGTGGTTTTTTTCGATGCAGGCTTCGAGCAACTCTGCTGCCTTATCCCAATCGCCGGTAAGTATGTACACTCTGGCCAGGTTCGCAGAGTAGCGCGCAAGCGAGATAGCTGCTTTTTCGTTCTCGACCGCATGGCCGCGCAGGCTGTCGATGGTCCGCCGGAGATACTTGGCCGACTTCCCGTAGCTACCACGAACGAAGTGCACATAGGCCAGCTTATTGTAGCAACTGAAAATACCGGCCCTGTCCCTGATCCTGCGAAATGCCGCCAGAGCGTCACGCGTGTAACTCTCAGTCTCTTCCATGTCTCCGAGTGCAAGAGATATCTTTGCAAGCAAAAGAAGAATCTTGCCGATCTTGCTGTTCTCAGTGGTCGTGCGCAGCGCATCAAACGATTTTTTCGCCAGTTCCAAAGCAGTTCGGTAGTCGGCACGGGACAGAGAGATTCGGGCAGAGAGGTAACGTTCCCAGCCCTGTGCGATTGGGCTTGGGTTTGCCTTCAGCCTTGACCGGTAATTCTCTAGTTCCTGAGCCGCATCATCAATCCTGAGTTCAGAAATCAGCAACTCAATGTGGTCCAGGCTTCCCGGGGCAACGTGTTCAGTCTTGCTTAGGTTTGCACTCATTTCATATTGTTAATCAGTCTGCCAACGGGCAGATCAGATCTCGGCCTTTTGGTCCTCTGAATCGAAGTTCTGCTGATCGTGTCTTTCCTGACATCCGTTCCTCCACCGGTTTTTATGATAAACAGGCCAAAACCGAATGGCCTTGAATACCGCGGAGAAACAAAGAACACGATAACATCGATTTCTTCTGTTCCCGGCTCAGGGGTGATATCATCAAGGTAGACATCGCCCGAATCGCTGGCAACGACCTCATCGTCATCCCAGGGATGCTCAAAGCCCGGAGCAGAAGCGAGCCAAAAGGCAACCAGAGCGAAACTCAAGAGAATGAGCTTCATGAGTCCGGCAGGCTTCATATCGATCGCCTCCTACTTATTAGAAACGGCTTGCGCCACAGATTAACTTGTTGCTATGATCGTAGATATAACCTCTCCGTTTGTTATTTAACTCCTGGCGCAGAATTTGTCAAGTCTTTTCTTCATCAACAATCAGAATCCTCTGCGTGATCATATCTCTATGGCAATTAACAGACTGCCGAATGCAGATGTTCCTCTCCCCTGAATAGCCCGTCGTCTCATTACGCGCTCCGACCTGCGCAGTTTCTGCGCTGGGATGTCGATCATGCCGAGGAATGAAACTGTCCTGCCATCAGATTCGGCGCAAATCGAACACCCACTCCATCCGGAGTTTAACTTGCTGACTCGCGTGCGAATCAGTATCTTTCGCCCTGTACGGTGAGATCACAACTGAACCGCCCCATACCGGGGATATCACATGGCATATTGGGTAAACACATCCCTGCTTACAATCATAGTTCTATCCTTCCAGATCTGTGCTGCCCAGAGTCAAGCCTCCGATCCCGGGATCCGAGACACATGCAGATTGATGCCTGTGGAGTCGATCTGGGTACTCACGCCAACCGACACAGTGTTCACAATTGAAGCCTGTCACTTCACTGACGACAGTCTCGGAGGGTTGCAGCTTGGGTTCAGAATAAGGACGAGCGGCGAGGAGTGGACTCCGGCGGTCGACTCAAACGTTGTCGTCGACACGATAATCATCGACCCCGGAGTTGGCGATATCCGAGGCGCGGCAATCAGACGTATGCCGAGTGACACGATGAACGCATTCCAATACGGTGCATTGGCGTTCTCCACGAACCTGCTGCCCATCGGAGAATCTTCCAAGGTCGCCGATATATATCTCGCTGTCAGGGACCAGCAGGCTCTGCCGGGCCGGTTCACAGTGCATCTTGATTCGATTCTGTTTCCGCCTGCCGGAGCATTCAAGCATACCCCGGCTGATCCAAACATCGGTTCCGGTTATACACCGCACTACTCACAGAATCCCTGTTCGGTATCGGTAGTCAAGCTCTCTGAGATTTGTGGAAATGCCGACGGCATCGGAGGGATCGATATCGATGACATCGTCTACCTGATCGCATTCATCTATCTCAACGGACCGCCCCCGGAACCATTTCAGGCGGGAGATATCAACTGCGATGACAAGATCGATCTTCTTGATATAGTGGGACTGGTGAACTATGAGTTCAGGGGAGGACCTGTCCCCTGTTCTGAATGTGAGTAGGCGATTCGCACACGACAAGCTGCTGATACAATGTTGTGTCAGGTCTTGCTTGTGGCTTGCCACAAGTGTGACCTGACACTATGTTAGCATCATGGGATTGCGGCCAAAGGGACAGGAATTCGGGGACTGCTTTTTCATTACCACAACCTTCAAGCACTGGGAGAGGCTTGGTGACATGCCAGGTTTCCTCTCTGCTTTAGCTCAATCACTTGAGTTTTGTTGCAGGAAATATGAAGCCAGAATTGTCGGCTACGCTCTAATGCCAAGCCATTTGCATCTGCTACTTTTAGTAGATGGCAAGAGGTTGTCCAATTTAATGCGGGATTTCAAGAAATACACGTCTCAGAAAGTGGCTTATGATTTCGGGATCACTGGAGGTATCTGGCAACCACGTTATGACAGAGTGGTGATATACTCAGAAGATGTTCTCCAAACGAAGCTGGAGTATATCCACAACAACCCGGTCAAAAGCGGGCTTGCGAGAAGTCCTGAAGACTGGAAATGGTCGAGTGCCAGTGATTATCTCGCAGACACAATAGGACCATTGCCGATTTGGAAAGGCTGGATGTAAATGTGTTCCGCTGTCAGGTCACACGCCTTCGGCGCAAGACCTGACAGAACAGAAAAAGATCGCCAGGTCACAATCCCGTTAGCAGGTATAAAGACTTTCAATGTTGTGTCAGGTCTTGCTTGTGGCTTACCACAAGTGTGGACTGACACAACAGCAAAGGGTGAGCGCATTGGCTCACCCTGTTTCTTGTGCAATTCAATCGAACTGGAAAATTGACTGTTTCAGATCACCTGATTCTCGCGCAGTTTGGTGAACAGCTTATCGGCGATTTCTTCAGGAGTCTCGCCGGAAATCATTTCGCCTTCGGGCCTCGGGGGAGGATTCTTTGCCTTGTCAACGCTGCTTGGCGAAGATGCGCCGACTCGCGACGTATCGACACCAAGATCAGCCGCTGACCAGTGCGGTATCTGCGCCTTTTTAGCCTTCATCTTGCCTTTCAGCGAAGGCAGCCGCGGTTCATTTATCTCCTTGACAACAGACAGCACCGCAGGAAGAGCAAGCTCGCATGTGTCGTAGCCGTCCTCGGTCATACGCTGCACGATGATCGACGAATCGTCGTAGCTCTCGACCTTCCTGACAAACATCGCCTGGGCCGCACCAATATTCTCGGCGACCGCCGGACCGACCATCGCGTTATCAGAATCGATAGCCTGTTTTCCGCAGAGAACCAGTTCGCAATCCCCGATCTTATCGATTCCCTTAGCCAGTATATACCCGAGAGCCTGGCCGTCGGAATTCTCGAACGACGGGTCATCGAGACAGACTGCCTCATCTACTCCAAGCGCAAGCGCTTCTTTGAGAGCAACCTCGGTCTCCTTGCCGCCGACAGAAACCGCCGTGATTTTGCCTCCCGACTTCTCTCTGATCCGCAGCGCCTCTTCGAGCGCATACGAATCGAATGGATTTATCACTCCCGGACCCTGTGGAAATACAACTTTTCCCTCCGCCTCATCGACATTGATAAGCGCGATTTCAGGAACCTGTTTGACACAAACAACGATATTCATCAATCCTCCTGATCTGTCGGTTTCGAGCGACCGTTTCCTGCATACCTGAAAGCTGCCGACAGGGCTTTCCGAGCCGCTTCCTGCTCCGCTTCCTTCTTGGAGTGTCCCCTCCCCACCGCGAGCTCGACGCCGAATCCATGTACAGTCACCGTGAATGTCTTGTTATGATCGGGACCAGACTCCTCCACCACATCGTATCTGGGAGTGCCGGCAGCTTCCCCCTGAGTCAATTCGAGCAAGTCACCTTTGTAGTTCTTGATCGACTTGTCGTTGCGAACTTCAGATATCCTCGAGATTACATTGTGCTTGACGAAATGCCGCGCCGCACAGATTCCACCGTCCATATAGATTGCCGCGAGCACAGCCTCGAAACAGTCGGACGTGATCGATGGGCGTTCGCGGCCTCCCGCCTTCGCTTCTTCATCTGAGAGCATTATGAACTCGCCGATATCCAGACTCTTTGCGATCGACGCAAGCGTCATTTCATTTACCAGAGCCGCCTTCAGCTTCGTGAGTCTGCCTTCGGAGTAGTCCGGGTATAGCATGAAGAGTTCCTCGGCGACCAGCATCCCCAGAATGGAATCTCCGAGGAATTCCAGCCTCTCAAAGGACGGAGAGACAGGTGCAGTCGCAGTTTTTACATAGGATCTGTGCGCGAGGGCCTCGCGCAGAATCGAAGTGTCCCTGAAGTGATATCCTATCCTGTTTTCGAGTCTGACGAATTCACTCTTGCCGCGAAACAGCCTCGCCAGCGCTGTCGGCAGCCATGTGCGCCTGGAGCGTGGCATGGCTATTTCAGACTTCCTCGCCTTTCAGGGACTTGAAAAGCACCGAGACATTGTGCCCACCGAACCCGAAAGAGTTCGACAAAGCGTACTCGATGTCGATCTCGCGCTTCCCGTCAGAGACGAAGTCGAGATCACACTTAGGGTCAGGATTATCCAGATTGATGGTCTGGTGGATGACGCCGTGGTAGATTGAAAGGGCGCAGACTGCCGACTCGACAGCCCCTGCAGCGCCGAGCAAATGGCCCGTCATTGATTTCGTGGAATTCACTGGAACCTTGTATGCGTAATCGCCGAACACGCTCTTGATCGCATCGACTTCCGCAATGTCGCCGAGTACGGTCGCTGTCCCGTGACTGTTTATGTAGTCGACTCTCTCAGGCTCGATCCCTGCATCTTTGAGAGCTGCCAGCATTGCTCGCGCGGCGCCTTCTCCGTTAGGCGAGGGAGCCATAACATGGTAGGCATCACATGACTGACCGATACCGCACATTTCCGCGTAGATCCTCGCACCTCTCCTGCGAGCATGCTCATACTCTTCGAGTATGACTACGGCGGAACCTTCGCCTATCACGAAACCGTCTCTGTCTACGTCGAACGGCCTCGAAGCCTTCTCCGGCGCGTCGTTCCTTGTCGACAGCGCTCTCGCCGAACAGAATCCCGCCAGCGCGAGCGGCGTCAGCGCACACTCCGAGCCGCCAGACACAACCAGATCGGATTCACCGCGCAGGATGCTAATATATGAATTGCACATCGCATGTCCTGCCGATGAGCAGGCCGAGACTGTCGCGTAGTTCATCCCTTTGAGGCCGTACTTCAGGGCGATAGAGCCTGCACACATGTCAGTAATCATCATCGGGATGAAAAATGGAGACACCTTGGAGTGCCCTTTCTCCATCAACACCGAATGCTGATTCTCAAACGTGCGAATTCCTCCGATACCGGACCCGATGACACACCCGCAGCGATCGAGATCACACTTGTCAAGATCGAGACTCGCGTCTGCAAGAGCCATCTCTGCAGCATACAGCGCGTAAAGCTGAACGATGTCGGTACGACGGATTACCTTCTTGTCGAAGATATCCTCCGCTACGAATCCATCGACCTGCGCGGCGATTTGAGTGGAGTATCCTTCGGGATCGAAGCAGGAAATTCGGGAGACGCCGCTCCTGCCTGACAGACAACCATCCCAAAAAGTCTCAATCGTAGAGCCAAGCGGAGAGACTACTCCCAGCCCGGTGATCACACATCTTCTATCGGCCATAGAGAACTACTATTCGCCTGAGTGTTGCTCGATGTAGTCTATCGCAGACGAGACCGTGGCAATCTTCTCAGCATCCTCATCGGGAATCTCAATCCCGAATTCCTCTTCGAGCGCCATCACCAACTCGACAGTGTCGAGAGAATCGGCTCCGAGATCATCCACAAAGGATGCTTCGAGAGTGACCTGATCCGGATCGACGCCGAGTTGCTCGACTATGATGTCCTTGACTTTGGTTTCAACCGACATTCGCAAACCTCCTGTATCACATAATCCCGTGAGGTGGCACGGGCTTCCAGCCCGTGATTCATGGGCAGGATGCCCATGCCACTTCCTTCTGTATTCTACATATACAATCCGCCGTTCACTCCGAGGACCTGTCCTGTGATATAATCACTCGAGGGTGACGCAAGGAAAAGAACTGATTTCGCTATATCCGCCGGAGTTCCGGCGCGCTTCAAGGGAATATTTTCGAGAAACGCCGCACGAGCGGCATCAGGGAGCACGGTTGTCATTTCGGTCTCGATGAAACCGGGCGCGATCGCATTAACGCAGATTCCCCGACCAGCTAACTCTCGAGCACACGACTTCGTCAGTCCAAGCAGACCGGCTTTCGATGAAGAGTAGTTGACTTGTCCGGCATTGCCCATAAGACCGACAACGGAAGATATATTGACGATCTTGCCGCTCCGCTGCTTCATCATAACTTTAGCGACAGCCTGAGTCATGAGGAACGCACCCTTCAGATTAACTCTCAACACAAAATCCCAGTCCGCCTCACTCATCCGCACGAGAAGCGTATCCTTCGTCACTCCCGCGTTGTTTACGAGCAAATCAATACTGCCGAATGATTCCTTTGCGCGGTCGACCGCCGCCGAGACCTGCTCTGAATTCGATACATCCAGCGGAATTCCGATCACCTCGGCGCCTGTCGAAGAAAGTTTCTCGACAGATTTATCCAGGACATCCTCCAGAACGTCTGTAAGCACGATTTTCGCGCCGTTCGCAGCCAGCTCCTCGGCAATGGCATAGCCGATACCCCTCGCGGAACCGGTAATCAGGCAGACTTTGTCTTTTAGAATCATGCCGTCTCCAGCACTTCGAAATAGCGCTCTACGTCATCTTTGCTATCTATGTTTGTCAACTCGACGTCAGACACGACCTTTTTCACGAGACCGGTCAAAACCTTTCCCGGTCCAATCTCTACGAACCTGCGCACACCGAGATCATACATCTTCTGTACAGACTGAGTCCATTTCACCGGTGAAGTGATCTGCTCAACCAATAGTCGCCTGTGTGTATCAGGATCAGCGACAGGCTCAGCCGTCACATTCGCTACCACAGGGCACCTGGGCTGCAAAAATGTCAGGCTGGAGAGTGCTGCTTCCATGCGATCGGCCGCATGCTGCATCAGCGGCGAATGGAACGCTCCGCCAACTTTGAGCGGAAGCATTCTCTTGAAACCGAAATCTCTATATTTCTCCTGCGCAAACTCGACTGCGGACCTGTCGCCGGAAAGCGCTATCTGTCCGGGAGAGTTGAAATTTGCGGGCTGGAGTATTCCATAAGGAGCCGCGTCGGCAATTAGCCTCTCTATCGACTCCGCATCCCCTCCGATAGCTGCGGTCATCGTGCCATCGGTAGAGTCACATGCCGCCTTCATCAATCTGCTCCTGTCGCGAACAGCGGAGATCGCATCCTCGAACGAAAGACTTCCTGCGCATGCAAGAGCCGAGTATTCGCCGAGAGAATGTCCGGCGCAGTAGTCGGGTTTGATGTCGCAATCCTCAAGCAGAGTCAGAACCGCAAGCGAGTGCACGAGCACTGCCGGCTGCGTATGTTCCGTCCTCGTCAGTTTTTCAAGAGGGCCGTTGAAACTGACATCCGCGAGATCGAATCCGAGGATTGCCGAAGCTGAAGCATATAGATCCCTGACGTTTTCGTTTGAGTCAAAGAGGTCGCACGCCATCCCAACGTACTGGGATGCCTGACCCGGGAATATGTATGCCGTTTTCATCATAGTCTGAGCCACTCAGTTTGTGCCATATCTAATAGCCACAATCCAGTTTGTCAATTCCAAATTTAGGTGACGACGACTCTGGATTTCATAGAATATCAGAGACGTACGATTGAGGCGCCCCAGGTGAGTCCACCGCCAAACGCCACCATCAGGACGAGATCACCCTGCTTTACTCTACCGGCAGAGACAGCTTCATCGAGCGCCAACGGGACCGACGCAGACGAAGTATTTCCATACTTTTCGATATTCACAAACATTTTTTCTGTTGACAGACCGAGTCGTTTCCTGACCGCATCGATGATTCTGATGTTGGCCTGATGAGGGATGAAGAGAGCTATGTCATCCTTCTTCACGCCTGCCTTCTTACAGACTTTCTCCGATGACGACACCATCGCCCTGACGGCGACTTTGAATACCTCATTGCCGTTCATTTCGAGGAACACTCTCGGTTCATCTTCACTGCCAGACTTGAACGGGCTCACAGAGCCGCCCACAGGTATCCAGAGCAGCTTTGCGTATCTGCCATCCGTCTCGAGAACGCTGCCAAGCACTCCTTCCGGCTCATCACCTTCCTTAGCTTCCAAAATTACAGCACCCGCACCATCACCAAAAAGCACACAAGTTCCACGATCCTGGTAGTTGGTAATCGAAGAAAGCGTCTCGGCGCCAATGACAAGAATTCTCTTGTACTGTCCGGAACGAATCAATCCGTTAGCTGTAGCCAGACCATAAATAAAGCTCGCGCAGGCCGCGCCCACATCCATAGCTGCCGCTCCGAACGCACCCATCTTTTCCTGCACAATACAGGCTGCTGAAGGCACCTGGTAGTCCGGCGTCACCGTCCCGACGATTATCATATCCAAGTCCTGCGGTCCAATTCCTGCCTGTTCCATAGCTCTCTGACCGGCACGGAGCGCAAGCTCTGATGTGCCCGATCCGTTGGATGCTATGTGACGCTCTTTGATCCCGGTCCTGCTGAAAATCCAGTCGTCGCTGGTCTCGACCATTTTCTCAAAGTCGGCATTCGTCAAAATTCGCTCCGGCGCATACGAACCGGTACCGGTAATCACAGCATTTATCCTGGTCACTTCAGATTTCCCTTAAGGTTGAGCGAGGCGCGTATTGAAGAAAGCCCCTTGCCGATATGGTCGTTTACATTCCTTGCAACCATCTCATTGGCGGTAAAGACTGCGTTTCTTACCGCGAGAGCGTTCGACGATCCGTGGCAGATTATTGTAACGCCGTTGACGCCGAGGAGCGGTGCGCCGCCGTATTGCGAATAATCGAATGTCTTTTTCAGCCTGCGGAGAAACGGGGTCATCAGACCGGCTCCCAGGCGAGAGAAAATATTCGTCGAAACCTGTGTCTTGAACTTGCCGAATATAAATGATTTCATAGATTCTGCAAACTTGAGCAGTACATTACCGACAAAGCCGTCGCAGATGATGACGTCGGCTTTTCCGGTCAGGACATCCCTGCCCTCCACATTGCCGATGAAATTGAGACCGTTCTCCATCATCCGCTTGTGCGCCTCGACTGTCAGTTCGTTGCCCTTGTTGCTCTCCTCTCCGATGGAAAGCAGAGCGACTCGCGGATTCTTCACATCGACCATGCAGCTAAAGAAGATCGCCCCCATGTGGGCGAATTCGAGCAGGTTTCCGACCTTGCAGTCCGCATTGGCGCCGACGTCGAGGACAATACAGGGATAATCGGTGGACGTCGGGAAGGCAGCGGCTATTGCAGGCCTTGTCACGCCTTCCATTCTCCCGAGATTGTGTATCGCAGACGCCATGATAGCGCCGGTATTGCCTGTCGAGACAACCGCGTCGACCTCGCCCGCTTTGAGAAGCTTGTGTGCAATCACGAGCGATGACTGCGTCTTGCGGAACCCCTCCTTCGGAGCGTCATCCATCGCAATCACATCAGCAGCATTCCTGACTGAGACCTTGTCCGTCATGGATCCGAGATCGCTGACCAAATCGGACAGTTCTTCCCTCGGACCGATAAAGACCATCTCAGTGTCGGCATCGGGAAAATCGACAAGGAACTGATGAGCCCCGGCCAACACAACCTGAGGACCGAGGTCGCCACCCATCGCATCTACGGCAATTCTAATTGACATAAACGGGATTCGTATTATTCCGAAGTCTTCGGTGTGATCACTTGTCTGCCCGCGTAGTACCCGCACTCCGGACAGATGTGATGCGCGAGCTTCTTGCTCCCACACTCGGCACAAACTGTCAACGTGGGCGCCGAAAGTTTCCAGTGTGTCCTTCGTTTCGCACCACGAGCGTGTGACTGTCTTCTCTTGGGAAGCGCCATATTACTACTCTCCTCCGTAGCTTTTCTTCAGTTCTTGCAGCGCGCTGAATCGCTCGTCAACGCTGTCCTTGGGACAATCACAACTCCCAATGTTGAGATTGGTCCCGCATTTCGCGCAAAGTCCCTTGCAATCCTCAGAACAGAGCGGCTTCATCGGCAGCGAGAGGATCATTCTTTCTCTGATGATGGGAACGAAATCAAATTCATCCGCACCATCGTCCAGCACGAAAAAATCATCGCTCGACTGCCCATCCGGACCGCCGATCTCTCCCCTTCGCGCAAGCTTGATCACAAGCGCTAATGAATGAACCCTGCTCAAGTCGAAAGGTTCCAGGCACCTTGCGCATTCGAGCTTCAGCGTCACATCGGCTTCGCCCTTCACATAGATCTCCTCGACGTGATTATCGACATCTATCCACAACTTCGCGCCGACCACTTCAAGCGGGTCGGTGGTGTCAAACTCAAGATCGGGTCCTTCGAGGACAAACTCATGACGGGACTTCCCCGTCTTAAGCTGCCGTATGTTCAGCTTCGCGCTCATAAACTTCCGATATTAACCAGACAAAATACGTATGTCAAGCTAATTGTAGGCTGCGACGACTAATGCCGTGCAGGCACAGGTAATCCCTGCCATCAGGCTGTGAATCAGATCGAGTGCTGGCAACCCCTGCCCATTCACAGAAAAGACCGCGAGCATAGCCCGCGGTCGTATTGTCAACTTTGAAACCAGATTCGATCAGACAGTCTGCAAATATTCGTGGATTGCGCGTGCTGCTTTCTTGCCTGCGCCTGCTGCAAGGATCACCGTCGCGCCACCGGTGACTATGTCGCCGCCTGCGTAAACACCTTTGCGAGACGTCAGCATGGAGTCGTCATCAGCGATGATATTGCCCCACTTGTTTGTCTTGAGACCGGGCGTAGTGCGCGGAATTAACGGATTCGATGAATTGCCGATAGCGACAACCACTGTATCGACATCCATGATATAGTTGGATCCTTCGATAGGGACAGGGCGACGTCTTCCGGATGAATCGGGTTCGCCCAACTCCATCTTGATACACTCCATCTGCCTGACCCAGCCATTGTTGTTACCGATAAACTTGATCGGCGCCGTCAGGAACTGGAACTCGATGCCCTCCTCCTCGGCGTGGTGAATCTCTTCGTCTCTCGCAGGCATCTCTTGTCTCGAACGCCTGTAAATGATCGCTGCATGCTCAGCGCCGAGTCGAAGCCCCGTACGGACAGCATCCATAGCGGTGTTGCCGCCGCCAAGCACCGCCACGCGCTTACCCGCCATGATCGGTGTGCCGGCCGCATCCATATCATATGCCCGCATCAGATTGCTTCTCGTCAGGTATTCGTTGGCAGAGTAGATGCCGTTGAAATTTTCACCTTCAATGCCCATGAAATTCGGGAGGCCTGCGCCTGTCCCGATAAATATTGCATCGAAGCCCTCCTCAAATAGATCATCGATACCCTTGAGTTTGCCGATCACGTGAGAGGTCTTGAATTCCACTCCCATGCTTGCAAGAAAGTCGACTTCAGATTTTACGATCGCTTTCGGGAGTCTGAACTCCGGAATACCGTACACGAGAACACCGCCTTCTTTATGGAGCGCTTCAAACACAGTCACACTGTGGCCGAGCTTGACAAGATCGCCAGCCACCGTCAAACCTGCCGGACCCGATCCGACCACAGCCACTCTCTTGCCGGATGGCGGAGCTATTTCGGGAATCACCATTTCGTTATGCTCGCGCTCCCAGTCGGCGACAAACCTCTCGAGATGGCCGATTGCCACCGGCGTATGCTTCTTCGCCAGCACACACACGATCTCGCACTGTTCCTCCTGCGGGCAGACTCTTCCGCATACCGCAGGTAGTGAGTTCGTCTCCTTGATCTTCTTCGCCGCTTCGCTGAATTTACCCTCTGTGACCAGGTTGAGAAACGCCGGGATATCGACCTCAACCGGGCAGCCATCGATACATACCGGTTTCTTGCACTGAAGACAGCGTTGTGCTTCTTTCACAGCAAGCTCGGGAGTAAAACCTGTCGGCACTTCGTCGAAATTATGTTTCCTCACCCCCGGATCCTGAGCCGGCATCACCTGCCGGGGGATTTTCATTCTCAGTTTCTTCTCTATCTGACCAAGAACCAGTCCTTCAAGTTCATCAGGCATTATCTTCCTCCCCGATGTCTGTTCGGCAGATCACGAGTTGCGACCCAAGCCAATCTTGCATTTGTGGAGATACTGTTCGTATGCCGCTTTCTCCTGCGGAATGTACATCGTTTGTCGCATCATCAACTCGTCGAAATCGACCTTGTGAGCGTCAAAATCAGGACCGTCAACACACGCGAATTTGGACTTGCCGTCGATAGATACGCGACATCCACCACACATACCGGTCCCATCAACCATGATCGGATTCAGCGAGACCCACGTGTTGATACCGTGCGGTTCAGTCGTCTTTGCGACATTCTTCATCATGATAACCGGCCCGACCGCCATAACAAACTTGATATTTTCTCCGTCGTCGATCAGCTTCTGGAGCGCATTAGTGACGAACCCTTTCATGCCTTTCGAGCCATCATCCGTGGTGATGATCAGATCATCGCAGACAGATCCAAGCTCGTCCTCATATATCAGCAAGTCCTTGCTTCTGGCGCCGATGATTCCAACCACCTTGTTGCCCTGCTCCTTCATTTCTTCCGCTATTGGGAGAATCGGCGGGATGCCGACGCCGCCGCCGACCACTACACAGGTTCCTCCGAAATCTTCGATGTGCGTGGGAACGCCGAGAGGTCCGACAACATCGAGGAATCGCTCACCCTCTTCCATTCTCACGATCTCAGCGGACGACTTGCCCACTTCCATCACCACAATAGTCAACAGGCCCTTGTCTCTGTCAAGCCCGCCGATCGACATTGGGATTCTCTCGGAATCCTCGTATGCTCTCAGAATAATGAACTGCCCCGCCTTCGCTCTCCGGACAAGTTCCGGCGTCTTGATCCTGAACAAAGTGATCTTCGGGCATAGGTCTTTTTTGTAGACTATCTCATTCAATGCCTGCCTCCAATGCCAAAGAAGTCATTGCCCATGCTCCACTGCACGGACAAAATCCGCATTCTCTTCAACCTGCTGATTTATGAACTAACCTCGCTAACACCGTAAAATCAATGACAAGCCGCCATCACTGCTCGCTGACAATCCTTTTTGTATCCATCGCGATGACCAATTCCTCGTTCGTTGGTACGACAAGGACCTTCACCTTCGAGTCTCTCGTCGATATCTCGGCTTCACACCCGACGGCTTCTTCGTTGGCCTTGTCATCGAGTTCAACACCGAACCAATCCATGTTCTTCAGCGTCTCAGCCCTGACACGGGGAGCGTTCTCCCCTATTCCGCCGGTAAACACGATACAGTCCGCGCCATTGAGCGCAGCCATGTATGATCCAATGTATTTCTTCAACCGGTAACAATACATTTCAAACGCGAGGCGCGCCCGCATCCTGTCGTCGTCCATCGATTCGATTATTTCGCGCATGTCGGACGAACGACCGGAGACTCCCATCAATCCGGAGTGCTTGTTCAAAAGCGTGTTCGCTTCATGAAGCGACAGCTCTTCGGTGCCCATGATCCGGAGAATTATCGCAGGGTCAATATCACCCGAACGCGTCCCCATCATGAGACCTTCGAGCGGAGTCAGGCCCATCGACGTATCAATCGACACACCGCTGTCGAGCGCAGTGACAGAAGCGCCGTTTCCGAGATGAGCCGTGATGATCTTGAGATCCTCATATGGCCTGTCCATCATCTCGGCTGCGCGCACCGAGACAAACCTGTGAGACATACCGTGAAAACCATACCGCCGAATCTTGTACTTCGAATAGAAAACATACGGCAGTCCATAAATATATGCATAGTCCGGCATCTGGTGGTGGAGTGCAGTATCGAACACAGCTACCTGAGCAGTGCCTTCCAGCGCCCTCATACACGCTTCGATACCTTTTATATTATGCGGATTGTGGAGCGGAGCGAGGTCGATGAGATGCCGCAATTCGACGAGCACATCGCCGTCGATCAATACCGACTCGGTAAATTGCTCCCCGCCATGGACGACCCTATGTCCAACTGCATCGATGTCCGATTTGTCCCCGATAACGCCATGCTTAGGCGACATGAGTACATTTATCACCTGCTCGATCGCCATGATATGGTCAAGCATCTCTCCCGTAATCTTGACCATCTCGCCGCCTTCCGGCTTGTGCGTCAGCACTGCACCGGTCATTCCGATACGAGAAACATCGCCTTTCGCAAGGCTCTCTTTCTTGTCCGTATCGATCAACTGGTATTTGACCGACGACGAACCGCAATTTATCACGAGGACCTTCATTACTGGATTCCCTCCACCGGTTGAATCGCATTGCCATCCTCATCATATTTGTAGAAACCCTGGCCTGTCTTCACACCGAGGTGCCCTGCTCGCACCATCTTGCGCAGGAGCGGGCAAGGGTTGTACTTGTGCTCGGACAACTCATGAAGAAGATTCTCCATCCAGTGCATCAGTTCATCGAGGCCAATCATGTCTGCGAGCCGAAGCGGCCCCATCTCGAGGCCGAATGCCATCTTCATCGCCGTGTCGATATCTTTGGCGGAAGCGATCCCCTCCATTAGTACATGCATCGCCTCATTCAGGAACGGCACGATGATGCGAGTAACGATAAACCCCGGGTACTCGTACACCATCACCGGAGTCTTGTTGAGCTGGCCAGCAAATTCCCTGATCGCGGCAACGGTCTCCTCGGACGTATTCAGGCCACGCACGATCTCGACAATTGGCACCCGGTGAACCGGCTTGAGGAAGTGGAGACCAATAACTCTGTCAGCGCGATTCGTGGTAGCCGCCAGCTCAGTGATTGACAGCGTCGACGTGTTCGATACGATGATCGCGTCAGATCTGCAGATGTTGTCGAGATGCGCGAAGAGCAGACGCTTTGCCTCAAGGTCTTCAGGAATTGCCTCGATCACCATGCGGACGTTCTTGATCGCTTTGAAATCGGAGACCGGCTCGATCCGCGCCAGGATCGCGCGCTTCTCCGACTCGGTAATTCCCCACCTTGCGATCTCGTGGTCGAGCTCATCAGAAATACGATCTACGCCCCTGACCGCAAGATTCAAATCCTTATCCATCAGTATGACTTCGATGCCGGTCGCAGCGACCACACGGGAGATTCCCTGACCCATCGATCCCGCTCCGACGACACAGATTTTGTTGAAAGCATCCATTGTAGTATCCCGCCTCGTTGATGCCTGTGGCACATACGATTTTCAGTCGAGGAATATATATCCCATCGATGATTAGGCAAGCGATATTCTGTTGACATCGGAATAACTCAGACTTCGATTAGGTCAGATGATTAGAAATAGTGGATATTGTGCGTGGGTGGCAGATTGTGCAGCTTACCACTCAGCCAGTTCAATCTTCTCCAGCTTGACGCGGGTCTCTTTTTTCGGTCCTTTGAGGTGCTTCTTCCGCCACTTCTTGTATTCGTCGAGGAACAACTTGTCGCCATCGATTTGCCACGAGCCTTTCCTGAAATGGCTGTAGATATATTCTCTGAAGTAGCGGGAATCCTTCACTTTGACGAGGTTGTCGAGATAAGAGTCAGTAAATCTGGAGTTTTGTTTCCTGATGATCGACCACTGTTCAGCGAGAAAAGCCCGGCATTCAAGTTCTTCTTTGAAAGTGTAACGATATTTCGATTCGCTCGGGAATTCTGCGTAAAAGAGTTCCGAGCGCCATTTTGCTTTCATCTCGCCATATTTCTGCCATGTTGTCACGAGGGCCGGTCTGTCAGTGATATCCCTGTCGAGAATCACCCTGTACAGCTCTCGCTTGAAACGTTGAGCCTGGGCTTCATTCTGCGAAGCTGAGGAAATACTTATCAGAATAACAGAAACGCACAGTGCAAAGGCAAGAAAAACAGTCAATCGACTCATGACACAACCTCGGAGCAAAATCACGGCTTCCTACATCTATTATAGTTATCGACCGAAATCATGCGCCAACAATGCACAGAGCACTCTTTTGCTGTTCAAGAATGAAACTTTTTCGATTGAATCGCTAAGGTCGCGGAAACCAATTCTGCAGGTAGAACGGTGCCTTAGCAAAGGGCTTAGTTGGTATGATACTCTGGAGTGCCAGTGGAACCCAATCGTTTTGAGACGATCACCGTGTTTCCAGACTGATCGCATGCCCCAACTGTAATACCCAACAGTGAATTACCGCACAGACAAGAAATCTCGACCGTCCATGTGGTTTCGTTGATCCGTTCAGGTTCGAGTCTTATATAAGGAATTCCCTCGCACCGAGCCACAACGTATGGATCGGCGAACAACGGTTCAGAAGAGACTATTGTCAGTATCGAATCTGACGGTACTTCCTGATCAGAAATCGTTAGGTTTGGCGCCAAAGAATCGACTGAGCTAATTGCTATCTTCGCAAGCTCAGATGCAGTTACAAACACGAAGTCAACGCCATAAGTGCTGCTCCTGTCAATAAGAGCCTCATGAACAGACCGCAAGTGGGGCAGCATCGTGGCTGTGTTGTGAAGGTAATCAGCCACTACCACTGCACACTTTCCGCTCCTCGCCCTGGTGAAAGCGCGATCCAACGCGCGATTAAACATTGTGTATGAAAGGCAAGCGAAGACCGCCCTATTCATATCTCCCGGCAGTTGGTAATTTGACTCACTCGGATGATAATAGCCCCAACGTACTTGCATTTCAGACCAATCAAACACGTTGCTCACAGGATCATGGAAGTAATCATGCCTCAAAAGTGGTGGGTTGCCTGAGAAATCAAATGGGATCACTGATTCCAAGAATTTGGACATCTCATTATTCTCCCAAGTCCAACCAGCGCGGAATGCGGACGGGGAAAAGTGCCTGTCGATGAGCAGCTGACTCAACATCTTCTCAAGATTGGTCTTGTGAAATCTCAAGCTCTGATTCCAATGATAGTCACCATCACGATCTCTGTCCGACCGTCAGGACGAAGCCCAACGAGAGGCGTTTCGGCAACAACTCGGGGAACTTTGCCAGGAGCCCGATGTGGATATCTGGTTTGCCGATGAGTCAGGGTTCGAGGGCGATCCGCGTCCCAGACGGCGCTGGGACAAGAAAGGCAACAAGACCCGCAGCACCAGGAACGGCGACCATCTTCGCATGAACGTCATGGGCATGGTCTGCCCGCGTACGGGCGAATTCTTTGCCATCGAAACTTCCCACTCCGACTCGGAGACCTTTCAGGCCTTCCTCGATGAAGCGGACAAGTCCATAGTATTCCAAAGACCCCAAAACATCCTCATTCTGGACAACGCTTCATGGCACAAACGGAAGACAACTAACTGGCACGGATGGGGACCGGAGTATCTGCCGCCTTACTCACCCGATCTCAACCCTATTGAGCGGATATGGCTGGTCATGAAGGCTCGATGGTTCAACAACTATGTATGCAAGAATGTCGACCAACTCATTGACCGCCTCGACCAAGACATCCTCGACGTCATCAACAACCCCGAACATACCCAAAAAACCACAGCAATCGGAAAGTTATTCTGAGAACAGCTATAATA
>CBDUQR010000036.1:0-28101 GCA_965369655.1 uncultured bacterium | reverse complement strand
AAATTCACCTTAACACTGTCGCCAAACTGTCCAACCAACTGGGACCACCTCTCAGACGTACCTAGCCAGAAGACCATTCTATCACAATCGAAGCTCAAAGCAGGCATAGATTTGTTCAAAGTAAGCCACCATGGATCCAAGAATAGTTTCTGTAAGCAGCTTTATAGGAAATTTAAGAAGGATGAATGCGCTGGGGTGATTTCGACTGGCTGTCGTTGGGATATTCCGATTGACTACGTGGTTGGTGAGTTGAAGGATCTAGGTATTTCTGTATACAGTACAAACTTTTGCAGCCACGATAACAAATTACAGTCTTCTGATTCGGCTGAAACGAAAATCTCTCAGGATTTGCTTGATGCTATTGACAATTTGACTTTACCCGCACTGGAGAAAGGGGAGTCAGCCCCCTATCATGGATGGATTCAATGTGACTTCTCAGAAGAGTCCCCTATGATTACGTCCGAAATGGATCGCCCTTCACTCTGACCTTTTCACTCATCCCCTCAGACCACATCCCCCTCAGACAGCTTGACAAACGGGGAGTGATTTATGTTATTTGGGACTTCGCGGCAGGGCGGGAGTATGTCCTGTCGTTTGAGACTCGAATATGTTCTGTTTGAGATAGAAGGAATTCTAAATGAGAGACATGAAGCCTGAAGATATCAAGGTTATCCTCGCGACCGATTGCGGCTCCACAACCACCAAGGCGATTCTGATAGAATACCGCGATGGTGAATATCGGCTGATCGTCAGGGGCGAGGCGCCGACAACTGTCGAGGCGCCGTTCGAAGATGTCACTATGGGCGTGCTGAACGCCGTCCAGGAGGTAGTCGAACTTTCCGGCCGCAAGCTCCTCGATGAGAACGACAAAATTATCTCGCCCCGATCTGATGACAACGGCAACAAGGTCGGAACTGACATCTATATCTCGACATCATCGGCTGGCGGTGGTTTGCAGATGATGGTCGCGGGTGTGGTCCGATCGATGACCGCCGAATCGGCTGAGCGCGCGGCTCTCGGTGCGGGCGCGATCGTGATGGATGTAATCGCATCGAATGACAAGAGACTTCCACACGAACAAATCCAGAGAATCCGTCACCTCCGCCCGGACATGATTCTTCTCTCCGGCGGAATCGATGGTGGCACGATAACGCATGTTGTGGAGATCGCAGAGCTTATCAGCGCAGCCGACCCGAAACCGAGACTCGGTTCCAGTTACAAGCTTCCGGTGATTTACGCAGGCAACAAGGAAGCTCGTGAGAATATCACCGCAACACTTGGCGACAAGGTAGATCTTGGAATAGTTGACAATCTCAGGCCGGTGCTCGAAAGAGAGAACCTGCTTCCCGCCCGCGAGAAAATCCATGACCTGTTCATGGAGCATGTCATGGCGCAGGCTCCCGGCTACAGCAAGCTGATGAGTTGGACCGATGCTGATATCATGCCGACTCCGGGAGCCGTAGGTGCGATCATCAAAACGATCTCGGATATCGAAGGTATCGAGGCGTTAGGCGTCGACATCGGCGGCGCGACGACTGACGTATTCTCCGTATTTCAGGATGTGTTTAACCGCACGGTCTCCGCGAATCTCGGGATGAGTTATTCGGTCTCAAACGTATTCAAGGAGACGGGGCTTCCGAATGTCATGCGCTGGGTGCCGTTCCACATGGACGAGCGCGACCTGCGCAACAGGATCAAGAACAAGATGATCCGCCCGACCACTATCCCGCAGACGATGGAAGAGTTGATATTCGAGCAGGCAGTCGCCAGAGAAGCGTTGCGGCTCGCATTCATACAGCACAAGGAATTCGCGACGGTGCTCAAGGGTATACAGCAGCAAAGGACGATCGCTGATGCATTCGCGCAGGTATCGTCGGGACAGACACTCGTCAATATGATGTCGCTGAATATGCTGATCGGCTCCGGCGGCGTTCTGTCGCATGCTCCGCGCCGTCAGCAGGCGGCGCTGATGGCGATCGACGCGTTCCAGCCGGAGGGTATCACGAGGCTCGCGGTCGACTCGATATTCATGATGCCTCAACTCGGCGTGCTGTCGGTCGTCCACAAAAACGCCGCGACCGAAGTATTCGAAAAGGATTGCCTGATACATCTGGGCACATGCGTGGCGCCGTGCGGAAGTTTCAAGGGCAATAAGGCTCTGATGAAATACAAATTTGAACTGCCCGGCGGTAAGACGGCTGAGGGCGAGTTGATGTCCGGCACGATGAAGCTGATCAAGCTCGGGTTCGATGAAGAGACCGGTATACCGCTCAAAGCAAAGGCCGTTCTCGAACCGGATCGCCACCAGGATGTCGGCGCGGGCAAAGGGCATAAACTCGAGACAACTGTTTCCGGCGGTGTCGTCGGGATAATTCTCGATGGACGCGGCAGGCCGTTTACGCCTCCAGACGAAGACAGTCTCAGGATACAGAAATTGAAAGAGTGGATCACCGAGCTTGATGTATACCATGCGGAGGCGCTGGACAGGGATTAAATCTGCGGGGACTGATCCGCTCCAGATGAACGTGGATATATATACTCGGTGCATTTGATGATATTGATCATGTTTCGTCTTACGTAGACAGGAGTTGAGAATATGGCTCACGCATATACGCCCGGTTTGAAAGTCACCGAGAGGATGACTGTTTCCAAAAGACGCATTCTTCCACTCAAGGGTGAGGTGGTAGTCAAGACCGGTGATAAGGTCGAACCGGATGTGGTCGTCGCTCGAACTGACTTGCCGGGCAATGTCGAACCGATAAATATCGCGAATATCCTCGGCGTTCCTCCCGAAGATGTCGATGAGTGCATGCTCAAGAAAGAAGGCGATCCAATCGCGAAGGACGAACCGATTGCCATGACCAAGAGCTTCTTCGGCCTGTTCAAGTCCGAGGCGAAATCGAAGATCGACGGCACAATCGAGAACATTTCGAATGTCACCGGACAGGTTTTACTTCGCGGTCATCCCATTCCAGTGGAAGTAAAAGCGTATCTCGACGGCACGGTCACCGAGGTGATCCCGGAGGAGGGCGTGGTCGTCGAGACCGAAGGCAGTTTCGTGCAGGGGATTTTCGGAATAGGTGGAGAAACTCACGGCGAAATAAAGATTGTCACAGAAAGCAACTCTGATATTCTCACCGACAGCTTGATAGATTCATCGTGCGAGGGCAAGGTTATTGTTGGCGGATCGCTTGTGACATCAGCCGCGATCACCAGGGCAATCGAGGTGAAGGCGAAGGGAATTGTGGTCGGAGGCATAGACGACAAGGATCTTCGGGAGATTCTCGGGACCGACATCGGCGTCGCAATCACCGGCAATGAAGACATGGGCGTCACAGTTGTCATAACGGAGGGATTCGGTCAGATCGACATTGCGCAGAGGACGTTCGATCTCTTGAAATCAAAAGAAGGCGAGATGGCGTGTATAAACGGCGCGACACAGATCAGAGCCGGCGTTATCCGCCCCGAGGTTGTCATACCTCTCGGCAAGTCGGATCAATCCGGTGAGTCGTTGAAGTCGCAGAACTCGATGGGGCTCGGTGTAGGATCTCCGGTCAGAGTTATTCGGCAGCCATATTTCGGAAGGCTGGGCAAGGTATCAGATCTTCCGCCTGAACTGAAGAAACTCGATTCGGAATCATACGCTCGAATCCTCGAAGTCGAATTCGGTGACGGTTCGAAAGCAGTTATTCCGCGGGCGAACGTGGAGTTGATAGAGGGGTAGAGCCGGGTTTTTTCTTGACTTGAACAGTCGCCCGGCATAACTTGACCCAAGTTTTGGAATGGTTGTTAGCATCGAAAGCGTTGAAGTGAAACAATTTGTTGTAAATCGAACATCGCTTTTTCGTTGATATAAATTGCATACAGGCCGTCGCTTATCCGGCGGTCTCGTTTTTTGGCAGGTTCCATGCTACTTAGAACATTGCTCGCTATTTGCATCGCAGTTGTTTTGTCGCCGCTGATATTGTGTGCGACTGTTGTAGACGAGGACCTGGCTGACAGTGCCGCAGTTGCCGTCTCTGCTGTTCCAGAAGATGCCGTTAGGCCAGCCCCACCGGTCAATATAACCGCCAAAGATACGCCAAACGATAATGGTGGTTCTATTCATGTCGGCTGGGAACTCTCGCCGGATGACGCCAAAGGGATGGTTGTTCGATATGATGTCGAACGTAAGCGATCTGATGCTTCCGACAGTGAATTCGAAGTAATCGGCTCTGCACCGGCGGGTGGAACATCCGCCAGAGACAACTATGCAGTTAGTGGCGTCAGCTATGTCTACAGGATTGCTGCCGTCAATGAACTTGCAACAGCTTCAAGTGAATTGATCCCTGTAACTGCCTTCTCAGGCTATACTCGCGCAGTAAGTTCATCGGCTCAGTGGTTCAATACGAGCCGCACTGTTGTACTGGTCTTTGCCCTCGTTATTAGTTTCCTGATCCTCTACTACATCAATCAGGCGAAAGCCGGCAAAGAGCTGTTCATACGCAAGATTGCGGGTCTCGAAGCTGTCGATGAGGCTGTCGGTCGTGCAACGGAGATGGGTAAGAAGATATTCTATGTTCCTGGCACGCAGGATATCGAGAACATTCAGACAATTGCAGGCGTGACAATCCTCGGCAGAGTAGCGAAACTCGCCGCCGAGTATGAGACCAGGCTCGATGTTCCCGTGTCACGATCGCTGGTTATGGTCATCGCGCGTGAGATCGTCAAGGAGGCGTATGTCAACGCCGGTCGCCCCGACGCATTCCATGAAGACATTGTTCACTACCTGACTGACGATCAGTTCGGATATGCCGCTGCCATCGATGGGATGGTGGTCAGGGAGAAACCTGCTACGATATTCTATATGGGTGCGTTCTACGCTGAATCGCTCATTCTCGCCGAGACCGGAAACTCAATAGGTGCGATTCAGATAGCAGGTACGGCGATGCCTGCGCAGCTTCCGTTTTTCGTCGCGGCATGTGACTACACGCTGATTGGCGAAGAACTCTATGCGGCTTCAGCCTACTTGTCGAAGGAACCGAAACTCCTCGGCTCTCTAAAGGGACAGGATCTGGGCAAAGGTCTGATTCTGCTTGTGATACTGATCGGTGTGATCATCCAGACACTTGGCGTATATGATTTCGCCAGTTTATTCAGCGTTCCGGTGGACTAGATAATGAAACGTGAAATACCATTGGTGATTACTGGGGTCGTAGGCATGGCCTTCGTCATTCAGTATTTCATTCCGCACTCGCCATTCGACAAGTTTGAGCAGTTGTTCTCGGACTGGTTTTTCATAATCGCCGCGTGTGCGATCTGGCTCGGTGCGCTCAACCTTCTGAAGCTGTCGATCATCAAGATACAGAGGAAGAAGAAAGACTGGCCGTATGCTTTGATCATTGTGGTCTCATGGCTCACGATGGCAATCGCGGGATTTGCGGGAGGTCCCGAATTCCAGACTCCCGACACAGAGTTCACCTGGCTCTATAACTTCATCTACACTCCGTTATCAGCCACGATGTTTGCCCTCCTCGCTTTTTTTGTCGCGTCGGCATCATACAGAGCGTTCCGTGCGAGGAATCTGCAGGCGACTCTCCTGCTGGTGGCCGGCTTTCTCGTGATGATGGGACGGGTGCTCTTCGACGACATTCTCTTCGGTCCGTTCGTGCAGGATTTCACGCCACTGTCTGATATTGCGTCGTTTATCATGAACTACCCGAACCTTGCCGGTCAGCGCGCGATCATGATAGGAATCGCGCTCGGAACGGTATCGACCGCCCTGCGAATTATGCTCGGTATCGAGAGATCGTATCTCGGAGGGAGCGAATAGTGGGATTCTGGGAAAAAATGCTCGCCGTTGACAGAAGATGGATTTTCCTTTTCGTCGGCTTGTCTCTTCTGATACCCATGTTCCTTACCGTGAGTTTTAAGCTCTCCATTTCGGATGAAGTTCAAGTATTATTCGATGCGTTTGATGAACTTCCACCCGGCTCGAAAGTCCTGATGGCATTCGACTACGATCCACCATCAGCGCCTGAATTGCAGCCAATGGCCGATGCTGCTGTCAAGTATGCTTTCCAGAAAGATCTGAAACTAATATTCATAGGATTGTGGCCACAGGGACCGCTTCAGGCTGAGATTTCGATCCAGAAGGCTCTTGAAGTCCCGGAGATCGCCGCGAAGAATCTCCAGTATGGGATAAACTACGTGAATCTCGGCTTCCAGGCCGGTAATGAGTTCGTGATCCAGAGAATGGGTACTGATTTCTCAGAGGCTTTTCCAAAGGATGTTCGCGGAAATCCGTATCACGACGTCGAGCTTCTGAAGAATGTGAAGAACTTCTCGAATGTAGATTTCGTCTTCAATTTCTCGGCAGGCTATCCCGGTACCGTTGAGTGGGTGCAGGTCGCCGCCGACAGATTTGGCGTGAGGCTTGTGGCCGGCAATACCGCCGTTCAGGCGCCGCTGGTGTATCCCTACCTCAATGCGGGGCAGTTGATCGGTCTGCTCGGCGGAATGAGAGGCGGCGCAGAGTTCGAGAAGCTCACGGGTTTCAAGGACAAAGCGACGAAATATATGCTCTCACAGACTTTTGCGCATGCAATCGTCATATTCTTTGTACTAGTAGGCAACATCGCTTACGCTGTGACGCGCAAAGGCAAGGAGTGACGATAAGATGAATTTCGATGTCGGGATTTGGATCGGAGCGTTTCTGACACTGGGGATAGTTTCATTTCTCTACAAGGACAATCCCTGGTACAAGATCTGCGAGGCGATTTTTATCGGAATCTCGGCAGGTTACTGGATTGCTTCGCTCTTCTGGCAGAATCTATATTCCAAACTCTGGGCGAATCTCTGGCCAGCGCTCGTTGCGCTTTTCACCCGGTTCGAGATCACTTACGAGTTGCTATATGTCATCGCTGCCGTACTCGGCATCATGATGCTCCTGCGGCTCATTCCTCAAATAGGATGGATCTCGAGATGGCCGCTGGCGTTGGTAGTTGGCGCAACTGCCGGTCTCCAGTTTATCAATTATCTTGTCTCCAATGGCGTCAAACAAGTTTACAATACGATAGTACCATTGTTCGGCCCTATATCGGACGCCGGTGGCATTCCACCTGTTCAGGGGTGGGGTGAAGGGGTGGGCAATGCCATTATTCTAATCGGGACGTTTACCGGTCTGATATATTTCTTCTTCTCCAAGGAACACAAGGGCTTCTTCGGTGGCGCCGCGAAAGTCGGGACATGGTTCCTGATGATAACTTTCGGTGCATCATTCGGGTATACCGTCATGAGCCGAATGTCGCTCCTGATTGGAAGAATCGATTTTCTCGTCAATGACTGGATAATCGGGACATTTGGTTAGAGATATGAAAAATCGCTTCAGTCGAGTTGCTGCGTTTGGACTGGTGCTGCTTCTGGCGGTCCCGTTCTCATGGCTTGCCGCGCAGGTCGAGCCCGATACTGTCATGCAGGATACGACCGGCATGATCATGGAGCAGATAGATCTTCCGAGACCGGCGCATCTTACGCTGGTACGCGACTCCGAAGGCGATGCTGGCGGATCGGTCACGATCGGATGGGCATTGTCGCTTGATGACGGCGCTGGCGACGACAATGTCACCGGCTACAATATCTACCGAATGGCTTCCGATGACGATGAATTTGAAATGGTCGGGACAGCCTCCCGCGGGATGACAGAGTATGAGGACGCTACCACCACCGACGGCGTGACGTACTATTACTACGTCCTGACGACATCAGATGCGGGCGGCTCGAAATCCGATATTTCCGGTGGAGTTGTGTCATCGGCACAGTGGTTCAATACGAAAGACCTCGATACGTTCGTAATCGGCTTTATCATCTGTTTTTCGGTCTTATTTTTCATCTTCAGTGCGCAGAAGGGGAAGAAGCTCTACCTGCGGAAGATTGCCGGACTCGAGGCTGTCGACGAGGCCATCGGACGCGCGACCGAGATGGGCCGTCCGATTCTGTTCATTCCCGGTATTCTCGATGTGGACGACGTTCAGACCATTGCGGGGATAACCATTCTTGGGCGTGTCGCCAGGACAATTGCCGAGTACGACACCAAGATCAATATGCCGGTTTCTCGTTCAATCGTACTGACTACGGCGCGCGAGACTATCAGACAAGCGTATATAGCTGCCGGTCGCCCCGATGCATATTCGGACGACATGGTGCACTACGTGACCGACGAGCAGTTTGGATACGTAGCCGCGGTCGACGGCATCATGGTTCGCGAAAAACCGGCGACCTGTTTCTACATCGGTGCGTTCTTTGCCGAATCTCTGATCTTCGCTGAAACGGGTCACTCGATCGGCGCGATTCAGATCGCAGGTACCGCCATGCCTGCGCAGTTGCCGTTCTTCGTGGCAGCATGCGACTATACCCTGATCGGCGAAGAGCTTTTCGCAGCGTCGGCATACCTGTCCGGGGAGCCGAAGCAGCTTGGATCGCTGAAGGGTCAGGATGTCGGCAAGATCATCGCGATGAGCGCAATTGTGTTGCTCTGTGTACTGTTTACCGTTGCCGCGATCACGGAATCCGAATCCGTACTGTCGCTGGCAAACACGATTAAGGGATGGTTCTCAGCGAGCTAAACTATGCGTAGAACTGTACCGCTTGTAATAACACTGATTGTCGGCACTGTGCTGATTGTCGCCGAGTTTGTACCGCATAAGCCGTTCGGCAGCCTTGGCGACAATTTCTCGATGTATTTCGATATCATCGCCGTATTTGCTTTCATTCTCGGCGGCGGCAATCTCCTAAGAGTGCATATCACCAAGATCAACAAGAAAAAGGCTGACTGGCCATTCTCGGCTGTGACTCTCGCGAGTTTCGGTTTGGTCCTCGCGGCCGGGCTGTTCAAGATCAGCAATCCCGGCGGTATCCAGGGCGACGTCGCAGCGATTGGCTCGCTTTTCAATGATCTGTACATGTATATCTTCACTCCGTTGCAGGCGTCGATGTTTGCTCTGCTGGCTTTCTATGTCGGATCGGCGTCATACAGGGCGTTCAGGGCGAAAACAGTTGAGGCCACTATCCTGCTTATCGCGGCATTTGTGATCCTGCTCGGGCGAACACCGTTCGGACTCTGGCTGACTGGCGGCTTAACGGGAGGCTGGGAATTCCTGCAAATTCCGAACCTTGCCAACTGGATCATGGATGTGCCGAATCTCGCCGGTCAGCGCGCTATCATGATCGGCATAGCTCTCGGAGTGATCTCGATGTCGCTGAGGATTATTCTCGGAATCGAAAGGACATATCTCGGTCAGGACAACGACTGAGGATTACAATATGAGCAACGGTCACACTGAACAGAAATCACTTGTCGAACGGTTGCAATCGATAGACCGTCGGATCATCTTCGTGTTCATCGGGCTCGCGGTTGTCATACCTCTGCTGTTCGGGGCAACGCTCAAAGAGGAGACAACGCCGATCGTGCAGGCATTCTTCGACACTGTGGATGAGTTGCCGGAAGGCTCCAGAGTATTGTTGTCGTTCGATTACGGTCCCACGACCGCGCCCGAGATTCAGCCTATGGTCGACGCTATCGTGCGGCAATGCGGTGAGCGGAAGTGCAAGATGTACATGATGGCTGTCTGGGCGACAGGGCACAATCTCACCTGGGAGACTATCGAGAAGATCCTGAAGCCGGAATTCCCGGAGTATGAATACGGAATAGACTATATCAATCTCGGCTATAAAGCCGGTAACCAGGGGTTAATACGGGTTATCCTGGTTGACTTCAAGATGATGTATTCGACTGACGCGAATAACACGGCTATCGATGATTTCCCGATGATGAAGAATATCAGGAATCTGAAGAATTTCGATCTGATAATATCGTTCGGTGGCGGATTCCCCGGAATCAAAGAGTGGGTTCTCTATGCCGGTGATCCGGGTAAGATTCCTATCGGCGGTGGATGTACCGCTGTCTCGGCGCCGCTTCTCTATCCATACTATCCGAATCAGCTCATCGGTATTCTTGGAGGAGCCAAAGGCGCAGCCGAGTATGAGAATGCGTTAATTCAGGCATATCCGAAATACAAAGACCGCAAGATGGCCGGCATGAGCCTGATGATGTCGCAGGCGGTTGCTCACGTTGTGATAATGTTCTTCATACTGTTTGGGAACGTGCTTTACTTCATTCAGAGAAGTCGCGACAGGGCGCGGGCGACAGGAGCAGAATAATGAACGCCAGGAAAATGGCGAGCTACATAGTCCTTGCGGTAATTGTGATCGCGTTCGTAATAAGCGTCGCACTCAAGGGTTTTCTTGTCACAATTGGCGCGTTTCTCACGCTGTTCATCTTCTCGTTTCTCTACAAGGACAATCCGTACTACAAGTTCGCAGAGCATCTGTTCGTGGGAGTGAGCGCCGCGTACTGGATGTGCATGGGATTCTGGGGGACTATGGTGCCGAATCTGTTCGGCAAACTTTATCCTCCTGTGGTCGGACCTGTCCTTCCGGCTCTGAAAGATGATCCTGTCCAGCTTCACATGGTGATACCGCTCGTGCTCGGGATTCTCTTATTGATGCGGCTCTCTTCTAAAGCAGGATGGATTTCGAGATGGGCGCTTGCGTTTATCGTCGGAACGACGGCGGGACTGAACCTGGTCAGATACCTGCGTTCCGATTTCATTCAGCAAATCAACAACACTGTGTTTTCGTTATATGTAAACAATGCATCCGGTTTCGACCTGGGCGCGACACTTTCCAATGTGATCGTTTTTGGTGGCGTCATCTGTGGCCTGATCTATTTCTTCTTCTCGAAAGAGCACAAAGGTGCCTTCGGCGCAGGTGCGCGAACCGGGATAACTGTACTCATGATCACGTTCGGAGCTTCGTTTGGATACACGGTGATGGCGAGGATATCGCTGCTGGTCGGAAGGATGCAGTTCCTGTTCGGCGACTGGCTCGGAATGATTAGATAATAAATAGTACTTCTCATAAAGAAGGTGTCTATGAAACACAGGCTGAAACTGATAATGTATCTGGCGGTTGCTGTGCTCTTCGCGCTTTCTTCGCCTGTCTTCGCTCAGATTGAAGAAATCGCTGCCGACACGCTGCTCGAGGAGGTGCTGGTTGATCCACCACCGAAACCGGTAGTCCTGTCCGGGAAAGACCTGCCGAACGACAACGGCCATGCGCTTGGATTGAAATTCGAGGTGCCGGATGGCGACGTCAGCGCGATTTCAGGTTTTGAGGTCTACCGTGCCGAATATCCCGATGGTGAGTACGTGCTTCGTGGTAAACTGCCGAACGATGTCTTCGAGTATTCGGATCGCGGTAATCGAGATGAGGACGAGCTTGATTACTTCCCGAACAATACAGACTTCTTCTACAAAGTAGTCGCCGTTGGGACAGAAGGACTCACTACGATGTCTGATATTGCGGGTCCGTATCGGGCTAAAGCCCAGTGGCTCCATCTCGGCAAGATTCCGGTCCTTGTAGCGGTTCTGCTTTTCACTGCCTTCACTATCTATTTCATTGTGGCGGCGAAGAGGGGCAAGGATCTTTACGTTCGCCCGATCGCTGGTATTCAGGCGGTCGACGAGGCGATCGGAAGAGCGACCGAGATGGGCAAGCCGATTCTTTATGTGCTTGGGCTCGGCGCCGCATCCGATATTGCGACGATAGCTTCGTTTACCATTCTCAGCAGGGTAGCGAAGAAGGTCGCTGAGTATCAGACCAAACTTATTGTGCCATGTTACGAGGCTATCGTGATGACGGTCGCGCAGGAGGTGGTTAAGGCCGCCTATATGGAAGCGGGCAAGCCCGACCACTATGACGAAGACATGGTCTTTTTCATTACCAATTCGCAGTTCGCGTACGTCGCCGGTGTCAACGGCATCATGGTGCGGGAACAGCCTGCGACGAATTTCTATCTCGGCGTCTTCCATGCCGAATCTCTGATTCTCGCGGAGACTGGAGCGTCCACAGGCGCCATCCAGATTTCCGGGACCGATCAGGTCGCGCAGATTCCATTCTTTGTGGTTGCATGCGATTACACTCTGATCGGTGAGGAATTGTACGCTGCATCCGCCTATCTCGGCAAAGAGCCGGTCTTGCTCGGTTCTCTGAAGGCTGAGGACTGGGCGAAGGCGATAGTCATGGTTCTGCTTGTGATCGGAGCCATCACTTCGGTTCTGGGCTGGGATGTATTGATCGAAATGCTCAGGGTTAAGCTGTAAAGGAGGATGTACAGATGAAACAATGGCTTCCTCTGAAGTTAGTATTTATTTTGGGACTTTTCATGGTATTCCAGTATTTCGTTCCGAACGACACTTCGGATATGATCTACGAGTATGCGCTCGACTGGACTATCATTATCGGGATATTCGCGCTTATACTCGGACTATGGTCGCTCCTTCGTGTCAATGTCGATAAGATCAAGCGAAAATCCGAGAACTGGCAATACGCTGTAATTACTATTGCAGGCCTGTTCTTCATGATGATAGTCGGGTTTTTTCCGGATGGCGGATTTCTGACAAACTACTGGTACATACATTTCTTTTCATACATAATGGTGCCGATTCAGGCGACGATGTTTGCTTTGCTGGCGTTCTTTATCGCTTCGGCGGCATTCAGAGCGTTCAGGGCGCGATCGCTTCTCGCATCAGTGCTGCTCCTGGCTGCTTTTATTATCATGGTAAGGTTCATGCCGATGGGACCGCTGTCTGAGCCGATATCCGACCTTGCGAGTTGGGTACTGAAAGTTCCGAATCTCGCTGCAAAGCGCGCTATCATTATCGGCATCGGGCTTGGCATAGTTGCAACATCACTGAAGGTACTGCTCGGCATTGAGCGCTCGTACCTCGGGAAAGACTGAGGAGGCGACAATGAATGTATTCGAGAAAATGACGATGCTCGATCGCCGCTGGGTCTACCTTTTCCTGGCTGTCGTGGTGACATTCGCTTATCTCTTCAGGAATGATTTCAGTGTCCCGGTAACGGTCACCAGCGAGGTCGAGTCGATCTATCAGTTTATTGAGGATCTCGATCCGGGAGATAAGATCCTCATCAGTTTCGACTACGATCCGAATTCGCTCGCAGAGTTGCACCCGATGGCGCGCGCAATCCTGCTGCATGCTTTCAGAACCGATGTCAAGGTCCTGGGAGTGACGCTGTCGCAGTATGGTTCGACTATGGTTGAAGAGCTTCTCAGGAATGGTGTGGAGGAATCGAGGGAACTGTATGGCATCGAGAAGAAATATGGCGAGGATTATTGCTTCCTCGGCTATCGACCATATCCGGCGCTCGTTATTCTCGGCATGGGGCAGAATTTCAGGATCTACTTCCCGGAGGATTATTACAACAATCCGTTGGACTCATTACCAATAATGGATCGAGTCAGAAACTACGACGATGTCAAATGCGTACTCGTGCTCACATCAGGCACAACAGGTGACTGGTGGATAGTCTATGGCAACGCCAAATACGACATGCCTCTGGCGCTCGGTGTCACGGGCGTTATGGCTTCTGACTTCTACCCGTATCTCGGCAACGCCATATTCGGTCTTATAGGAGGATGGAAAGGCGCTGCGGAATATGAAAAGCTGGTGGGTGAGGAGCACGATGCTACAGCCGGTATGCCGGCACAGGTGGCGGCGCATCTGACTATCATCCTGTTCATATTGATCGGAAACATCGGCTACTACCTGAGCCGCAGAAAAACGCAAACGGACTTGTAGGAGGTTGTGACAGATGCAGGATACTCCATTTATTGAATTGCTCTGGACAACGCTCGGTGCGATCCTTACGCTTGCGACCTTCTCGTTTCTGTATAAGGACAATCCGTTTTATAAGTTTGCAGAGCATCTGGTGGTTGGCGTGTCGGCTGGGTATTTCTTTGTCCTGCTGATTCACACCAGCCTGATCCCGACACTCTTCAACAGGATATTCGACGGCAACTACGCATATATCATTCCAGGCTTGCTGGGTCTGTCAATGTGGTTCAGATTCTCAAAGAAATTAGCGTGGGTGTCGCGTTACCCGATTGCATGCTATATCGGGATCGGCTCGGGCGTTGCCTTACCACTGTATATGTATAACAACGTGAACAGACAACTGACATCGACTCTAGACCTGACGCTTGGCGTCGGCTCCGGAACTGAATTCTGGAACATCATCATAGTGCTGGGCGTATTAGCAGCGTTGATTTATTTCTTTTTCTCCAAAGAGCACAAGGGTGCATTTGGAGGCTTTGCCAAGGTTGGTATCTATATCCTGATGATAGGATTCGGCGCCAGTTTTGGCTATACGGTCATGGCTCGTATTTCACTGTTTGTTCAGCGGATAGCATCGTTGCAGGAGTGGGTGAACATGCTGTCAGATTATGTGAGTTAGCGTATGAAATGATAGAGGGATAGGGCCGGCTGTGCGGTGAAGGGCCGGGTGTTTCACCCATAATATACTGCATGACAGTTAGTTCGGTCCCGCCGTTTTCTTGCAAAAAAGATGAACTGCATTGCAGAATTCTGTTGACAAGGTAACTCTTTAATGTTACATTAGTTAAGCAATGGAGTTAGTCCAGGCATTAATACATCGTAATTTTCTGAGGTAATTGCGGTTAGCACTTGATTCGTCAGAGCCAAACCAAGGACAGGTGGCATGGGGAAGATTCAAATCTCTAAGCCCAAGCGCTGCAAAGAAAAAGCCATGACTCCTGAAGAGGCCAGGGAAGCCAGGAGGGAGTATCAGAGACGGTACTACCTGGCGCACAAAGAGAAGGCCAAGGAGTACCAGAGGCTTTACAACCTCACGCACAAGAAGAAGCAGCGGCCTAAGGGTGCGAACGGAGTCGAGTACATCCGGGATGATATCAAGGGCACGTACAACACACGTGACCTGATGCATGCGCCGGTCGAGAAGACTCTCAAAATGCTGGAAAAGATCGTATCGGGAAAACGCTACTTCACGATGTAGCGTGTTGTGGCTGTGTAAGAAGGCGCCCAGTTTGCAACTTCTTCCTGATCGAATTCTTTTGCTCGGAACCTTACCCGGAACCGGAGGGGTGTAGTATACCCAAAAAATGCTTGCCTTAGTCTATAAACACCTGTAACTTCTCGACAAACAAATCGGATCCGATGATACCCTGCATGGAGGCTCGATAATATGTCCATTAAGACCACTACGAAATCGACTAAGAAACAGGCTGCCCAGAAGGGCAAATCGAAAATCGCACCTGATAAGAAGAAGGCTGAATTGCCCAAGATGGTCTATTTTTTTGGCGCCAGGAAAGCTGAGGGGAGTGGCGATCAAAAAGAATTGCTCGGTGGCAAGGGAGCAGGATTGGCCGAAATGACCAACACAGGAATTCCTGTCCCCCCCGGCTTCACCATTACCTGTGAAGCATGTAAGCTGTTTTATGCCAATGACATGGCGGCTCCACCGGGACTGGACGACGAGATAAGGGCTGGCATTCAGAAATTAGAGAAATTGACAAAAACCAGGTTTGGTGGTGCGGATAATCCACTGCTGGTTTCGGTGAGATCCGGCTCTCCATTTTCTATGCCGGGCATGATGGACACTGTTCTCAATCTTGGCCTCAACCAGGAGACTCTTGAGGGGATGGTGGCAAAAACCGGCAACGAGCGTTTCGCTTACGATATCTACAGACGGTTTATCCAGATGTTCGGAAACGTGGTGCTTGGGATCGACAAAGATATTTTCGAGAACATTATTACGAGAAAGAAGCGCGAGCGCCAGATCCGCAAGGATTCATCGCTCTCAGCGGATGATTTCAGGGATATTGTCAAAAAGTTCAAATCAATAGTGAAAAGACGTTCCGGCGAACCGTTTCCTGATGATCCCTTTGTTCAGCTTGCGATGTCGAGAGATGCTGTCTTTCGCTCATTGAATAACCCGAGAGCTATCCACTACCGGAGGCTTAACGATATCACCGGTGATACTGGCACGGCGGTAAACGTCCAAACGATGGTCTTTGGCAACTTGGGCGATAACTCCGGCACCGGAGTCGGATTTACCCGGAATCCGTCGACTGGCGAGAAGGAATTCTATGGCGAGTATCTGATCAACGCACAGGGCGAGGATGTTGTCGCGGGGATCAGGACGCCGGAGCCGATCAACAAGCTCAATGACGTGATGCCGAAGATCTACAACCAGCTTCGTAAGATCACAAGCAAGCTCGAGAAGCATTACAGGGATGTGCAGGATTTCGAATTTACAATCCAGGACGGCACCCTCTACATGCTCCAGACGCGCTCAGGAAAGAGGACTACTCCCGCAGCGGTTAAGATCGCAGTCGATATGGTCAGGGAGAAGCTGATAACGAGGGAAGAGGCTCTGATGCGAATCAAGCCTGATGATCTTGAGCAGCTATTGCATCCTCGCATCAGTCCAACGGCCAAGTACAACGTGATAGCCCGCGGACTGGCGGCGTCGCCGGGTGCGGCTTCCGGCAAGGTGGTTTTCACCGCCGACCAGGCTGTTGAGAAGGCGGACGAGGGCATTAAGGTGATACTCGTCAGAACCGAGACCAATCCGGACGACATACATGGAATGGCCGCGGCTGCGGGGATACTGACATCGCGAGGCGGTATGACGTCCCACGCCGCAGTCGTTGCACGAGGTATGGGCAGAAGCTGTGTCGCGGGGTGCGAAGATGTGCGCGTCTATGAAAGCAAACGCCAGTTTGCGATCGGGACCGATGTGTACAAAGAGGGCGACATCATCACGCTGAACGGTTCGACCGGTGAAGTGATAAAGGGCGATGTCAAGACTATCGAACCTGAGCTTTCCGGAGAATTCGGTGAATTCATGGAATGGGCCGACTCCTACCGCAGGCTCGGCGTAAGGACCAATGCCGACACTCCCACCGATTCAGCGACAGCCAAGAGATTCGGCGCAGAGGGCATCGGCTTATGCCGCACCGAGCATATGTTCTTCGCGGAAGACCGGCTGCCGATAGTTCAGCAGATGATTCTCGCCGAAACCCAGGCGGACAGGCAGGTCGCTCTCGATCAGCTGTTGCCGTTCCAGAAGGCCGATTTCAAAGGCATATTCAACGCAATGGTGGGACTGCCTGTGACGATCCGCACGCTCGATCCGCCGCTGCATGAGTTCCTGCCGAGAGTGGAAGAAGTCGAACAGAAAATCAGCGAACTCAAGGAAAACAACGCCGACAAGGAAGAGATTCGCAAGCAGCAGCAGATAATCAAGCGTATCGAGGATCTCAAAGAGCAGAATCCGATGCTCGGGCATCGCGGTTGCCGGCTGGGAATTACTTATCCGGAGATAACCGAAATGCAGGTCAGAGCGATCATGTCGGCTGCATGCGAACTCTCGAAGCAGGGCAAGAAAGTATATCCGGAGATTATGATCCCGCTGGTCGGGCATGTCAATGAGCTTAAGAATCAGCGCGAGGTTGCGGTTCGGATTGCCGAGGAGGTCCTTCGTCAATACAGGACGAAAGTCGATTACAAGATAGGTACTATGATTGAGATTCCTCGCGCGTGTCTTACGGCTGACGAAATCGCCACCGAGGCGGAGTTCTTCTCATTCGGTACCAATGATCTCACGCAAATGGCTATGGGATTTTCGAGGGACGACGCAGGCAAGTTCCTGAAGTATTACATCGAGAAAGGCATCCTGCCGCAGGATCCGTTTGTCAAACTGGACCAGACCGGCGTAGGCCAGCTCGTGAAAATGGGTCTCGAAAAGGGAAGAGCCACTCGCGAGGATCTGAAGGTCGGTATCTGCGGTGAGCATGGAGGCGACCCTGCATCGGTGGAATTCTGCCACAGAATCGGCCTCGACTATGTCTCTTGTTCGCCTTACCGCGTGCCGATTGCGAGGCTCGCCGCTGGGCAGGCTGTAATCAGGGAAGGCGGCAAGCCGAAACCGATCGTCAAGAAAACGACAGCGAAAGAAACTGCGGCTAAGAAAAAGACCGCTGCGAAGAAAGCTGCCGCTGGGAAAGCGACCAGGAAGCCTGCGGCGAAGAAGTCCACAAAGCCGACCGGGGGTTCAGGCAAGAAGGCCGCAAAGAAGACAGCCGGGAAAAAATAGCCTGCCAGTTCTTCTTTAGTCAAACAATACCGCCGCGAGTCACATGACTCCGGCGGTAATCTATATTAAGTCACAGGCTTCTCCGATTGCCTGTCGGACTCGTTCTGATGCACACCATGTCTCAAGAAGATGAGCCTTGAACAATTTCGTCAGTGGGATTATCTTCCACAATACAAAACACTAATACCGGGATTTGACAATACATGTTCGTTTTCCTGCGTATATCAGCTTCTCTCTTCCTGATTCTGGAACTTGCCGCAGGATTCGGTCTGATCGATCTGTGGGGAATACACCACCTTGCAGCTTTCTCCCTACCGGTTGTTGTCATGATTGTCGTGGTAGCGATGCTGCTGGTATGGCTGCCGTCGGTGGCGGTCAGCCGAGCCTACAGAATTCTCGAATGGAAACCAAACAAGTATGCTCGATACGCCGTAGTTGTGAGCATTCTGACAGCAATGGGTGGGCTGTTCTATTTCCTTCGCTCTCGAAATTTGCTGTTGGGTGATGGTTACAAGAGAGTAGAGATGATGACGAGGCCGCTTGAGTTCTGGCCGACTGAGTATGTCGATCTTGCTCTGCACTGGCTTGTCTCCAGACTTATCGGCAGTCCTGAAGGTTCGTACATATTGATAAGCATCCTGACCGGACTCCTGTTCATTGTCACGATATGGTTCTTTGCGAGTCAGCTTTCTACGGACAGGATTGGGAAGCTGTCCTCGATGATGGTCGTCTTTGGCATTGCACAGATGCAGTTCTTTTTCGGCTATATAGAAAGCTATGCCGTGATGACCCTTCTCGTAGCGGTTTTCCTCGTGCTGGGGCACAGATGTTTTTCCGGACGGACGAGCATTCTCTGGGTGGTTGTACTCTTTGTCGCCGCAGGTCTCTTTCACATGTCAGCCTGGTTTCTCCTGCCGGGCCTCCTGTATCTCCTCTGGCATAGAAGCACTGTGGATAGCAGGCCATCGCTCAGGGTAATGACCGTAGCGATAGTGGTTGCGGCAGCCACACTGGCTGTCCTGTATTACTTGAATTTCGAGGGGGAAAAAGTATTCGTGCCGCTGACCGGGACCGCGCAGAATCCGTATTCTCTTTTTTCATCGAAGCATCTCGGCGACATTGTCAACGTTCTCCTCATGGTGGCGCCCCTGCCCCTCATTTTGACAACCGTGATACTCATATTTCCCGGTGGGAGATCGCTCTTTCGCCGACCGGGCATACGCTTTCTTTCATTATCCACTGCAGGAGCATTCGGGATTGTGGTGTTTGTCGATCCTGTTCTCGGCGCTGTTCGTGACTGGGATCTCATGGCGTTATTTGGCGTTCCTCTCGCCTTTCTGTCTGTTGCTGTATCGTCGATGGTTTTCAAGAGACGCAACTGGAAATTTTCTCTTCTTGCGATAGCATGTGCAGTTATTGTTGGTCACTCGCTGCCTTGGATAGTGTCGAACACCGATGAGATGAAATCGAAGGACCTGCTCAAGAAGGCAATAACTCGCGACATACATTACTCATCCGGTTATTACGATGGGTTTCTGATCAAGGCCTGGTGTTTTCATCTTCTGAACGATCCGTTCTACGACTATGCCGAGTGTGATCGAGCATTTCCGATTCGGCTCTCTGCCGATCCGAATGATGTCCTGTCGCGGGTTCTGTACGCCAGATCGGCTTATTTCGTCGGCAAGTTCGAAGAGGCAGCCATCGCGCTGGGTGCCGGGAGGCAATACTGGTCAATGGGCAAATTTACAACCGATATCATGCGTCTTTTCATACGGCTTGATATGCTCGACAGGTTCACTGTTTTAGCCGACAGTGTGGCGGTGAGAATGCCTGATGACAGACTAAGCAAATACTACCATCAGGTATCCATTTATCTGCAGGAAAGTCCCAACGCTGTAATGGGTTTCCATCAGAGTATGATCACGGACAAGCCTCATATCGTGTGGCTGATAATCGACGCCGCCGCATTCGCAGTCGATTTTGGAATGTATGATCTGGCTGCGACATATATCGAATTGGCAGAAAGTCGACCTAATCTCACGGTACTGGAAAAGACGGATATTGCAGCGGTCAGAATAATGCTTGACCGGAAAATCGGTCACTGACAGGATTCGAGCAGCCTCATGTTGTTCTGTCACGCACGGTTCTGAACCGATACAGGCGGATCGAATTCGCTTGACATTGATGAAACTGGCAGTATTGTTCGCTGTTCAAGAATCGCGTTTTGCAGGCAATGATCGGAGTTTCAGGTGACGACGGAGAGCAACAAAAGGCCGGAACAGCTTGATTACATTTTCAGACCGAGATCAATAGCGGTAATCGGAGCAACTCCGCGTAAAGGCGCGATCGGACGCGAGGTTCTTCACAACCTCATCACTTATGAATTCAATGGCAAGATATTCCCTGTAAATCCCAGCCACAAGGTCATTCATTCCATCAAGTCATATTCGAGCGTCCTGGATGTTCCTGATTCGGTCGATCTCGCTGTCATAGTAGTCCCGCGCGAGAAGGTCGCGCGCGTCGTCGATGAATGCGGTGAAAAGGGCGTCAAGGGTCTTGTCGTCATAACGGCTGGTTTTCGCGAGGTAGGCCCGATCGGGCTCGCATTCGAGGAACAGCTCGTCGAAAGAGTCGAATACTGGGGCATGCGGATGATCGGACCGAACTGTTTCGGCATCATCAACACGAATCCGGGTGTTATGCTCGATGCCACGTTCTCAAAAGTCTATCCGCGCTACGGCAAGATCGGATTCCTTTCGCAATCGGGCGCGCTTGGTGAGGCTATTCTTGCGCAGGCGACCGAGATGAAGCTCGGGATTTCGATGTTTGCCTCGATTGGCAACAAGGCGAATATCACGAGCAACGACCTGCTCGAATACTGGAAGGACGATCCGGAGATCGAGTTGATCCTGATGTATCTCGAGAATTTCGGCAATCCGAGACGATTCACCGCGATTGCTCGCGAGGTTGCGAAGGTCAAGCCGATCGTTGCGGTCAAGTCAGGAACGACAACCATTGGCGCCGCTGCGGCATCGTCGCACACGGGCGCTCTTGCTGGCGCAGAAGTGGCCGTCGACGCGCTGTTTGAGCAGACCGGCGTAATGCGGGTCGGGACTATCGAAGAGCTTTTCGATGCGGCATCGGCTCTGGCCAGAATGCCCGTTCCGAAAGGTGACAGGGTGAGCATCGTAACCAATGCGGGCGGCCCCGGGGTTCTCGCCACAGACGCGCTTGCCAATCTGGGGATGAAGTTGCCCGAGTATTCTGAAGAGACCAAAGAGGTGATCCGCCCTCACATTCCACCTGACACCCCGATCAACAACCCGCTCGATCTCGTTGCGGGAGCCGGACCGAATGAATTCAAGGTAGCACTCGAGGCAGCGGTCAGGGATAAGAACTTCGATTCGATAATTCCGATATTTGTCCCGCCGATCACTGTTGACCAAATGGATGTCGCGAGGGTGATTGTCGATGTTAAGGAGAAATCTCCAATTCCGCTCTATGCTTGTTTTATGGGTGTGTCATGGTATTCCGAGGGTTTCGAGCACCTCAAGGAGCACGGAGTCCCGGCGTATATATTCCCGGAATCGATTGCTCAGACGCTCGCAAAGATCGACAAGTATCGCAGGTGGCGCGACAGAGATGAGGGCAGGCTCCCGACATTCGAGGTTGACCGCGAAACTGTCAAGAGCATTGTTGACGATTACATCGGATGCGGCGAGGAGGCTGTCGTTGGAGAGAAGGCGCTCAGTATCCTCAAAGCCTATGGTATCCCGGTGGCGCAGTATTGCTATGCGCATTCAGTAGATGAGGCGATGGAAGAATCCAGCCGTGTCGGTTTTCCGGTCGTGATGAAAGTCAACACGCCTAAAATATTGCATAAGACCGAATTCGGCGCGGTCAGGGTCGATCTGCGGGATTCGGTTGAAATTTCTGCCGCGTGGCGGCAGATGGAGCAGAAAGTACGGTCGGAGATACAGTCCGCCGATGATTTCTCGGTCGTGATTCAGCCAATGATCAGGGGTGGAGTCGAGACGGTCATAGGGATGACAACTGATCCGGCATTCGGACCGCTGATCATGTTCGGGCTCGGCGGCGTCTATGTCGAACTGATGAAAGACGTCTCTTTCAAGGTGAATCCGCTCACAGACGTCGATGCCCGTGAGATGATCGACAGGTGCAAGGGCAAGAAACTCCTGACCGGGTTCAGAGGTTCCGAGCCGGTCGATCTGGATCTGCTGGAGGAGACAATCCTGAGACTGTCGATGCTCGTGACCGATTTCCACGAATTCCTCGAATTCGACGTCAATCCGTTTATCATCGCTCCCTCCCGCGAACAGACTGCCGCCGTCGACGCGCGGTTCGTCGTGAAGTCTGTATCCTGATCCGATCCCGACAAATGCCTGATTACGCTTTATCGAACAGCCCGTGCGTTTCTGATGTTGCGCGAGGCAAATTTGTTGTATACTAATCGTTGGAAAAGAACAAGGATATAACAGACATACAAGGAGGAATCGATGCGTTCACTCAAAGCGTTCTTCAAGAGCAGGACCACGCTGCTATTGCTGGTCGCGGTCGTCGTGATCCCGCTGCTGGCTGGTGGTTGCGGCACGCAGGTCCAGTCGGGCCATCACGGCGTCAAGTATCTCAAGTTTGGCGACGGAACGGAGATGGGGAAGATATACACCGAAGGATTCAACTGGCACCTTCCCTGGAATTCGATCTATGTGTACAAGACTCAGACACAGGAGACGAAGGAGAATTTGACTGTGCTGTCATCTGATGGCGCCACGATCCAGCTCCAGGTTTCGCTCTGGTATCGACCCATCTATTCAAAACTCGACAGCCTGCAGATTACCGTCGGTCGGAATTATCTCGATGTTGTGGTTAAGCCTGCATTGCGTGGAATCGCGAGGGGAATTGTCGGACTGTACAAGCCGGAAGAAATCTACTCTACGAAACGTGAAGAAATCGCCACCAAGATGATAGAGCAGATGCAGGCGGAAATGCAGAAAAGGTTTGTCGATATCGAGAATGTGATAGTCAGAGATGTCGGTCTTCCCAAGAAGATAACCGACGCTATCGAGTACAAGCTTGCCGCACAACAGGAAGCTCAGCGTATGGAATTTGTGCTGCTGAAAGAGACGCAGGAAGCTGAGAGAAAGCGTATCGAGGCTCGGGGTATCGCTGATTTTCAGAAAATTGTTTCGGCTGGTCTTACGCCTAATTTCCTGCGCTGGAAAGGCATAGAGGCCACGGAGCAGTTGGCTGCCTCACAGAATGCCAAGATCGTCGTGATCGGTGCTGGCAAGGACGGCCTTCCGCTGATACTCGGCGGGAATTAGAGTTCAAGTGCTCGCAGGGGCTGTGCCCCTGCAGATTCTGTGCAGTTAGCTAAGAACACAGCGGCACAGCCACTGTGTGCATACATGTGCTCGGAATCGGATTTTCTGAAAGCCCTATTGGCGCCGGTGTTTTTTCGCCGGCGCTTTTTTGTGTTTGCACTATCTTTTGAAACACACTATCCGGGATACCGTATAGTCAGAGCAGACGGACTGAAACAGATTAAGCTGGAGAAACGCATGTTCAAGAAGATTCTGATAATTTCTGTAGTAGTAATCGTAATAGCCGCCGCAGTCTTTTTTGTCTTTTTCGGTTCCGGCTCGACCGACGGGGGCGAGTTCAAGTTTCACAAGGTCGAGACAGGAACCGTGGCCGATAAGGCAATGGCGATTGGGCAGATCGAGCCTGAGCACGAGGTCATGGTCAAGTCGCAGATATCGGGAATCGTCTCTAGGATGTATGCTGATGTTGGCGACAGGGTGAACATTGGCGATCCCCTGTTTGACATCGCCCCGCAACCGACGCCGATTGAATTTGCTGAGACCAAACGTCAAGTGGAACTGAATCAGATCGCTTTTGCCGACGCCAAGAGAGTCTATGACCGGGCCATGGGACTGTTTGAAAAAGAACTTATATCACAGAGCGATCTCGATGATGCACGGTTTGGTTTCGAGCAGGCTGAAGTGCGTCTGAAATCGGCGAAAGAGAAGCTGTCGTTGATCGAGAAAGGCAAGACGAACATCGCAGGGCGCGTTATCGAGAATGTGATAAGATCGCCAATCAGCGGCATGGTCCTTCAGAGAAATGTCGAACAGGGCGATCCTGTCGTTCCGCTCACTTCGTATCAGTCCGGCACCGAACTGATGACTCTCGCTGAGATGGATAGCCTGATCTTCAGGGGCACGGTCGATGAGATCGACGTCGGCAAGCTGAGTGAAGGCATGGAGGTTCGGTTGCAGGTTGGCGCCATTCCCAACGACACGATCGAGGGTATACTGCGCAGGATTTCGCCGAAGGCAAGAAAGCAGGACAACACTACTGTCTTCGATGTGGAGGTCACGATAACATCGACGACATCCAGTCTTCTCCGCGCCGGATATTCCGCGAATGCGGAAGTGGTCGTTGCGCAGAGTAAGGACGTACTCGTGATACCGGAGCGACTCGTAACATTCGTCGATGATTCCTGCTTTGTAGATATGATGGATTCGACAGGTGCGCTTCAGCAGTATCCCATTGAGGTCGGGCTCTCCGACGGCATCAGTATCGAGGTCGTTTCCGGTCTCGAAGAGGGGCAGGAGATTGTGGAAAAGCCCCCTAAGACTATTGAATAGGCTTCGATATGTACCTGATGTTTCTCAAACAGATTTTCCGCGATATGAAGGGCCAGAAACTCCGGTCCGCCCTGACGCTTTTTGGTATATTCTGGGGAACAACGGCTCTTATTCTTCTCGGAGCGTTCGGGCACGGTATCCACGCGCATCAGGTCAAACAGTTCAATGGCCTCGGCGAGAACATCGCGATCATGTGGCCGGGGCGCACGTCGATGAATTACAAGGGACTGCCCAAAGGCAGACAAATCTGGCTGCGCGAAGCCGACATTACACTGATGAAAGAACAGATTCCGGAACTCAGCGCTGTCTCGATTGAATACCGGAATTGGAGTATTCCAGTGCGGCGCAACAAGGTCATCATATCTGCCCAACTAGCAGGTGTAGCCGCGGAGTTCGGCGAGATGCGCAATGTCATCCCCGACTGGGGCGGGCGTTTCATTAACGAAGTCGACGTGAAGCTGAGAAGACGCGTTTGTTTCATCGGGAATGAATTGAAAGATGATCTGTTTGGGTCTGATGACGCAGTCGGCGAGATCATCGAGATCAATAGCGTGCCGTTTACGGTCATAGGTGTGATGAAACCGAAAGGGCAGGATTCATCCTACAGCGGTCGCGACGAGGACAAAATTTTTCTCCCGTATTCGACGTCGGCTATGATGCTCGGACATACGCTTGCAGACGTCGTCATCTGGAAGGCGGAATCGCTCGAGGTCCATGAGATCGCGAAGCGAAAGATCTACGAAGTCCTCGGCAAGAAACACAAGTTCGATCCTGACGATACCCAGGCGCTCCCCATGTGGGATACGACCGAGAACATGGAGTTTTTCAACAACTTCTTCTGGGGATTCAGGATATTCCTGCTGATGATTTCTTTTGCTACGCTTGTGGTCGGAGGAATCGGCGTCGCCAATATCATGTATGTGGTCGTCAAGGAGAGATCGAAGGAAATCGGCCTCAAGATGTCGCTGGGCGCGAAGAAGGGATTCGTCCTGACGCAATTCCTTCTCGAAACTCTGCTGATAACATTCATCGGAGGGTTCGCCGGATTTCTCTTTGCGATGACTCTCATTCGAATCTTTCCGGCATTCAACCTCGAAGAATACGTCGGCATTCCGAGCGTGTCAACCGTCGAGGCGATCTTGTCGGTGAGTCTTTTGATGATTATCGGTCTGCTCGCCGGGTTTTTCCCTGCACGGCGCGCGGCAAACATGAACCCTGTACAGTCACTTAAGATGTAGCCATGCTGGGCAGCATTAAACTAATACTCAGGTTGTTCTTCAGAGAACTCAAGAGCCAGAAAATGCGGATGTCGCTGACTATCCTGGCGATCATCTGGGGAACCCTGTCGATCACAATGCTGCTTGCGTTCGGTGAAGGTCTCAAGAGACAGCTCGAAAAAAACGGGAAAGGTCTGGGTGACGGTATTCTCATCGTCTGGGGTGGACAGACCGAGAAGCCGTATCGCGGACTTCCGCGCGGCAGGCCGATTCGGTTCAGGTCGGACATCATCGAGTACATTCGCGAGCAGATACCGGAGCTCGAAGCCGTCGGGGGCGAGTTCATGGCGTGGGGAAAAGAGATCACATACAAAGACAAGACGCTCTCTGAGAAAGTCAATGGCGTGCTACCGGAATATGAATTTATGAGATCGCTCTATCCCGCGCCGGGCGGAAGATTTCTCAACAAGCTCGATCTGGAGCGAAAGCGCCGCGTTGTGTTCATCGGCAACGAGCTTCGTGACGATTTGTTCGGTGAACCCGGATCACCCGGCTACACGGAACCTGTTGGCGAGACGATCACTATCAGCGACATTCAGTTCACGGTAATTGGAGTGATGCAGAAGAAACAGCAGATGGGGATGTATTCCGGACCTGACTGGAACACGGCGTTTATTCCGATAACGACATTCGAGACGATGTACAACCGTCGCACACTCAGCAATCTAGTGCTCAAACCGAGAGATGTGAGTCAGGCTGGGTTTATCGAGGACAGGTTATATCAGATAATGAGTTCGAAGTACCAGTTCGATCCGGAAGATAAGCGGGCGCTGTCGGTCTGGGATGTTATAGAGAACGCTGAGACTATGAGAAAAGTCATGATCGGCATGCAGATTTTCTTCGGGATCATCGGAGGGTTGACCCTGATCGTTGCGGGTGTCGGTGTCGCGAATATCATGTACGTCGCCGTGCGTGAGAGGACTGCAGAAATCGGTGTGAAGATGGCTATGGGCGCCAAACGCGGGCAGGTGATGACTCAGTTCATGCTCGAAGCGCTGCTGATATCTGCTATCGGTGGCGGGCTCGGCCTGTTCTTTTCGTTCGCGATTGCCGGTGCGCTCGGCGCTATGCCCGCACAGAGCGAGGCGATGGAATGGCTCGGCAAACCGACAATATCTGTGCCGATCGCAATGACGACGATTTCGGTGCTGACCATAATCGGACTCATATCAGGATATTTCCCTGCGCGGAAAGCGGCGTCGGTCAATCCGGTTGAATCACTGAGGTATGAGTAGCGAGGTGCTAAAATGATAATGATGCGCGGCATTCGGAAGGTTTATGATACGGGGAAGATCGAAGTTGAGGCGCTCAAGGGTATCGATCTCGACATTGAGGCCGGCGAGTTTATCTCGATTGTGGGACCGTCGGGGTCGGGCAAATCCACTCTCATGAATATCGTGGGATGCCTCGATGTGCCATCAGACGGGACATACGAACTCGATGGTGAATCGGTTGAGGGGCTCAGTATGTCGCAGCTCGCAGATATCAGGAACAAGAAAGTCGGGTTTGTATTCCAGGCGTTCAACCTGTTGCCGTATGCTACTGCACTCGAGAATATCGAATTGCCGATGATGTTCGGCAAGTTGCCTGCACGCGAAAGGCGCAAACGCGCGACGGAGCTTCTTGAGCGCGTCAATCTCGGTGACAGACTCGATCACAAACCTGCTGAGCTATCCGGTGGTGAGATGCAGCGTGTCGCGATAGCCCGGTCGTTGGCGATGAAGCCAAAACTCATACTCGCCGACGAGCCGACCGGCAATCTCGACTCGAAATCGGGCTCGGCGATTGTCGATCTGTTCGAGGAACTCTGGAGATCAGGCACGACCATCCTGTTGATTACGCATGACTCGACAGTCGCGACCCGCACGAACCGCGTTGTCTATCTCAAGGACGGCACTGTCCGTTCCAAAGCCCGCGAAATGGCCGCCGACATGAAAGCCCTCAAAGAACGGAAAAGACTGGATACAATGCAGTAGGTGTAGCCCGATATTGCAGATACAAGTGGGTAGCGCTCTATTTATGGATTTTATAAAACCCCCTTATCCCTTAGTAACGCGATGATCTTCCCCCGCTATAACGGACATGTTAAGAAGATAGTGTTTGCAGTCGCT
>CBDUQR010000035.1:0-29591 GCA_965369655.1 uncultured bacterium | reverse complement strand
AATAGAATAAAACTCTATCTTCTCGATGTGTCCACTTAATCGGGGGAGGTTCACATCACAGCCAGCGCACGTAACAACGCCTCCACCTTGCTGGCGAATTAAGGCACTTCCTTCAATAGTATTGATACCCTCAACAAGCATCGCTCTTGCGGCAGCCTCATCGAATGGTGCCTGCAATTGAACCGTTGGTCGCAGTGTCGCACACCCGCCAACCATGGCAATGACCAATACGACGAGAATTGTTTCGAGTAGTATTCGCATCTGAGATCCCTCCGAACAAATGGTTATCGAGTCTGATCTCTCTTGCGGCAGAGTTAAGCCGCACCAAACATCTATCAATGATTTATGTCTTTTTTTTTGCACTTGCCAAAACAATTAACCCCGATATCAGACGCAGACGCGTTTGGTGTCGGCTTGAACAAATCGTTGGTGGTGGGTCAGTTTGATTTGCATGATTGTTGAGCATCAGCTTTCGCGGCAGATAACATATCTGGTGTGAATTCCAAATTAGCATATTCTTTGTCGAACAGCTTACGACCTGATTTGGTGAGTGTAATCTCCGCGTTTTCATAGGTTAGTATATTCATATCCTGTAATTGATGTCTTTTGCCATGCGTCACTCCTCTGTGTTCCTTAGGGAGTTCAAGACTATCGAACACACATTGATATGCAATAGTATCAGCGGATTCGTTACCGGCAAGCCATATCATGTATATCTGAATAGGAGTTAACTTGTAAGCCCAATACTTAATACGCAATAGATAACGTAACAAATCTATGAGTAGGAGATAGCCAAAAGCGAGTATTGCGCCTACAGCACCATGGATTACAGGTGGCGGTATGTCTGATATCCAATTAATCAGAATCGGTAGCGCAGATATAGCTATACCCCAAATTTTGCTCCAAAATATACCAAATAAGAATCCCCAGAATGATGCGATCCCTTTGGTAAGTAATCGTTGATGCCATTTTCGCTCTCTGGACGATTTCATAGTCTTTACATCGGCATTCTTGCCGTGCTAAATCACTGTTCAATTAATCACGGCTGTTGTACGACCGGGTACATAGGTTACACTTTAGACCGGGCACATGGGTAACATAGTAGTCAAGTAGCCCACCCAGAGTGAAACGCCGAGTGGGTCTTGGTCTACTCACCCATGCGCCAGCCGATTGCACCCTGGCCGCCGTATGCGCCCATCGTCGAGCGGGTGCCGTCGGGGTCGGTGTAGTATGGATCACCGACATGCCAGACAGGCGAATCATCGGTCATCTGAAAATCGAGCGAATCGAGGAACATCGGATCGACGGATATATTCCCATACTTGCCTGTCCACTCCGGCATGTCGTTGTAATTTCCTGCTGCGTTATTCCAGACGTTGTTATATGACACCGGGAAATTGCGAAGCTTGCCCCACATCTGGACCCCCACACATGGGCAGACCCATTCGTCACGCCAGCCATTGTCGGTGATGATATTGTTGATCGCGACACCGCGCGCCTCTTCCGACCAGCAGGCCAGCCCGCAATTGCCGTTGCGGACGATCGTGTTGTTGCGGACTTCCATGAACGAGCCGGCGCTTAGGATCACTCCCCAGCCGAGATTGTCGAAGACGACATTGTTCTGTAACACGGCTCGCGAATTGCCGAATGTCCCGATACCTTTCCAATAGTTGGAGATTCTGTTTCGCTGGACGATGGCTTGCGCATCCCACGTAATTCCGATACCGGCGCCGCGACCCGAATCGATCGTGTTATCCGTTATGAATGCGGCTGCGCCGCGATACAGGGCTATCCCATCCCATTTGTTGTTGCGTATCCAGTTGCCATGAATGATGAGGTTCGATGACTCCCTGCCGAAGACTCCGCCGATTCCGACAACGACAGTCGTGTCGCGGTCGACATTGCCCGCGATGATACAGTTCTCGACCGCCACGCGCGAGTATTTCGCCACGACTGCGGCGTCGGTCGCGTTGCCGTCGGAGTCACGTATCCCACCGGTGATCGTCACGTTGGAGATTTCGGAACCGTAACTGCGCTCGAAGAGTACGCCGTAACCGGCATTGGTTATCAGGATGCAACTGTCGCGATTGACGCCGCGAATCGTGAGCGTTTTATCCACAATATGGAATCCGACAGTCGCAGCAACCTGAGTCAGGTGTTCTTCGCAGTTGCCGCACTCGGATTCGATGTACTCGGACGGCTCAGCCTCGTAGATACCGGGAAGAAGGAGTATCATGCTCCCATCAGGGGCGGAATCGATCGCGGTTTCGAGAGACCGATACGGATCGTATGCGGTCCCATTGCCGGTTCGGCCATCATGCAGAGCCTTGACAAAGATTGTCTGGCGATCAAACTCGATTTTCTCGGCACAGCCTGCCGTTATCGTGAACAGCAATATGGCAGTAATAATATACTTCATACGTTTTCTCCTGCAGATGCGACAGTTACGAATCTAATCCAGTTTGTGATTGTAAGCAACATAGATTTGCTCTATACTTGTGTTGACACATTTGCGAGGTTTCAGCTATGAGACTTGCGGAAAGACGATCGCTCAAGGAATCCAATTACGATCTGTTCGATTGCGACGTCGAACTCAACACAGAGAATGATACCGGTCGGACCGCGTCGCTGCCGACGGAGGAAGACCTTGCAGGACTCTTTCGCGATTTCAACTGCAGATTCTTCGGCGGAGAGCTTCCCGTTGCACAGGTCGAATGGTCAACACGTATGAAACACGCGGGCAAGTGTATTCGATCAGACAGGATTATCCGGCTGGGTGTCAGTTATCATACACACTTTCCGGAGGATGTTACCGATACACTCAAGCACGAGATGATCCATCTCGTAATTCCGAACCACGGGAGCGAATTCAAGCGAGAGGCGAATCGAATCGGAACCTCGCGTTACGCAAGACACTATCCCGGCATGCTGCGCGGCATGAAGTTCCTGTATGAATGTCCGACATGCGGTGAAACATATCCGAGCCGCAAAATACTGAGGCTGCGTTCCTGCGGCAGATGCTCGAACGGCAGATATAACAGCGATCACAAACTAAGATTCGTGAGGCGTCTTGACGACAATTGAAAGTATGAATAACCGTAACTGCATGATGATCGCCGTCCTGTTCTGCGTCGCACTCGGCCTGTCGAGTGGCGCTGACGCGGAAGTGAAATTCAACAAGAAAATCAAGTTCGAACCGTTCGACACGATTCCATCGGTCAGGAGAGATTTCCCCTACGAAGTCGAATTCAGTTTCGCAAAGAAGCCGGTAGTCGGTCAGCAGGCAATTCTTCTCATGAAGGTCAAGGCTACGAGAGATATCGGTGACACAATCGTCATGAAATTACACTGCGAGCCGCCTCCATATGTTGAGTTAGACACGGATGAGATCGTATGGGTTGAGCCGAGGAAGAAGAAGAAAACGACGTTCGAGATACCGGTGACGTTTCTTCTCGGCGGCAGCTACACTATCATGTTTCATCACCAGTTGCCGTATGGAAAGAGTTACAATCTCTATCAGATCCATGTCGCGTTTACGCCCGACGGCAAGGCGATATATTTCGGAAAGGATCGATCGCCCCTCGGCATTTGCGCGGGGCATTTCTATGCCGCAACGCTTGACACGGTGCGGTTCTACCGGAGGACGCGTTTTGAAGGACATCAGAGACGAATGGGGATACCGTTCGACATCGACCTGAAAATCCACCCGACTCCGAAGATGTATGAACCGTCTACGGTTGATTTCAGGATCACGACGAACATCCATTTCGTCAACGACATCCAATTCGAGTGGAAGTACTGGCCGTCTCTGAGCGTGACCGATATCCCGAGCTCCATACCGGGCTGTCCCAGACCGGACGATATATTCACCGGTAGTTTTAAGATCAAACCGAAAATGCCCGGCTATGGCATGATAAACTTCAGAGTCTTCGGCAGGAACATATACTCCCGCATGACAGGCAGGAGCGAAGTTGAAATCGATCTGTTCATGGTCTTCGATACGCTCGGGACCCTGCTCTATCTCGGCGACAGAGACGTCACGAAATGCGCCTTCGATGAGGATGATCTGCTCAGGGAATTTTTCGGATCGGTCGAGGATTATCTGCCCGCTCGACTTCAGATGCGTAGAAACAGGAGCCAGCCTGATTTCGAAAAGCTGAGCAAACAGAAAGACGTTGACTCGACAATCACAGATCAGAAAACACTCGACAGTCTTCTCAATAATCTGCATGAGCGCAACAATGCATGCGATCCCCCCGCACAAGCACCACCAGACAGCAACTGATTTACCGTACGCTGCAAGGCTCTATCTGGAATAGCTTCTGCAGCTTTCAAGTCCTGAGTGGGGATTCGTTGTGGGGAGGAATCTCGATCTATGAGGCGGGTGGCGTCATTCCGACTCGCTCTACGGTATATTTCGGCTGAACAGCCGATGTCTCAATGATCGGCATTTCAGCCGCAGATATGCTGAGAATGGTATCCAACTGTAGTTGTTGGATATCCTCCCTGCCTGAGACACCTCGTCAAACCTGCCGTCATTGATGTACATAGTGTCCATGGCTCTCTTCATCTCAGGTAGTCCGTGCACAAGTGCTGCGTGTCCCACAAACCCGTAACAGAACCCGAACTTGTCGGCGTCCGGATAAGTGCCCTGACAGAGAATCGGACCCGAATCGATTCCATCGTCAATTTTCAGCAGAGTATAACCCACGTACTCGTATTCTCTTTTCAGCAGTGCCCATCCCGGTGTGGATAACCCCCTGTATTCGGGTGTTATTCCTTCGTGCAGCATGAGCAGTCCATATCTTGGGATACGAAACAGTTTTTTCTTGAAGATGGTATGAGTACACACACTGAAAATGACATCCGGTCTCATCTCGCGTATCTTGCTTAACCATTTTTCCTTGTGGATACTATCGCAGTAGTGGCAAGGTATGTCAACTGTGCTTTCAGAGACAAACTGCTCAGGTATCAGGGTCGAGAAAAGCCGGTTCTGTCTTGAGCCGTACCGTAGGCGACAAAAAGCACGGAAGAGCAGTTCATCAGCTACACGAGTTATCCCGAGTCGCTTTGCCCGCTTTCTTAACTTTTTCACGCGAGTTTTGAAATGGAATCTGTCCTCTTCTATGAAGAACGCAGCATCCAATGTGTAGTTCTTATCAAGCCATCTGATGATCCCCCAGTCGAAGGCATTTCTTCGTCCGACAAAGACGACCCTCATCTGCTTCGGATCACGTCTCTCCAGGTTAGATAACTTCTCATCCATAGATGCGGCCTGACCCTTCTGTCAGAAGAATTCTCCAGCTTCGCACAAACGATGGTGTGCACAGGTTCCTTACTATGGCGAACTGGTATTTGTCTGATTGGCAGGGTGATGACATTAGAACCACAATCATAAAAAATGCGCCATGGAGGAATCGAACCTCCGACCCGCTGATTAAGAGTCAGCTGCTCTGCCTAGCTGAGCTAATGGCGCATTCAAAACTTTTCTATCGGCGACTCACGAGTCGCTGTATCAAGTGAGGGTGGAAGGGCTCGAACCTTCGGCCCTCTGCTTAAAAGGCAGATGCTCTACCACTGAGCTACACCCCCACAGCGACCGGAAATATATACGAAATGATCGGTTTGTCAAATGAGTTGACGGAAAAATGTGACTCAAATATAGAGATCAAAATGGCTACGATATCTTCCTCCCGGATCCGTTCAGAATCGCGGGAAGGTGCGTCATATCTGGAATGATGGCGTGTGGTTTATATTCAGCGAACTCCTCCTCGCGGGTGACTCCAGAGAGGACCGCAACGAATCGCACTCCGGCGCTCCTCGCTGCTCCGGCGTCGACCACGCTGTCCCCGACATAAATCGTGCGCGCCAGTGTTGCGGAGAGCTTTGTCATAGCCGCCACAATACCTTCGGGATGAGGCTTGGTGTGCGCCACGTCCTCACCGCCGATGATCACATCGACAGGGGAGTGGATCGATTTCCTCGCGAGTATTTCCTCGATTCTGTATCGATACTTGGTCGAAACAATACCGGTCAGGCAGCCCAAAGCCCGTATATCGCGGACTGTATCGAGTGCCGATGGAATCAGTGAGGTCATGTCCGACATGACAGCATCCGCCCTTGCCACAAAAAGCCTGAGAAACTCGCCGGCTCTCTCTGCGGATTTATCTCCGGTCAGCGTTCGGTATGTCACCGGCAGAGACTTGCCGATTGTCCTCCTGATTGTGTCCCCCGCTGCCTCCTCATGGCTCAGTTCGCGCAGAGCGTGGTTTACACACTCGATCACCGCTCGCGACGAGTCGACCAGTGTGTAATCGAAATCGAAAAGCACTGCCTTGACCATCAGACATCCTTCTGCGACATGGTTGATATCGATCAGCGGATGCAAGCTATCCAGACCGCAATCCATAGTCAAGGAAAGATATGTCACGGGTCATGAAATGCTTGAAAGCGTACGAATGGCGATCTTTCTTGCCTCACAGGTGTGTGGGAGTTAGTATCACAGAAGAAAAAGGCTGTTTGCGAGGAGATCGAAATGGAAATATCAATCCTGCGCGAGTTCATAGGTCGGGTCGCTCTGTTCAGTGATCTCAGTGATGACGAGCGCCATTTGATTGCCGACTCTGCCGAGACCGAGGAATACGAGCCGGGGCATCTGCTTTTCGAGGAGAACAGCCCGAGAGAAAATCTCTATATTATTTACAGTGGCGAGGTCGAGCTATTTAAGAAAACGCCGTTCGGTGAGGAGAAACGACTCGCATTTTTCCATGATCATGACTTCCTCGGCGAGGGAGCGCTCATGGATGACTATCCGCATTCGGCATCGGCGCGGGCGCTTCTGTCGACAACTGCGCTCGTGATCAGCCGAGGCAGCTTCGAGCGACTATGCGCGGAGAATCCAGCTATCGGCACCAGAATCCTCTCGGCTGTCTCACGCGTTATTTCGAGAAGGATGCGTCAGGCAAGCACGCGCGTCGTCGATGCGGCCGCTCAATATGTCTCGGGTCGTACGCGACAGGAGCACGATCTTCTCGGCGACCGGGATGTACCGTACGAACACTATTACGGTATCCAGACATTGCGCGCGGTAGAGAATTTCAACATCAGCGGGATATCGCTCACTCATTTTCCGACCCTGATCGTCGCACTGGCGATGGTGAAAATGGCTTCGGCGAAGGCAAACAGAGATCTCGGTCTGCTCTCCGGTCCGGTAGCCGAAGCAATAATCCAGACGTGCAACGAGATTATCAACGGCAGATTGCACACGCATTTCGTGGTCGATATGATTCAGGGCGGCGCGGGCACATCGACGAATATGAATGCGAACGAGGTGATCGCGAACAGGGCGCTGGAGATGCTCGGCTACGAGCGCGGACAGTACGAGTACTGTCACCCAAACAACCATGTTAATCTTTCTCAATCGACGAACGACGCATATCCGACGGCGCTGAAGATTGCACTTATCAACAGCAATCGCCAGTTGGTCGAAGTGCTTGCGAAGCTGGCCGCATCATTCAGGACAAAGTCTGCCGAGTTTGCGTCTGTCATTAAGATGGGAAGAACGCAACTTCAGGATGCCGTCCCGATGACACTCGGTCAGGAGTTCGAGTCGTACGCTGTCACTCTCGAGGAAGAGATCGAAAGACTCAACGAGAATGCGGAGCTGTTTCTCGAAGTCAACATGGGCGGAACAGCGATCGGTACAGGAATCAATGCCGATCCCCGGTACTCGGCGAAAGTAATCGAGCACTTGCGCGACGTTACCCATCTCGATGTCCGGCTCGCGGAGAATCTTGTCGAGGCGACTCAGGATACAGGCGCGTTTGTCATGTATTCGTCTGCGACCAAACGCCTCGCCGTCAAGCTGTCGAAGATATCGAATGATCTGAGGCTGCTGTCGTCCGGTCCGCGCGCGGGGATTAACGAGATAAACCTGCCGCCGATGCAGCCTGGATCATCGATCATGCCGGGTAAAGTCAATCCGGTCATCCCTGAAGTTGTGAACCAGATCGCCTACAAAGTGATCGGGAACGATCTGACCGTCACTCTCGCGGCGGAGGCTGGCCAACTCGAACTGAATGTCATGCAGCCGATAATCGCCCAGTCCATTTTCGAGTCAATCGAGATGCTGAAAAATGGTATGACGACGCTGAAATATCGTTGCATCGACGGCATCACCGCCAATATTGAACATTGCCGATCGATGGTCGAGAACAGCATTGGCCTCGTGACGGCGTTGAATCCTGCGCTTGGTTATGACACCTGCACCGCGCTCGCGAAGGAAGCGCTCGATACGGATCGCAGTGTGTACGAACTGGTGCTCGAAAAGAAGCTCCTGTCCAAAGACAAACTCGACGAACTGCTCAAACCGGAGAATATGGTTTAGGTTTCAGCAGTCCGGTTCACCGTCCCCATCCGGATCGCAGGGTGCGGGACCGCCTGCAAAGATGTAATTGATCAGGTACACGACATCATCGATGTCAACAAAACCTGAGCAGTCGGCGTCACCGGACTCATACGGGTTTGGTTCCGGGCCACCAGCGAAGATGTAGTTGATGAGATAGACTACATCATCGATATCAACGCCACCGCTGTTGTCAGCGTCACCACACAAGTACGCGGGTCCGGATGGGATTCCAATTGAACGGTAGTACGCCGGTGACCAGCCATAGTCAGAATCGCCCATTCTGATCTGGATTGGAATCTCGTCAACACGAGTAGCATTCGGCAATATTGTTATAACGACATCAGTGACCATTAATGAATCGGGAAGCTGCCAGTTTGATATCGCGAAACCGAACCAGTAGGTGTCTTCATCCCCGAATTGTTCGTTCAAATCAAGTTCAATCATTGCGTCCGACGCAAACGGAATGATCTCCGTCCCTGAGCACTCGTCCGTCTGATTCACAAAGGAGGGTGGTAGATCTATCCAAATGGTCTCCTCAGCTAACAAGTCTGCTGGTACGGAAATTCCAAGCCAGTAATCACGCGGGGGCTGTGGCCATTCGGAGTACCACCACCACAGGGCGAATATATCGATATCCATGACTTCTCCACCACTCGGGCACACCGTGGGGAATACAAATGGCCATTCGAATTCCTCATTAAAGTGCTCTAAGTTCACGCCGGGATGCCAACCCTCGTACGGTAACGAGTCGCACATCCACCAGCAATTGGGGTCCCAATTGTCTTGATACGAGTACTCACCGTCACTCAAAATATCAACATACAGATAGAATATCCCAGCTTTATAGCAGTTCGATACAAGCGACGGAACAGCACATCCGAATGTGTCCGTTACGAACATGCCGGTATGATTTATCGCATCACCGTCAACTTTGATTGGAAGTCCGTCACCTACTTCGATTCTGTAAAATGCGTTCACGTGGTAGGTGCTCGTTTCTCGAGAACCAGGAATGTCAACGATGAGGACAGGCTCACCCAATGCATACACATCTTTGTCGACATTTACGTCGATGTGATAGTCTGTATCCATGAATTGGCAAGTTTCATTGGCCGATGAATTCACAGGATTGTGGCCGTCGCCAACAGCATCCTCACCTCCGTCGAATTGCTTGTCGTCATCAGAGTCGCAGTCATGCTCGGCGCGAAGACCGTCGCCGTCGATGTCGGGGAAGGTCAGTGCATCGTTCTCATGGCCGGGATGATAGCCCGGCTGATCGTGGAACGTGTAATTCTTGATTTCTTCTTTGTCACCCACCTCATCGCTGTCGGAATCAGCTTCGTTGAATTTGGCGTGAAATCGTCTTGGTCTTGTATTTGGGTATCCGGGCAGCCCTTCGTCGAAATCGCGAATTTTGTCGTCATCGGCATCGGTCAACACCTGGCTGATTTCCGCTCTTGCGCCCGGCGTTCCCGCTGCAAGCGTATAGTAGCCGATGAAAGTTATGTTGGCGAGATTGATCCATCCGGTTTGAGCACCACCTCCACCACCGGCGGCAGGCCATGGATCGACGATATGTACCTGCTGCCTGCCGAATCTCGTCCTGTAACCATCGAGTACCATCCAGTGACCGGGGGTCAGGATCATGATCGGGTGACCGGCGTTGCACTCGGCAGTAATGGTAGCCCATGCCAAAATTCCAATGACCGCCGTAGTACCGTGACCATTGAGCGCCCAGGACAGCGCCGGACCTACCTCGTTCGGCTTGATCCAGGCATACCGTTTATGACCAAGATCGCCTTCTGGATTTCCCGGATGCACGTTCGCCTGGTTCAGTTCGTATGAAATATGGTCCTGAGTCAGGTTGTCAACGGAACTGTAGAAGAAGTTGATCATCTGAATCGATGCTCGTCCGCAGTAATTGCCGCAGTGATCGCACCTGGTTATATGTGCGTGCGTTGCAGCGTGCGCACCATCCCACGGGCCATGAGTTTCTGTGGCAAGTTCGTCGCAGCCGGGGCGGACACACGTTGGATTGACGCCAAAATCGTGCGTGATGCACAACAGCTTTGTATCCTTGTGCTGCAGGACCTGCGGAACGTCGAGGAGTATATCGGCTGGGGCTTTCAGCCCCGAATCGAAATAGAATTCCCAGACATCGTATATGTCGATCAGGCCGGAACCGTCATCGACCCTCACTCGCCAGTAGTAGAAGCCTTCGGTCAGTGCCGGGACGACAATGAACGTATCGGCAACTGAGACAGCTAGCTCGGGTGATCCGAAAGTCGAATCATCATCGATCTCGATTAAGTATTCGACCGCGTGACTCACTGACGCCCAATAGAGGTTTTCGCTTGCGGTGATACTGGAACCGTGCGACGGGTATCTCTGAATCGGATTGGCCGGTCTCGGTAATCCCGTTGTGAAATATGTGAAATCGAAGAAACGCCAATCCGATGGCATGTCATTGTCTATTCCGCTCGGACAGAGTCCGATCGTACTGAATCGCTCGATGTTGGTTACATCGACATAGTCTCCCGCCGTCCAGATAGCATTCGACAGAGCGTCACTGTACGGCGCGCCGCCCGATGGTGAACCTGTGTTCGACCAGCCAACGAAGTCGACAATCGTGCCAAGTCGGTACAAGCCGACTTCATCTATACTCTCATCAAGTACACCTATGCTGTCGCCCTGCGTGAAATAACTTCCGACTCCATCGCTGAAATCCGAGTCATCAGTGCCCGATCCCAGGGTCACGCTGACATACGCACCAGCAGGCATACTCCACGATGGGAGACTCGCAAGAGTCGATCCGTCCTGGGCAACGATGGTATAATCTCCGAGTGATATCGTGGTATTATCCGCATTGTAAAGTTCTATGAAGGCATCAAATCGCTCACCCGCTGGACCGCTCATGTCAAATGATCGTACTTCATTGATGGCAACCGCGCCGCTGATTACAATTACTTCAAACGAACATTCATCATAATCCCCAGCCTCGTCGTCAACACGAACAGTGAACACGGTGGTCCCCGTGTCGGCAATCTCCGGCACAAAGGTAAACATACCAGTGGCAGGAAGAATGGTGACAGGACCGGAGGGAGGCGGATCTGCTGCCGTAAGGGAAAAAACAAGAGGACCACAATCGGGCTGATCGGCTGTGAGTTGATTGAAAACTGTCTGACCCGGTTGAGCGTAGAGGACAACTCCGCAGCCACCAGTGAACACGGGTGTTTCATTTATTATCACGATTGTGAAGGTACAGATCGGCCCGCAGTCGTATGCATCGCAGGCCCTAACTTCGCATGTGTAGCCACCGAGATCGCCCACATCCGGAGCGAAGGTCCAGACGCCGCTAACCTGGTCTATCGTACCGGGTCCCGAGACCAATTCAAACAAGTATGGGTCACCTTCAGGATCATCTGCCTCAAAATCGTAGATGGCCACATCACAGTAGTTACTGTATAGAGTGCCCGTGGGGCAATTGATAATCTCCGGAGGTTGGTTTATAATTTCAAAACAGATTGGGTTTGCCACCGGATCGGATGGGTTTGCGACCGGTTGACCACAGAAATCGGGAGGATAGCCGCCGCCGGCATCAGCGAAAGTCCATGTGTGGGCAGGGGGATAGAAGTAAGGTTGTACGCAGATACCGGACGGATTAGGACCCTCAGTGTCTGGGATATAGAACTGCAGCGAATAGCAGATATCACTTGGGCCATCCGGAAGGCCGCCTCCCGGCATAGCTGCCCCTCCAAACACAATGTGTTCCGGACTCAAGTCATCGAAATCCTGGACGATCATCAGGCCGGTGTAGTTGTCCCAGGCGCCTACAGCACGGCCTTCTTCATTAACCGGCGGATGGCTGCCATAACCCATATCCCAGGAAAACGAACAGTAAAAGTTAATTTCGATGGCGGGTGTCATGCCCTCCAGCACAGCATCATTGGCAATATATATCTCAAGCGTGTTCATCGCGCCGGCGTGGGCGACATCTGTTCCACCATTGAGATGGACACAAAAATCACCGTAACCGGTTTTGGAAGACTGACCGAAGACTCCTTCGGGATGAATGCATGTCATAGCCAAGAATGCAATGGCAAGAATCAATGCTACTCGATGATGCATGATGCAACCTCCAATTCATGGATTCAGGTGTGACATATCTCGGAACTTTTGGGAGGATGCCATTCGCTGCCATATCTGCCGCAGCGTCATGTCGCCGTACGATAGGAATCAGGCGTAAGCCAATACCGAGGCAGAAAACACTTGATTCCTGACTCATTCCTTCCTCCCGCGCTGATGGCGTCCGATGTCTCTCGATGTGAGCAGTGCGTTAATTAAACTGTTAATACGAAATTAAATATAGCTCACTGCCATTGAAAAGCAAGTGAAATCTACGGTTCGTGGATTAGGCGAGTTGGCAAGGACCGGATATAGCACTATTCATTAGCGGATGGCTTACACCGGCATTCTACCACTGAATTACCGGTGCCTTCAGACAGTAATTTGCCCGAAACATTTCAGGAAGTCAAGCACCGATCGCACTCGTCTTACAAATCAGGTATTGGCTGAGCGCCTGGCTTTCGGAATGAGGCGATGTTGTAGGCCGGGGACCCTTCTCAAATCCTCAGCAATCCGGTATTTCATCACCATCCGGATCGCATGGTGCTGGACCGCTTGAGAAAATGTACGTAATCAGATACACCACATCGTCAATATCTACTTCTCCGGAACAGTCAGCATCACCGGATTCTAATGGCTCGGGTGCGGGGCCTTGCGCAAAGATATACTGGATCAGGTAAACGACATCGTCGATATCAACTTCGTCGCTGCCATCGGCATCGCCGCAAAGGTACGGTTCCTGACATTGCAGGATGTTCACAGTAAAATCATCAAGACCAGCCTCTACTACAGAACCCTCACCGACGTCCGAAACTTCGAAGAGAAACCTGACCTGACTGCTCGGTTCTATCAAATCATTTACCAAGAAGCTGTATTCGAACCACCCGCCTCCGGCCTGTGCAACCGGGCCGACAGTCTCAACCGGTAACCAATCGGTTCCTCCGTTGCTCGATATTCTCACCTCCATTACGTCCGCATTAGGGGAACCTCCGTAGTTGTTCGAGTACCAGCGAGCGTACCTGACTTGCACCAACTGACCAGCGAGATCGAGAATCGGAGAAATCAGTGTAGTCGCCCCACCGTCAACGTCCGAATCACCCGCTTCATTGTCGGTAAGATAGCAGGCACCGGAGCCATCATAATCCGTCGGCGGATCACCGCGCTCTCCGCCGCCGACCGGAACTCCACGTTCCCATGCTCCGTCAGTCAGGCCCGGATCATTCTCGACAGTCCAACCCTGGTCACTTTCGAAGTCATCATAGAAAAGAGCAATTAGTTCTCCAACTACCGCGGAGTAAGTCGTTACCGGGGCATTCGCCGGTTCAAAGATCGTCCCAGCTGATTCGGCTTCGGCGCTGAAATAGAATTGCGGTGTGTCACCGCACATGGGCGGAGGCAGCACAGCCTCAAAAAGATCGTTGCCCAGCTCTGAAAGAGGCAGAGTTTGATACTCGCCACCATCATAGCGATAATGGACCATGCCAGAGCCGGAAACATACACATCAAGCCCGCTCGAAATCTGAACGAGAATTGTAATAGAGCTTCCCGGCAGGACCTGCTCGGGAGTCCCCTCCGGAAGCGAGATTGTCATTCCCGAAAAACCCATTCCAAGATTCGGATTACCCCAGAGGGCACCCCACTCGAAAGTTTCATAACGAAAGTCGCTCCACAGTCCTCGAGTGTACATCTCTCTGAGCGCCCATTGATGCGCCTCACCTACGGTATAGTCTCCCGAGGTAACGCATGTGGTAAAGAAGTAGTCCAAACTCTGACTCGATCCGTCGTTGGGATTCGTCCATCCGGGACAGCCGTACGCAACCTTGGTAGCCCCCACGAACGCGATCGCACCTTGCCTAATCATGGCCTGGCCGATATTAAGATAATCAGTGTCGGAGTTACTACACGCATCAGCAAAGATTATAGCGGGGTAATTGTCGTTGAGCTGACTACAGTCGCTCGATGAAATAAACGCAGGAGCACCAAGACCGTAAACATGAGTTGACGTGGGCGAACCGTGTCCAGCCCAGTTGACAAATGCGTATTGACCTGTCGTCCATGCCGACATCACGTTGCTGTTAAGAAGCGGAAAATCACACGGATAATTAGACCAACAGTCTTCATTCTGTTCATACATCCTTGTCAATGTCCAGTCGGACATCCATGGCTGATCAACTTTCGCTTCCATCAAAACAGCATTATCAGTTTCTGGATTTGGATCATCGTTCCAGAAATAAGCCCCCAGAAGAAGTATGTTTTTCTTGAATGCCGGATTGTTGTTCTGTTCATAGGCAACTGACTTCTCACAGATGCTGAGAACTGTTGATGGATCGCTCCAGGGAATGCGTCCGACCTGCACTTCCGCAGCGAAATCTATGTAGTCTGAGTTTTCACCCCAGTTACGGTCCTGGTCGGAGTCCCACGACATGCTGTCCGGTAAAGAAAGCTCTGCATAGTAGAAGTCGGTTTCCGGCCTGCCGTATCCGAGATCCTGAGCGCATCGCCGCATAGGCACATCGTCATAATGACCAACCAGCAAAACATCCTGGATACCCCACTCGTCGGTTGGATACTTGTCTCGCAGGAAGTTCCGCATTTGCTCGGCAAGATCATAACCGCTGTAATTGGAACTTATCCACGAGGTAGTCACAATTTCAACCGTTCTTCCCTTTGTCGTCTCCCAAGCGACAAGAGGAGCGACCGAAGCAACCAATGACTCGAGAGTGATGATTACATAATCGTGAAGACCCCTATCGATGGTTGACCTCGGGTACCAATTGCCTGCCTGATCATAGTTGACAATAATGTTTTCTGCTATCCTCTCAGTCCGTCCCTGGCTGAAGGCCGAAGCGTCGTTGTAAGAAGATTTATCGGGGATTGTATAAGTCACATCGACAGAGATTTCTGGATAGTATATAAGCTGTCCGGATTGAGGTCGATATGCGAATGGGGAAATCCTCACATCTACCATGTTATACTGCCTGTAACCTGAAGCACCGACAAACTCCACTGCTTCCTGCGGATACATATCATCGCTTTCGTAGACCGATTCGTAGTTTCTCTCGTACGTTTCCCTGTCTCTCTGGTACAGAAGAGGGTCTTCGGAACCTATCACTCGCGGAAGCACTACCGGACGTACATCGTAGAACCCTGCCAGAGACACCCCATCTCCAGTCTCGAAGTTCAGTCCAACCATTGTTGCTCCGGGTGGTATCGCTATTGAGAAAATCCTGGAGGGAAGATTCGGTTTACCTGGGACGAGCAATCGTCCGAAACCTTCGACAGAGATGTCATACCCGTCATCGACTCTGTTAATTTCGTATGCTCCGATTGGGATGGTCACAGTAACGGTTTCATACTGCGATGCCTCACTATCGCCGCGAGGATCAGCACTCGCAGTGCTGCCCAGTAGCATCAACATGGCGGCAAGAAAACCTGCAAGAACGTAGTGCTTCATCATCTTTGGACCTTTCGGTGTATCGTTAGTACTATATGCAGAATACGTACTGATTAATGTACAAACAACCTCATATTTGTCAAGAGCTTATACTAATTTCGACAAGAAACTTTGCACGGTGGAATACGCGCCCTGACGAGAAATGCTGAGACCTCACCCCAGCGGTTGAGCTATCCAAGCCCAGGCATAGCTTGAGCGCGCCAACCATACCAAGGCATGAGGTGAAGAAATGCAACGCCAATATCAGTTTTGGCCTTGCCAAAATTGGATAATGATGTATTTTTTAAGTAGTACAAAGCATCACACCGCCGGTCAGCTTGGATCGAATCTGTAACACGCAACCTTCGAGGTGAGCGATGAAGAAGTTGTACGTATTTTCAGGGCTTGTCGCATTAACTTGTCTGATTGGTATCTATTGCTCGAAGAAGTCTTCTGATCCTGAACCGCCGCCTGCATCATCGAATGCACCGCAGATCGACAGTCTCAGCGGACCATACGCATGGCCTGATGAGCAACTCACGATCTACGGGTCGAGATTCGGCAACACTCAGGACTCGACACGGCATGCGATCATCTGGCCCGACACTGTGGATGTCATCTCGTGGTCTGACACACTGATCGAAACTGATATACCGAACAATCTCGGGGTGACCCATGTGACTGTTGTCGCTGACGAGGACACAAGCAATGCTATGCCATTCTCTGTGTTCGGCATAACATCAGTCGAGCCTGAATATGCCTTTGTTGGTGATACGATCCGAATCCACGGCCTTGGATTCGGAGGAAGCCAGAATTCGAATACGGTGATGATCGGTGGAATGAATGCCCATGTTGTGTCGTGGTACTACACGCTGATAATCGCAATTATCCCTGAAGGGTCCGAGTCTGGTGAAGTCATGTTAACTGCTAGTGGTCATGTCAGTTCATGGCAGCATCTTGCAATCACAGGTCTTGCATATGTCTCAGGGATCGAGCCTGATTGGGGACCGTGGGGAACTGGTGTCAGTATTTCAGGACAACGGTTAGGCTATACGCCTGGGTCGAGCATTATATTGCTCGGTGAGATACAAGCTCCAATAATCCAATGGTCAGATACCCTAATTAGAACTGAAGTTCCAGAAGGTGCATCATCAGGAAATGTAACAGTTACCATTGCAGGGCAAACATCTGAAGGTATTCACTTCGAGGTTTTTAGGTTACATGGTATAGATCCAACATGTGCAATTACAGGTGAGACAGTTAGCATTATCGGAGAGGGATTTGGCTCGTCACAATTGGATGGAATGGTAACTGTTGGTGGCTTGTCTGCTGAGATTGTGTCCTGGAGTAATAATCGGATAGATATAGAAAATCCTCTTGAGGAAGCATCTGGGACAGTACTCGTCACAGTACATGAAGTCGAAAGCAATCCTGCATCATTGTTATCCTATTGTGAAGCCCCTGAGATTGCCAGTATAAACCCAACTTGGGGACCATGGGCTACTAGTGTTGATATCTCAGGTATTTGGTTTCGTGATCTGCAAGGATTGAGTACCCTCAAGTTTGGAGAGGTTGAAGCTGATGTTTCTTATTGGTCTGATACACTGATTAGAACACAAGTCCCGGAAGATGCGACGTCGGGTGACGTGACCATCACCGTAGATGATTCAACAAGCAACGGCATTCACTTTGTAATATTCAGAGTTCAGGAACTCGTGCCGGGTTATGCTGAGATCGGAGATACTATTGCGATCCTTGGAGAAGGATTCGGTGGCACACAGAGTGCAAGCACCGTAACTGCGGACAATGTTTCTGCCGAGGTGGTTGCGTGGAACAACAATCGCATCGAGATAGTGATACCTGATGGAATCTCATCGGGTCCGATTGTTGTGACAGTAAATAACACAGCAAGTGATCCTTACTATTTCGTGGTTGGCACTGGAGAGCCAAATATCATACAGATGATCCCCGAATGGGGACCCAGAGGTACTGAAGTTGAACTACACGGTATCTTTTTTGGAACAACACGAGGATCGAGCATACTCAGGTTTGGATCTTTTGAAGTTATAAATATTATTAGTTGGTTCGATACCCTAATTGTATTCGAGGTTCCATCAAATGCAATAACAGGTCATGTCTTTATTAAAAAAGGAGATATCTTTAGTAATGAGAAAGTTTTTGATGTCTACTATCTCAAAAGAATTTCCCCTATGATTGGAGAGCCTGGTGATTTAATCAATATTGTTGGGTATGGATTTGGGAGTAATCAATTTGGCAGTCAGGTCCGCATTGGATCTCAGCCTATGCAAATTTCGTCTTGGGGACCAACTCTGATAAAATGTATCATTCCAGAGAACGTATCTTCTGACACAATATCAATAGAAGTCAATGGCATAGTCCAAAGTGTAACTGGTTTCATAACATTTGGTCCATTACAGATAACTGAGGTTGTCCCGGATTCAGGTTGTTGTGGTGATACTATTGCAATCAGAGGGAGTGGTTTTGGCGACGTTGCTGTGCCAGGTGCTGTCACATTCGATCATCCTTGTCTACGTTGGATCGATGGAGACATAGTTTACTGGTCGGATACATTACTGGAAGCCACAGTTCCTGGTACTGCCATACCTGGTGATCTAATAGTGAGAATAGGAGATAGAGCCGTAAACGCTGGTTTCTTTGAAATCTTTGGTATACGTAGTGTGACTAATCCATGGGGTACTCCTGGATACTGGATTGAGATCAGAGGGGGGGGATTCGGTGAGAGTCAGGGCGACAATATGGTTCTGTTTGAGGATGTGGTCGGTACGATCAACGATTGGGATCGTCGGAAGATAGTGACAGAGCTTCCTGTTGAAGTTCTTGAAGGGAATATGAGGCTGATTTTTAATGGAGTCGAAGCCCTGTCAATGCCATTTTGGGTAATGTACATTGAGCAGGTTACACCTGAGTGGGTTGCTTATGGAGATGAGATCACAATTAGAGGTAGACATCTTGGTGGTCAAAACAGAAATGTGAGTATTGGGGGCATAAAAGTGATGGCGGATTACTTTTCAGACACTATGGTAATTGCTACAGTGCCTGAAAACGCTAGATCAGGATATATAAAAATCATCTACGGGCCGAATCGAACAAATAGTTTGCCAATTGACGTTTTTCATTTAGACGAAGTCTACCCTTTTTGGTGTGTACCCGGTGATACTGTGACTATTAGTGGTACCGGGTTCCGTGACTATGATCCTGAAAGTAGTCGCATAATTATCGATGATATTGAATCGGAGATACTCTCCTGGTCTGATAGTGTAACAACAGCTATTATACCATCAAATGCCTCTGGCGCCTCTGTATATCTTACTACACGTGGGAAACAAAGCAATGAGGAACATATCCTTGTAAGAGAGGATCCGGAAATTTTCGAATTATTGGCTCTGATGAACTATGTAGAAGTAGTCTATGGAGGTCAGATGATATTTGCGGCCGAGACCGAGTGCGACAGCGTCACCTGGAAACGTGGTAATGTACAATGGTCTATAGATTCTCTTTCAGGAGGTTATCAATTTATAACCAGCAATCCTTTTTCCGGGTTTGTGTGTAAGGGATTGATTTCGCCCGACGGAAGCATGATAGATAGTTTGTACTGTTATTATTACCAAGTAGATGTTTTTCCTCAACCTGGACCCTCCGAAGACAAATGGGAAGAACTATCTACCGTCTCTGCAGAGAATATTGAATTACATGAGATCAACGAAGAGGATTTCATTATTACATTTCGGGTCGATGGTCCGGTTGTAGAAGAACATATAACGTACATAGACATGTTCGGAAGATGGGTTGCCGGAGGCTGGTATTGGGATGAGTGGCAATACATTGACACCGACTGGGACAACATCGAATGTCCACCATCAATCACTGTCACATTCGAGAAAAGATGAGCACTCAGCAATAAGAGATTTCACTCCTGCGGCTGTACCGCCAGTTTCGATTCGATCCAGATTTCTTTGCTTTTGGGTGGTTGCTTTTCGCTTGGTCGGCTGCCAACATGCCACACCTCCCCCCCCCCCCCACGGTATTCCGAGAAGAAATCCTTTGGTTCCGACATGAAAAAGCCCGCCCCAATCGGAACGGGCTTTCAGAATCATATACATGATCGATATCAGTTGACAAGAACCTTTTCGAGTCTCTCGCAGATGTATTCGATTTCGCTGTCATCGATAATCAGCGGCGGGCTGATTCTGATCGTGTGGCCGTGGCTGTCGTTTGCCAGCATGTTCATATCGAGGAGCTTCCGGCAGAACATCATTGCGTCTCCATTATTGACCTCGATCCCGATAAACAGGCCAGTTCCGCGAACCTCTTTGACATGCTTCGACCGGGATGCTATGTCCAGTATCTTCTCTTTGAGCACCCTGCCGGTCTTAGCTGATCGTTGCGGGAGTTTTTCCCCAACGATGACATCGAGAGCCGCAACACCGGCAGCGCATGCGAGCGGATAGCCGCCGTATGTCGAGCCGTCGGAGCCGAGTGTGAAGACCATGTCCATCAATTCACGGCTTGTCACGAGAACAGACAGCGGAACCAGTCCACCTGAAATCGCCTTACCGAGAATCACAGCATCCGGAATCACGTTCTCATGCTCGAAGCAGAACATCTTGCCGGTCCTGCCGAGTCCGACCTGGATTTCGTCGAACATGAGCAGGAGGTCGTTCTTATCTGCGAGTTCGCGGAGACTCTTGAGGAATCCGGGAGGAGCCGGGTACATGCCGCCTTCACCCTGCATCGGCTCCACGAGAATGCCGCAGGTGTTCTTATTGATCAGCGACTCGACCTGTCCGAGATCCCCGAAATTGGCTACCGGGAATCCGGGAGTCAGCGGTCCAAATCCGATTTTGTATTTGTCGGACGTCGAAAATGACACGACCGTGATCATCCTGCCGTGGAAATTGTTTCCAAAAACGATGATCTCCTGCTTGCCATCCGGGATGCCTTTGTGTTTGTATCCAAAATAGCGAGCGAGCTTGATTGCGGTCTCGACTGACTCGACTCCTCCATTTTTCGGCAAGACTTTGTTCCCGCAGTCGCCGAATCTCGGTGCGAGTTGTGGAAACAGCGTCGCGGTCTTTTTCAGGAATTCGGCGAGAATATCGGTGTAGACTACATTCGATATCACCGACCCGAATCCATTCTGGAGAGCATTGACCACAGCGGCCACAATCTTCGGGTGATGGTGTCCCGGACTTGCGGCCGAATATGCTGCAAGGCAGTCCAGAATTTTCTGACCGTCGGCCTTATAGAGCCATGCGCCCTCGGTCCTGCGAATTACAGTCTGGAGTCTCCTGTAGTGGTTTGCTCCGAATGTCTCTTCCGCTGAGAGCACATTTGCGTCAGACATATTCGAGAACCCGATCGATCCGGCGACATGCCGAGTTTTGTTGTTCAGACCTGCTGTATTTTCCATGATGTTGTCTCCTTTCAGACGAGTATACCGACGCCCAATTAAGGCTCCGACCTATATAACACTTAGACCGATCTTGTCAAGTCTGTAGTTAACGGTTAACATCTGGATTTGTTTGATGGTTCCATACAAACATCTGCGCATAAACCAAGATCAATACGATCCACTTACTAATTAAAAGTGAATTATTACTGACAAACAGCTTGACACATCGGTGGATAACACATATAATAGAGTCGGAACATAGGTACGCCAACCTATTGTACTGTCAAAGTACAAAAAATTTTCTACGTAACAGTCTGATCTGTTGTAGGTATCATTCAGCTTGAATATTATCTGATGGTGTCAGCACTGTCTATTCAAATCATACAGAATGGTAACCTGAAGCAAACATACATGGACGGACAAAAAATGTCAGGAGGGAGGGAGACTGTCGAAGATTTGCTCTTAAAGGCCAATATCTGTGGGGGATATTGTTGCCGAATCAAGACACTGTTGAGTAACCCCTAATCTTTGCATTGGAGGGAGAGTAAATGTCAACAACGAAAAAGGCTTTACAAGCCGTGATTGCCCTAGCCTTTCTGGTGGCCCTGTTTGCGCTTGCCCTCGGAGAGATTATTCCTCATCCCGAGGATATCGAGTTCAAGCTGACCCAGACTGTCAGCAAAGCGATCAACTACGACATCGATCTGAAAATCAATCCTAAGCAGGCAGCAGGTTACCCAGCCTACAGCCCTGAGGATGTGTATCTTTGGGAAGGTTTTGAAGACGGCACAGTCCCGCCTCCGAACTGGACTGCCGTTGTCAACAATGCCTATACCTGGGAGATCGCCACGTACAGCCCCTATGAGGGTGTATACAATGCCACGTGCCTGTATGATGAAACTTACACAGGCCCACAGGATGAGTGGCTGATCAGCCCGAGCATGGATTTCTCAGGCAAAGCAAACCTCAAGCTTACATTCTGGTGGAATGGAAGCTACTACTGGGGAGTCGATCCTTACGATAACTGCGATCTGATCGTTAAGGTCTCCACGAATGGCGGCACTGACTGGACAGATATCTGGACTGAGCCTACTGAGACATGGACTAACTGGACATGGTATGAGGCTGTCGTTTCATTGAGCATGGCTGAAGGCTTCAGCGACTGCAAGATTGCATTCGTATACGTCGGTTACGATGGCGCTCAGTGGAATATTGACGCTATCCAGATCGATGACGAAGAGCTTCCAATTGGTCGTTGCTGCTATGGCGATCCGTATGCTCCGAATTGCGACGACATCACTGAGCTTGAGTGCGATGCGCTCGGTGGTGACTGGGATGCGAACTTGAATTGCACGGACGATCCTTGCCCGATCCCTGAGGGCAACGACGATTGCATCGGCGCCTACGATGTTCCCGGTCCGTATCCGACACTGGTCGAAGGCAACACTTTTGGTGCTACCATCGACTGCCCGGGTGTTCTGGACTGGAATGCTGTGTGGTACAAATTCGATGCGCCGTACGTATGCAACAACGTGACTATGGACTACTGCGATGTGCCAACCGTCCATAATGTTGAGTGTTTGGGTGTGGTTGTGTATGCGCAGTGCGATGACTGTCCGAACTACATTCTCTATAGCTCGAACGAGTGGGTCGACTGCCCACCGGCTCCGTCCAGCCAGCCGATTACTCACTTCGACGGGCTGCCGGGTCCTGCGACCTATTACTACCCGGTATTTATGGGTGACGCGGAATGCAACGGAATCGAGGCTGAATTCGCGTTCATGCTCGACATTCTGGAGTGCCCGCCGCCTGGGCCGGGTGACAACTGCGACGATCCGCTTCAGATCACTCTGCCTGCTGATCTCGACTACTTGAACACCAACTACACCTGCGGCAGATCCGACTTCTATAGCGGCACCTGCCTCGGCTACTATGACGGTGGTGAAGACATCATCTATGAGGTCACTGTGACTTCCGCTGTTGATGTCGATATCAAGCTCGATCCTAAGGGTACGACCTATACTGGTTTTGCCGTTGATTACAGTTGCCCCCTCGATCCGACTACTTGTTATGCGGAGGCAACTAACAGCGGCAGCGGTGCTTACACCATGTTTGACCTGCATCTCGATCCAGGCACTTACTACATCATGGTCGACACCTGGCCGTCCCCGGACTGCATTCCTGACTTTGATCTTGAGATCACAGCTGCTGCCGGTCCGACTCCGGGTGATGACTGCACTGATCCCATTGTAGTCAAGGTGCCGACTGATCTGCCGTACGCGGATCTTGGTCAGACCAACTGTGGCAGAGGTAATGACTATAGTTCCACCTGCCTCGGTTCCTATGACGGTGGTGAGGACATCATCTACCAGATAGATGTGACCGCGAATTCGGTCGTGACGATCACGATGGATCCGAAGGGTTCCACCTGGTCAGGCGTCTGCATAGACGACAACTGCCCGCCGGATGCTGACTGCATCGACTATCAGACCGGTTCGAGCGGTGATCCGAGAGTTCTCGAGGACGTTACTCTCGCTGCTGGTGTCTACTACATCATGGTCGATACGTGGCCGAGCCCGAGCTGCCTCCCGGACTTCGATCTGACGATCGTTGCGGGTGCGGATCCGCCAGTGCTGGCTTACACGCCTTCGCAGTTCGACTTCACGGCGAACTTCACCGGTGACTTCGGTGACGACATCCTGACTCTTGAGAACACTGGTGGCGCTGATCTGGTTTACACCGTTTTAGTCAGCTATGCCAAGAGCAAGGAAATCGACGGTGCATACATAATAGCACTCGACGATTATATTGCCGGCTCGACGATGGATATCGAGTTTGAGTTGGGGAACGCCAGTTCGGATGCCGAGTGGCTTGATGAAGCTACGATCACATTCCCGACAGGCATCACGGTTATTACGTCAACTGACTTTATCGTGGCTACGGACCCATCTCACTATCTGGAAACAGATAATACAATCGGTGACGGCGTGATGGTGACATGGTTTGACCATAACGGTGGTTATGGCAACATCTACTCGACTGAGATAGCTTATACCACGATGAATCTGACGTTCGACGGCAGCTTCAGCGGTCCGATCACTTGTGATTTCACAATCTCTGGTGATGACTATGGCGACCCGCCTCATGATGTCTCCGGTAATTTCGATATCGAAGAGTATGATCCGACGACGAGCTGGCTGACGGTTATGCCGCTTGGTGGTACGATTCCTGGTAGCAAAGCTACTGAGGATCTGAATGTTAGCTGGAATGCAGCCGGTCTTGCACCTGGCGTCTATACAGCTTCTATCGAGATTACTTCGAATGGTGGCAATGGCAGTATTGAAGTCACGCTGACTGTTCTGGACGGTCTCGCGGCAACGTTCGCACCTGATCCTGCGTATATGTATTACATGTTCGCTTTCACTCCGATTATGGCGTATGTTGACGTGACGACAACCGGTACAGTTACCTATGCTGAGGTCAATGGCGTCCCAGCCGATATCCTCGGACAGGGTGGCGGAGTTGTCAATCTTGAAGTCCCGATTGCTCCCGTACTTGTAGGTTATGGCGCTCCGATTGGTTCGGTTCCCAGGACCTTCTCGGTGGCTGGTGACTTCGATGATGCTACAACGTTCACAGGTGGTGGAGCCATCACCGTGATCGGCAAGAATCCGGCCAATCCTAAGGCATGGATTCTCCCGCCGGATGTTGTTGTTCTTCATGGTGATGTTGACGCATCAGGCAACATCGACATCGACGATGTAGTCAAGACGATTGAGTTCATTTTCGGTGGTGAAATGCTTCCTGGTCCGGTACTGATTGCTGACTGTGACTGCTCAGACAACGCTGATATTGACGACGTGGTTTACCTGATCTCGTTCATCTTCGCAGGTGGACCATTCCCATGCCACGACTAATACTCGTGAACTCATAAACGAGAAGAGAGCCTGCGAATTTTCGCGGGCTCTCTCTTTTTGAGCTCAATTCAGTGCAATTCGCAGTATTGTAGGGAAGGTGTCCCCGACACCTGTCGATCTTATGTCCTGTAGGTCAAGCTCACTTGGAGCTTGATACCTCATGTGTCACGCCCCAAGTGGGCGATGCCCTACTGACTCCGCAGGAGTGGGGCACTCCTGCGCTACTTCGCTGATAGTTATCATGTTGACTGCGAGTGCGATCTGTGTTATAAATGGATCGCAGCCGGAGTATCAGGAGCTGTCGAATCTGCAGTGGCATAGATGAAACATCTGCCGATTCGCTTCTATTAGGTGCGGTAAAAATGGGCCTATTAAGCATATGTTAAAGCTTGTCGGAACAGATGGGAAGCGCTTTTACTCCTGGGAGTTGAAGCCGGGGAAATACATCGTAGGTCGCAAGATTACTTCCGGCAAATCAGCATGCGATTTTGCCATTCAGGACAAGACCGTGTCGAAGAATCACGCTGAGATCGTGGTAGACGCAGGCGGCATTCACATTGCGGACAACGGCAGCAAAAACGGGACGCTCGTAAATGGAGAGATGATCACTGGTTCAGTTTCCGTGAAAGAGGGCGACAAGATCATGTTCGGCCAGGCCGAGTTCAAGCTTACTCATCAGGATAAGAAGAGCAGCGATGCTTCGCCTGTTCCGACAACAACCCGATTGGCCGACAAAGATCTTGGTAATTCAGTTTTTCTCTCTATCAACGAGGCGCTGCAACCTCTCCCGACGAAGGCTACCGAGAGGCCTGAGCTTGTGTCGACGCTGTTTGAGATGGCCAAGCTGCTCTCTCTGCCGGAGCCAAAAGAGATTATGCTTGAGCGATCTCTTGGCCTGATCGCCAGGGTCATACCGGCAGAGAGGCTGGCTGTGCTTTCCGTTGCAGAGGATCAGAGCGAAATCTATACCGATGCTGCGCTTCTGCCGCACGGCAAGGACCCGGGCGCATTTACGTTGTCCCGCACGATCGTCAACGAGATCATTACGAACAAGAACGCTATTCTGATCTGTGATCCGCTCACCGATCCGAGATTTGCCGAGCAGAAGTCGATCATCATGTCCGAACTTAAATCGGCAGTCGCTGTGCCGTTGTTCGATGAGGGGCGTGTACTCGGAATCCTGTATGCCGATACGACCAGCCCCGCGCATCGCTACGACGATGAACATCTCAGGGTACTTGCGACCTTCGGCAACCTGATAGCTTCGAGATTGCTCAACTATGAACTCATGAACGAGAGGCAGGAGAAACAGGTGATCGAAGCGGAGTTGAGGCGAGCTTCATCCATCCAGAAGGGCCTGCTCGTGACCGACCCGCCGGAGCATCCGGGCTACGAGATCATGGCGTTTCAGGAGCAGTCCCGATCCGTCGGTGGTGATCTGTACGACCTCTGCACCCTGCCGGATGGAAGGCTGCTTTTCTGTGTTGCCGACGTGAGCGGCAAGGGAATGGGTGCGGCGTTATTGATGTCGAACATTCTGGCGTCATTCAGGATTCTCTACGAATTTGAGGATTTCGATCTCTGCAGGGCTGTTTCTCGTGTCTCGCTTCAAATGAACAAGTACAGCCAGATGGGTGATTTTGCGACACTGTTCATTGGGATTGCCGATAGCAACAGCGGGCGGATCACTTATGTAAACGCAGGGCACAATCCTCCAGTTGTCGTGAGATCTGACGGACGCATCGAGCATCTCGATGCAACCGGATTCATGATCGGAGCCTTCGATTTCGGAGACTGGACCGAAGGAAAACTTGACCTTGCAGATGAGGACCTGCTATATATCTTCACTGACGGCGTAACTGAGGCGCAGCAGTTTGAATCGAACGACGACGACGAAGGTGCAGTTGATCAGTATGGCGAGGAAAGACTCGAGCGCTTATTGAAAGAATCGAGACGCCTCAATCCAGGTGAGATAGTAGATTGTATTATGAAGGATATAAGCGATTTTGTCGGCGATGCTCCGCAGTCGGATGATATTACTATGCTGGTTCTCAAGAAAGTGAGTTCATGATGTTGCAGGCTGGTCAGGAATTTTCACATTTCAAGATTGTTCGCAAGTTGGGCGAAGGCGGCATGGGAGAGGTGTACCTGGCCGAAGACCTAAAACTCAACAGACAAGTTGCCTTGAAGATTCTACTGTCGGAGTACTTCGACAGCAGCGAAAGACTGGAGCGTTTCAGCCGGGAGGCAAAGACTGCCGCAGGAATATCGCATTCCAATGTCATGTCGATCTACGACATTGGCCGTGCGGCCGAAAAGAGCTCAGGGAAAGAAATCAGCTACATCGTCATGGAGTATATCAAGGGCAGTTCGCTGTCGGATTATCTCCGCGACAGGGCACCGAACTTGAAGGATATTCTCCGAATCGCGGAGAAGATCGCATCCGGTCTTGCAGCCGCGCACAAGATCGGCATTGTTCACCGGGATATCAAGACTGACAACATCAAGATCGACGAGCATGGCGATCCCAAGATACTCGATTTCGGTCTGGCCAAGCCGGTTGTCTCGGCGGTCTCATCCGATGATCAGGCGAGCACCCAGACTGTCTCGAAAGAGCTGACTCAGGAAGGAAAAATAATCGGCACGGTGACTTATATGTCACCTGAGCAGGCGCGCGGTGGAACCGTGGATGGCAGATCGGACATCTTCTCGTTTGGAATCATGCTGTACAAGATGTTCTCGGGAGAGTTCCCGTTTGATGGACAGGATCGTGTCTCCACGCTCGCGAAGATTCTGGAGGCAAGACAGGAGCCATTGCGGAGAAAGAACGAAGCTGTACCGGCTGAACTTGAGAGGATTGTGGACAAATGTCTTCAGAAGGATCCTGGCGATCGCTATCAGGATACGAGAGACCTCGTTGTCGATTTGCGAAGTCTCAGGCGTCAGTTCGAGAGTTCGATTTCGGATTCGAGTTCGATCATTACTGATGCGGCTGCGCTCGGGCACAAGACACGTATACCCAGATATAGATTATTCTTTGGAGCAGTAGCTGTTGCGGCTTTGATTCTGGCTGCCTATATGGCTCTCAACGATTCTGGAGACAGCCCATCCTCGGGATTGCAGGCGAGTGAGAACGCTCTTGCAATTCTCGGATTCGAGAACAAGACCGGCGACGAGAGTCTCGATTGGCTGATGGCAGGCCTGCCGGAAATTCTTCTGACCGACCTCGCCCAGAGCGGGTCTATCAATCTGATCAGTCGAACCCGCGTCATGGATTGTCTCGAAAATAAGGACAAACCAGTCAGCGGTATGCTGAATCATCAGGCGTGCGTCGAGGCTGCAAGGTCAATAGGCGCATCGAGAGTGCTGTCAGGTTCATTCTACAAGCTCGGCGATCTGATCAGAATTGATGCCCGGATGGAGGACTCTGAAACGGGCAAAATTCTGCTGGGTGAAAAAGTTGTCGGCAAAGACCCGTTCGTATTGGTCGACAGCCTTACGCAGAAAATAGCGATGTCTTTGAATATCAGTGACATGATGGCGGACAACATGGAAGTTGCCGATATTACATCGTCGTCACCCGAAGCTTACAAATACTATATTCTCGGTATGGATCAATTCGGGCTGGATATGGATAAGGCTATTGAGCATTTTGAGAAAGCGATTGAGATAGACAACACATTCGCTCTGCCGTATATGCGTATCGGCATGGCACATACATTTCAGGGGCGCAACCAGGAGGCTACACGCTATTTCGTGGAGGCAGGCGAGTATGCGCACAAACTGCCGGTCAGAGAGAGAACGCTTCTCGATATTTACAGCGATATCTGGCTGAGGTCCGAATTCGATGATGCATTTGCGAAAACGCGTTCCTATCTGACAAACTACCCGGACGACAAAGAGACTCGCGGTTATTACGCTCTGATGCTCAATGTGCTGAAGAGGGATCCTCAGGCCGCGCTCGCTCAACTTGACACTGTCATGATGATCGATCCGAATTACTATCCAGCACTGAGCTGGTATTCGGAGATATATATAGGTTTGAAGGACTATGACAAAGCTGTGGAGTATGCCATTCGAGCCAAGGAAGCGAATCCAAAGCCTCCGGGTCCCATGCTTGACCTGCTCTCCATATATTATCGATTATCTCGGCTCGATGAGGCAGAGAAAATCGGGAACGAGATTCTTGAACGGTTTCCCGAGAACCTATCCGCTAAGAACACTCTCATTTCTACTTATGAGATCAGACATGAATTCGACAAGGCACGAAGGGTATTG
>CBDUQR010000034.1:0-31170 GCA_965369655.1 uncultured bacterium | reverse complement strand
GAGATCCGCCGCGAATACGACAAGCAGGTCAAACTTCCGAAGGAACTCGTTGAAGAGATCGCAAGAGTAACGTCGCTGGCTCAGGGCATTTGGGCTGAGGCGAGAGAGAAATCCGATTTTTCAATGTTCGAGCCGAAGCTCAAGGAAGTCATCGATCTGAAAAAGCGCCAGGCCGAAGCATACGGGTATGATACCGAGCCATACGATGCACTGATCGATGACTATGAACCGTACGCGACCGTTGAGTCGATCTCCGAAGTCTTCGCGAAACTTCGCGCGGAACTCGTGCCTCTCGTGAGATCGATCGTAGACTCGGGCAATCGTCCGAACATGTCGATCATCGAGAACGATTTTCCGGAGAGCCTTCAGGAGGAATTCGGCAGGGAAGCTGCCGCGGCTATCGGCTTCGATTTCAACATTGGTCGTCTTGATGTCACGACGCATCCGTTCTGCACGACAATCGGTCCCGGCGATGTCAGGATCACCACTCGTTTCAATCTTAAGCATCTCGGGCAGGCGCTGTTCGGTATCATGCACGAAGCTGGTCATGGCATCTATCAGCAGGGACTCCTGGATGAACACTTCGGCACTCCGCTCGGGCATCCCATTTCGCTTGGCATTCACGAGTCTCAATCGAGAATGTGGGAGAACCTTGTTGGGCGAAGCAGACCTTTCTGGGAGCATTTCTATCCGAAAGCGATTGCGAAATTCCCATCGCTTAAGGGCGTGGCATTCGATGATTTCTTCTTCGCGATTAACAATGTACAGCCGTCGTTCATCAGGGTCGAGGCTGACGAGGTGACATACAATCTGCATATTCTCCTGAGATTCGAGATCGAGCGCGATCTGTTCCGTGGAGAGATCAAACCCGAAGACCTTCCATCAGTCTGGAATGACAAATTCAAGGAATTCTTTGGAATCACACCGAAGGACGATGCCGAGGGCTGCCTGCAGGATATCCACTGGAGCGCAGGCTTGTTCGGGTATTTTGCCACGTATGCACTGGGTAATCTCTATGCGTCGCAATTCTTCGCCACAGCCGGAGAAGCTATGCCTGACATGCAGGACAGCTTCAGGAATGGCGAATTCGCCGGACTCAAGAAATGGCTCAACGATAACATACACTGTCACGGACGAAGATACTCGGCGGAGGGGCTATGTGAACGTGTCACTGGAAAACCCCTGTCACACAAACCGATGATGGACTATCTGAAATCGAAGTTTGGAGAGCTGTACGGGCAATAATCTCTTGACAATCAGCAGGCTTACCTGTCTCATAGAAAATTAGAAGGAGTTCCTTCGTCTCCGAAGGAACTCCTCACATCCCCTCCTCAAAGTACCCTTCACCGCCAAATCAAGTACTTAGAGTAACTGACAACCATTAAGAGTATCAAAACCTGTGCCGAATTGGGCTGCCGCACATGACTCGGCCTCTTATGTGTTGTTTCGCAGCAGGATAGGCCCGGTAATCGATCAATCTGTCTGGTGATTCGAGTGGGCCTGTCCGCAGTCGCTGCGCTGCGGACAGGTGCGCAACAGAGCATGTGTCAGCTATAATCTATTGTCGCACACTATCATATACTGACGCAGGATATGCGTAAATACCGCCGCAGAATCCGCTGCTTTGATTTCGGCGCATCGATCCGGATTCCACTACTTCCCGGATTTGAGAGTGTGAATCGAAAGACCGTGAACATCATGGGCCGCTTCGAGTACTGCCTCGGCCATAACGGGATGGGCATGGAAGGCATCACCGAGTTGCTCGACCGTCAACCCATATCTCACAGCAAGCGCGCTCTCGTGGATCAGGTCGGTCGCATGCGCCCCAACAATATGGACACCGAGAATCCTGTCGGTATCGGCATCGGCGACGATCTTGACCTCGCCTTCGATCTCATTCTCGGCTTGCGCTTTGCCGAGAGCGATGAATCTGAATCGTCCCACTTTCACATTGTATCCGGCTTTCCGCGCCTGACTCTCTCGCAGTCCGACAGTACCGACTTCCGGAGTGGTGAAAATAGCATTTGGAACGCCGGCGTAGTCGATCTTACGATTCTGACCAACGCAATTGGCCGCGGCGATGCAGCCTTCGGCTGAGGCCGTGTATGCCAGCAGATACTTGCCGGCGGCGTCACCGATGGCGTAAATACTCTCGATATTCGTCCTCATGTACTCGTCAACTCTGATCGATCCGTTCTCGTTCAACTCGACGCCGACCTCCATCAGGCCGATATCCTTCGTGTTGAACGATCGACCAATTGATACGAGCACTTTGTCGGTTCTGATCTCGGTGGCTCCCTCGATGGTCGCGACCATGCCGCCATCATCGGCTCGCTCTACTTTTGCGACTCTCTTACCGAGATGCGGTTTGATCTTCGATTTCTTCAGTTCGCGCTCTATCAGTTTCGAGACATCTTCGTCTTCGAGCGGCAGGGCGTGGGAGAGCATCTCCACCATCTCGACTCTGCATCCGAGTCGCGACATCAGGAAAGCGAACTCACATCCGATGACGCCGGCGCCGATTATCAGCAGCGACGACGGTATCTCAGTCATTGTCACCATCTCATTCGATGATATGATTCCCTCTCCGTCGAATGGAAAGACCGGGATGTTCAGCGGACTCGATCCTGTCGCAACGATAATATTCTCGGCTTCGATCGACTCGGTGCCGCCTTCTTTCTCGATTTCGATCTCGTGTTCAGACGTAAGTCTGCCGCGTCCATTGAGCAAGTCTATGTTGTGATGCTTGAACAGGAATTCGACGCCCTTAACGAGACCATCGACGATCTTGTTTTTCCTGGCCAGGACTGCGTTGAGATCAACGCTGACAGGACCTCCGACTTTGATCCCGAATTTCTCGGCATCGAGGATTTTCCTGTACAACGAAGCCGTAGCGATCATCGCTTTTGTCGGGATACATCCCCAGTTGAGACAGACTCCACCGAGTCGTTCCTTTTCGATGCACGCTACTCTTGCTCCGAGTTGTGCGGCACGAATGGCTGCCACATATCCGCCTGGTCCGCCACCAAGAACTGCTACGTCATATCGGTCACCCATCTGACAATCGTCCTTTCTGATGAATCATCGCCTGTCGAACTCAGGTCGCCTGAAGCTAACCGCATCGAATCTCGATGTCAAGTCCAACAGCGGCAACATCAGATTTGCAACTCCGAATCGGGCCATATGTTCCGGTAGATTATGTGAGGTAACATAAGAGAAGCCCCCTGTAGTATCAGAGGGCTTTTATCAGAATATGTCGTCAGAAAACTCTACGGCTTTGCGTTGATGGTCAGGATCACCGCCGTGTTGTGGAAAGTAACGTCGACCGGTGAGCCGACCGCAGTCGCGTATAACCAGAACTTACCCTTGAGGATCAATTCCTTGAGCGTGTCGAAATTGTGAAGGTAATCGTACGAATCCTGCCACTTGATGATCTTCGTTGAGTTTGCGGCGACCGAAATGCCGCTGAGCACCAGCGTAGCCAGACTGTCTACTTCCGTCACAGTACTCAGAGTGCTGTCCTCGGATACGTAGAACTTCGCAGTAGCCACTACATTGGCATCATTCTTGATCTGAACGGCGAATCCGAGATCGACTACATGCTTGATATCCTCAGCATGGTCTTTCCATGTTCCATTCTTCGGGTCATCTTTGCTGACGCGCCATTTCTCGAAACCACTGCTCGTACCCTCAACGGTTGCGTCGCCAAGTTCGATCACGATCAGCTTGTTGCCGGTAATGATATTGCATCCGACAAACAAAACGAGTAGCAACAGCGGGAGATATTTCAGCATCTTTTTCATAACTATATACCCCCCATCTCGCCAAAGTAGAAGTTCACGCCGGCGGTCACACCGATGTTCTTATAAGTCCCGTCTTCATTGGGGATGATCTGCGCCGTGCTTCTGATATCGAGCGAAATCATCTCCGTGAAACCATACTCCAGCCCCAGCCCTAAGCGCCAGTTCATCCTGGAGATATCTTCGAGGCCTTCCCTCGACCATTTGGCGGACCCAAGCCCGAGGATACCATAGACCGAAAGTCCCGGGTTTCCCTGAATTCCGCCGATCACGGCGTCGACGCCGAATGCACTTATGTCACCGCCGTCTCTCGCCATAGTCACACCGTAGACTTCGGCTTCTCCATCGCCGTAATTCGCGATGATGAAGTTAGGCTCGATACCGATCGCGGGCATGAGAATAATCCTGGCCTTGATGCCATACATTGAACTCATGGTGACGTCTTCCATCCCGACCGGCATGTTCATACCGACAAACCCACCTCCACCAAGTTTGATGGCATGAGCATCAGATATCGACAGAGCGAGAACAAACCCCAGTGTGCACAGAATAATCAGCCTCTTCAAATTTTCCTCCTTTCGCTGATTCTTTCGCAGCTAAGAAAACCCGCACCGCTATGGTTGTCAATATTGAATTGACCTGCTCATATCAACATTATCTACGTTCGATACGGCTTTTTGTATGACAATGAATCCACATCGCATTATCCTGACTGAGACGTGGCTGTAAGAGCGCAGATGCTCAGTGCTCGGCAGATGTCCGGAGGTTGTCCTAAAAGCATCCGTTCCGGCTGTTCTTGCGTCCGCCGAAGGCGGACGTGTGAACTGCCGGCAAATGGAAGCAATGTCTGGCAACAGCTTGCAGAAGATCGCCAGGTCACACCGACGACTCCGTCGTCGCCAAGACCCGTCGAAACTACCTTATGGGACAGCCTCTCCACATCTGCCGATGTTAGTACAAGAGGGGCAGACCCTTCGAGACTCAGGACTTGCGAGGACATCTGCCGCCTACAGTATGCTTGGTGGCTCACCCACGCGTGCGCGTCGAGGCTGTGCCTCGACGATGCGCAGGGGCATAGCCCCTGCGCGCACATGGAGCGTCGCTCCGCTCCTCGCGATGACGACATCTCAGGCTCGTGCCCGACATGAGGTTTTGCAGCATGCCTATATTGAACGGAAGTGATACGTGACAAACTCGCAGAGAGGGATACTCTACCTGGTCGCCGGAGCCGTCATGATCAGCTTCTCGGCGGTTTTTGTCAAGCTCGCGCATGTCGGACCGACAGTCGCAGGCTTCTACAGGATGCTGTTCGGCGGATTGATCCTGGCGACAATTGTGCTGGCGAGACGAGAAAAGCTGTGGTTTACGCGGCGGGCGGCAATGCTCTGTGTCATTTGTGGGCTTATCTTCGCGGCAGATCTGTTCTTCTGGCACAGGAGTATCCATCGAATCGGGCCCGGACTCTCGACAATGCTCGCTAACTTCCAGGTCTTCTTTTTTGGGGCCTTTGGCGTCGTGATACTCAGGGAGCGCATCGGAGGGAGGCTCGCCATATCCATATCGCTTGCGATCATCGGTCTGGCGATGATTGTCGGTGTCGACTTCAGCGCCATGACCTCCGGATACAGGTTGGGAGTGATATTCGGATTGCTGACAGCGCTTTCCTATGCATCCTATCTTATTGTCTTCCGAAAACTGCAAACTGGAACAAAGCTTGGATCGTCCTTCCTTACGGTTGCCGTGATATCAGTGACATCGGCGTTGACGCTTGGGCTTGTCGGGTTTGTCGAAGGCGAGAGCTTCCGCATTCCAGATGTTCAAAGCCTTTTCTCGCTCGTCGGTTATGGTCTCGCCGGACAGGTGATCGGTTGGGTTCTGATCGCTCGAGGGTTGCCGCTTGTTCGAACATCAAATGCAGGGCTGATTCTTCTTCTGCAACCTGCGATGGCATTCGTGTGGGATGTTCTATTCTTTGGAAGGCCAACCGCACCTATCGAGGGTGTCGGTGCGTTTATTGCGCTTGCCGCGATCTATCTGGGAAGCCTGAGTCGTCCGGAGAGAGATTCATCGGTCGGCTGATTCCGCGTAACCCACAATGCCGCTCTTTACTTCTGGATTCTTGTCCGCGGTTGTGCTATAATTGCGGTTTTCGATCATGCATCCCGGAGGTGATTATGCAACTTGCGGTACTCGGTTGTGGATTGATGGGTCAGGCGGCCGTCTATGACCTGACGAGAAACGAAAAGATTGAGAGAATCATAGCTGCCGACATAGATTTCAATGCGGCTGAAGAACTCAGGGCAAGATTCAAGGATGAACGAATCATCCCTATTCAGGCGGATGTTGCTCGAATCGACGAACTGAAATCCAAGCTCGAAGGAACCGCCGCTATCCTCGGAGCAGTCCATTACAAATTCAACTACGAATTGTCGCGGATGGCTATTGAACTCGGCGCGCATTTCTGCGATCTCGGTGGTAATAACTCAATTGTCGATCAGCAGATGACACTCTCCGACGATGCCGCGAAAGCGGGCGTATCAATCATACCCGACTGCGGCCTCGCTCCGGGAATGGTCTCGGTCGTCGTCGCGCATGGCGAGAAGCGTTTCGACAGGATCGATGACATTCATCTCCGCGTAGGCGGCCTGCCACAGGATCCGCGACCGCCGCTTAGTTACATGCTCGTATTCTCGGTGGAAGGGCTGATCAATGAATATATCGAACCGGTGCGCGCTATCAGAGATGGTGATGTGGTAACGCTGTCTCCGCTGAGTGAAATCGAGGACTTATCATTCCCTGAGCCGTTCGACAGACTCGAAGCATTCACGACATCGGGAGGCACATCGACACTCGTCGGCACATATCTCGGCAAAGTCAGAAACCTGGACTACAAAACTATCAGGTACCCGGGACACTGCGATAAGATAAGACCTTTTCTCGATCTCGGTTTTTTCTCATCGGACGAAATCGAAATCAGCGGATGCCGTGTCGTTCCGAGGGAGATGACTGGAAGGCTGCTGGAGAGATCGCTCCAGTCGAGCGGCAAAGACGTCGTGCTTGTGCAGGTCGAGTTGATCGGCGAAACCGATGGACGCAGAAGGAGCCTGAAATACAGGCTCGTAGACTTATTCGATGACAGCACCGGTCTGACCGCGATGATGAGGATGACTGCGTTTCCCGCGATCATAGTTTCGCAGATGCAGGCCGACGGCAGGATCACCGCACGTGGCACCGTCCCGCAGGAGATCGCAGTTCCACCCGAACAGTTCTTCGATGAACTTGCGAAACGGAACATCGTGTTCGAGGAAATCTGGACAGACGCGTAATCGCCCTTATCTCAGGGATCGACCATTCGGGATTGTGACCGACTCCGGTTCAGTAGTGGAGTAACCTGAGAAGCTTCGCATTTCCACTGAAATCGAAACTGAACCTGACCGACGCAGAGTCGAATCCGGCAGTGTATAGTCTGTCCCCGTCGACAGTCAAGTCCAGATCGCCGACATAGTAGTCGTTGAAACTCCGCGCATCGAGAATTTCCACGCCTGCGCCCTCCGGTATCCTGATGCGAATCTCGGATCGGCTGACGGTCATGGAAGCGTCGATTTCGGGCGACTTGCTGCCAAACCTGACATTCATGCTGGAATGCGGAATCCTGGCTGTCAGTTTGTTTATTTCAATATCTTCGAGGTTGAGACGGAGATCCGAATCCCTGCAGTCGAGTCTCAATTCTGCCGGCAGCATGCTGTAGAGTCTCACATCCCATTCCGGCAAAGCGTATTCCTGGTCGAAAATGTTGATCCCGGAAATACGGCTTTCGCCTATGGTCAGAACAGCATGGTCGGTTCTCGTTTCGAGTTCGATGTCCGGTTTAGTCAGGAAATTCCTGAAACAGCACTCGGCAATCTCAGAGTCTGTTCCGCCAATCGTCAGATCACAGTCATCGACATTTATGTCGAACACCATCCTTGAAACGCTATCGTCAAGATCGGACAGACTCGTGGTGATAATGCGTTCGCGCATGCCTGAATTCTCGATATCGAGATTATCCATCAGGACATATCCACCGACTACGGCGATTAAGAGACTGGATACATAGGCGAGTTGCGGGATCGGAGTCCGTCGGAAGATCATCTGCACGCCGAGCGCAACGAGCAGGACCGGCCACAGATCGAGCAGATCGAGATAGACATACCAGTCCATCAGATCGACATTGACAGCGAAAGCAGCAAGCCCAATAATAATCAGCAGCAGACCGAAATTAACTTTCCCCGCGTTCACTTTCTTTGCGCTCCCCTCTGTTCTGGAGTGTGAAGAAAATCATCATCAGTCCGGCGCCTATTACTATCAGAGGCCACAGGTGGTCGAAATCGAACCAGAAAAACAGGTTGTCGAAAAGAAACAACACACCGATCAGTATAAGAGCGAGTCCCGGCAGGAACTTGACAAGGTCAGATTTCGGTGGCGTCGTGTCCGCGACTTTTCCCTTCGGGCGCTCAGGAATAGCGATCCAGCAGACGATGTAGGCGATCACACCGATCCCCTCACCGAGTGCGAGTATCACGAATGCGATCCGGAAAATAACTGGATCAATATTGAAGTATTCGCCGAGGCCCCCACATACACCGCCGATAACTTTACTTTCGCGCGACCGTTCGAGCTTTTTCATATCAACCTCCTTGCTCGTGCCAGTCTAATAATACGAAAAGCGGAAGCCATTGTTACAATCGGTTTGTGCTTTGCGCTATTCAACGGCTGGAATCTTACGATTCCTGTTCAGGGTCCTTTATTCTGACCTCGGCTTTCTTTTCGCGCTGGATGCCGGGAATGCGACCGAGAATATCCTCGAACTTCAGACCAGTCAAAGATTCGACAACCGGCGGAAGCTGTGCGATTATCTGCGTGACATCGCCGGTAATCTTCGATGCTCCGCCACCGGGACCATTGCCGGAATTGATAATGACAATTTTCTCCGTCTTTGTCAGCGGTTCGGAGATTGCTCGAGCTATTTCGGGAAGCTTCTCGATCAGCATCTGCGCGATTGCAGCCTGGTTGTACTCTTTCCAGGCTTCGGATTTCTTGGACATCGCCTCGGCTTCGGAAAGCCCCTGTGCCCTGATGACGTCAGCCTGCGCGATGCCGCGAGCTTTGTTCGCCTCGGCTTCAGCGTGACCGGTTAGTTTGATCGCGGATGACTGCCCTTCTGCGACCGTCTCCAGCTTGTATTTCTCTGCATCCGCAGGGCGCTGGATCGATGCGTTCAACTCGAGTTGCTTGCGTGAGACCTCTTTCTCGGCGAGCTCGATCTCTTTCGTCTTCTCGACGATCTTGACCGAAACTTCCTCTTCCTTGACAAGCTGCTCAGTCTTGTATTTCTGGAGATCGTACGCGAGATCGGCGTCGGCTTTCTTCTGGTTTACCGATGCTTCATACTCGGCGAGCTTCATCTGATAGTCCCGGTCCGCCGCCGCGATCTTTGTCTCGGCCTCAAGTCTGCCAACTTCGCCCAGGCGTTTAGCGTCTGCCGATCTTATGGTGGCGTCCCTCGACGCTTCCGCCTCACCGATGGCGGCATCGCGCATCACCTGTGCAACACGCGGTTTTCCGAGAGCATCGAGATATCCCTGATTGTCCCGGATGTCGCGGATGGTAAACGAGACGACGACCATTCCCATGTTCGCCAGGTCTGTGGCGGCAACTTCCTGGACTTTCGAGGCGAATGCATCGCGGTTAGAGTATATCTCCTCAACCGTCATGGTTCCGAGGATGGCGCGCAGGTGACCTTCCATGGTCTGCAGGGAGATATTCATTATCTCCTGCTTTCCCTTCGAAAGAAACTGCTCAGCAGCTGTCCGTATCGAAACGTCATCTCCCTTGATTTTTACCTGCGCAACGCCATCCACCATGACCGTAACACCCAGAGCCGTGTAGACCTCCGGTGTGTTCACGTCGAGTGTGAATATCTCCAGTGAAAGGCGGTCGACACGTTCGAAAATCGGGATTACGAACGTGCCGCCGCCTTTCAATATCCTGTAACCGACTGATTCCTTGCCGCCATCTACCGTGAGTATCTTGTGCCTCACGCCCGAGATGACCAGAACTTCGTTTGGTCCGACCTTGACATATCTCTTCGAGATTACGATGAAAAGGAAGAACACGACCATTATTACCGCGAAGACCGCGAATACCCAGCTTATGTCGAGTCCGAACATGATCTAACCCTCCTGATCCTTACCGTCCTGTGAATCGCCTGAGACCGGACGGACGTAGAGTGTCGAGCCTACGACCCTGATGATCTCGACTAAAGTATTCTTTCCGATCGCCTGATTGTCGATTGATCTTGCGGGTCCGGTGAGACGCGAACCGCGACAGACATACGCAATCTCGCCAACTGTGTCGTTCGCTATCGGAGTGAGCACCTGCGCCGTCACACCGATAGCGTCTTCCGCATGAGCTTCCGACGACCCCTGCGTCCGCTTGTAGACTGTGCTCAGGACTGCATATACGAGTCCCGCAATCGCAAACCCGGAGCCGCACGCTGTCGCAACGGCAGCCAGTGCGCCCCACTTCAGACCTTCAGTCGCAACGATGCCTCCGCCGCCGAATGCGGTTATGAATGTAGCTATCACGGTGGGGGAGACTGGCGAGAATGTTATTTCGCCGCTGACGTCGCCCGCGTCGATATCACCGCCGTCGACGCTCATGTCCGCTTCTGTCCCGGCAGAAAATCCGCCCGACATGATCAGGCTAATCACCGCATATATCAGGCCTGCTATCAGGCAGAGGAAGAAGAATCCGGATAAAGTCATGTTTGCCTCTCACCAGAAATCTCTGTCTGGAATAACTACACTCAGTCAGAAGAATTATTCAACATGAGGCACGACAGTCAACAAAAACAGTCGAGAAGCTGGAGATAGCCACGCTTCGCTCGCTATGACGAACACCGCAGGCGTCTTCGCGAGGAGCGGCAACGACTTGGTTATCTGTCGCCACGGATTCTTCTCTATTCGTCAAATGCGAACAAAAGTGTTGATCGAACGAAGGATTGACGGCATTATATGTTCTATGGTTGAGAAGCGGACCAGATGTTTTTTCGTATCAGATATCCACGGAAGCATCAACAGGTACGAAAAGCTGTTCGACAGACTTGTGAGTGAGCCGCTTGATGTTCTCTTTATCGGAGGAGATATTCTGCCGCACATGTCATCGAGTCAGCAGGATCGACACGGTGGCATTTCCGACTTCGTGACAGATTACCTTGCAGTGGAGTTCGCACGGGTCAGGAGAGAACTTGGCGAATCATATCCAACAGTGTTCCTGATTCTGGGCAATGATGACGGTCGCGCGGCTGAAAGCTCGATCCTGAGAGCGGAGGGAATCTGGACTTATGTGCATGATCGCAAGGTCGCACTCGGCGAGCATTCAGTCTACGGATATGCCTATGTTCCTCCGACCCCGTTTCTCTTGAAAGACTGGGAGCGATACGATGTTTCCCGATATGTTGATCCCGGAACGATCTCACCGGAGGACGGTTTCCACAGTTCTGATGTTTCGAGTGACGAAACGAGATACTCAACCATTCAGAAAGATCTGGAGCAATTGACTGGTGACGCTGATTTAAGCAAATCCGTCATGCTGTTTCACACACCGCCCTACCGTACGAATCTCGATCACATCCCGTCACATATTAACGTTGGCAGCAAAGCTGTACGGCAATTCATTGAAACGCAGCAGCCGCTCTTGACTCTTCACGGCCATATCCACGAGTCGCCGCGACTTACTGGATCATGGCGCGACCTGATTGGCGAAACACACATGTTTTCCGCCGCTCATGATGGTCCTGAACTGGCTCTGGTGCGGTTCGATCTCGAGAATCTGGATGGCGCAACACGAGAGTTGATCTGACCCTACTCTGACTTGCCGAGTGACAAAGGTCTCGCGGCGTCTGTGACCGCGCCTATCTTGACAGCATAGCTCGTCTTTTTCTCTATGTCCGCGTCGGTGACGATGTGCACATCGAGCAGCCCGCCTGTCCTGTAGCCGGTCCGAAGATAGTTCACTTCGTCGAGGCAGAGGCTCCAGCCGTGCAGCCAGGTATTGAGCATGTCGCGTTCATTCGCGGTTCCTCTGAAGTGAACCAGAATATCGATATCGCTGCCGGGTCCTGCGGTTCCGTTCTTGGTACTTCCGAATATGTAAAGCGCAATCACACCGAACTTCGACGGGTCCATCTGCGATGCTATTTTCTCAGCCATCCTCAGTCGCCAACTCCAGTGGTTTTCCGGTTGCTGTTCCTCATATTGATCCAGCAGTTTGGCTGTCGGCTCTTCTCCTCCGGGATGAGCAAGGATACCGACCGCCTCATCCAGATCAGCGTTCATAAGAATCCTGAGCACCTTTCCCCCGGAGGACTTGGAGACATCGATCAGACGGAGAACATCGGAAAGATGGGCGTATTCCGGCAGTACTTCCAAGAGTATGTTCGGCGAACTCGTGAAGAACCGCTCGTTGAAGACTACGCCGTCGTCATCCGGATATAACGGCAGATAACGCACATTGGTCTCAACAAGATCCTGGAAGAAATGAGTTCCGAATGAAAGGTCCGGGAGATAATCGCCCTTCTGACGAGCAATTTCCATCAGAACTACGCTGTTGTTGATGTCGGAATAGGTTACGCTGACTCCCAGTTTGATGTCACCCTTGCTCCCCCAGCGTCCCGGCCCCATCAGTATAAACTGACGCTTCGGCAGCAGTTTGTTGAGTCTGCCGACTGCCCTGCCTACCGCAAGCATTTCGGAGTGCTCCGATATCTGTCCATACTTGATCGGATCGACATAAACTATGTGCGTTATGCCCTCCACAGTACCGTTTGATATATATTTGTTGGCTGAGAAAAGAACATCCTCGTCAGGAATATCCTTCGGTATAGGCGCTGGAAGAGCATCCGGAGCGTAGCACTGAGGCCTGCATTGCAGTAAATAGAAGTCCTTACCATCGGAAGCGAATTCGATGTCAACCGGAGTTCCGAGCTCACTTTCCAGAACCTCGAGCATGGCATGGACCTGCTCGATAAACTTCGTCTGAGACATCAGCCCATCGAATGTGACTACATATTTACCTTCGTCGAAGTTAGTATTGAGACCTGACAGCCTCCTGATATGATCGCCGTCAAACGTCGAGACAATGTGTTCGACCCCGGGAATTTCGTCGCCCACCTCTCTGAGAATTTTCTCCAGCGTCAGAGTCTCGAGTGAATTGGTATCGAGATCGATAACATCGATTTCCTTCGGCGAGTATTGCACGATCTCATTGATAGAGACATTCACTCGCAGATTCGGCTGGCCGGGAGCTACGAGGATGGGGTAGTCACTGCTCAATCTGTCGACAGCGCGCGTTCCGAGACCGGGAACCATCCGAATGAGACCATCCTCTCGCTTGATGCGCGGCGACCATCTGAATTCATTCCTGCTGAATGCAACTCCTGCAAATGTTGGGAAGAAATACTTGCCGATCCTGGAGCCGACCACTTCCTGAATCATAATCCCCATCTCTTCGCCAAAATCAAGCAGCCCCCGTTCGGCGCGGTATTCTATCGGATCAGGGCCGAATGTCGATGCGTAAACCTCGGCAATTGCATCCGTGAGCGCTTCGAGTTTCTCCGCCTTCGTACCGCGATTCGCGATAAAGAGGCTCTTGTACTTGCCGGAGAATGACGCACCCAACCTGTCCTCCAGAAGACTGGAACTCCTGACGATGAGAGGGCAATCTCCGAAATCGTCGAGGGCGAGCGACAATCCCTGGACAATCTCCATAGGAAAGTGAGAATTCTTGAATGTCCGGACGATGTACGGATATTCGAGCCGCACCTGGTCTATGTCTTTGTACTTCTGCTCGACGACTTCATCGAAATTGTTATAGCGCATGAATTGGAGCAACATATCTGATGACACATACCATGTTCTCGGAGTCTTGACATTCCCAAGCAGATCAGGGTGCTTTTCTGACTTCTTCAGTATCTGCGAGGCCAGATATACTCCTGCGCATTTGCCCCCAAGCTTTCCGTGACTTTCGGTTGCGTAGAGGACGCGTTTCAGCAGTTGATAGAAGTCAGAGACCTCGATATAGTTTTTTGCTACTTTTATGAAGTCGAGCTGGTCGGAAAAGAAGCGACGAATAAGAGAAACCTCGATACCTTTCTTGTTGGGCGATTCTATACCTTTTTCCTCTGCGGCGAGGTGGTGATACCGCCTGATAGCATCGGCAACCTCAGACAGGGGAAGATTTCGGTTCACGACCTGTACGAGAAAAACAAGTTTCTCCTGCTGTATCCACCGCTGCATCCTGTTCAGGATGTCTTCATCGGCAAAGTGCTCGGAAGCGATCCTGAACGTTTCTACGCTCAATTCCTCGGAGAACAGCAGGGCTTGCTTCGCATGCGGCTGATTCACATCCTGAAACATTTCCTCGTCGTCCATAATCGGCCCGATGCTCGCACCCTGTCGCAGTTGCTCCGCCTCTTCAATGCCGTTCCAACAGAGGTGATTCAGCATTTTGTGAGATACATTCAGGAGCAGGTTCTTGTCGGTCCGTCTGAGCAACTCCAATACAACCTGCCACTCCGGCTTCCTGTGCCTTGACAGATCATCCTGAGCCGTTTCCCATTGCCTGACAATTTTCTTCCACTTCCGATGCTGAATGTAGTGACTGAATCGGTCTGCAATCGTATCAATCAGCCTTTTCTCTCCGCTCAGAAATGGCCCAATTCCCGACTGAGGCATCTCCCTGGTATAGTAGACATTGATCGATCCAAACACTTTCTCCTGACTCTGAATCTGTGCACTCAGTACCCATGATGTCTCGACGAAGTCTGGGGATGAGTAATCCTTGCCATCCATAGAGATCTTTGCAACGCAGACGTCCGGAAATTGCCAGCCCGACGGAATTTCCTCAATGATGTCAGCGCACACGTCCTCCAAAGGCCTGTCGAAATCCTTCAGCATCTCTTCAATTTCGTACAGACAGTCAAACTCCTTGGCTCTCTCTCGAAGAGAGTCCAGGAGATTGCCGACGGGAGGTTTCTTATCACTCATACTAACACCACTCCTCGACCAGCCCGTCCGTCAACTTTCACCAGTAACGGAGATGCAAGTCTTACGTGCCTTACATTGTCGGTCTCTACCACACTGGCCTGCCGATCAAGCCAGTCCCATTTCACAGGAAAGTCTCCCGTATGCTGAACCGTGAAGTAGAGTATATGCATGCCTATGATATTGTGAAAGAAATGTGAGCCCTGGCTCAGTTCCACATTCATGCCGGGCGCCGTCGACTCGACAATGACTTTGGCGCCTGCGACTTCTGAGAACTCAACGGGCACACCCATCCATGGATCTGACGTTCCGAGTCGGCCAAGCGTAATAAGCATGTATTTCCTGTCGTCATCAGCGAGTCTGTTTACGAACTCAATCAGATCAGACGCGATCTTGTTCGTATTCTTTGCGTCGAATGCCTGCGGCTTGACGTAAACAATATCGGAGATCGATTCCTCGGTTCCATTGCCAATCACAACTTTCGATGCCACCAGAGCGTTGCTCGCCGACAGCTCATCATCTGTGACTTCCACTTTCGCATCGGAGACAGACATTGGTCGTACCTGCAGGAACCCGAGGCGAGCTGGTAATCCATATTCAGGATGAAGAGATAAAGCGAACTCTATTTCGACTTCGTTCTGAAGAGCGTTTTCACTCAGTTCAAGCAGATTCTTCAGCAAATTGTTAAGCGGTATATCGCGAACCATCAGTGAAGGAGCAATTGTCAGCACTCGCGGTCCCGGCAAGCCTGTTCCGACCGTCAGCTTATCGTTCTGAGGATCATAAGTCGAGGCGGTATAATACAGGGAACCGTTGACCTCGGCGTCATGCAAATCCCCTTCGACAAGATACTCGGTCTCGTGAATCGGATCAAAGGCCGGAGGTTTTCCCATATTCACAGCCCAGAACGATGTCTGCGTCTGCTTGAGCATATCACTGATCGACTTATAGGGCGGATTGGTCCTGGGATAGGCTGGGGAATAAATCCAGCATTTCCCGCCATCGACAACAGTCTTGCCCAAACCCAACGCAAGATTCACCACGCCGTCTTCGGGTTTTGCATGACCACTCGGGTAGAAGTTATATGATCGAGCAACCCCCGACACGTGCGGATAGAAACGATTTCCGAACCGACACCCGACAACTTCCTGTATGATGACAGCCATCTTTTCGTCGGAACTCAGATTGGATGTCGCACGGGAGTAGTTCTTCGCACTCTTGAAATAAGTCGAGGAATAGACGAATTTGATCGCCTCAACCAGCTTCTGGAATCGTACATCAGGGTCGGGCTGATTGTTGGGGATCATCTTGGTTGAATAGACGCCCGCGAATGGTTCATTGACGGTATCTTCGAGCAGGCTGGAAGATCTGATCGCAAGTGGTTGATGCACTTTCGAAATAAGCGCGCGAAGATCGCCCACCAGTTCAACCGGCAGCGAAGCCTGCTGAAAAGCGAGAGCAATCTGATCATCTCTTGCATCTGAACTGGCAACTTCATATAGATCATTCCTCTCCATGAACTTGTCAAACATGTCCGTAGTGATGACTGTCATGATAGGAATGGATACTTCTATCTGAGGTATGGCTTGCGGATCAAAATCCCTTTCGAGAAAGTCCCGAATATAGACCAACCCGCCAGCCTTGCCGCCCAACTCACCCGATCCAATATATGTCAGACGATCTGCAGAGCCGAAGAACTGCCGATCGAATTCCTTCAGCATTTCCAGATAATACCTCCCGATTCCATATTGAATCTCGAACCATCAGTCGCGATTCCCTCGGAATCAGACCCAGCCTCTGTCCTTGCATGCCCGAGCTACACGGTCGACGGAGATGAAATATGCCGCGTCACGCATGAACAGGTTTTTCTTCTTCGCCAGTTGACTGACTGCCTGGAATGCAGACGTCATTTTCAGGTCGAGCCTTCCCAGCACGTCATCCTTGTCCCAGAAGTAGTTGATATTGCTTTGAACCTGCTCGAAATAACTGCATGTAACTCCACCGGCATTCGCGAGAAAATCAGGTATGACGAATACATTGTTCTTCTTCAACACCTCGTCGGCATCAGGTGTAGTCGGACCATTCGCACCTTCAGCCATGATCTTGACATTGGCACTAACCTTATCGACATTGTCAGCAGTTATTTGGTTTTCGAGCGCGGCCGGAATGAGTATGTCCACATCCTGCTCAAGCCACGCATCACCCGGAAGCTTTTCATATCCGAGATCCAGCGCCTTATCAATCTCGATTCCACCGAATGGATCTGTGATGCCGAGAAGTTCCTTCAAGTCAACGCCCGACTTTTTCCTGAACGAGTACGACACCTGATCTTTCTGATCCCAGCAGGATACACATACGACAGTTCCGCCCATCTGCTGATAAAGCTCGATTGCATATTGTGCGACGTTCCCGAAGCCCTGCACACTCGCGGTTGTATTCTCCGCCTTGATTCCAAGCTCTTTGAGCGCCTCGCGAATTGTGAAAACTACACCGTAGCCTGTCGCTTCTTTCCGCCCGAGCGAGCCTCCGAGACCGACCGGCTTGCCGGTGATGAACCCAGGTTTCTTTTCTCCCGAGATTACCTCGTACTCGTCAAGCATCCAGAGCATATGCTGAGCGCTTGTCATTACATCGGGCGCCGGGACGTCAACCGCCGGACCGAGATTGTTCCACATCTGCCTGACATAACCGCGACATATCAATTCCTGCTCCCTGAGACTGAGGCTGTGGGGATCGCATATCACTCCACCTTTACCGCCGCCCAGTGGAATGTCGACAACAGCGCACTTCCATGTCATCCACATAGAGAGAGCACGCACGGTGTCGATCGTTTCCTGCGGATGAAATCGAATGCCTCCCTTGCCGGGACCCCTCGCATCATTGTGAAGGACTCGAAAGCCTCGGAATATTTTCGCGTTCCCATCATCCATACGCACAGGAATGCTGAATTGATATTCGCGAATCGGTGTGCGCAGAAGTTCACAGGTTGCGCTATCGAGACCGAGGAATTCGGCGGCCCTGTTGAACTGATCCTGTGCCATTTTGAACGGGTTGAATTCTGTCTGTACCATAAGTTTCATGCCTCACATTTGTTCATTCATTGCTGTCGCAATTACGCCTTGAGCGCCTGTCGCGTCAATGGTATTCGACTACCATATTGCCGTCGCGTATCATATATCAGAAACCCCATATTGTCCATCGATTAGTTGCTCTTTTTGGTCATCGAAGGGTGTCCTGTGCCCGTGCCTGATAATGAATTCCTGACTGGGAAAAGGGGGATTAGGCTGAGATTGCCACGCTTCGCTCGCAATGATATTATGAAAGACCGGTGACCTACCCCTTTGGGTGAAAGTTCTTCATCGCGAGTTAGGGACCAGAGACCTCACCCCAGGGGGTGAGCCACCCGACTTGCGTGTCCTGAGTTTGGCGAAGGGCGGTCCTGACGATTCAATTCACAACACGAAGACATCAGGAGCACCCTTCGCAAAGCTGAGGACTATGCAGGGCTCATGACCTGCGGGACTCCGGCTTCAGTCACTTGAGTGGTATCTGGTTCTGGTAATTGGACGCTCTCAAATCAAGGAGAACAGTAATCATAGCTCTCAGATTACTGTCCTTTGACTGATACAGCTAATTCCCGCAAGGCTTGTCTCCATGAAAAGCAGGATCGTCACACGGGTTGGCGTCAGTAGTAAGCTTACCGTTCAAGTAAGCCATCACGATCTCATCGGGCTTTCCATTTGGTGCACCTATGACAACCTCAATGCCATTCTGCCGGAACATGTCGATGGCTCGCCCGCCCATACCACCGGCTATTATGACACTGCATCCCATCTGGCTCAGCCATGCGGGAAGTATGCCCGGTTCATGTGGGGGTGGAGTTAGCATTTCAGACTCAGTAATTGACTTCGTTTCAGGATCAACATTAAGGACTGCAAACTGCTGACAGTGCCCAAAATGCGGACACAATACTCCATCGACCGTTGGGATTGCGATTTTCATGCTCTATGCTCCATACTAATTACTATTGGTTCTTTCTTCTTCGTGGTTTCGATATGTTCTACCGCACCTTATTACTGAGTTCTTCTCTTAGACTCGACCACAAGAGTGCTATGTTCTCGGATACACCTGTGTCAACATGTTCGACAACAGTGGTGCCGGCCAGTTGTGCCGCTGTCATGGCCGGGTCGAATGGGATTCGCCCAAGTATCTTCACTTTCTGTTTCTCTGCAAACTCTTCAATTCTAGATGTCAGATCGGGGCTGATATCCGATTTGTTAATACATATTCCCGTAGGAATTCTGAAATGGTTGGTTAACTGCAACAGCCGTTCCATATCGTGCAGTGCCGACATGGACGGTTCAGTTACTATCAGGACATATCCTACCCCGGTAATTGATGCGATTACAGGACAGCCAATACCAGGAGGACCGTCAATGATAATCAAGTCAAATCCATTCTTATCTGCCAACAACCTTGCCTGCTGACGCAACAGCGACACCAGTTTGCCCGAATTAGCCTGTGCGAAACCCAAACGCGCATGTACCAGCGGGCCATGCGGCGTATCGGAAACGTACCATTCACCGCTAACAACTTCTTTGAATTCAATCGCCTGTTCAGGACAGTGGCGAACACAGACCCCGCATCCATCGCAGGCATGTTTATCTATCCAGTATCGTTCACCGCCTGCATTCTCTGCCTGATACTTGATTGCATCGAACCGACAATACTCCTGACAGACTCCGCAGTTCGTGCATCTCTTGTCAACAATAGAGGCTTGCTTACCACCGATGAATTCGATTGTCCTCCGTACCTTGTTCTGCAAAATCAGGTGAAGATCAGCAGCATCGACATCGCAATCAACCAGCACCTTATCCCGTGATAAAGCAGCAAGCGATCCGACCAGGCTGGTCTTGCCGGTGCCACCCTTGCCGCTGAGGACAACCAGTTCTGTCATCGGCTAATCCGATCAGCTATGTTCTGGTAAAGTTTGTACAAGCTCTCCTCGTACTCTGAATTGACGCTGAACATCATCTCACCCCGCGAGTAAGCCACAGCAAGCTGACGATCATATGGAATCGCCATCAGGATATCGATTCCTTCTCTCCGACAATACTCTTTTGTTCTGTTGTCGCCGATGTCCGAGCGGTTAATCACAACTCCGTACGGCAGACCGATCTCTCGTACCATTCCTACCGCCAGTTCAAGGTCATTCAGTCCAAACGGAGTCGGTTCAGTTACAAGAATCACGAAATCTGTGCCGTTGATCGCCTCAATCACGGGGCAGGATGTGCCGGGCGGGGCATCGATAATAAGCACCTCGGAATCAGTATCGAGCTTCCGCAATGCTTTTGTAACGGGAGGCGATATAGCTTCTCCTACATTCAGACGTCCTTCATAAAACTTGACGCCCATACCAACCCCACGGCTGAGTTGGCCAATGGTTCGGGGAATTTCCTCAATGGCATCCTCAGGACAAACATCGAGACATCCCCCGCAACTGTGACACAGCGATGGGAAGACCTGCACGGATTTTCCGAGAACAGCAATGGCATGATACTCGCAGGCTGCGGAACACTCACCACACAGAGTGCACTTGTCCATATCCACCTTTGGAACCGGGACAGTAACATCAAGTTGCTCTGTAATTTCCGGTTTCAGGAATATATGGCCGTTTGGCTCCTCGACATCACAATCGAGATACGCGACATCCTTACCTGTTCTTGCAATGGCTACAGCAAGATTTGTAGCAATGGTGGTTTTTCCTGTGCCACCCTTGCCGCTGGCAACAGATATTTCCAGTGATGAGTTTCTCAGCTATTTACTGCCTTGTCATCTTCTGGCCGCACTTTGGGCAATCTACGTCAATACAAGGCACACCCTGCTGATGCGGAGCAGTCGCTCCGCAATTCGGACAGACACACTTACCACCCGGGCCAAGTGCTTGACCGCCACGCCCTAAACCTCGACCGCCGCCCTGGCCGCGTCCACCTCCGCCTGAACTACCTCTTGGTGACATATAGTATCCTTTCTCGCTTTTTCTCTTTCTTCTGCATTTTGCCTGACCGCTTCATTTGCTACTGAAGCTCATCGATACACATCTTGATATCTTAAAGAACTACCCATAACATATCAAGCTTGCTCTTTCAGATTCACGAGCCCCTTATAGCAATATGCCTTAACCACTGGACTATCACTATAGTTCCACTTTTTTTAACTCGACGAGCGAGATCGCCGAGTTCGGGCACTCGTCCACACATGCGCCACAGCCAGTGCATTTCTGAGGATCGATCACCGCAATGTCACACATGGTGATTGCTTCCTTTGGACACACACTGGCGCATATCCCGCAATTGACACAATTTTCTCCGGCCACGATTGCGACATTTCTTCCACCCATCATGTCATTCGAGATTATCCCGGGCATCTCCACATCTGCAACATCAGTGACCGCAGACACTTCTCCCACTTGTAATTCAGAGATGCGTGTATTGATGGTCTGGGATTGAGATTTCAATACATCAGCCTGTGCCCTGAGCATTTCGATTTCCTGATCCGGGCTTTCTATCCCTATTCCTTCCGGGCCAGAGTGTTCAGAATATGATTGGACATGTGGTGGCTCGACCGGGTTTGCGGGTACTTCCATGGCTATGCCTTGTCCCAAACCTTGTCTCGTGCTATCACCATCACCACGGCCCCAGTTCATACTGTATCCCGTTCCACGTCCACCACTACGCTCCATGCCCCGTCCGCAACCCTGGCCTTTTCCCAAGCCCCGGCGATTGCCCTGACCACGTCCGCCGCCCTGGCCACGTCCCCCTCCGCGGGAATTGTTTCTTTGAGGCATGCTGTCCCTTACTTCTTTGTGTTGTGCTGAGCTTCACTTGCATTTCCAGCATCCTGCTGAAGCTCATTGATACGTCCCTCGATATCATCGAGAGCTTTCTTGAAATACTGAGCCTGCTCTTGCAGATTTACGAGTTCCTCCGCCTGAGTTGCTCTTGAGGTTGCGGCTGTGCCGAAACCAGTCGGGAATCCTGCCGGATGAGGATACGGGTAGCCATATCCACGCGCCCATCCCGGTAACCCGGTGGCATAATACTGGTGGCGCCATCCGCGTCCACCGCCCATACCGCCACCGCGGCCGAATCCATAACCACGACCACCTCCGAAACCTCGTCCGAAAGATGGGTTCATATATCCCGGCACATCGTAACCGGCACACATACCGGCACCTCGTCCTGTCATTGGTCCGGCACCCATGGGTCCTGTTCTGTCTCCTCCTGGCATTGTTATCTCCCTTCGCACTTTGATGATGAAATCATCTTCACTCTTCATCGCTCTCGATGGTTTCAACTTTGTTAATAATGTCAATCGCTTCCATTTCTTCTTACTTCACTGACAACTACATCCAATGGCCTCCGGTACTGGCCTTGTCGCATATCTCGAGTTGGTCATTACGCGCCAGTTCAATTGCCTGCGAAACCGTCCCATCCGACCACAGCGCAGTCTTGACACCAGCCGCCTGAAGGGCTTGAAATGCCTTTGGACCGAAGTCCCCTGACACGACAATATCCACATTCTTGCTGGCAACCTTCTCTGCAGCTTGAATTCCGGCTCCGTGCATGGCATTCACATTCTGGTCATTGTTGACAACTTCAAGGCTCTCGTCACTGGTGTCAAAAATCAGGAAGCAATGCGCCCGCCCGAATCGTGGATCAACCTTGCTGATCAAATCAGTTCCTTGAGATGAAACCGCTATTCTCATCTTTCCTCCCTAAATGTTCTGCCCCGGCCAAAGCCCGGGCGACGTTCGCGACATCGACCTCTTCTCTGACAGCGTCGGCGTCCGCCGCCAGGTAGAAGGAAATTATCATTCTGCAGAATCCCGTCGGAATGGGCGGCAATAACCTCGTCAACATCACCGCGAAACCAGGGCTTCGGCATTATCCCGGAGGCAGCGAGCATCCGCTCGAACTGATGCGATATGGCTCCGCAGATCAATACATCAACACTGAGATCCGAGAGGAATCTCACGCGGTCGGGAATATTCACTTGAGGAATATCCACGACTGTTCTTGAGACCTCACAGTCATCTACGATCTCAACCAGAAGCAGACGACACGCTGTGTCCATAACGGGCGAAATACGCCCATCCCATATTGGAATTGCAACTTTCATAACCGTGACTATTGTAAAGCATAATTGATGCCAGAATCCTTCAGGCCGATGCGAGGAAACGTTATCGTGCTTATGCGCAGTGACTTACATGCAGGACGACATCTGTCCGCTGGAGGTGGAGACGCAGAAATGATTGCAGAACCGCAACTATCGTGCGGGCGAGGGTTGCGTTCATGCAACTGTTATCGTGGAGGGTGGATTCCGAGTTTTTTCATTTTTCGCCAGAGCGTTGTCTTATGCATTCCAAGTTCTTCGGCCGTCTTTTTCCTGTTCCAATTGTGTCTTCTCAACGCCTCGCGAATGTAAGCAGCTTCAAGATCATCCATTGAAGTCGATGGGGTCAAAGGTTTGACCTCTTTGGGTCTGATACTCTCCGGCAGATTGTCGATGTCAATGATGGTTCCTCGACAGAGAACGAAGGCATGCTCTATGATATTCTCCAGCTCTCTGATATTGCCCGGGTAATCATAACTTATCAGGACCGTCATTGCAACAGGGGAAATATCTGCCACAAGTTTCTTTTTGAGATTGTTGAAACGGCGTATGAAATGATTAACTAACAGAGGAATATCTTCTTTGCGCTCTCGAAGTGGCGGCAATTTGATGCGAATTACATTTATTCGATAATAGAGATCTTCCCGAAACTTACCTGATTTAACAAGCCTTTCGAGACCCTTGTTCGTAGCGGCAATAATGCGAACATCCGCTTCAACTGATTTCGTGGCACCCAGAGGTTCATAGGTTCGCTCCTGAATAACCCGCAGCAGTCGCACCTGCAATGCAGGAGAAATATCAGCGATCTCGTCGAGAAAAATCGTCCCGGTTTCGGCCATTGCGAAGCGACCCGGTTTGTCTTTGCGCGCATCGGTAAACGCTCCGGCCTTGTAACCAAATAGCTCCGATTCAAGCAGCGTGTCCGGAAGTGCTCCACAGTTGACAGTTATGATTGGCTTGTCCTTCCGACGAGAAAGGCTGTGAAGAGCACGGGCGATCAGCTCTTTACCGGTGCCGGTTTCGCCTTCGATGAGAACGGTGCTGTCGCTTTGGGCAATAGCGGGAAGAACATCGAAGATTCTCAGCATTTCGGCGTCTTTGCTTATGATGTCGTGAAAGGAGTATTTCTTTTCCAATGCCCGTCTGAGTTCCTCAATCGCGCTCAGATCCCTGAACGTCTCAACGCCACCTATAGCATTTCCTCTCTTGTCCTTTAGAACCGCAGTTGAAATACTGATTGGGACTCTGTCTCCACCCGCATCAATGATATAAACTGCGCGATTGACTACTGGTTGATTAGTTTTGAACGTCTCTCTGAGTGCGCAGTCTGTTTCGCAGATTGAAGCATGGAAAACGTCACAGCACCGTTGGCCGATAGCCTCCTCCCTGAGAATGCCGGTAATCTCCTCAGCTGCGCGGTTGAATGAGGTGATTCGCCATTCGCGATCGACAGTAAACACTCCGTCGGCTATAGAGTCGAGGATGATTTCGGTTGTATCATTATTCCTGTTAGTCATATTCCTCAGGTACAACAGTTCTTCAGCTCATCATAAAGTCTATGGTGCAAAAGTGCAATCCGTTTTATGACTTTGAACAGTGAAACTTCAGCCTTGTTACTCCCAATCCACATTGTCCCGTGACAGATTCTCGACTCTGTCCCCTTTTGTGATTCAGGAATGCCTGCCAGGAAAACATAATCCTTGAGTTTTGTGGGCAAAATCGCTCCGCCGAGCTCAGGACTCTGCCTTGAGCGGTTTTGCCATCGAGGAAAAGTTGAGTAGGTCAAATCTCGGAGTTCGCGAAGCGAGCGGAGAGACTTGACATTTTTTCTTTTCGCGCTTTGCGTGAATTGTCGAAACCGCCCTTCGCAGGCTCAGGACAGGTAAAGATTTCGACCTACCCGACACGATTCAGATAGCTTTGGAGAGTCGATAGCGATGATAAGTCGCAATCAAGGCACCAACGACTATTATGATCGATCCGAGCCAGACAAACATGATAAGCGGTTTGGTGGCGACATCGAGGACAAGGATATCTGTTTCGGTTTCGTCCTGTCCCGCGACACGCAACTCGACCATCCTGCGATCAGGCATGACGCTCTCGAGCGACACAGCCAGACCGTCGCTGCCGATTTCCACCGGAACGCTTTCGCGTCCGCCATCAGCGAGCACAGATAGCTTCGGCACGACAGTGAACGAATCATCGGGAGTCTCGATGAGAAGAACCGCACCAACCTCGATCGAACCCGGCTCGCCGTGCGACGACATATCGAAATTCTCGAAAGTAATGCTGACATTATCCATGTCGAAGGTCTCACCTTTGGTCAAAAAGAACGTCGTACCCGGACGCCTTGTCTCGATTTGCTCCGGCGACAGATACAGATCAAATAGCAGATGCGATTGAATCCACGGCTTCTTCATGATGCCGCGATTGTACGAATCATAATACAATCTCGGATCGGCAGTCACCGACTCGCCGTCCTTCTCGATCTCGACAAAAACTGAGTTGTTGACTTGCTCCAGACCTCTCTCAAGCCCGGTATAGGTGACTGAATATCCCAACGCCTCGGATGGCTCATCGATTTTCAGGACAACTTTCTCGTTCCGCGCAAACACTGTCGAACCGATGAACCCGATCAGGAGTATGCCAAACCCTATATGCGAGATATGTCCGCCCATTTTGCGACCGAGTTTGGCCGGGAACATGACGAACATCTGCAGGTTGGCCGCGATTGCGAAGACTGCTAAGAAAATAACCATCAGGTGCCTGATCGAAGTCACTCCAAGAAACACGCCAATGACAGCTCCCAGTATCGCGATCCCAATCGACGGTATCGACCGTCTGAGCACAGCTCCCACGGTCGGTTTCTTCGTAGCAAGGAATGGCGTGAGACCGGCAAGCAGTGCCATGAGAACGCCGGTAGGCAGCGCAATTCTGTAGTAGTAACTGATATCGACATTGGCGGTCGCATCGAAAATCGGCAGTCGCGTAATGAGCGGCGATGATGTTCCGATCAGTGTCAGGACAGCGAAGAGAGTAGTCACGATCATACCGACCGTCATCAGGAAATCAATCGACCATGGATCATCGGTCTTTTTCTTCGGCCTGATCTGCCTGAATCGCAATGCGAAAAGCGCAAATATTCCGAAGAGTACGCCGACCAGGAACAGCACGAGATAGATGTTCAAACCAAGATCGGTAAACGAGTGGACAGAGAAATCTGCGAGCACACCGCTTCGGGTCAGGAATGTGCCATACATCACGAGCAGGTACCCGAATGCCGCCAGGATCAAATTTGTCTTGCGAAGCTGCCCGTATTTCCGTTCAACGAGCAGGCCGTGCACGAGTGCAAGGTTAGTCAGCCACGGTATCAACGAGGCATTCTCGACCGGGTCCCATCCCCAGTAGCCGCCCCACCCGAGAGTTTCATAAGCCCAGTAGCCGCCGAGAAAAACACCAAGCCCAAGAATCCCGGACGAAACCAGCGCCCACGGTAACACCCGTTTGTTCCAGTCTTTATAATCGTTCTTAGTCATTGCCGCCATCGAGTACGCGAACGGTACCGCGAAAAGAGCATAGCCGACAAACACGATCGGCGGATGAATTATCATCCAGAAATTTTGCAGCAGTGGATTTAAGCCCCGCCCCTCAGCCGGTATGACCGGCAGGAGCTTGAACGGCGAGTTGACCGAAAGCAGCACCAGCAGGAAAAGCGCACTTATGAGATAGTAGAACATCACGGTCGAGTTCAGCGTATCCCGCTGCTTGTATATCAGCAATCCGATCACGGCTGTCAGGAAAAGCCAGAGCAGAAATGTGCCAACCTGCCCCGCCCAGAATGTCGATAGCAGAAGGAAGAACGACAGGTCGGTCGAACTGTAATCGTGAACGTATGCTATCTGGAAATTGTGGGTCAACAGCTCATACAGGAATATGGCTGTCAGTATAGTTGTGAGACCGGCGAAAGCGATATACGCTCGTCGTCCGAGCGATATGAAGCCACTGCGCCCAACCGCACCGAGGAAATATCCGGCGGTCGAGACGACGCAGGCAGTGAACGCCATCGTAAGAAACAGGTTTCCGGAGAACATCGTCAGGATTCACCCTGATACCTGGAGGGACATTTCAGGAGAAGCTCGTCGGCGACAAACCGACCATCTGTGTATTTTCCCTTGCAGACAATTTTGGTCGCCTGATCGAAATTGCCCGGCATCGTACCGGAATAGACGACTGTCATGATCTGGCCGTCATCATTCTCGACATCGAAAACAAGCTGGAGACTGTCGGTGTCGTATCGTACACCATCCCTGATGATCGATCCGATTACCTGCACCCGGCGATCTTTCTGCTTAGCTTCGTCGAAGGAAACATACGCTGTGAGAGATTCGTTGAACGAACTCATAAGCCAAATGGCGGCGACAACGACAATCGCTCCGCCGATGATCCACTTGCGTTTCAATCCTCCTCCAGTCGCCTGACCCTTCGGTCGAGACGGAATACAATCACGAATACCCCGATCCAGATCGCCAGCGTCACGGCCATGACCGCAATATTCTGCCAATCAGTCGACATAACTCTCCTCCAGCCGTCTTTGTTCCAGTTTCAAAACGCGGCTGCCGATGATAAACAGCCAAATATACAGACAGAGAAAACAGAGCATCGATGAAAAGAAAATGAACGCCACATACCCGTCGAGATTGATCCCGCCCTGCGATACCAGCGTGTTCTCAGGGTGAAGCGATTCGTATGCGCGTGGAACAATGAAGCCGAGAAATGGCACCGTGGCAAATGCCAGAATCGAGTAGACCGCTGAGAACGACGCCCGCCTCTCCGGCTGGGCAATCGACTGACGAAGTGCGAAATAGGCGCCGTAGATTACCAGGAGTATCAGGATCGACGTCTCACGCGGGTCCCAGTTCCAGAACGATCCCCATGCCACCCGCGCAAAGACTGCCCCGGACAGCGTCGCCAGAATACAGAATACCATACCGAGTTCGGCGGCGAGCGCAGCCCTCCCATCGTCTTCAATTTTTTTTGTCCTGAGATATATTATGCTGTAAGCCATTGCGAGGGCAAAAGCGACGAACGAAACCAATGCCTGCGGTACATGGAAATAGAATATCCGCGATGCGTCAGCCCAGTCGAGTCCCGGCAAAGGCGGCGGGTATACAAAACTCAACACGATCACCAGTGACATATAGAGAAGCAACAGGATTTTCAAGACATTTGTCATATACGCATGATACTCACATAGATTGTTTCGACAGGTCTTGGCGGCGACAGAGTCGTCGATGTGACCTGGCGATATACAATTAATTGCCACACGGCATTGTCTTCATTAACCGGCAGTTCACACACCCGCCTTTCCCTCAGGGATCGGGATCAGCGACCGACGGCGGATGCAAGAACTGCCGGAACGTATGCTTCCGTCTACCGATCGGTATCATAGCAACAGCGAGACCTTTTGTCCAGTTCTTAGTTTGATTTCAAACCGTGCACATAAATCAACTTCTGTGATAAACTCAAGTTATACACTCCGAATCATTGGTTGTGGGTCAGTTTATAATATGCTTACTCAGAATAACCTCGACAATCCGTCTGCTTGAGCGAATAAAATGGTTGATGGCAGACCGCTCGAAAAAGAAACGCCCACGCAATGTCAACACTCTGGCGAAAGACATTGTGGACGACGCTACCGACAGCAAGCCCCCAGAGGATTCACTGCCAGAGCCAGACGCCGGGGATAAAGACCGCAAAGCTGTTCGTGCTGGTCGCCTCGGAGGTCTCAAGGGCGGGAAGGCGCGGGTAAAAGAACTTACGCCCGAACAGCGTCACGAGATTGCGAAGAAGGCTGCGAACGCTCGATGGCGGAAATCTTCTTCGCCTTTTCTATTAGCTCAGCCTCACGTACATCATCCGTGAAATCCAAGACGAGTTGTATCGACTCACCCAGATTGTAGTTGTCATTGTAACTATCAACATCAGTCTTAAGCTGCTTACAATCGCCTACAATCTGTTTTCGCCTTTGATGGAATGCGGTCAACATGTGAGCACGAGGCGCATTCCGCATGTCAGCCCATATTGGAATCTGTTGACCGTCTTTGCTTATTAAGGCCATATGCTTACTCCGCGCCCGTCTACCTTGTGGATCGGTTGTATACTCTTCACGCAACGCACGAGATAAATCATCGGCACATCGCTTAATCAGCATTGTCTCTTGTGCCTTCCACAATCCGTTTTCAATTGCCCACCTTGCCACTTCATTAGCCGCGTATGTCTTGTGGCCAGTTGCCTCCTCGTACTTACGGGCAATATTCTGCATTTGCTTCTTGTAACTTTCCATGGTTCAAACCCCTTCATATTTCCAAGGTGTAACCCCAACCATCGGTCAAGGCTGATTCAACAACTATATTTCTGACCGGTACTAACATATTTCTACCCCTACTGTACGGTATCTTTCCCATGTGGTGGAGGCGCCCTACCACAATACCAGCATGAACCCCAAGTCTCTCAGCGAATGCACTTATTGCGACATTGTATAATGCACCCATAGATCGGGATATAAAACCACCTAACTCTTTCTTCTCTATCAGAAACTCTTCAGCGAACCGATCCGCTTGTTTCTCCTCACCCGGCTTCTCGTCAGTTGGTTGTGCATCCTTTCCTACAAGCAAGGTGTCCAACGAAGGTGTTTTCTTACCATGACCAAAATATACATGCGCAAGTTCATGTGTGAGCGTAAACCAGAACCAATCGATGCGGTTGTAGCGCATAGAGATAGCGATCACAGGTGAGTTGCTGTCGAGCCAGAAGCACACGCCATCAATCTTAGTGCTTGGCAAATGTTCGACCACTACAAACCTGATCCCATACTCGGACAGCACCTTAGGTACGTGCCTAATTTCCTCAGTATCCATCAGTAAGCGGCGCAAATCTGCCCTAAGTGATTCAAACGAGGATTTCTTGTACTTTGTCGATACGGAAACAGCCGTAGCAAGATTCCAGGTTCTCTGCAACCATGCTTCCTGTTCTCTACTGACTCCAGAATAATCAGTTGATTTCCTTGCAGCCCACGCAATACCCTGACGTTTCTCAAGATCATCCGTTCCGTAGAACTGCTTCGTCTGTGCTTCAAGGAAATCAATACTCTCAGTTTCCGCAAGCCACCCCCTATTGAGCATCTCTCTCATGGGTGCAATATGCCACAGCTTTGATTTTCTCTTACGGATATCAGTAACCGGAAGCCTATCCAAGGCCAGATCATACGCATTCTGAAGTGATAACCACTCCTCCGGCTGGCTTCCAAATGCGTCCGCCAATTCCTGTGCTGTTTTCGTGGTAATTCTGCGCCTACCCTTTATTAGTTCATTAACCACACGATTTGATGTGCCCATTATCTGGGCTAAGTCAACCTGTTTCCATCCTCGTGCTTCAAGTTCTCGTGTGATGAACACACCCGGCGGAAATGGGTCTGATACGAATTTCTGACTCATAACACCACCCACACTAATGAGGGTCCCTTATGTACAACACGATTACCGTCTCACCCTTTTCGCGTTTCTTGATATCAAGAAACAGTCTCCATTGCTTGTTGAGCCTATATAGAGTATAGTCCTTTGTACTTTCCGTCCTTTCTCTTCTCACAATGAAGACCTTTCCAACCCTTGTAGAGACTATCAGAATCCTTGATCGACATGAGCAATGTAACCACCTCGCGGTATTTGTTGACTATCTGTGGTGCCCATTTCCCAATATACCCGCTCTCTGTGAATAGGCGCTGCATGCCCGAATCTTTGAACTCTACATCCATTGTAACGGCATATTACAGTAATTGTTCTTTCCTGTCAATAACAAATTACCGTAATATGTAAATATCTCTACTGACATATCCAAAATGCTCAGGCATTTAATTTGGGTTGGTGCAATAGATGGACTATGGAGCTTTGAGGATTTAGCCAAGTTACTGGCAGCAAAAGAGGCTCAGACTCGGACTGACGCGCTGATATCATCAAACGGCTTGACAGACCGGAATGCCAACATTAGGATCAGATAGGGTTTAGCCCGAACATTTCATGAACGTTGGTGAAGTGTTTGATAATGCTCTTTCGAGT
>CBDUQR010000033.1:0-35056 GCA_965369655.1 uncultured bacterium | reverse complement strand
TGGCGGCGAAGAGAGTCGTCGTACCGTTGCGTTTGTAATCATGGGTCATTGTTCCGCATCGACCGGGAATGATGGGCAAACTCGGCTGGGTTCGGTCGAGTGCCTGTATCTGACTTTTCTCGTCGGCACTGATGACGAGTGCTTTCTCCGGCGGGTTGAGATAGAGGCCAACGACGTCGATCAACTTTCTCTCGAAATGGGGATCCCGGCTCAGCTTGAAAGTTCGGACAAGATGTGGCTTTAACCCGTTGGCTTTCCAAACCCGATGAACCATCGATTGACTTACGCCCAATTCCTGGGCAAGTGAACGGGTGCTCCAATGGGTTGCATGCTCCGGAGTCTCCTGGGTGGTCTTGCGAATGATCTCGCTTTCCAATTGCTCCCGCTGATCTCGCGGGCGACCACCACGAGGAAGATCCTTTTCGATACCGGCCAGACGCAACTCTGCAAATCGACTTCGCCAGCGCCCAACCGTGTGAGCTTTAACGCCCATTTGGCTGGCGATCTCTTTGTTCAACATGCCGTCTGCGGCCAGCAGAATCATCCCGGCTCGCTCACTCTGTCGCACCGAAACCCTGCGACCTTGTGACCATCGGTGAAGGGCTGTCTGTTCTTTCTTGTTGAGTACGATTTCCTCTGCCACGCGCATCTTTAATACCTCCACTGCAACTATACAATGGAGGAGGACTAATGAAAGCAAGATAATGCCCGTTAATTATGCATCACACCACTAGTGACATCCAAGGAACTAAGCCTGGCCAGTCTGCCAGTTGTGGCGCTGGGGTTCATACTGATTTATCCAGTTCTTCCGCTTGCTTTGCTGCGTTTCTATCGGAGTCGGACTGCACGGCGAGCGTTTCAAGCGGCCGATGTCCCATCGAATTGGCTGTCGGACACCCCCGAAGCCGTGAAGGTCGCGGACAGCCTTATGGTGTTAGTAGCATTGACTCTTCACTTCCCACTGCTCTTTGGTGGCTTCTTTCCGCTATTTGGCCGAGTGGTTCTTGGCCTGCCGGGAGTGCTGATCATTGATCTCTCGATCGCCATAGCTGTGATACTCACTTGGGGAGTTGCGCGAAGGTGCTACTGGGCCTGGTGGTGTGCTGTTGTCTTCCTCGGTCTCATGATAACCTCCTCGACTGTGACGTTTCTGACCAACCCAATGTCTCACATTGTGGCTCAGATGCCGTTTGCCCAGTTGGAGGTAGAGGCACTCTCAGGAATGCCAATGCGCGGCTACCACCTCGCTCTGTTTGTTGGGGCGATACCAGCGGCAACGCTCATCGCTGTTGCCGTTTCGCGTCGCAGTTTCTTGGGTGGCGGTCGCTGTTCACACGATGCCTAACTGGTTGGCAGTGCTCGCGCCACTGCCAGGCGCGGCCGAAAGATACTCGGCCTCTTAATTGTGAGCAGGTTATCAGGGCAGATACTACTGCTCTTAAGGATGAGATTGGGAAGGAGAATTCATGAATACGTTTTCCCTCGAAACATTTCACGATGTAAGCAGTGGTATGGATTTCAGAAAGGCTTTAGGCCTGCTGCTGAATGAGTTCCGACTCGGTAAGATTGCAGATAGAGCCCGATTGCTGGAAGATACAGCCATTCGGACGCACTTGGGAGAACATATTCAAGCATGGGATACTGTCTTTCCGGAGTTTCCCAAATACTCAGAGAAGCGTCGCACACTCCTCCGGGTATTCAAGCGGGAGAGAAAAGACACATACATCAGGCGGCTTGTCGTGGACGCGCTGAAAGACCTTGATATGGAGAGCCGCGTTATTGTAAATCCCGCCACAGTTGAAGGAAGACAGGCAAGACATTTGGCAAGAGATCTACCACACTTCGAAATCATCGGTTCCGACATCGATACAAGATGGAACACCCTTTACCGTATCGTATGCTTGAGAAGTCAGAAGAACTTCAGGTTTGTGCAAGAGAGTATCTTCGAACCAGATTTAGGGAGGAAACCTGCAGCTATTATCTTCTTTGGCGCCTGCGGATCGGTGACTGATGCTGCCATCGATTATGGAATTGAGATCGAATCGCCATTCCTGATTTTCAGAACCTGCTGCCACGAGAATATCTGCGGAAACGTCGAAATAGTTAAGAAATGGTCAATGCTCAACCGCTACATGGCGATGAAGAATTGGCAGTTCACAAAATACAAGAAAAAGAATGAGGGTTTCTACTTCACCGATGAATACAATCAAGATGCTTATCCGCGAAGCAAAGCTGCCCGGGATCTGGCTGACTCCGAAACATTTCTCCAAGTCGCACGGAACGCTGTCGACAGTGATATCTGCATAAGTATTATTGATCTGGACCGGGCAATCTATCTGCAGGAACAGGGATATGATGTTATGTATCGGGAAGAGGTTTTCTTTGCACACAGGCGAGGGAACGCGGTCATTGATTCGGAAAGGCCGGATGACTCGTCATGATACCGACAGTGTCAAGATTGACTTGGTCAAAACCGTCAGTGACAATCCGTAGTAATTGGTTCGGGTATAGAGTGTGAATACAGGTTTGGGGTCTCGTGGCGCTGGCTTCTTTTCGCTTGCCTAACCATTGCTTGCACCAGATAATTACTGTGTGATCAGAGGCTGTGCCTCTGCGTCGTCGGGGCATAGCCCCGACGTGCACGAGACGATATCGTCCGGTCATTGCGAGCGAAGCGTGGCAATCTCAGTAGAAAGTACTGTCATTCCCGCGCAGGCGGGAATCTATTGAATGCGTTGATGTTAAATGGGCTCCCGCCTTCGCGGGAGAGACAGAGTCAGCTTCCCACTTGAGCTACACATGACTTCTGAGATGCCCTCAGGACATCTGCAATCCACAAGAATCAACGTACAGAGTTAAATCTCATACAGGTTCTTGTTGACCTGACGAGATATTCCCCCTATTTGAATGCAGCGATTTGCAGGAAATAGGCATAATCGTGCTCAACATCTGGAACGTCTGGCCGATACTATGGTTGAGGCGTATGGATGAAAGGTTCTGGAATGAAAGAAGATACGATCAAACTGCTTGTAATCGACGATGATCTGAACGTCCCGCATTTGTTGTCGTTAGGGCTTGGGGACAAATACGAGATACTGTCCGCTTCTGATGGCATTGAGGGCATTCAGGTTGCCTCTTCAGAGAAACCTGATGTGATCCTGCTCGACATCAAGATGCCGGGAATGTCTGGGCTTGATGTTCTCACCAAACTGAAAAAATCGGACCTCCAGTCAGAGGTGATAATGCTCTCTGGGCACGGTGAGACCAAGTATGTTGTCGAATCGATTCGCAAGGGGGCGGCTGAGTTTATCAATAAGCCGTTCGATGTGAAAGAGGTCGAGTTGCATATCCACTCGGTCCTCGAAAAATCGCGGCTTAGGCAGGAACTGACTCACCTCAGGTCGGAACTCGATGCAAAGTCACACTACGATGCCTTCATCGGTGACTCTCCCGGGATTCTGGAGGTGAAGAACATAATAGAGCAGGTAGCCGACAGCGAGTTGACAGTGCTGATTCGTGGAGAGTCGGGAACCGGCAAGGAGATTGTCGCTCGGATGCTTCATAATCTGTCAGGTCGCTCGAAAAGTGCATTCTCGAAAGTAAACTGTATGGCGATACCGAGGGATTTGCTCGAAGCCGAGCTTTTTGGTTACGAGAAGGGCGCATTCACCGGCGCGCATAAGACCAAACCAGGCAGGTTCGAGGTTGCTAACAAGGGGACGATGTTCCTCGATGAAATCGGCGATATGCCGCTTGAACTTCAGTCAAAGCTCCTGCAGGTTCTGGAGCAGCACGAATTCGTGAGAGTCGGCGGTGTCAACAACATCAAAGTCGATATCAGAATCGTCTGCGCAACGAACAGAAACTTGGAGGAAGCGCTGGCTGGTCGGGCATTTCGAGATGATTTGTTCTACAGGCTCAATGAGATTACGATATTCATACCACCACTCAGGGAGAGAAAGGACGACATTCCTTTGCTCGTCGAGCATTTTGTCAAAAAGTACGCAGTGCTCTATAAGAAGGATGTCCCGCCGATTGATGGCGAGACCATGGAGAAGTTGTATGCCTACGATTTTCCCGGAAATGTCCGTCAACTCGAAAACCTGATCAAGCAGGTTGTGGTCAGGGAAGATAAGAGCATTGTCGAAAATCTTCTGAGGCGGGATGTGCAACTCCAACCTGCGAGATCGTATCAGGCGGTCGGACAATTGCAGCCCGTGGCGGTTGGCGCGGGCGGATTGTACAGTGAGCCGGAGGAGGAGCCGGAAGAACGGGATTACTCGTTGAAGCGGCGTATCTCGAAAACGGTCGCTGCTCAGGAAAAACAGTTGATCGCCGAGGTTCTGAACAAGACGAACTGGAATCGTAGAAAAGCCGCCGAGATACTGGAGATCAGTTACAGATCCCTGCTTTACAAGATCAAAGATTATAGAATCAATGAGATGAACAAGTAGTAAGTCAAATGCAGATAATGTGAAGTTGGTTGCGCAATATTTGAACAGTCGTGTTGCAGAACGCTAACCATGTAGCCCTCACCATTTCTACTTCTATAACGCCTTGCCGCTTATAAGCTTGCTTCCGTCAAATCGTCACAGTACTGATCGATCGAGGCATGTAAGTTGCTTCTTTCATACGCTGACTGTGCTACAACAAGGGAGAGGTAGTTGATTTACTCGGGTGGACAGAGTGGGGCATCGAATGGTTTTCGTGATCTTGTCGCGGATCATCGCAACTTCAAGGCGATGGTTCGGCAGGAGTTGAAGCGTTCAGAGCGCTACTGTTCATTCGTCTCTCTCGTAAAGGTCAGCCTCGATGGCCTGAGAGATCGCCTGGCCCGTAAGTTCCCAGCCGACAGCGCACAGTCTGACACATTCGTTTCGCAGCTTTCTTATCTTGTCAGGTCTATGGTCAGATGCACTGATATCGTATCATCGCTGGATCGCGACAAGATCATGTTGCTGCTTGTCGAGACTCCCGGCGATGGCGCGGCAGCTTTTGCCCGAAGATTGTCCGAGAGCCTCTCAGATTACCTCCAGAAAACCGGCGAGTTCACATCATCAGTCGATTTTAAGATTGATTTCGGTACCTTTCCAGAGTCTGAAGACAGTTCATTTGACCAGATTCTCTCCAGTGTTGCTTCATAACAGATCCGTATCCTTGACCTGAGCACCCCGCCGAATTATCTTAAGCTCCTGACACCGCGAGGATTTGTATTGAATGGATCTCCCGGACATGACGCCTTGTATCGGCTTTCGAAGATCAGCCTTCGCGGCGATAATTTCACGATTCTCGATTCAATCGACCTGACGCTTTTCTCAGGAAAACTTCATCTCATTGCAGGGCCTTCGGGCAGCGGAAAGACATCGCTTCTAAGGCTGCTCAATGGTATGTCGACGCCTGCTTCGGGCAGCATCGTCTATCGTGGAGAGGACCTGCTGTCACACGACATGACTCTCCTGAGATCCCGTGTCGCAATGATATTTCAGGAACCGGTCATGTTTCCCGGTACTGTTGAGCACAACATGCGGATTCCACTTGGCTACGATGTCAACCGTTCGATCGAAGTCGGCGAGCGCGGTGTAGTCAAGATGCTCTCCGAGCTTGGTCTGAACAGACAGGCGCTCGATCAGGACGCAGCGTTGCTCTCAGGTGGCGAAAAGCAGCGTGTGGCGATAGCGAGGGCGCTGATGTTGCAGCCGGAAGTGCTTCTGGCTGACGAGCCGACTTCGGCGCTGGATCAACTCTCTGAGCAGAGAGTGGTCGAACTTTTCGACAGACTGAAAGGCGATATGACACTGGTTGTAGTTTCACATTCGACCAGATTTCTGGAGATGGCAGACAGGATTATTCTTGTATCCGGTGGCAGGATTGTCACACAGTGCGATTCTCTGACTCCTGCGGAATTCGCGGAATTCCTCAGTGACGAAGGGGCGGGAGGAGACGATGGCTGAGCAGATTCAACTTACACAGATGGCGATAGCCTACATTCTGCTGTTGGCTGTTTTCCTTCTTGTGCTGACTAATCGATTAGGCGTCGGCAGACAACTGCTGATCGCCTCGTTCAGGATGACCGTACAACTCCTGCTGGCCGGAATCGTTCTGCGCTATATTTTCGGATTCAACTTCTGGTACACGACTCTCCTCGTGCTTCTCGTGATGCTGGCATCGGCGGTTCATATTGTTCTCGGCAGGATCGAACTCAAGGTACGCGGCTTATCGCTGATTCTCCTGGCGTCAATCGGCGTCGGGAGCGGATTGGTGACGGCTGTATTTATTTTCCTGATCGTCGGGCGATTTCCCTGGTATGACGCGGTGTACGTGCTGCCGATCGGCGGAATGATTATCGGCAACGCCATGACAGCGTGTGCGCTTGTTGTCGAGCGGTTCACGAGCGAGGTCAGGCAGGGAAGGGCTCTGATCGAAACAAGCCTTTCGCTCGGTGCAACCAGCAAGGAGGCCTCGACAGCCGCCTTCCGGTCAGCTTACAAGGCTGCGCTGCTTCCGACGATCGTATCGATGTCGGGCATCGGGCTGGTTCATCTGCCGGGAATGATGACCGGCCAGATTCTCGCGGGCGTCGAGCCTATGCTGGCTGTCAGGTATCAGATTGCGATCATAATTGCGATTCTCGCCGCTGCCGCGATCAGTAGTCTGATGGCGCTCTGTCTGGTCAGGGGTCGTCTGTTCAACAGCTATCACCAGATAGTCATGCCAGGGGAATGCGACAAGCCAATTGAAGCGCTAAATAGGCAGTCTTCGTAGGGCAAATTCTTTCAGTGGTTCTTTAGCTCTAAATGAATGGCAGAACCGCTTCGTTTCACTCCGGGTTCTTCCCTACAAGATCATGATTATTCAGAATTGAGTTGATGTAGACTCAGTTCTCGACGTATATTGTTGCCGAGTTAGTTGTTCAGCTATGACAATCACAGGGGAGCGGTCGTTCTCTGTGTGAGATAGGGATATGAGGCGTGGCAATCGCGCTGTTCATATCGGCACTTGTCCTTATAGTTGTGCTTCATATGTTATACCGTCCGCTATGAGAAACAGATGGCTGAAGGAAAACTACGGACTGTTACCAGTTCTGGTCCTATTGTCGGTGACCACGATCAGCAATTGTCACTCCTTGATGCAGCGTGCTGGAGTGGAGGGTGATTCCGCCTCAATCGCTGAAGCCTGCTTCCACAGCGGCGTAGAATCGTTTGCGAAAGGTGACTACATAACCGCGATTGCCAGCTATGACAGCGCTATTGTTTATAAACAGGACTTTTACGAAGGCCGGGACAACCGGGGGGTCGCTCTGGGGAAACTCGGCAGATTCGAACAGGCTATTGCAAGCTTTGACAGCCCTGTTATTTGCAGACATGACTTTCACAAAGCCTGGTACAACCGGGGGGTGGCTCTGGGAGAACTCGGCAAATTCGAAGAGGCGATTGCCAGCTATGACAGCGCTATTGTTTACAAACATGATAAACACGAAGCCTGGAATAACCGGGGTATTGCTCTAAGGAAACTCGGTAGATTCGAAGTGGCAATTGCCAGCTATGACAGCGCTGTTGCTTACAAACATGATGACCGCGAAGCCTGGTACAACCGGGGGATTGCTCTGAAGGAACTCGGCAGATTCGAAGAGGCAATTGCCAGCTGTGACAGCGCTATCGCTCACAAACATGATGACCACGAAGCCTGGTACAACCGGGGGATTGCCCTAGGCGAACTCGGCAGACTCGAAGAGGCGATTGCCAGCTATGACAGCTCTATTGTTTACAAACATGACTTGCAGGAAATCTGGTACAACCGGGGGGTTGCTCTGGATATGCTTGGCAGACTCGAAGAGGCGATTGCCAGCTATGACAGCGCTATTGTGTACAAACATGACGATTACGAAGCCTGGTACAACCGAGGGGTGGCTCTGGGAGAACTCGGCAAATTCGAAGAGGCGATTGCCAGCTATGACAGCGCTATTGTTTACAAACATGATAAACACGAAGCCTGGAATAACCGGGGTATTGCTCTGTGGGAACTCGGTAGACTCGAAAAGGCGATTGCCAGCTATGACAGTGTCATTGTTTATAAACATGACGATCACGAAGCCTGGTGCAACCGGGGTAATCCTCTCATGGAACTCGGCAGATTCGAAGAGGCGATTGCCAGCTATGACAACGCCATTGCTTACAAGCATGACTATTACGAAGCCTGGTGCAACCGAGGTGTTGCTTTGGGGAAACTCGGCAGATTCGATAAGGCGATTGCCAGCTATGACAGCGCTATCTCTTACAAACATGATTATCACGAAGCCTGGAACAACCGGGGGATTGCTCTGCAGGAACTCGGCAGATTCGAAGAGGCTGCTGCGAGTTTCGACAGCGCTGACGCGTACGAACGTTAAGACGAATGCAGGCGTCTTATTAGTATAAATGGCAGAACTACTCTACTTTGCTCAGGGTTCTCCCCTATCAAGACTAAGATCGCCACATCGCTATCATTTATCGCGATGACGACAACTCTGCGTATGTCATCCCGACGAAAGCCCTTCGTTCTACTCAGGACTTGCCGGGAACCATCTTCTTTCCATTACGAATAATGCCTTGACACACCTGTCCGCAGCGGTATTTTGGCGAGAATGAATCTGTCCGTTTCAACATGCTACGATTACCGAGTTCCCTTGCAGGAATCGCTGCAGCAGATTCGCAATGCGGGTTTCAAGCTGGTTTCACTCGGTGGCAAGCAGGAGCACTCTCAGTATCACAAGGAGCCGGGACGAAAAAGGCTCAGGTCTCTTGTCGAGCAGTCCGGCATCACGATAGACTCGATACACGCCCCGTTCGGAGCGACAACAGATATCTCCGAGCCGGAGGATGTTCTCCGCAGGTCCGCTGTTGTCGATGTCCTGCGCTCCATCGAAGCCTGCGCGGACCTCGGTGTTCGGACTCTTATCCTGCACCTGAATGCGACGAGAACCGACGATATCTCGCAGCGGCTCAAATCGGTCAGGGCGAGCATCACGGCTCTACTTAGTGTTGCGCGCAAGCATGGGGTCAGGCTGGCGGCAGAGAATCTTCCCGGCGGCAATTCACTTACGATTCTCAACTATGCACTCGAGCTCTTTGACGACGAGCTTTTTGGACTCTGTTTCGACAGCGGCCACGACGCTATTGATCCCGGCGGAATCGAACTGATCGGCAAGTATGGCGAGAGGTTGTACGCTATCCATCTGCATGACAATGACGGCAGCAAGGACTTGCATCAGCTTGCATTTGAGGGGAAATACAATTTTCCGAATCTCGCAGCACAGTTGAACAAAGGCAGCGTCTCATGTCCGATAACGGTAGAAGCCGAAGTCCATCATTCCGCATGCAAGACTCCGGAGGCATTTCTCGCTTCCGCTATGGAAAGCGGCATGAGATTCATCGAGATGCTGAAAGGGTAGTGGTTCCGCCCCAGTTGTTCCAGGTATGTAATTCTTCTTGCGTCTGCACGGTTCGTTGGTTTCATTCTATGTCATCGCGCGGGGGCTTCTGTCGGACTCTGATCCGGGAGCATGAGAGCGTATCCTGAAGGAGAAACTTCGGAATGAGAATATCAATTTTCGGGCTTGGATATGTCGGCACAGTCACGGCCGGTTGTCTTGCAGTGTCCGGCCATGACGTCACCGGCGTCGATATAAGCCAGGTCAAGATCGATCATGTGAATGCCAGTCGGTCTCCGATCTATGAGTCGGGCATGGAGAAGCTGATTGCGGATGCTGTCGATAGTGGAAGGCTCAAGGCGACTTTCGATGCAAGGTCAGCTCTGCTTGAATCCGATGTCTCGATCATCACAGTCGGTACGCCATCGAAAGACGACGGCAGTCTGGACTCGACGTACCTGAATCGCGTCTGCACGAAACTCGGCCAGGTGTTCGCCAACAAGGACGGCTTTCACACTTTTGTCATCAGAAGCACTGTCCTGCCGGGAATGACCGAAGAGCTGATTGTACCGCTTATCGAGAATGCGTCAGGCAAGAAAGTCTTTCTCGATTTCGATATCTGCTACAATCCCTACTTTCTGAGAGTCGGATCGCTCGTTGAGGATTTCAACGATCCGCCGTACACTCTGATCGGTCAGCAGGATGACAGAGCCGGAGACAGGGTCGCCAAACTCTACGGGGACACGAATGCGCCGGTTGTCAGGACGTCGATCAAGACGGCGGAGATGATGAAGTATGCGTGCGACGTTTATCACGCATCGAAGGTCTGTTTTGCGAACGAGGTTGGCGAAATATGCAAAAAACTTGGCGTTGATTCGCATGAGATGATGAATCTCCTGCGACTGGATGAGAGATTGAATGTTTCGGGAGCATACCTGGAGCCCGGATTCAGTTATGGCGGACCATCTATTCCAAAGAGCATCAGGATACTGTTGAATGATTCAGGGCTGTCGAAAGACGACCTTCCAATGTTCACATCTTTCTCGCAGTCCAACGAGGCGCATCTTCAGAGAGCACTGGAAATGATCCTTCAGACCGGTGCGAAGAGAATCGGGATTGTCGGGCTTGCGTTCAAACCGGGCACGGATGAACTGCGGGAATCGCAGATGGTGAAACTCGCGGCTTCGCTCATAGATCGTGATCTCGATGTGATGATATTCGATGAAGGTGTTTCTCCGGCCAATCTGATGGATGCAAACAAGGAGTATGTTGAATCCAGACTCCCGAATATCGCCGAACTGATGGCCGGATCGTTCGATCAGTTGTTCAACTTCGCGGATGTTCTCGTGCTCGGGCACAAGCTCGATTCACTCGAGTATCTCGCGAGCTTTGACACCGACAAGATTATCATAGACCTCGTACGAATCTCAGAAGATATTTCCGACTGCGGAGGTAACTACGAGGGACTTTGCTGGTAGGCATGCGCGGCTCCTGGATTTGTGTCATATTGTTTCTGTTGCTTGCGGTTCTATTAACCGTTTTCTATTGTATGCTTGACAGCAGACTTGGCGAAGTCTCTCTCAGTTCATATCTTGTCTGGGAATTCTCAACGCAGACTGACAGGTACAGGCTCGAACAACCGCGCGATCTGCTCGTGACGGTTATATGCGAATTGCCGCAACAGGGCATCGATGAGCAGGCCGAGCAGGCGCTGAATCGAATGACTCGTATCACAGAAGCCCATGTCGATTGCACCGGACGCCATTTCAGATATACATTCGCCTGTCCGGTATACGACTGGAGTGCATCCGACATGGCATGTCTTACAGAGTACTGCAGGGCAGGTCTCGGCGAAATCGAGTTGCTTCTTCCATCTGTTTGTCCCGACTCAGATAACCTGCGCCGATTGCTGACGCGATCGGTATCGTCACTTGAACAGTCGAGCTTCGTTATTGTGAGATCATCAGAGCGGTCTTCAGAACGTAAAGCATCGCCTGATCGAAAAGCAGAGTTACTGCTCCTGAGAGACTTCGGTTGCTATGCTGATTTTAGTTTTCCCGATCCTGCGAGCAGCCTGCAACCGTCACGGATCAATACCGTAACTTCGGTTTCGCATCAGGCTGACAGCGATAATCCATACAAGGACGCTGCCTCGATCAAGTCCGGCGCGGTGTCTTATGGTGATCTGTTTGTGATTGATGGCCCGATGATCATCGACTGGACGAACTGGTGCGGTCTGTTCAATCCGAGTGTGGAGTTTGGACGGCTTTCGTATTACTCGCCTCCCGACACCACAAGGATTGAGAGATGGATCAGAGCCGATGTTCATGTTGACGGTCAGCCAAACTGGGTTTTCGTGAAGCTGATCCTGAGCGATCATTTCCTGGCGGGCTCATCATCGGAACTGCTCGAATCACTCGACCATACTCTGGATTGTCTTGAAAGACGACTCGCTGAGGGTGATGAGTACAGGCTGCACTATGTCACCGCGCGGGAGATGTACAATATAGCAAGAGCGGCGGAAGCCGGTAAAACCAGCCCCGTCGCTCGTTATGTCGATTACAGGTCGCAGCCCTGATAGCAGCTACGGGCAATCTGCGCAGGGCGACGGTCCGCCTGCGAAAATGTACTGGATCAGATATACCGCGTCATCGATGTCGATCAGCCCGCTGCAGTTTGCGTCTCCCTGTTCGTACGGATCGGGAGCAGGTCCACCCGCAAAGATGTAATTTATCAGGAAAACGACATCATCGATGTCGATCATCCCGCTGTTGTCAGCGTCGCCACACAGATAGATCGATACGAAGAAACTCAGAGTGTCGGCATTGCAATAGTCATGCACGGTGACGGTCAGCGGCTCTATGAATACAGTGTCCGGAGCCACGCCAATTACGGAATCGTTCTGAACCGCGCACCAGTGAGGTATCTCCGGGTAGCCGATCGTGTGGGAAGTATCGTCGGGATCGATTATTGTCGGGAAATAGACGAACTGCGCCTGATTGCGTACGGTGACTGTGTCGCCAGGATCATCGATAACAGGAGGCTGGTTCGACTTGTCAATCAGAAGGGCAACAGTCAGGCTGCCGGCGAGGTCGCCATCAAATGCGATCACCGTGAACGATGTGTCCATGTAGTCACATTCGGCTGTCCCGCTGATCTCCGGCTCCGTGATGCTACACCAGGATGGATAGTCTGCAAACGAAATGGCTAACTCAGAACCATCACAGTTTGGGTCTGATGCTGTTGCTGTATAGAGGAATGTTTCACCCGGTTGTACATTGACTGTAGCAGCAGATGTGATCACAGGGGATTCGTTCGATCCTGTGGGATTGCAGCAATCATCATCAGGATGGTTCGGGCAGATATCGCATGAGTCACCGATGCCGTCGGAGTCGGCATCTTCCTGTGCCGGATTGAACACAAACGGGCAGTTGTCATCAGGGCAGTCGTTCTCCGGATGTCCTGGATCGCCGAAGCCATCGCCGTCAGAATCGATGCAGATCAATTTCTGCACTGTAATTACGGCGTTCACAAACTGAGGAGGGAACCCGTTGCCGCTGCCGGGCGAGAACTTGAACGGTCCCGCAGGCGGGAAGTATGACGAATCGATCGCGATCTCAAAAGTATCCGAGATAGAATTGAGATCGACGATCTTCAGGTACAGATCGCCGAGTTTGGTCGGTGTGCTCGGAAGGAATATGATGCCTTCAGTCGCAAGGAATCCAATCGCGTAACCGTTGTATCCCCAGTCGGCGGAACCTGGATATATCGTCGGATCCAGCACACTCCTCGTGAATACGGCGAATGGTATCGTGTCTGTCTCGGGGCTGAAAATGAAAGTGTCCACGGCTATCAGCGAATCATCAAGGCCGAGTCCTCCCCCGGTACTGGTAGTCAGCCTGAATCCGAGTGAAGCGCCCTTAATGTCGGCGGCGTCCGTCCATGCCCACAGTTCTATGGAAAAAACCGAGTCGGCATCAGAGTCGATGTGCCATATAGTGGCGGCAGGGTCATAACGACAGGTGTCGGGCGTCCCGATGTCCTGCGCATGAATTGGCGCTGCAAGCAATATCAGGATACATACTGCGAAGCAGGCGATTGTGAATCTTGCTGCGGAATTAGTCGGTTTCTGAGCGCTCATCTTCTTCTCCTCGCGTTGCGAATGGCGATGCCTTGTGATATGATAAATCGGTCCATGTGTGAACTTACTTAATCGAGCAGGTATGCTTTGCATCAATATACTGCACACGACGAAGTTGTCAAGTGCCGTAAGACATTCGCTTGTATGATTGACTCGTTTCGTCAAAAAGGCTATCATGAGTCCAAATGGAAGTATACGCATACAACTGATGGAGGGCGTCGATGAGAACTACAACATTCCTGCTTGCACTTGCTCTTGTGCTTCTGGCTGCCGACGCATATGCTCTCACCGGCATAGGTGTCGGAGTCAGGGCGGGAGTTATCGCAGACTACGACAACCCGGAGCTTGCCTTCGAGAATGGCAAGTCGATCGGGATCGATGATCTGTCGATGTTCGGAGGGCATATCAGGTTCAGCCGCTTCCCGATTTTCACGCTGGAAGTGGCCGCAGAACGAAGCTGGCGCGATGAACAGCTCTCAGTTGAGGGATGGAAGAAGAAGCTCAATGTTGAAGTCGAGGACTTCATGATTGCAGCCAACCTGAAATACATATTTAAGATACCTGTCCTGAAACCATATCTTGGCGGTGGTATCGGGTGGCATCAGATTGTGTACAAGTTTGGTCCGGCAGGAGTTCTCGATGATGTTACAATTGTGATACCGGAAGATGGCCAGCGGATAGGCGTTCATGGTCTGGCAGGAGTTGCATTTAGCCTGCCTGCGTCGCCTCTCGAAATCTTTGTCGAGGGGAGAATCGGAACCATATCCGGTGAAAATGAAACTACGAAATACAGTGCTATCTATGGCGGAGTCACCCTCAAACTGCTTTGAGATGATGCGTAGAGGCTGACTCGGCATGGATGATCCGGCACATGGAGTAGACGTTTGTTAAAGCTCAAGTCACGTTTTAGACATTACGGTCGTTACAAGCAGATCGTGGCAGTCCTGATCCGTCACGGGTTTGGTGATCTGGTCGGCCGTATGAAAATCCAGCCGCTCCTGCGAATCGGTCGGCGAGCGATTAGGCGCGATGCCGCGAAGTTCGAGGGACTATCTTACGCCGAGCGGATAAGGCTGGCGATGGAGGAACTGGGACCGTCGTTCATCAAGCTCGGCCAGGTCTTGTCGAATCGTCCATTCCTGATTCCTGCGGAGCTTACAATCGAGTTGTCGAAACTCCAGGATGAAGTCGCGCCGTGCGGCTTCGAGTCGATCAGGGAGACTATCGAGGCTGAGTTCAAAAAACCGCTGAGTTCACTGTTCAGAGAATTCTCCGAGGAGCCGGTCGCTTCGGCATCGCTTGCGCAGGTTCATTTCGCTGTCACGAACTCAGGTGACAAGGTCGCGGTAAAAGTTCTTCGCCCTGGTGTGCGAAAGATGCTCGCGGTCGATATGGAGATACTCAAAGATGTCGCGACGCTGTTTGAGAAGCATGTGCCGGAAAGCAAGCGCTATAAGCCTGTAGAGCAGGCGGATGAGCTTGCCCGCGTAGTCAGAAGAGAAGTCGATCTATATTTCGAGGCAAGAAGCATCGAGATATTCAAGCGGAATTTCGAAGGGGATCCTGATATTTGCATCCCGGATGTCAACTGGGACCTGTGTGCTTCCCGGGTGCTGACGACGAGTATCGTTGATGGAATCAAGGTGTCGAGGGTCGACGAGCTCCGCGAGGCAGGATATGACCTGTCGCTGCTGGCGAAACGCGGCGCACGGATAGTGTTCAGGATGATATTCGAGCATCATTTTTTTCATGCCGATCCGCATCCGGGCAACCTGTTCATTGTGCCGGAGAATCGCTGGGCGCCGGTCGACTTCGGACAGGTCGGAACTCTCTCTGAAACAGCGATAGACCTGCTTGCGGATATGCTTCTCGTTTCCAACCGGATGGATGGCCGTGGCGCAGTCAGAGTGCTCGCTTCACACGATCTGCTCGATGATGATGTCGACACTGTAGCGCTGGAGGCCGAGTTCACTGACTTTCTCTATCTCTATCACAGGATTCCCCTGAAGCAGTTGAACATGAGAGCGATCTTCGAGGATGCGCTGGGTGTGTTCACGAGATACGGTATCAGGATTCCGTCGAGCCTGATGATGTTGGGGAAGGCTGTCGGCACCTACGAAGAAGTCGCCAGGATGCTCGATCCGGATGTTAATCTGATCAAAGAAGGTGAGCCATTCGTAAAGAAGCTGGCATTTCGCAAATTCAACGCAAAGCGCCTTTCATCGAGTGCGATCTCAATGATGGATGGACTGTATGATCTCGTGACCGAGGCTCCGCACGACATGAAGCGGCTTTCGCGCCGTCTTCTGAAAGGAGAATTGGGGCTGGTTCTGAAGCACCTCGGGCTCGAGAGTCTCTCGACAGACATCGATCGCGCTTCCAACAGGCTGTCATTCTCGATGATAATCGCCGCGCTTATCGTCGGATCATCATGGATAATGACGGGCGATACTGGTTTGATCGTGTACGGCGTGCCTCTGCTCGGTGTTATCGGTTTCCTGGCGGCCGCTGCGCTCGGTCTGTGGCTGGTGATTTCAATTATCAGATCTGGGAGGTTGTAATGGGGACATATTCACACTCAAGGCTGTCGACGTTTGAGCAATGCCCGAGGCGGTACAAATTCCGGTATGTCGAGAAGTTCGACGCAGGTGATCGCGTCTCCATCGAGAGCTTTCTCGGAGGCAGGGTGCATGAGGCGTTGGAGCGGCTATACGAACTCGTGATGTATGGGAAGTTATGGTCCGAGCAGGAACTCCTCGATTTCTATGACAAGATATGGGAGAATCAGAGGCCGCTTGATCTTGCTATCAGAGATGAGGATCTGGATGAGGAGCATTTCAGGGAGAAGGGCAGGAGAATGCTCTCTGATTACTATCGCGAGTATCACCCATTCGATCAGGACAGGACGGTGGCTCTCGAACGGAACGTGGTGGTCAATCTGGATGAAGATGGCAAGTACCGGATTCGAGGTATAATCGATCGGCTCGCTGTCAAGGCTGACGGCACGATGGTCGTGTGCGATTACAAGACTGCTCGGTCGATGGTGAGTCAGATCAATCTGGACGATGATCGCCAGCTTGCGCTCTATCAACTCGCGGTCCAGCAGTTGTGGCCCGACCGCGACAGATATGAACTGGTATGGCACTATCTCGCCATACCGGAGAAGCGCACGTCAAAGAGAACCGACGCTGATCTCGATAAACTCGTCGAAGAGACAATTCGTCTGATTCGGGAAATCGAGCAGGCTCAACTCGATGACAATTTCCCGACCAAAGAGACTCGTCTCTGCAACTGGTGTGAGTATATGTCGTTTTGTCCGGCGAAGATCCATCAACTGCAGGCGGCGGAAAAGAATGCTGGAGATATGCATGAGGATGAAGTAGCAAAAGCTATCGATAGATTCGTGGAGATCAAAGGGCTAATGGCGTCACTTGAGGACGAGGAACGGACCATCAAGAAACAACTGGCTGATTTCGCAGAACTGAATGGGCTTACTGTTCTGTCGGGTACAGGCAAGAATGTCGGCATTAGATTCTCGTCGCAGTACCGCCCCAAATTCTCGAAAATGACCGAGGGAAAGGCAGAGGAGAGAAAGAAGTTTATCGATTTTCTGATCGAGACCGGAATGATTAACCAGGTTTTCAGCTACAATGTTCAGGGTTTCAACAGCTTTGTGACCAGGGTAAAATATGATCCCGAACATCGAGATCGTTTGTTCGATATGATTCAACACGTCGATCTGACTCCTATCGTAACCGTAAGAAACAAAACGGATTGACAGCCGCACATGAAGTTCAGCTTTATGTGACGGGACCGGTATTGCGACCCTTGGATTTGACGCAGAAACTGCGCAGATTTTGACCAGAGATTCCCTATAGGCGTTAGTTTATCAAATTTCTGTAAGTGTGTAAAATTTCAACATGTTAGAAGAGCGTTAGAAGCCAGAAACGCCTTGACAATTCAATTGCTTCTGCTATATTGTGCTCGGTGAGAGTTCCAGTCGGAAGGCTGGAATGTATTTACAGTACCATTGTTGTCCATGCTTTGTCGTACTCGCTCTATTTAGGTGCTTGAAATCAGTCCGGAATTTGACAGTCCTGAATAGCAGGATATTGGTTAGATGCACATTTGTATTGCGAGAGAACGGCAAGATGGTAAATAAAAATAAATCTATAGATTCTCAATAAGTGGGCTGTATACAAGGAGATGTAACAATGTCTGATAGTATTGTCAGAAGTGTCACAATAAAGCTGCTGCTCTTGCTGCTGTTTCTCGTGTCCGGATCAGCCGCGCTGGCCGGTGGAGGCGATCAGGCGTTGCTCGATTCGCTGCTTTCAACGGCTGCCGGAGAGCCGACGCTTCAGGAGATTTTCGACAGCCTCGGCTACGATATCGACGTCGCAGCCGATGAGTTGGGACTGACCGAAATTGCTGCTTCCGGTGGCGGAAATGTAGCGGTCCTGCTTCAGAAGCTTTCATCTTCTTATGGATCGTCTGTGGCTGGTTTCCATGTGTCGACGGACTCGACCCAGAAAACGCAGCTTTTCAGTCCGTCGAACGAGGTCAACGACTCTGTGACCTTTTCTGTCGACGGTGGTTCGAGCATAGGTCTTTATTTCATTCCCGGCATTAGCGGTGGCTATACCTGGTATACCGAGCCGACATACAACAGGGATTTGTACGACCACGCGAAGGTGTTCGCCACGGGTCAGAATGAGAATGAATACCTTGTCTGCTTTGAAGATCTCAAGAACGGCGGAGACCGGGACTTCAACGATCTGATAATCCTGATCCGGACCGGCTGCGATGGGCCGATTATTCAGGTCCCTGACGATATGGTGTTCAATGTCTGCACACCTGAAGAGGTCTGTTTCGATATTTTCGTATCAGGAAGTAGCTGCTCGGGAGATTCGCTGGAAGTGAAAATGATCGCGGGTGCGGGTGACTTTCCTATTGTAAATATTGTCGATTCTGCGACGATTCATCATTGCTTCGATCCTGCCCCGTTCGACGAGTTGTATGAATTCATATTCCGCGTCGAAGACAACCTCGGCAATGTCGTGTACGGTACATTTACGATTGACTATCAGATAAACAGTCCTCCCGAGATATTCGTGCCCGAAGATTTCGATACGGTTGTCTGTTCATCAGACAGCATCTGCTTCACAGTCGACGCCTACGACGATGACGGCGATGAACTCCAGTTCGAGCTTGTCGAAGGTCTCGGAAGAATCGACCCCCTGACGGGAGAGGTCTGTTTCTTGCCCGGGTCGGAGGGTTCGGCCGATTATCGTTTTGTCATACGCGCGAAAGATGACTGCTGTCTGAGCAGGAGTGGAGAATGTTCCAGCGATCCGCTGTGTCCATACTGGTGTCCGCTTGATACTGTCGATATTACTGTGATCATAGCCCAGACACCTTCGATAATCTACGTGCCGGACATCGATACATTCCTGTGCGAACCAGTGGAGATATGTTTCCCGATCGAAATAAGCAATCCGGGTGGAGGCGAGTTTACGGTCGAAGTCACTCCGCCCGCCACATACAATCCGGCTACAGGCGAAGTCTGCATCTATGCGGACGCGGATGGAACATACGAAATCGAAATTGCATTATGGGACGATTACTGCGGACTGTCTGATGTCGACACATCGCTGGTGACGATCGACCTGAACGCTCCCCCATCGGTACAACTGCCGGACGACACGACATACTTCATGTGTGATCTGACTGAAATCTGTTTCATCGCGCAGGCGAGCGATCCTGACGGCGAGCCTGTTACGATCAGTCTCGACAGCGGTCCTGGACAGATCGACGGCGGCACCGGCGAGGTCTGTTTCACTCCAACGGGAGCCGGGAGTTATACATTCATTGTGTCTGTGAAGGATTCGTGCGAGTCGATGGATTACGACACGATTCAAATCGACATCGAACTGAACTCGCCGCCTGTTGTCATCGCTCCGGACACATCGCTTTTCGTTTGTGACCTGAGCGAGGTCTGTTTCGAGGTGTCGACATACGATCCCGATCCTAATGATGTGCTGACGCTTGAACTCGTCAGTGGACCTGGTTCGCTCGATCCTCAGACCGGCGAGATATGCTTCACTCCAGCCGCTGAAGGCGATTACGAGTTTGTGGTCAAGGTGACCGATCTCTGCAACGAATATGACTACGATACGGCGACTGTCTCAATTGTTCTCAATAGCGATCCCAATATTACACTGCCGGAAGCCGATACGCTTTCCTGGTGTGATCTCGGTGATTCTGTCTGTTTCGTGATCGAGGTCGATGATCCGGATATTGGGCAGAGTTTTATCTACGAGCAGATTGCAGGCCTGCCGGGCAACATCGATTTCGAAACCGGCATGTTCTGTTTCCTGCCGGATACCGCCGGAACATACATCTTTGAATTCAAGGTGACTGACGAGTGCGGGGCAACCGATCAAGCTCAAACGTCCGTAACGATCAGGCTGAACGGCAATCCGACAGTCGATTTGCCTGACGACTTCATCGATTCGCTGTGTGCCGTGGGCGAGGTCTGCTTCCCGGTGATGATCTACGACGATGGCGAGGTCGTCGTGGATGTCACGCCGATCGGCTACTACGAGAATGGCGAGGTATGTTTCCCCGCTACCAAAGATACGACTTACTGCCTCACGGTTCGGGCGACCGATATCTGTGGGGCCTATGACGAAGATCAGATATGTGTGACTGTCTATGTCAACGAACCCCCCTCATTAGATGTCGAGCCGGACTTCACGGCAGTCGCATGCGAACCCGGCGATACCGTTTGCTTCAGCTATACCGTGACTGATCCGGACGGGGAAGAGCCTGTGGTCGACTTGATGGTTGGAAACGGTTTCCTCAATGATGAAGAAGTCTGTTTCGTCGCCGACACTGCGGGCAGCTACTATTTCATCGTGCGCGCTACTGATGCATGCGGCGAGTATGAAGCTGATGATATTTTTGTAACAGTTGTCTTCAACAACCCGCCTGAGCTTGATGCCGCAAATGATACGACCTGGCTGCTCTGTTCTCCTGAGCAGATATGTTTCGAGAATCCTTATTCCGATCCAGACCCGATGGACGTGCTCCTCTTCGAACTTATATCGGGTTCCGGAATCGTGTTCCCTGAGAACGGTATGATTTGTTTCACTCCGCCTGCGGCAGGTCTGTACGAGTTTATCATAAGGGTACAGGATGAATGCGGCGCATCTGACACTGATACGGTCGGAATCACGGTCGTGCTCAACTCAGCGCCGAGCATTGCGGCTGAGGATACGACTATCGACGTGCTCTATTGCGGACCGGACGCCACACCCGAAGAACTCTGCTTCGTCGGCATTACTATCGACGACCCGGATGTGACAGATGTACTGACTGTGACGCAGACATGCGGCCCGGGCACATTCGACCCGGGAACGCTGATGACCTGTTTCACTCCGGTGTTGAAAGACACGACGTATGAATTCTGTTACCGCGTGACCGATCTCTGCGGCGCCTATGACGATGTGTCGATGCTGCTGACGATCAGGCCGGTTGATATTTGCGACACGGCTTCTTGTATGACGATCAGGATCGATGAGACCGAGAATTGTGTGTACAACGGTTCTGAAGTCGTTCTTGACGTCATCGGCGATTTCCAGGAGGGCGTCGGCGGATTTGACCTGCTGGTACAGTTCGACGTCACAGCGTTTACATTCCTCGGTGCGAATATCGGAGCGGGCGCCACGGGATGGGAGTACTTCACGTATCGTTACCTTGGGGATGGTGACTGCGGCGGCGGACCGTGTCCCGATGGAGTCGTTCGCATGGTCGGCATCGCTGACATCAACAACGGAGCGAGCCATCCACCTCCGGACGCATTCTGGCCGGACGGTGTGATTGCTCAGTTGCATTTCAGAACGACCGACGATGTGAATTTCGGCGGCATGTTCTTCCCGGTGAAGTTCTACTGGCTTGATTGTGGCGACAACGGTTTTTCCTCGATTAGTGGCGATACGTTTTTCGTGGACAAGCTCATTCTCGATCACAACGGCGTGGTCTGGGACGAGTTCGATGACGTCAACTACCCGGAATCCGCTCGCTACCCCAATGTGGGCGCGCCGGATACCTGCCTTGTTGGCGGCAAGACAGCTCCACTGAGATGCGTGATATTCAACAACGGCGGGATATGTATCATCAGCCCCGACTCGATAGACTTGCGCGGGGATATGAATCTTAACAATGTCGCCAACGAAATCGCTGACGGTGTGCTGTACACGAACTACTTCATTTGGGGCATGTCGGTCTTTACGATCAATCCGCCGGGACAGATCGCCGCGAGTGATGTCAATGCCGACGGCAACACTTTGACTGTCGGCGACTTGGTATACCTGATCAGGATTCTGACAGGCGATGCGCAGCCGATTCCGAAGCTTGCGCACTTCGCCGATCAGATAGACATCGGTATCACAAAGAACGCCGACTCGTATCAGATATCGTCTGATTCGAGAACAACTATCGGCGGCGGATACTTCGTGTTTGATTTCGATCCCGACAGGATCACACCGGGCGCCCCGATTCTGCAGGGCGACGCTTCGTCGATGGAGGTCATGTACAGCATTGACGGAGATCAGATGAAAATCCTGATATACAGCTTCACGACAAACCGTATTGCAGCGGGCGACAACATCCTGTTGAATATACCGGTCGCGGGCGATGGGGAACTGCGTCTGGTGCACAGCGATTTTGCCGACTACTATGGAAATCAGCTTACGGTGAATCAGAGGACGGCGGGGGTGATGCCGGGCAGGTTCAGCCTGTCGCAGAATTACCCGAACCCGTTCAATCCGGAGACTGAGTTTGATATGTATTTGCCCGAAGCGTCTGAGTGGAGAGTAGACATACTCAACGTGCAGGGGCAACTGGTCAGGACGATGAGCGGATACGCTGAGGCCGGCCTTGTTGTCATCAAATGGTTCGGCGACAACGACGGCGGAACGCGGGTTGCCTCAGGCATCTATTTCTATAAAGCGACCGCCGGACAATACAGTGAAATTAGAAAGATGGTTCTGTTGAAATAGATCATCGTCTGATTCTATAGACTACTCATAAAGGCCTCGAGTACTCGAGGCCTTTTCTCTGTGCGTACTTTCATTGTTGCCGAGTTGACAGTAGCTCACGCCCGCTCGCGCGTCCTGAGTTTGACGAAGGATCTGCCGGGTACGGACGACAATGGAATTCTCGGTCGCTGATCCCGATCCCCGAGGGAAAAGACAAATGCCAAGATTGTACTTGGATGTTTGTCAGGCCGGGGGTATTCTATTAAAGAAATGTCGTTTGGGCGGTGACCCTGGGTCCAAATACTGAGCATGAGTTTTCAGCTCAGGGTGTCAGGACGACTCTGTCATAATCCAGTTTTCTGGAGCACCTACTCATTTAGGGCGCCGCCCTTATATATTATGATATATAAACCCACCCGTCGATGCACTCTGGGTGTGGTACCAGTGGTCGGCAGATGTGGACACGAGTCCTGAGCTTCGAAGGATCTGCCGGCACGAAACATAGGAGGTGTCCAATGCCCGATGAACCTGTTGGATGTGCCAAACCGACTGGCACGGTTATCGGCGAAGTTGCCGAATCAGACACAGCGACAAAAGATGAATCGAAAGAAGGAGGCAGTATCATGGTGATGGCAAAGGTCGGAGGTAAGGCTCCCGATTTCGAAGCCCCTGCTTATCACAAGGGCGCGTTTGTGAATATCAAGCTGTCTGACTATCTCGGTAAGTGGGTTTTGCTTTGTTTCTACCCAGGTGATTTCACCTTTGTTTGACCAACCGAATTGTCGGCGGTCGCCGGCAAGTTTGATGAACTCCAGAAGCTTGGAGTCGAAGTCCTCTCTGTATCAACGGATAGCGTTTTCGTCCACAAAATATGGGAAGAGGAAGAGCTTTCCAAAATGACCAAAGATGGGATTCCCTGGCCAATGGTAGCTGATGGAGCAGGCAATCTCGGAAAAGTGTATGGTGTCTATGATGAAGCCAACGGTATCAATATCAGGGGACGATTTCTCATTGATCCTGACGGAGTAATTCAGGCTATGGAAGTGATGACACCACCTGTTGGCCGTAAGATTGAGGAGACAATCAGACAAGTTCACGCATTTCAGCTCGTTCGCAAAACCAAGGGCGCTGAAGCATGCCCTGCGGGCTGGGAACCGGGAAAGACGACACTCAAGCCGGGACCAAACCTGGTGGGCAAAGTGTGGAAGGTTTGGCAGCCCGAGTAGCTTGTAGTTTACCCAGGGTACGGACGACTATGAAATTCTCGGTCGCTGATCCCGATCCCCGAGGGAAAAGACAAATGCCAAGATTGTACTTGGATGTTTGTCAGGCCGGGGGTATTCTATTAAAGAAATGTCGTTTGGGCGGTGACCCTGGGTCCAAATACTGAGCATGAGTTTTCAGCTCAGGGTGTCAGGACGACTCTGTCATAATCCAGTTTTCTGGAGCACCTACTCATTTAGGGCGCCGCCCTTATATATTATGATATATAAACCCACCCGTCGATGCACTCTGGGTGTGGTACCAGTGGTCGGCAGATGTGGACACGAGTCCTGAGCTTCGAAGGATCTGCCGGCACGAAACATAGGAGGTGTCCAATGCCCGATGAACCTGTTGGATGTGCCAAACCGACTGGCACGGTTATCGGCGAAGTTGCCGAATCAGACACAGCGACAAAAGATGAATCGAAAGAAGGAGGCAGTATCATGGTGATGGCAAAGGTCGGAGGTAAGGCTCCCGATTTCGAAGCCCCTGCTTATCACAAGGGCGCGTTTGTGAATATCAAGCTGTCTGACTATCTCGGTAAGTGGGTTTTGCTTTGTTTCTACCCAGGTGATTTCACCTTTGTTTGACCAACCGAATTGTCGGCGGTCGCCGGCAAGTTTGATGAACTCCAGAAGCTTGGAGTCGAAGTCCTCTCTGTATCAACGGATAGCGTTTTCGTCCACAAAATATGGGAAGAGGAAGAGCTTTCCAAAATGACCAAAGATGGGATTCCCTGGCCAATGGTAGCTGATGGAGCAGGCAATCTCGGAAAAGTGTATGGTGTCTATGATGAAGCCAACGGTATCAATATCAGGGGACGATTTCTCATTGATCCTGACGGAGTAATTCAGGCTATGGAAGTGATGACACCACCTGTTGGCCGTAAGATTGAGGAGACAATCAGACAAGTTCACGCATTTCAGCTCGTTCGCAAAACCAAGGGCGCTGAAGCATGCCCTGCGGGCTGGGAACCGGGAAAGACTACACTTAAGCCGGGACCAAACCTGGTGGGCAAAGTGTGGGAGGTTTGGCAGCCTGAGTAGCCTATAGTTCACCCAGAGCACGGACGACTATGAAATTCATAGATGAAAGCAACGATTATACTTGAAGGTTTGTCAGGCCGGGGGTATAATATTGATGGTAATGTCATTTGGGCGGTGACCCTGGGTCCAGGTACTGAGCATGAGTTTTCAGCTCAGGGTGTCAGGACGACTATGTCATAATCCAGTTTTCTGGAGCACCTACTCATTTAGGGCACCGCCCTTATATATTTTGAGACATAAACCCACCCGACGTTGCACTCTGGGTGGGGTACCAGTGGTCGGATTCCAAAGGAAGTCACATGCTCGCACTAGATCAGATATTAAAACCCGTCGATCAACAGGTGTATGAGCAATTTAAGGATTACTTGAATCTAACAAGGGACTTGCTTCTCTTTTCCGATAGGGTAATCGATGAACTGAATGAGGCTCGGTTGATACCAGAGGATGAGAGTGCCTTTAGGCGATTTCTTTTGTATCTGTTCTTCAAGAGCACTTCTCACGGAGTGAGCCTGTGGTTGGTCGCAAGCATCGGACACAAAGTAGAATCTTTCATACTTGCTAGGCCGGTGGTCGAAGCACTCATTCAATTGAGATATATTCAGCAACATGGAGCATCTGACATGGAGAGCCTTTCCGAGGAGTTCTTTGCCTATCTCAGATTTCGACAGAGAAAAGGAATTCATCATGCGCTTAGCATAGCAAATGAGAGAGGTGACCTGGATTCAATACAGGTGTTCAGTGGAGAATTGAAAAATCTCAACCTGAAGTATCATGACAAGAAATACAATGATTTTTGGCTTGGCCAAAAGATGGACGAACTTGCCAAGAAAGCAGGCATGGGGGATTATTACAAGACTGTCTTTGATCTGTTTTCGAAGTATGTACATTCTTCGCAGTTCACTCTGTATGAATTCTACGACCCTGTTCATAACTGTTGGTCGGCTCGACCTAAGTTGGAGGATTTGGACATGCCGCTTCATGCCTTTTTCGAGGCGTACGTTAATATTGTCGATGCGCTATCCCAGGAGTTCTGGGGAAAGCAGTTTAGGGCAATGCAAACGTTCAGAAACAAGCTCGATACGATGAAGCAGGCGTCTGAGAAATCAAGGAGCCAGTAGCCCACCAAAAGCGTAGAGCCGGGCACGATCTTGAAGGATAGAGCAAAGCAAGTATGAAAACTGAAATCAAGCAAAATTGGCAAACCCTGTTTATATGGATATCCCTAATGGTGGGGACATATTTTTTTCATGGTTTTCCCAATTTAGGGTGGTTTCTCGGATGTGCTTGGGTCTGTTTGATAGTTGGCGGTGTCTTGGTGTTAATATGGGAAAAGATCGGCTTCTTCAACAAAACACAAGAGACTTCAGAGGCCGCCATGCAGGATCATGCAAAAATGCTTGCCGGTTGTGATGCCTTTGTAAAGGGAGAAGCCTATTATCTTGAAAAACAAAATCAGAAGGCGCTAGCATGTTTTGATGAAGCTATTGAATGTGGCTTTAATGATGAAGCATATGGTTTACGCGCACAATGCTTACAAGGACTTGATTTTGATATTGAAGCGATTGAAGATTTCACCAGAGCAATATCATTGAAGCCCGAAGATTGCAATTTATATTTCTTGCGCTCAAACTCAAGAGACGCCACGGGTGACAATGATGGGGCTGTGCAGGACCTTCAAAAAGCCATTCAGCTTTCGGAAGTCGATAACAAACTTAACAGAGCTTACTCTATTGCAGCGAAGAGTATAGGCTATAGAAATGGACATACCTCAATGTACCTCATGTCGTTAGATATGGTACAATTAACCCCACAAGTGCTTCAGGACCGGAGGAAAAAGAACTTAAAGAGAAGAAACGGAAAGGTTGATTGACAGATTTCGATGAAAGAGGAAAGTCGCCCGACTCGATCAATTTGAACAACGATCTGAAAAGAGCAGTCACGGAGTTGAGTAGTTGAGTAGTTGAGTAGTCTTGTAGGTCACGCCTGCTTGCAAAGTCCTGAGCTTGGCGAAGGGAGGCGTGACGATTTCTGATTAAGACTCACGCCCCGAGTGGGCGTGAGCTACACTTTGCTAAGAATAGGACATTTCTATTTTGCCTTGACAATCGTGACATCAGTATTGACTTGGCTCCGGCTGGCTGCTACATTAGCAATTAATCACAGTTGTTCCACGGAAGGAGGTTCTCTTGAAAGATAAACTTCTCGACGCAATTGAGTATCTGAAATCCAAGGGCGTGGACTACGCGGACATCCGGTTCGTCAGGACTGAATCCGAACGTATCCAGGTCAAGAACGAGAATGTCGATTCGATCAATCGTCAGATCGATCAGGGTTTCGGTATCAGAGTTATTGCCGATGGTGCGTGGGGCTTTGCAGCAAGCTCGACGATGAAGCCAGCCAGTTTCCGCAAGATCGCCAACAGGGCGCTCCAGGTAGCGAAGGCTTCGGCGATGACAAAGAAACAGAACGTCAGGCTCGCGGAAGTCGAGGTGTGTCAGGATCAGTTCACGACAGCGTTCGCAGTTGACCCGTTCAAGGTTCGGCTCGACAAAAAGCTCAAACTGTTGCTCGGAATCTGCGAAGTCCTGAGAAAGAACTCGAAAATCCATACTGCTGAAGCCTCTATGGGTTTCACTCGAATCAACAAGATATTCATATCGACCGAGGGTTCGGTCATCGAGCAGGATATACTTGAATCGGGATCAGGTTATGCCGCCACCGCTCTCGCTGACGGCGAAACTCAACGTCGTTCGTTTCCGACATCGTTCGGCGGGGATTACGGTACTGGCGGGTATGAAATAGTCGAGAATATGGCGTTGCTCGATAATGCCGAACGGATCAGGGAGGAAGCTATAGCTCTCCTGACCGCTCCGCCGATGCCATCGGGACGCGAAGATATCATAATCAACAGTTCACAAATGGCGCTTCAGATTCATGAATCGTGCGGACACCCGATTGAGCTCGACCGCGTGCTCGGTACGGAGATCTCACTGGCGGGCGGATCGTTCCTGACGATCGATCAACTCGGCAAGCTCCAGTACGGATCAGACATCGTGAATATCAATGCCGATGCGACTATTCCGGGTGCGCTCGGTACATTCGGCTATGACGACGAGGGTGTCCGCGCCCAGCGCTCGCCCGTCATCCAAAATGGGAAATTCGTCGGTTATCTTACATCGCGCGAGACTGCACCAGTGGTCAATCAGCGGTCGAACGGAGCTATGCGAGCCGATGGCTGGGGCGCGATCCCGCTGATCAGGATGACCAATATCAATCTCGAACCGGGTGATGTTTCTCTCGATGATCTCATGGCCGACACGAACGACGGGTATTTCGTCGAGACGAACAAGAGTTGGTCGATTGACGACAAGAGACTCAATTTCCAGTTCGGTCTCGAAGTCGCCTGGAAAATCGAGAACGGCAAGAAGGGACAGATGTACAAGAATCCACTTTATACAGGGATGACGCCCGAGTTCTGGAATTCGTGTGATGCAATTTGCGATAAGAACCACTGGCATGTCTGGGGCATTCCGAATTGCGGGAAGGGCGAGCCAATGCAGACGGCTCACGTCGCGCATGGAACATCTCCGGCAAGATTCAGAAAGATCGAAGTGGGGGTGAGCAAATGATCGGGCAAGACAAGATATTCACGACTATCGAGAAAGTCCTGGCATCATCGAAGGCCGATCAGGTTGAGGCCGTAGTTACAGGATCGAACATTGGGCTCACTCGATTCGCCAATTCGTTCATACACCAGAACGTTGCGCTCGAAAACACAAGGGTCGCATTTCGCGTTGCAATCGGCAACAAGATCGGTGTGGCGTCGTGCAATTCGTTTACGCTGACCGACCTGAAGAGGGCACTCAGGTCGGCATACGAGATCGCCAAAAGACAGAGACCGAATCCCGATTTCGATGGTCTTGCACAGCCGTCGGAGTACGCGAAACTCGACACCCATGATCCCAGGACAGAGAAGTTTTCTCCGAAACAGCGCGCCTCCAAACTGAAACGAGTTTTCACAAAGGGTGCGAAGTATGATTACGACATGGCGGGCGCGTTTTCCACTGATTCCGGCGAAGTCGCAGTGCTGAATTCAAATGGCGTGCGATGCTATCAGCCATATACTTCTGCGACAATCAATATCATCGCGACCGGAGATGATTCGTCCGGCTATGCTGCGAGCGCATCCGGAACAGTAGACGGTATAAACGTCGGTGAACTGGCTGGAATCGCTGTGAAGAAGTGCCGGAAGTCGAGGAATCCCAAAGATGCCAAGCCGGGGGAGTATGAGGTCATTCTCGAACCCGCTGCGATTGGGGAGCTTTTCGAGTGGCTCGATTTCGTGGCATTCGGATCGAAATCGTATGAGGAAAAAACATCGTTCATCGCAGGCCGCGAGGGTGAAAAAGTCATGGGTGAGAACGTTTCGATCTTTGATGACGCGCTTGACCCGGAGCATCCCGGCCTCGCATTTGATTTCGAGGGCGTCCCGCGAAAGAGAGTCGAGCTTGTGGAGAAAGGAGTCGCGAAGGGTGTTGTGCACAGCCTCCTGTCGGCGAAGAGGACCGGTCTGGAATCGACTGGTCACTGCCTGCCTCCCGAGGAATCAGCCGAAGGCGCCATTCCATTGAACATCCAGCTTGCAGCAGGTGATTCGACTCTGGACGAACTGATCGCCGAGGTCGAAGACGGGCTTCTCGTGACGCGTTTTCACTATATCAACGGATTTCTCGATCCGAGAGTCGCACTGATGACCGGCATGACTCGCGACGGCTTGCTGCGAATCAAGAACGGCAAGCTGAATGGCGGGGTCAGGAATCTGAGATTCACCGACAGTATGCTTGATGTCTTCTCGAATGTTCTCGGCATAACCAGCGAGAGAAAGCTGGTGGCTCCCTGGTGGGGAGGCGTAGCATCGATGTGCGTTCCCGCAATGAGAATCGGGAAGTTCAAGTTTACGGGAAAGACCGACTTTTGATTTGTGGATGATCTGGTCCATTACAGGCCGACCATCTGAAACTTGCAACATCGCAGACGAGTCCGCGTATTCTATGAACGGACGCGAACTGAGTGCTGTGTTGTAATTCTCAGGAGGTTTGAGTATGGATAGCCTGAAGGGCTGGATCATAGCGGCTGTGGCAGCGTTTTTTCTCGGGTGGATGCTGCTGATCTTCACTGCAGTGGCACAGGCGGATATCAATACCATTGTACATTTCGACGATATGAGGGGGGACGATCTCGAAGAGAGAACATTCGAGGTGACCGCTCCGCTCACGGTGAAAATCGAGGCGACCGGAGCGGGCAGCAGGAAATCGGATGAGCTCCATGCGTACGGCTGGATATTCAACAACGGCAAACGCCAGTTGGAATGGCTGATGGAGTATGAGTACACTGATCGCGGTACTCCTCGGAGTGATCTGCGAGAGTTCAGTGGAGAGATAAAGCTGCAGCCGGGTTCATACACGGCATATTTCTTTTCAGGACACATGTATGCTTTCAGTACAAATCTGGAGGTCGACGGCCTGAAAGATCTCATTGTTGTACTCGGAGAGGCGTTTTCAGGCAAGGACCGTTATGTCGAGGAGTATGAATTCAAGCTTACTACCGAGAGTGATGCATTCCGTACCATTGCAAGGCCGAGAACCAGAGACGACAATACGATCATTCACCTTGCCGCTGTTGACGACGACTACTACGAGAGCGAAGGTTTCACGCTCGACAGAGAAATGCCTCTGAGTATTTATGCGATCGGAGAGTACTCGAAGAGCGACAGGATTATGGTCGATTATGGGTGGATCATCGACGCCGACACTCGAGAAAAAGTCTGGATGATGGAGCGGTGGAACACAGAACCGGCAGGCGGAGCCAGCAAGAACAGGGTCGCAAATGAAGATATCACTCTGCCGAAAGGCAACTATATCGTTTACTATTCCACCGATGATTCTCACTCACCCGAGGACTGGAATATGCCGTCGCCCCACGATCCCTATGGATGGGGGATAACCATCTCGGTGAAAGATGCAGCGAGCCGTTCATCGGTCAAACCATACACAGACGATCAGTCGTCGCGAGAGCTGGTTTCCATCACGCGCGTCGGGAACGATGAGTATGAGACTCGATATTTCACTATCGAGAAACCGGCGACTCTGCACATCTATGCAATCGGTGAGTATGACAAGTACGGCGACGGGTTCTCAGACTACGCCTGGATCGAGGATATGAACTCATTTGACCGCGTGTGGGAAATGACTCAACGCAACACAGAGCACGCCGGAGGTTCCACCAAGAACAGGCGATTCGTCGGGAATGCAGAGTTTGAGGCGGGTAGCTACGTCCTGCATTATGTTTCCGATGGATCCCACTCCTACAGACGTTGGAATTTATCACCTCCCATAGACCAGCGGCAGTATGGCGTTACTATTTATGGAATCGGCGACGATTTCGACAAGTCGATTTTCGTTGTATCAGACCGTCCCGCGCTGGGCGAAAATACGCTCGTGAGTATAATTGAGGTTGGCGATTACGAGGAGGAGAGCCGCGAGTTCACACTCGATAAGTCTTCAGATATCAGGATATACTCCATCGGAGAGGGGACTCGTAGCGAGATGTATGACTACAGCTGGATCGAGGACGCCAGGACCGGACGCGTAGTCTGGGAGATGAAATACAGGAAGACTCGTCACGCAGGCGGCGCAAAGAAAAACCGCGTGTTTGATGACATCATTCATCTCGACAAGGGCTCATACGAGGCCTTCTATATTACCGACGATTCTCATTCATTCGGGAACTGGAACTCCACCAGACCTGACGATCCGGCGAGATGGGGGATCACGATTACACTCGAATAATTGTTGCACTGATGACTCCGTATCCGCGTAGGTCAAGCGCGCTCGCCTGCCCCGAGACTTGCGAAGGGCGCTTGACACTTGGAAGAGATGTCAATCATGCAGGCTGATTGACCTACAAGACTATGTCATCCCGACGAAAGTCGGGAACCATCTTCATTTTGTATTCAGGTCATCGCCGCAAAGGCAGGAAGCTAAATCAGCCATCGAAGGAAAGCGAAGATGGATTCCGGTTTGCACCGGAATGACATGATTGGCCACCAAGATTGCTCCCGTGCGCGGCAGATGTCCAGGGGTTGTCCCATAAGTCCCATTCTCCAGTAGGTCGGCGTTCCGCAGCAGGCGGAGCCTGCAAGAAACCCGACTCCAAGATAAGAAGATAGAAGTGTCGCGTTTCTCACCTGATTTCATCAGGTTCGGAACACGACCCACTTTTGGGACAATCTCTCCACATCTGCCGATGTCAGCGCAAGAATGGGGCAGACGAGGAGAGGCTGTCCCAAAAGGCCTGAAAGGTTGGTGGTCACGTTTGCGAAAGAAAGTACCGTCATTCCCGCGGAGGCCCTTCGCTGTGCTCAGGATATCACGGGAATCTATTGAATGGGTTATCGTTAAATAGGCTCCCGCCTCCGCGGGAGCGACAGAGTCAGCTTCCAGCTCAAGTTCATTAGCACTTTTGAGACAACCTCAGGACGTCTGCAGCCCACAGTACATTTGTCTGGACATTGCCAGCAATCTAGGACTGACGCTGGAGAGACGCTACGCCGGGTAGTCGACTTTAGCGAACCAGTCGACCCGGATGTCCGGGAAGATGTCGTCCTGTTTCTTGATGTCGCCGAGGTATGTCCAGTCCGATTCGGACAATTGCTGACCGCTGGCGTATCTCTCGGCCATCTCCGCAAGTTTCACGAAAGCATCATGGTGTTCGGCGAGACGCATCTCGGCGTAATCGCGTGCAGCCCACGTTGAAATAAGGAACTGCCAGTCGGAAGCTGTTTCGAGCATCAGTTCACGCGCAGCCTGACGCAGTATATCCTGAAGTTTGTTGTCGGCCCTGTCGCCGTATCTCCGCGCGAGTTCCGACATCTTAGCTTCATCTTCGTAGATATGTTTCCAGGTCCACTCGGTCCATTCGTTCAGCCAGATGTAATGATAGCCGCCTTCTCCCCATGATCCCTCCGGTAGGGAGATGACGTCTGTAGGCGTCTGCTGATCGAGGAATTTCGAGCAGGTTGTCAGTTCAACATCGGGCGAAGCGTGTATTTCGCGCATGACTTGTCCGAGGAATTGCACACCCTCGGACCACCAGTGACCGAACAGTTCGGCGTCAAACGGCGCACTCAGGATTCCATTCCTGCCTGTCGTCTTGTGGTAATCCTTGAGGGTGTCACTGATGAGCCCCGCGAAGTGTGAAGCATTTTCCGGGATTCTCGACATGGCCATATCCGGATCATACTCGAGCTTGTCGGCGAGATCGCTCTTGGCCGATGTCACTCGCCAGTATCTGTGACCGCCGGGGAAATGCTTTTTGTGGAAGTCGAGATAGTTGCCGTCGCCGGGATAACCGTGCTCGCCCGACCAGACCTGCAGTCCGGTGTCAGGATCGCGGGTGAAAATCACCACGGGCTTCTTTCCTTCGACCGCCGATGATACCAGATGTAGTTCCTGCGGGTAGCGAGTCTTGTCCTCACCTCTCGGTTTGTATGATTTCTCGAACTGGCCCCACAGTTTCTGCAGAGCCTCGAAACGATCGATGTAGACCCCGATCGCCTTTCCACCTTTCAGAAGCGCCGAATCGACAATGAAATATTCGATACCGTTCTCAGAAAGAAATTCCTCAATTCCTTTGCGTTCGTAGGCGTCCTGACCGATCGACGACTCGACCGGAGGTGACCATTTGTATCGTGGCCTGTAAGCGCATTCGGGCAGCCAGATGCCTCTCGGCTTTCGTCCGAAATAGCGGTTGTAGGATTCCACAGCCTGCTTGACCTGTGCCTGAATCGTCGTGTCGTGGGAGAGCAGAGGCATGTAGCCGTGTGTGGCTGCACAGGTCATGATCTCGATGTGACCTTCATCCTGCAAGCGTCTGAACTCGGATATCACATCGCCATTGTACTTCTCATTGAAATTGGCTCTGGACTCGGTGAAGAAAACACGCCATCTCTCGGCAAGCGCAGCCATCGAATCGCGACCATGCCGGGCAAAAGTATCCTTGTCAGTGACCGCCGCTTTAATCTTTATATCGAGATAGTTGCGGAACTCTTCCTTGAAAGTTTCGTGCGCAAGTTGCTCGCAGAGTACCGGCGAGATGCCAATCGTGATATGAGGACTTATGCCCTCCGACACGAGTTGGTTCAGCATTATGAGTATTGGTACGTAAGTCTCCGAAGCGGCCTCCACAAGCCAGTCGGTGCCATGCGGCCAGCGACCGTGCGACAGCACATACGGAAGGTGCGAGTGCAGTATGAATGTGAACGCGCCCACAGGTTTGTCAGCCATTATCAGCCCTTTCAGGTCAGTTTGATCAGAATCGACAGGTCATTTCTCTTCGTTGTTCTCTCGCTCTACTCCGAATCCGATCACATGATCTTCCTGACCGGAAATTTTAACCTGGCCGAATTTGGTCTCGAAGTTCTTCATCGCCATTTCGAGCGTTTTCTGAAGCCCTTTCGCAGTTGCGGGATTCAATATCACTCTGGCGTGTATCTTCGCCTTGGTCATCCCGGGCGAGAAGCGAGCGAAATCGAGGATGAATTCGTTTGGAGTGAAGTTGATGATCGGCACATTCGAGTAGACCTCATCCGGTATCGAATCGCCAAGCTGTACTTGTATTTTCTGCATGGATTGCCTTTGCATCCGAAAATCCTCCTTGGAGTTTTCGACCAATTTGGATATAATTGCTCGCGATGTCAAGAGAAAAGCCTGTGATGAATATTGTTACTGGTCCTCGTCATTCCCGCGTCGGTCGCTGATCCCGATCCTAAGGGAAAGGCGGGAATCCAGAACCAGATTCAGAATGCGCAAATATTGCAGGCTTGAATGATTTGACTGGACCCCTGCCTCCGCAGGGGTGACGATGGTGTGTCGCAGGGGTGACGATGGTGTGTCGCAGGGGTGACGGGTGCGACCACTGTGCACGGCAGATGTTCACATCTGCCGATGCCAATGCAAGACGGGGCAGACCCTTCGAGACTCAGGACTTGCGAGGACGTCTGCCGCCCACAAGATAGCAAATGTCGGAGGATGAGTTTGAACAATATTTCCAGATTCACGGTCGATCGAGCAGACGAAATCATCTCGAACTGGCGCGA
>CBDUQR010000032.1:0-35122 GCA_965369655.1 uncultured bacterium | reverse complement strand
GAGCGACTGCAAACACTATCTTCTTAACATGTCCGTTATAGCGGGGGAAGATCATGCCAGGTCTTCGGTAAGAGCGGCAACAAGCCCACTCTCCATTTCTGTTGATAGAGGCAACTGACACACGGCGACACAGCCGAGATTCGGGTATCTATCTGGACTACCCAGGTTTAAGGAATGTTCGAATAAAGCCCTCGACACTATAACCATATCTATTGAGAAGCTCAGTAAGCTGCGACACCGTGATTGGTTGGGGAGGACCGTATGTTATCTTCACAAAGCCACTGTAACTCCTATTTCCCTTTGCTGAGCGAACACGTTGTCTTCCGCCTCCGGAATGCTGTTGACATTGTGTCCTTGTTCGCTTCAGCGGCATGTCCTTTACATACCCCACGTTACATCCAGATTCATCGTCGTACATTATAACGAAATTCGGAGGACCTCTGGGATAACGGTTGCTATACGATTTGTGGAGGTGATCGCTCAGTTCCTCCAGTGTGCTGATACTTATTCTTGCCATTTACTGTAGTTTCTCCCTATTTGTCCCACGAAGCACGAATCTTAAGTATTTATGTTTTGTGGAAGGTGCCATGCGAGAGGGATCTATAAAAGATGTTGTAAAACACGTTGAACGTAGGGAGCTAGTGATATTCGCGGGAGCAGGTATCTCCATTGCGAGACCCTCCTCATTGGTGGGTTTCTTGGATCTGCAGAATGAAGTGCTGTGGGCATTGCATCGGCAATTGGCTGCGCACCTAAGTAGGCATTATCGTGATGTTTACGGAGAAATCAGGTCCAAGCAGTTGGAAGGCACTGTATCAACCAAAGCGTCCAATGTACCACCAGAGTATGTGATGGAGTTGTGCAAACGCGAACTCGAATGCACGACAGACGATCGTCGGCACTTTGCCTTGGAACCAATACTGACGTTCAGCAAAGCAGTGCCAAATGCTAACCATATTGCCCTAGCCGGACTCCTCTACACTAAGCAGGTAAGGGCGGTCTTCACAACTAACTTCGATACGCTCATTGAACAAGCTTATGCGTTGCTAAGACCTAGTGATAGTAAGCGAGTCCTCAAAGTATACAAGACACTTGAAGACTTCTCCTCAGCGAGAGGCTTTCCGCGCGGTCTCTACAAGCTCCATGGGTGCATAACTGAACCTAACAGCATAGTCACGTCCCTAGACGACGTCGGACGTCGTGCCGTTCAGCAGAAGTACAACTCATTCAAGACCGCTCTCAAACGCTATGTAGTTCTCTTCATAGGATATCGAGGTGCAGATCTAGACATTTTTGGCTCTTTGGCCACATCAGCATGCAGGAGAATCATTTGGAATACACTCAGCCGTGACAGAATAATCGACAAGATGGTCGCACTATTGAGGCAGAAGCCCTCTGTGATCCTCGAGATGGACTTATGCGAGGTACTGACTGAGCTTTGGCCTGGAACGGATCATAGCTATCTAGAAGCACCGAGCGGTTGGGATGCCGAGCAAGACGTTAGCAGTCTACTGGCACATTGGGCGGAACATGCTGACAGGAATTCGATTCGACTAATCCTTGGCGATTTCTGGGACTATATCGGGGAGCGGGACATCGCCCGAAAGTTCTATAGATCCGGCAGGATCAGCGCTGCACGCAAGCAAGATGTTGCGCTGAGGAATACATTTGTAGCAAGAGAAGCCGGTTTGTTATATGGGCTAGGCCACCTAAGAGAGGCGAGAAGACTCTGCCTCATATGTTTGCAAGCCGCGGAGACGTTACCGCCGGCACTACGTCTATATGAATTCGTAACTAGTCTGCAGTTGTTAGCTCTCATCGAGGCCAGACACAATCCGAAACAGGCGATCGACTTATTCATCCAGATTCACGAGTATCAAGACATGCTTCAGAAGATCGCTCCCGATTTGGCTTACAGAAAGGCGATTCTCCTGCTGAACGCAGGCAACGCTCTATATCGTGTGGGCTTTTCAGAACACGCATTAGGTTTCTATCGTGAAGCACTCAAGATCTTCGATGAAAAGGGAGATGTACTCGGAAGAGCCAGGACACTCAACAACATGGGGAATATCTATCGCGACAAAGGTCGAATAACCGAAAGCATACAGCTCTATCGAGATTCAATGTACCTCCTCAGAGAAACGTCGGCCATTGCGGAGCTTCCAGGAGTCTACTTGAATCTGGCTTGCCTTTACAGTCAGCAAGGTACCTATGACGAAGTAAACGAGTTTGCTAATCTGGCAAAGGGCTGTTTCAAGCTTATCGGAAACGAAGAGGGTTGTCTCAAGGCACAGGAATTGACCGAAATCTAGAATAGGGAAATCCGATCAGAGCTAGGCCGGACTACCATGTCAAAGGCGCAGGTTCTTAGTAGCTCGCCAAAAGATCAATGGTAACACTCCAACCCCTGCCTCACCTAATCGTCACTTTCTCAACGTTCTTTCCAAGGTTCGGCCGACTGATGCGTAGATCATTGTTGTTTAGATCTCCTGTGCCTGAGAATCTTACCCATAGTGGTGAGGTTGTGTTAGTCAATGCTGCTGATGGCTGAAGTCATTGACATTCTCCTCTATCACCAGTCCGCACAAACTCCAATTTGTCAACTGCGTCAGCCAAGTGATCTGGCGCTAGGTGAGAATAAATCATGGTCGTCTGGATATTTGCATGGCCCATGAGTTCCTTCACTGTCGGAAGATCAACACCCTTCATCACAAGATGACTGGCAAAGGTATGGCGAAGTGAATGAAGCCTGGTCAAGTTCTTGATCTTCGCTTTATTTGCTATCTCAATCATCTTTTCTCTGAGTTTGATTCTTATTCTGCTGCCGTCGCTGTGTGGAAAGACAAAACTGCTTTTCAGACTCTTGTCGTTTTCCTTTCTTAGTCTTAGCAGAAGATCATACAATCCCTGGTTCATAGGTATCTCACGTTCACCAGATTTTGGCTGCCAGAACTCCTTCCACTGTATCTTGATTTTCTTGCGTTTGAAATCAATATCATCCCATTCCAGGTTTATGAGCTCTGATTTGCGCATACCAGTATTCAAGTAAGTGAAGAAGATTGGGTACATATCTTCAGGACAAGCATCTAACAACCGTCGACACTCCTCAACTGTGAGAAACCTAACAGGTTTGGAGTTACTGACTTTGAGCTTCTTCACTTCTCTAACAGGATTCTCTGTGAGATAGCCCCAGTTGATGGCTCGATTGAATATGTTTGTGAGAGTCTTCAATTCAAAGTTGATTGTATCAGGTGTGACCCTTTTGAGAGTTGGCTTCGTATCCTTACCTGATTTCGCGGGACGATTGTTAAAGGAGTTGGAATCAGGGTCTTTACGATATATCTTGTATTGCTCGATTGTCTCAGGAGTAATTTCTGAGAGAAAGGTTATCCCAGTGTTGGCGTCGAGGAAGTGCCTGAAGTTGTCAACAACAGCTCGGAATCTCCTTGCAGTGCCTGGACGGTGATTAGCTTGTGAGTACTCAAGAAACAGTTCAAGAAGCTTGTCAATGATAATGTCTTTTCTGACAAATCCAAATTCGTGTCTTGCAACCTTGACCTCAGCATCCTTCAAAGCGAGTTCAGCCACCTTCTTGGATGTGCCGACTCTTCGACGGATCCTCCTGCCTTTAACTCTGATATCAAGATACCATATCTTGCCTCGTTTGTATATTCTTGCCATAATAAACCTCTGTCAGCAATATGACACGATATGGGCACAATGGCCTTTCAAGACAAAGATAGAGTATTATAAGGTCTTGTCAAGCAGAAAGATAGGGAATCTGCATTTGTGGAGTATGCGACCTTTACGGTTTCGACAATTTGCATGAAGCATGATAAGGAAAAAAGATGTCAAGTCTCTCCGTTCGCTTCGCTAACTCTGAGATTTGACCTACAAGACTTGCGGTATCGACAATTGTGCGATACATGAAAAGAAAGTCGAGTAGGTCGAAACCTTTATGGTTTCGACAATATAAAAGAGTGTCGAAAGCGCCCTTCGCAGGCTCAGGACATGCAGGGCTTTCGACCTGTTCTACTAATACTTCCGTCGCCGCTCGATCATGTAGTTTGAGCCGGCGAGTTTCTTGGTGTAATTCTTTAGGTCAGCGAGCATGTTGGACATCTCGCCGATGTGCGTGAACATGCGGTCATGATTAACGACGCATGGAATCGATATGGTCAGCAGCGGGAAGACCTCATCCTCTCCCCTTCGATTCTTCGCCACAATCTTTCCTCGTTCACGATCCTCGGTCTTGTAGCGATATGGGATTATGGCGTCGAATGTCTTGATGATGTTGGAGTTGACGATCTCGACCTTGTCGTATGGGATAATGAATATGAAATCATCTCCGCCAATATGCCCCACGAAACCGTCAGGCACGAGATCGAAGACTATGTCACGAATAATGTGCGCAGTCAGTCTTATGACACTGTCGCCATAGACATAGCCGTAATAATCGTTGTATGCCTTGAAATTGTCGATATCAAGATAGCAGACTGCGAAGTCACTGCCGGACTGAATCTGCCTGTCGATCTCGCGCTCGATCAGAATCGGTCCCGGCAACCGCGATGTCGGATTGACGCCGAGATCACGTTTCGATCGCTCAGCCAGCATCCTGATCCTGATTCCGAATATCTCCGGGTCCCACATTCCGGCGAGCACATCGTCTGCGCCACCCTCGAACGCCTTTATATATGCATTCTTGTCCGGCGCGGGATGGTAAACAATTGTCGGAATCACGGCGAGCGACGGTCGCGCCTTCGCCCTGGCGATCATCGCGGCTTCCTCATCGACGCCGTTCGTGGTAACGAACAGGATCAGGTCGAGCATGTACATCTGAGTAAGCCTGAACAGCTCATCGAACTCAACGAACGGATGGATGCTCGGCACAGTCCAGGTTATCGTGTCGGGGATGTCAGAAGAGACATCGATGGTCATCTGACGCAACGCAATATTGAACCGGGCAGTCGGATACCGTCGGCTGTAATGACCCGGCCTGAGTAAATTGTTTCGGTGCAGAAGCTTTTCGATCATTCACGGCCTCATGCCCGGGGATGGAAACTCCTGTGGACTTCCCGGATATACTCCCTGTCGAGATGGGTGTATATCTGGGTAGTTGTTATATCGGCATGGCCGAGGAATTCCATTACAATTCTGATATCCGCACCCGCCTCGATCAGATGTGTTGCGCACGAATGCCGAATGGTGTGAGGGGTCACTTTGAAGCTGAAAGCGCATCTGTCGGTGTATTTCTTGAGAATCTTCCAGAGTCCCATCCGTGACAGCCCCCCTCCTCGATTGTTCAAAAAGAGTACAGATGAACTCTGTGTCCCGGCGAGTTGCGTACGTGCGGTGTCAAGATACTCCTTTATTGCATCGGAAGCATAGCCGCCGAACGGCACCATCCTTTCCTTTCTACCTTTGCCGGTCACTCTCAGCAGCCTCACCTCAAACACGACATCCGACACCGAGAGCGTGCGAACCTCAGAGATTCTCAGACCGCAGGCATACCAGAGTTCGAGCATTGCCGTATCCCTGATTGCCATCGGTGTTTCACGCCCCGGAATTTCGAGCAGACGCTTCATTTCGTCCTGATCAAGTATCCTCGGCAATCGCCGCATCAATCTCGGTCCTTCAATAGATGAACATGGATTGAGTTCAGAGAGTCCCTCACCGACGGCGAATTTGTAGAAATGCTTGAGCGTGGAGAGATGGCGGGCAATAGTTGCCGGACTCAATGACTCGCCCCGCAGGCCAACGAGATAACTATAGATACCGTCAGCGTCGAGTTTGAATGGATCGCGATTCACGCTGCGACACCATGTGAGGAACCGCAACATGTCGTTGTCATACGCCGAGATCGTATTGCTCGTCAGGTTCAGATCGACCGACAGGTGCGATCTGAACAACTCCAGTATGTCGTTGGTACTTCTGATTCCCATAGCGACTCGAATAAAGTCTCCCAATTGAATCTAAGGCAAACAGGCACCCGTGATTCAACAAAAAACAGCCCTGCGATTGCGCCGAGGCTGTCCCAAAAGATCCGAAAAGCAGGTAATCATGTTTGCGAAAGAAAATAGCGTCATTCCCGCGCAGGCGGGAATCTATTGAATGCGTTGATGTTAAATAGGCTCCCGCCTTCGCGGGAGAGACAGAGTCAGCTTACCGCTTGAGTTAATCAGAACTTTTGGGACAACCTCCGCCGGGCTGCATCTATCAGTCGAAGCAAAAATGCGTTCTATATAAACAGCGGTGCGAGCACCAGCGACACCATCGCCATCAGCTTGATGAGGATGTTCATCGACGGTCCGGATGTATCCTTGAACGGATCGCCAACAGTGTCACCAACTACGGCAGCCATGTGAGCATCAGAGCCCTTGCCACCGTACGCGCCACCTTCGATTAACTTCTTCGCATTGTCCCATGCGCCGCCGCCGTTGGCCATCATCAGCGCAAGGAGCACTCCCGAAAGCGTCGCGCCAGCGAGAAGACCACCAAGCGCTTCTTTTCCAAGTAGCGAACCGACAAGAATCGGAGCAATGATCGCGAGCAGTCCCGGAATCACCATCTCCCTGAGTGCGTTGTTTGTTGCGATCTGCACACATCTGTCTGAGTCAGGCTTGGCTTTGCCTTCCATAAGACCCTTGATCTCTCTGAACTGTCTTCTCACTTCGTTGACCATCTGGAACGCTGCGCGCCCGACAGCCTTCATTGTCAGCGAGGCTACAACAAATGGCAGCATTCCGCCGAGGAACAAACCGACGATCACTTTGGGTTCAAGGAGGTTAATCATCTCAAGCCTGACGGCCGTAGTGTACGCCGCGAAAAGTGCCAGAGCTGTCAATGCAGCAGAACCTATGGCAAAGCCTTTGCCGATAGCGGCTGTCGTATTGCCGAGCGAGTCGAGCTTATCGGTGATTTTCCTGACATTCTCGCCAAGACCGGCCATCTCGGTGATTCCACCCGCGTTATCGGCGACTGGACCGTAGGCATCAACAGACATGGTCACGCCGATTGTCGCCAGCATACCGACCGCAGCAATACCGATTCCATACAGGTCGGCAAACTTGTAACCAATGAAAATCGCGATGCAGATCACAACCACCGGCAATGCGACCGATTCCATTCCGACCGCGAGGCCGGATATGATGTTGGTTGCCGGTCCGGTTTCCGACGCCTTCGCGATATTGCGGATCGGCTTCCCAGACGTGTAGTATTCAGTCAGCAGGCCGAGTGTAATACCAGCGAGATTTCCGACAACTACCGCCCAGAATATGCCAATCGGCAGATCAAGCCTCTTGACGATGAAATAAGTCGCCACCAGCATGATGATCGCGCCAACGTATGTCACGCCTCTCAGCACTGCGGCTGGATTCATAGCGGCAAACGCGCGAATCGAGATATTGCCAACGATTGAGGCGACAATACCGGCAGTAACGATCGCCAGCGGGAGCATCATCAGTGATGTCCGAACCGTATCGCTAATCTTGTCCCCACCCATTGTTACCATCGTTGCAGCAATGGCGATAGTAGCGATAACCGAGCCGACGTATGACTCGAACAGATCCGCACCCATCCCTGCGACGTCACCGACGTTGTCACCAACATTGTCGGCGATAACGGCTGGATTCCGGGGATCATCCTCTGGAATACCAGCTTCAATTTTACCGACAAGGTCCGCGCCAACATCAGCAGACTTCGTGAAAATACCGCCGGAAACACGGGCAAAGAGCGCAATCGATGATGCACCCATCGCAAAACCGGTGAGGATCGAATAACTGGTTACATTGCCAAAGAAATGGAAGTAGATTCCAATACCGAGCAGGCCAAGCGATGCGACAGACATGCCCATCACAGCGCCGCCTGAGAAAGCAGCGATGAGCGCTTTGGCCTGTCCCGATGTTGCCGCTGCCTGCGCCGTGCGCGTATTGGCGGCAGTTGCAGCAGACATACCGAAGTATCCGGCCAGCATCGAGCAGATCGCGCCGCTCACGAACGCGATGGCGGTCAACCATCCTATCTTCCATCCGAGCAACAGAAATACGATCACGACGAATATCGCGAGGATTCTGTACTCCTGCTTCAAGAACACCATTGCGCCATTATGAATTCTCTCACCAAGCTCCTGCATCAATTCGTTACCGGGCGGCATGCGCTTGATCGAGAAAAACAGAATGAGCGCGAACAGCAGACCGACTGCACCGAGAATCACGGCTAAGATACCAAGGTCCATTCAGGCAGCTCCTTTCGTTAGCTCAAGTCCTATGATGTGTGTAGTGCTATCTATGCAAATGGCTGACGTTACAATCTGTGCGTCAGCCATTTGTGAATCTGTGTCTTGTCCTGCTATTCCATCACTAAAGAGTCAACACAACCGCATCGAATTGGGGAAGAGTATTGTACCGGCTCCCCATCTCTATCTCATTGTCGTAACTGGGCTCGTTAACAGGCAACAATCGATCAAACAAGATGAACGGGAACATCTTGTCCGGCTCAGGATCCGGATATGGCTCGAATGTGATAAATACTTTGCCATTACCTACAAGACTTACCGGAAACGTGAAGCCTGGCGGTGGATCGTTGATGAAATCTTCGCCGGGTACATTCGGATACCAATCCGTCCCACCGTGCGAATTGTCCCAATCCTGAACGTTCGGATTGCGGAACTTCCCGGTTGAGAGCGGACAAGGGAATGAGTCTTCAACAAATACCCAGCCTTCATACACAAAATTCGCATTTGGCTGAATCATAGGCATGTACAGAGCCTGATCTATGACAAGTCGACTAACCCGGTAGGTTTCACCATGGAACCATAGTCCAGTCAGCGAATTCGAATCAGGATTCCCATCATCTGAATACGTCCTCAACATGAATGAGGCGTGAATACTATTGACTTCAGTATTGACTGGAGCCTCATACTCCAGAACAACATCGTAGGCAGCCCTGTCAAACATATTAAACTGCCCGTGAATTGGAAGAATAGGGTCGGTGATCTCGTAGAAGATCAGTCCGTTGTTTGATCGAACACAATCGTCGGTCAGCGGCTCCACCGTAATCATGACAACGTTGAAATCATATACGTTGCGTCCACCCGGAACAGAAAAAATGTCGGAGATCGGCTGGCTGCCGAGCGAATAAAACTCGTAGGCGGTCGTGTTCCAGTAGAACTTGCCAAGACTGACTTCGTCCTCCACAATCCTGATTGCATTGCTATCCTCATCGACCGTGAAATCGAACTTGACCAGCCAAAGTTCATAGCAGGATTTGGATGGGTCCAGAAGAGTAGGTAGCCACTTTGGCTTTAATTGCAAGGCATTGCCAAAATACACTTCATCTACCGGCTCTACCTCTTTCTTACCGCATCCGATTGCATTTATCACAAGGACAACCAAAACCGACAACAACAGAAACCTTACTATGCTACTCATTATGCTTGTTCCCTTCTTGTCAAATGTCTGTAACATTAGACGGAAAGTATAGTTAGTTGCTTAATTGGTGTCAAGCGAAAAAGCCTGCTGGAAAGTCGTTGCGGCAGGAACGGCATAGTGTCTCATGTCGCTCAAATATCGTCCTGTCAATGTTCCGTAACAGACTGTCACTACAGAGGTTATAGTTGGGCTAAAGAGCGCCGTCATCGACTCCGATAATCTACTTATAGGAGACCCCAGACTGCAACAGGAGTACACAGGTGGCAATATGTCCAGAATGCGGAGAATACAATCGCTTTGACGGCGCCAATTCTTGTCGCAAATGCGGTTCAAGCCTCGGCGGCAATGCGAGGTCGAACATCAGCGATGACAAGCTGTCGCGCGATCATCAAGACGAACGGGATTCGGCACGACCCCCTGAAGGCGATTCGCATCCGAAGTCGGAAACATCGGATTTCGAGTGCACTGTCGAAGAGGATTTAACGGAAGTAAACTCCATTAAGTCGAAGTCGGCTTTCGACGGGTCTGAATCAGAGAGCATTGAGAGTTCATCGACCAAGAACGGTATGGCCGGTGACTCGGATATGTTTGAGAGAACGAATGAAATTGATCTGCCCGACCAGGCAGATAACGCAGAGGTCGGTTCAGAATCCGAACAGCGCAGTGAATCGGAGCAGGTGACAGAGCAGCAAGATACGGTCGGCCATGATGATAAGATGAAACTCCTGGAGAGTTTGCGGTCAAAGATACCATCAATGACCAATGAGAACAGCCATCCGGCAGTGCCCGAAAGTGACCATATATCACCCGAGTATTCAACAGATAAACGCTCCGACAATCGCGGCATCGAAGCGTCCTCCTCTGATAGTACGGGAGAATCCGACGGTCCGCATTCGCACACGCTATCTCCCAAACCTGAGCTGGTGGAAGAAGGTGACCGCTCGCAAGTGGTGCAGTTCTCTGGTTCAAGACTGCATTTCCACCGGACGACAAAGTTCTCCGCCGGAGAGCATGTCGTCTTCAGAAACACAACTTACAGCCTTCAACCCAGGAAGAGAGATCGTAAGACTCTGACCCTCATCGGTGCGCTGGCAGCAGTCGTTATCCTCCTGCTCGTATCGAGTATTGTCAAGAGCGGACCGGGAATGATCACGGCTTCGCTCGTCGGCGTCGTCGTCGACGAATCAACTCAGCAGGTTCTCACCGACGTCAAAATTACGATTCTCGAGACAGGCAAATCGGTCACGACCAACCAGGACGGTATGTTCATCTTCGAGATGGTTCCCGAAGGCATCTATACAATAGACGCTGAGACGCCGTTCTTTGAGACAGCCCGCGCCACGGTGCAGCACGGCAGTGATCGCAATTCCCTCGTCGCAATCGATTTGCGCGGATCGGATCATGCAGGGATAACCGATGCGATGACGGCAGGACAGGATTTTGTCGAGAAGCCTGCGCAGAAAATGAAGGTGGCCAGATACGGAGTCCTTGATATCGCAATGGGATTTGATGAGGCAGAGATTTTCCTCGACAACAAGAGTTATGGCAAGGGCGCGCGCAAGATCAGGAAGGTATGGGAAGGCAAACACAAACTTGTCGTCAAGCTCGATGGATACGAAACGTTCGAGCAGACCGTGCGGATCAAGCGCAACGAGACAACGAAAGTAACGGCTGAATTGGATGAGATCCCGAATGACACTCCACCTGAGCTGACTGCGGCAGACTATATCCGCGCGGGCGACGAGGCTATGACAGCGCACAGTTTCTACGCAGCCATAGCCGAATACAACAAAGCGCTGGAACTCGATAGGAACGCACAGAACTACGTGAAGCGCGCCGGAGCCTTCAGGGCAGCCGGTCATGCCGCTGATGCGATCGAAGATTTTATGAAGGCAGGCAGAATGTACGCGTCTGTCGGTCAGGTAAGTTCTGCTATATCAGCCTTCTCAGACGCACTGGATCTCAATCCGGATCATCTCCAGGCTCTCAGGGCAAGGGGCTACGCCTACATTCAGAGAGGTGAGTACGAACTCGCTCTCGCCGACTTCAAGACCGCATGTGATGAAAACAAGAATGTGTATGTAAGTTTCATCGGATTGGGCGACGCATACTCCGTGCTTGGCAAGTATAAGGACGCAATCAAAGCCTACAAGAAAGCCGAAAAGCTGACCGACGACAAAGCCGACGTGTACGCGCTCATAGCGCTGGCCAGCCTGTCGAGAGGAAAAGACAAGGACGCACGGAAGTACTACAGGAAGTTCGTCGAAGCCGCGAATCCGGACACCGAGCAAAAATACGCGCGCGACCCGGAGTGGCAGCGGTTGAAACAGTTGGCATCCAAGAATTAGCTGGGGACGTCAAGCGGACAGGCCGCCTATCCTCCGTTGTGTCAGGTCTTGATGCCATGTGAGCGGCATTGTGACCTGACACGTAAACATATGTCAGACATGAGCGGCAGGTCACATGAATCCGCCAACGCGGATTCACAAGACCTACCGCAACAATGTACACGTCCGCCTTCGGCGGCCGCACGGGACCACCGGAACGGATAATCTCCACTCTCTGCATTAGTCTCGACTACGGAACACCCTACTTTTTTCTTCCAAAGGCTGCTGAAGCGGTTATATTCGATGCATGTCTAATCTGATTGCATGCGTCGTGTGTGGTGGCGTACCGGTTGCGGATCATGTCCTGACAGACTACTGCGGAAAATCTGACATTGTGATCGCTGCCGACGCAGGCTTCGATCACCTCAGGCGCGCTGATATCAAGCCCGACATCCTGGTCGGAGATATGGACTCCATCGCTTCCGAATCGCTTCAGAATGTCGGCGAAATCGAGCTCGTTCGATTCCCGCGGGACAAGGACAAGTCGGATGCCGAGATCGCTGTCGAACTGGCGCTTACGAGAGGCGCGGACAGAGTTATCATACTCTCCGGAGCGGGATTGCGGATGGATCATTTTCTTGCAAACATGAGCCTGCTCGCAAGACACCCCGGCAGGGTCCTGATGGCTGATGATTCGTCGGTAGCGTTTTCTATCGGGAGCGATTGCTGCGGTTGTACCATCGACAACTGCGATGGAGCGATTTTCTCGGTCTTCAGCTTCGGATTGTCGGCTTCGGATGTATCTATTCACGGCGCCAAATGGGAGGCAGACGGCATTGAGATGATCCCCGGCTCGCTCGGTCTGAGCAATATGATTACAGCCGACACGTTGACGGTATCGGTCGGTTCAGGAATTTTGATACTGATGGTTGAGTGCGGGGCGGAGCATGTCAGGTTCGGGTGAATCGCTGACTACGTCTGAGATTGCCTGTTGATTGCTAATGAAGATTCAAATGTGTGAATAAAGGACGAACTCGGGTGTACACCTTGCAGAATAGCCTGTTGAACGTCCCTATTTGTGAAACATTCGGGAGGTTATTCCCGTCTGATGTAACATGAAAGGCGAAAGGAGGGAAACCATGGTTCCGAGTGAAGAAGAGATCAACGGCCTGCCATATTTAGATATGAGTCCTGCCGCGAGATTCATGAACATCTTCGTCTCGCCGAAAGAGACATTCATGAGTCTTACCAGAAGTAAGTGGGCGTGGATCATTCCGATCCTCATCGTGTTTGCAGTCAGCACTGCGTCATACATGTTCCTCAAGCCGATTGTAGTGGAAGAACAGCTTCGCAGGATGGAAAACGCCCCCTGGTTCGGCTCGATGTCTGAGAGCCAGCGAGAAGAGATATTATCGAACACGCGTGAAAGCATGGAGAACCCGCCGATCTGGCAATGGGCAATTGGTCCGGTAGCAGCAGGCGCAATCACACTCATAATAGCTGCGATACTCCTCCTGATCGGCAATATCATTCTCGGAGGTGATGCGAAATTCGTTGGCATGATACATGTGTACGCATTCGCATCACTGATATCCGTGCCCGAGACAATCATCAAGGGCATCCTCGTACATATGAAACAATCGATGGACGTTCACACGAGCCTGGCGTTACTCATCCCATCGGGTGACACATCCAGTTTTCTTTTCAACTTCCTCGACAAGATCGATATTTTTGCAATTTGGCTGCTGGCTGTAGTGACTATAGGTATGGGTGTTTTCCTGCCAAAAGTCTTGCCGAAGAAGATCGGTATCTGGGTGACGTCGTTCTGGCTGGTCTGGGTCATGTTAAGCGCCCTTGCGTCGAAATTCACAGGTGGAATGTTTGGGATTTAGGAATAGGAGAATGACCAATGAAATGCTGTGACAAGCATCTCTTTCTGACATGTGGAATTGTACTATTGGCTGTCCTGGCTCTTACTGTGGCTGCGACAGGGCAGTCGCAGGTTCTCACAGTTGAGCAGTGCATCGAGAAAGCCCTGGCGACTGACTTAACCGTGATAAGGGCAGAGAGCAGCCTGAAGCAATCTGAAGCAAACCTCCTGTCTGCTTACGGGGCGTTTCTGCCGACACTCGATCTAAGCTTAACCCGCTCAATGAGACGCAACGACGAGACCAGGATTTTTGACCGGGTTGAACTCATTTTCAGGGATACGAACTACACAGAGAGAAGCCACAGTATGTCTGCGGGTCTCGAGGCACGCCTTACGCTCTTTGATGGCTTCGGGAACTGGACAAATCTTGCAAGTTCGAAAGCAAGTCAATCAGCAGCCAAACACAACCTATCTCAAGCACAACTAAATGCTGTCTACAACATTAAAACAAAATACTTCGGACTTCTGCAGGCTCAGGCTCTGCTCGAGCAAAGGAAAAAGGCAGTGGAGCGGTCAGAAGAACTTATGAAAATATCCGAGACCAAGTTCGAATTAGGCTCTTCCGCCAAATCTGACGTACTCAAGACGAAAGTCCGTCTTTCAGAAGCTCAGTTGAATCTGCTGACAGCAGAGAACAATGTCGCTACAGCACAGGGTAATCTCAACTACGCCATCGGAAGCAGTGTTAACGATGACATCACTGTCGCCGAATATGAAGCTGCCGACGTCAGCTTATCACTGGATGAAGTGACCCGTGCTGCGATCACCAACAATCGGCAACTGCTTTCCACCAGAGAGAGCCTCATTGCGGCAAGAAACGATCTCAGATACGCGAGGAAGGGCTATCTTCCAAACATCGGTCTCTACGCATCCAAGGATTGGGACCGCTTCAAGTCGGATGTATTTCCCGACGAATCATGGGGTAACTCTCAGACTCTTACTCTTGCCGGTACCGTATCGTTCAACATCTTCAACAGGTTTGCCACAAGACGCAGCACAGGAACTGCAAAGGCGAGCCTGCGGACTGCAGAGTACGAGGTCCTTGATACAAGGCGCGATGTTGAGCGAGAGGCGCGAGAGGCGTATTTGAACCTGAAGCTACAGGCAAAGGCGCGTGAGCTGGCAGACGAAAGACTCGAATGCGCAAGAGAAGATTTCAAGTTTGAACAGGAGAAATACACTCTCGGAGCAGCAACTATTCTGGACATATTAACCGCGGAAGCGAATTTGATGGAGGCCGAGGCTGACAAAGTGGCGAAGAAGTATGACTACTATCTCGCCATAGCCCGCCTGCACACAGTAATGGGTACTCTTGAATAGCGAAAGTAGGTGACCTCAAGTGTCTGAACAGAATCTCGAATCAAACGCAGGCGCTCCGAAAAAGAAATCGAAGAAGAAGCTCTATATCATTATCGGGGCAGCCCTGCTTGTACTGATTATCATCGTTGTGAATCTCGCATCGTCATCCAACAGCGCCTCGAAAATAACGGCCGGTTTCGTGACGAGAGGCGACATAATCTCGCAGGTGACCGCGACCGGACGCGTCCAGGCCAAGACTGAAGTCAAGATACAAGCTTCGGTGATGACGAGCATCGTTGAGTTGCCGGTCAAGGAAGGCTCAGTTGTGAAGGCCGGCGATCTTCTGGTGAAGCTTGACCAGACCCGTTACAAAGCCTCCGTGCGGATGGCCCGGGCGAGTCTCGCTTCCGGCAAGGCGAACATGAAGCAGAACGAAGCAAATATGCTCGAGGCAAAACTCGCCTATGCAAGAGCCGAGCGACTCTTCGACAAAGGACTGCTGTCGGAAGAGCAGAAGATATCCATCCAGACGTCATACGAAGTAGCCCAGGCCAGACACGAAGCATCACAGTACCAGGTGCAGCAGTACGAGGCAAGCGTCATACAGGCTCAGGACGAACTCGACAAAACCATCCTGACGTCGCCGATAGACGGCATAATCACCGACCTGAACGCTGAAGTCGGCGAGATCGTTCTTGTCGGCACCATGAACAACCCGGGCACGGTCATCATGACGGTCTCCGATCTGAGCGTGATCGAGGTCGAGGCCGAAGTCGATGAGACCGACATTGCGGTGGTCGAACTCGGTCAGAAAACTGCGATCAAAGTCGACGCATTTCCGGATACTACATTCGAGGGTTATGTCACCGAAATTGGTAACTCTGCGAAAATATCCGGCTTTTCATCTCAGGATCAGGTCACGAATTTTATCGTCAAAGTGCAGTTCGCCGAAACATTCGCAAATGTCAAGCCGGGCATGACGGCGGAAGTCGAAATCACGACGAGCGAGCATTTCGACGTACTCCACGTCCCGATTCAGGCGATCGTCATGAGAGACGAGCTGCCTGACGAGGACACGAGCGAACAAGAGCCGGGAGATTCGGGGGTCATTGCTGCTGAAGCCGACAAGTCCGACGCTGCCGCCTCAAAGGACAAGGATGAAGAATACGAGGGGGTGTTCATAATACAAGATGGCGTCGCATCGTTCGTGCAGGTAGAGACCGGGATTGCAGATCAGCAGGATATTGAGGTGACTGCGGGCCTTGAAGACAGCGCACAGATTGTCGTCGGTCCCTATCGCATGCTACGGAAGCTGAAACACGGCGAGAAAGTCTCTATCGAGAAAACAATAGAAGACGAAGAATAGGATGGAAGCTGCAAAAGATGTTGATTGAAACAAGAGACCTTTGGAAAACATACATCATGGGATCGGAACAGCTCCATGCCCTGCAGGGGGTCGACCTCGACATAGAGCAAAACGAGTATCTTGCGATCATGGGGCCGTCAGGATCGGGCAAATCGACGCTGATGAACCTTATCGGATGCCTCGACACGCCCACTCGCGGAACATACGCGCTGAACAATCAGTTGATTTCCGATCTCAACGACGATGAACTTGCGAGAATCAGGAACAAAGAGATTGGCTTCGTATTTCAGACATTCAATCTTCTCCCCCGCGCGTCAGCCCTCCACAATGTCGAGTTGCCGCTGATCTACAGCGGAACCGATTCTGCGACACGAAGGCAGCGCGCCATTGAGGCGATGGAGTCGGTGGACTTAGGTGACAGGATGTACCACAAGCCGACCGAACTGTCGGGAGGCCAGAGACAGCGCGTCGCCGTAGCACGAGCGCTCGTCAATAAGCCGTCCATCCTGCTGGCGGATGAGCCAACAGGAAATCTCGACACAGCCACCGGCCAGGAGATCATGATACTCTTCGGCGAGCTTCATGCGCAGGGGCACACGGTCATAGTGGTTACCCACGAACAGCATGTCGCCGCACATGCGGAACGCGTCATCCACATTCTCGACGGAAAAATCGAACGCGAGGAAAGGCGCAGCAAGCCTGCAACCGCATGAGATTCTGGGATGTCATAGTCATGGCGTCGCAGGCGCTCAGAGCGCACCTGCTCAGGACATCGCTCACTATCCTCGGCGTCCTGATCGGAGTGACGTCGGTTATCGCCATTGTTTCAATCATCGAGGGGATGAATTCCCGTGTGGCGGAACTGATCGATACGATGGGACCGGCGACATTCACTGTCGACAAATTCGGTATGATCACATCAAATGAACAGTACTTCGAAGCGTTGAAGCGTAAAGACCTGACCATGGCAGACTTCAGAGCGATAAGGGACGATTGTCAATCCTGTGACGAAGTTGGAGCAAGCGCCAGAAAGCGCGAGCAGGTCAAGTACAGAAACGAGAAAATGAATCGCATGCATGTTTCAGGGGTAACTGCAAACTTCACCGACATAACCGAATTCGAAATCAACGAGGGCAGGTCGTTGTCCGAATTCGAGGAAGACCATTCAAGTCAGGTTTCGGTTCTCGGTGCAACCGTGGCCGAACAGCTCTTTCCTCTCGGCAATGCCATCGGCAAGAAGATCAGAATCGGAGGGCACAAGTACTCGGTAGTCGGGATCGCCAAACCCCGGGGCGCTATCTTAGGCGAGGATCTTGACAAATTCGTTATTGTCCCGCTTACCACCTTGAGAAAGCACTTCGGCACCAGCAGGTCGCTTGAGATAATGGTGAAGGCCGGATCACCCGAGACGATCCAGGAGACAATCGACGAGGTCAGAATGATACTACGCGCCCGACGCCATGTTGCATACAATGAAGAAGATGATTTCGCCATCGTAACCTCGGATGCCATTATGGACATGTACAATCAGGTGACATCGGCTGTTAGAGTAATCGCGATCGCGATTCCGGCAATCGCATTGGTCGTTGCCGGGATTGTGGTTATGAACATCATGATGGTCTCTGTCACCGAGAGGACGCGCGAGATCGGCATTCGCAAGTCACTTGGAGCAAGGCGCAAATCGATCCTGCTCCAGTTTGTCCTCGAAGCCCTGCTGATGTCGATTGCCGGAGGTTTCATCGGGATCGTACTCGGACTCGTTTCAGCGAAGCTCTTGGCTGATGCCGGAGGACTGCCTTTCGTGATCTCACCCGTAGCAATAGTCGGCGGTCTTGTCGTGTCGACCGGTATCGGCGTTATTTTCGGTCTCTACCCCGCCATGAAGGGATCGAAGCTCGATCCTGTTGACGCCATGAGGTACGAGTGATGACTCTGGTTGAAGGCGCACAGGGAATTCGTATCGCTCTCGATTCAATCTGGGCAAACAAGTTCAGATCGTTCATGACGATACTCGGCGTGCTGATCGGAGTGGCGTCGGTGATAGCTATGATTGCAATCATAGATGGCGTCGACAGCTCGGTCAAGGAGACGATCGAGAAGCTCGGCTCCAATGTTCTGTTCGTCTCTCGCTTCCCACCTAACACCGACTACTCGAATCTCTCAGATGAGGAACGTCGACGTAAACCGATCACGTCCGAAGATGCAGAGGTAATAAAGGAACGCTGTCCGTCGGTCGACGGCGTTGCGCCGCAGAACTACTACAGAAAGTCAGGCGGTAATGTAGCGAAGTACAAGGATCGCGTCGTCGAAGGGCCGGGGGTTTTTGGTACTCTTCCTGACTACGAGAAGGTGAACAATGTATTCGCGGCACAGGGCAGATTCTTCACCGATATGGAGACGCATCATGCCGCCAGAGTTTGCGCAATCGGCTGGGATATCGCAGATGGCCTCTTCCCCGGCATTGACCCTGTCGGCAAAACGATCACAGTCAACAATATCAAATTCAAAGTCGTAGGCGTCATGGAAAAACTCGAGATGTCGTTCGCAGACTCTCCGAATAATTACATCGCAATTCCCCTGACGACATTCATGCGGATTCACCCGTGGGAAAAGGCTCTCTGGCTTGCCGTTTCCGCCAAATCCCCCGATCACCTCAATCAGGCGCGGGAGGAAATCATCAACGCGCTGAGACTGCACAGAGGCGTACCGTACGACAAAGAAAACAACTTTGCCATATTCTCTCAGGAGAACATCATCGAACTCTGGGAAGACATCACCGGCACAATCGTGACCGTGATGATCGTGATCTCATCGATCGGCCTGATGGTCGGCGGCGTCGGCGTCCTGAACATAATGCTGGTATCCGTGACCGAGAGAACTCGCGAGATTGGCGTCCGCAAGGCGATAGGAGCAAGGAAAGCGAATATTCTGTTCCAGTTCCTAGTCGAAGCGGTCACTCTTTCCTGTTCTGGCGGATTCGTCGGAATTCTGTTCGGTCTGGCTATCAGCCTGCTGATAACACAGGCGACAGGCCTGCCTTTTGCTATTCCTGTGATCGGAATCATGCTCGGCTTTTCGGTCTCGGTCGGCGTGGGATTGATATCCGGAGTCTATCCAGCCTACAGAGCTGCACGAGTCGATCCTGTAGTTTCACTCAGATACGAATAGCCCTATTTTATCCTTGCATCGTACAGCAGCCAACAATTTACTGTAGACAGTGCTCCTGCATTAAAACATTTTGTTCAGTGTTCGTTGTATAATAAGGGAGCACGATAGTTGAGCAAGCCTTAGCAGGAGTGAAAACGATGTTCCGGATACGCTCTTCAACACTGTTCCTGATAATACTCTGCCTGACGGCAATCTCTGCGTCCGGCCAGACAGGTTATATAAACGAGAAAGCCCTGGACGAACCACTCTTTGAATTCGATTTCGCCACTTTCAGGTCTGACACAAGCGTAAACGAAGTCAGCCTCGAGGTCTACTACAAGATATACAACAACGGCCTGCAGTACTTCAAGCATGGCGACGAGTTCGTGGCGGAGTATGACATCAATGTGGTCGTGCTCGACACCGACAGGAGCCAGGTGACCGGCTACTCTCGTGAGCGCAAGCACAGGGTGGACAGTTACCGTGAAACGACGAACAGCGCGAGCTATCTGATCAACCAGATCAAACTACAGGTGCCTAAGGGCAGATACAAAATCGTCTGCAAGTTGATCGACAAATTGACTGAGAAGGTCTCTACCATCGAGAAAGACCTGCATGTGAAAAACCTTTTCAGGAAGGAAATCGACATTTCGGATATCGAACTGATAAGCAGAGTCGAGCCGATCGGTCCCAACATATCCGGGTTCGACAAGGGAGAGCAGAAAATAATCCCATTTGTTTCCGAAGGCATCAGCGGCGAGGCCGACAGAGTCTCGTTCTACGTAGAAATCTACAACGATCTCAACAAGCCGAAGGAAGTCGGGATCGAGTACAAGATAACCAATGAGAGATCAAAAACAGTCTACAAGGACAAGTTCTCATTTGAGATCGCGGGACCTGTCACGAGATTGATCAAAGAGATACCGATGGAAGAGCTCGTTCCCGGCGAGTATGAACTCACTTTCCATCTTAAGAGCGCTGGTGGCAAGAAACTCGCTCAGAGAAAAACCGTTTTCACGGTTGCCTGGTCTCTGAAAGCTCTCGTGCGTAACGATTTCAAATCGGCTGTAGAGCAACTGAGGTATATCGCCACAAATGACGAGACTGAAGAACTGATGGAAACTCCGCCGGACAAGCAGTTCGAGGCATTTGAGGCATTCTGGAAGAGACACGACAAGTATCCCGAGACGCCGGAGAATGAATCTCAGCAACTCTACTACAGTCGGATCAGGCATGCCAATGTCTATTTCTCAGTTGTCAATCAGGAGGGATGGGAAACTGACAGAGGCCGGATATATGTTATTTTCGGTGAACCAGACCATGTCGAGAGGTATCCGTTCGAACTATCGACGGTTCCATACCAGGTGTGGCACTACTACAACCTGTCGAGGACGTTCGTATTCGAGGACTCGCACAGTACCGGTGACTACTACCTGAAGTTCCCGTACGACGGCAAATACGGCGGCCTTCACGAAAAGTTCAGCGACTTTGAATAATTGTTGGAGGGCAGAATGAGAAAACTCGCAATCGCAATACTCGCACTGTTGATTTTAGTTACTCTCTGCAGCATCCAGCAGACTCATGCCCAGGGTGAGAAAATCGCGACATGGTTCGACTACGCCTGCTATGACTACACTCTGTCGGAAGACAGCACGCTCATAGAATTCTACTATGCCCTCCAGAGGCATCAACTGACGTTTGCGTTTGTCGATACAGGCTACGAGGCGTCCGCCCGAATATGGATTGAGATCCTCGACAGCGATTCAAAACTTGTTGACACTCTCTACAAGCGGATCGTCACGTTTGTCCGCGAACCAAAGGAGATCAGCAACCGCCAGATGAAGCTGGCAGATCAGATCGAAACCCTTCTCACTCCCGGCAAGTACACCGCGAGACTGCTGGTTGGAGACGTCGAGTCACAGACAGACGATATTCCGTTGTCGGGGAAGCAGGGAAATAGGACTCTCAGCATCACTGTGCCGAATTTCGACGACAGACAACTCTCAATGTCCGGCGTTGAGCTTTCGTACAAGATCAATCTCCTCCCACTGGAGACTGACAGCCGCGACTACAGATCGATCGACAAGAGTAACAGACGCATCATTCCCAATCCATCGAGAATGTTTGTCGATGAAGACAGCGTTCTCTGCTTCTATAGCGAAGTCTACAACCTCGAACCGGGTGTGGATGATGGCAAGTACTTTCATGTCGGTTGCAGGCTGCTCGACTCCTACGGTAAAGTCGTGTCCGATTACGGAAAGAGGAAACACGTCAAGCCAGGCAACCGAGCGATAGTCTCCTCGGCTATCGACATCAGCGACCTGCCTGACGGCAACTATATCCTCAGAATCGATGTGACAGATGGCGCAACCGGTCTGAACACGACCGCGTCCAAGCCGTTTTGGTTGCTCAGCAGCAGAATGGAGATCAGTCCCGAGCAAACGGTGACTGAGTTCACCGAAGAGGACGCCGAGTATCTTGAAAAGGTCGTGAAATACGCTCTCACGTATGAACAGAAAAAAATGCTGAAGAAGCTCGATCCTGCAGGCAAGAAGAGGTTTTTCGATGATTTCTGGGCTCGAAGCGACCCCGATCCGACTACTCCGATCAACGAGTTCAAAGTCGAGCTTTTTCGCAGATTCAACTACTCGAACGAGCATTTCTCCGTGAGCATAGTCAAGAAGGACGACGGCTGGCAGACCGATCGCGGAAGAGTCTACATCGTTTACGGCGAACCGGATGAATTGGAAAACTTCCCTTCGACCGAAGATCTGAAACCGTTTCAGAAATGGAACTACAACAGCGTCTTTCGACAGGGCGCCAAATTCTTTATCTTCGAGGACGAAACGGGCTACGGCGATTATCGACTGGCTCACTCCGACGCTGAGGGTGAGACGTTCGATATTGAATGGGATGACAGAATCAAATCAGGCCGGCTCAACGAGTTCTAAACACGCATCTACTCGCGGAGAAAAATGCACCTGCCCATCTCAGGCATATACGCCTGACACTTCCTGTAATCACCGAATGGAATAACGCCGTCGAAACCGTAGCAATCGAGATCGAAATCCCGACACGGCAACTCGCGGTAGTCCTCTTCCAACTGATCCTGAAACTGACAGGCAATAGAGAACAGACCACTCATCGATATTCCCGCCGTTCTGTAGTTGTAAATTAATATATCCTGTTCGATAGCTGCGGGCAAGCGATTCCGTGAACCGGAATCGCCTCAGAATCACTCGCTCTCTTCCTCGACAGTCACGACCTTGCGTTTCACGCCGTACTCGGAGAGTTTGTTGCGAAGGGTACGAGAGGTGATGCCGAGTACATCAGCCGCTTTCGATCTGTTACCACTTGTGAACTTGAGCGCTTCGAATATTGCATGCTTTTCGAGTTCTGCTATCGACACCGGCATCGGTAGTCTGAGGCTGCCTGTATCGATGGTATCGCCGAGGACGATGTGACCCGGGAGATCATTCTCGGTCAGCATATCACCCTTGCCGGTCACCACCCCTCTCTGGATGATATTCTCGAGTTCGCGCACATTGCCCGGCCAGTGATAGTCCATTAACAGCCGCAGCGCCCGCTTGTCCACTCCCTTGATCGACCTGCGGTTTTCCTCGTTGTACTTGTCGACAAAGCAATCGACGAGCTCGGGAATATCATCCCTTCTCGCACGGAGCGGCGGGAGTTCGAGCTGTATAACGTTGATCCTGTAATACAGATCCTCCCGAAAATTGCCCTCGCTGATCTCTGCTCGAAGATTGCGATTCGAGGTTGCGATTACGCGCACATCAACTTTGATAGGTGTACCGGAGCCGACACGCTCGAACTCATACTCCTGCAGCACTCTGAGAAGCTTCGACTGAAGACCCAGCGGAAGCTCCGATATTTCATCGAGCAACAGAGTGCCGCCATCTGCAAGTTCAAACCGGCCCTTGGTCTGCTTTATCGCACCGGTGAATGCGCCTCTCTCGTGTCCGAAAAGCTCACTCTCGATGAGATTCGCCGGAAGTGACGCGCAATTAACGCGGATAAAGGACTTATTCCTGCGAGGACTGTTGTAGTGGACAGCCTTGGCAAACAGTTCCTTGCCCGTGCCCGACTCTCCCGTGATCAGTATTGTCGCTCTGCTGTCCGCCGCGACCTTCACAAGATCAAATATCTCCGTGAGGTTCTTGTTCTTGCCGACGATATTCTCGAAACTGTACCTGCGTCCGATCTCGGTTCGCAGAAGAACATTCTCAGCCTTCAGTTCGTGAAATTCGAGCGCTTTCCTGACCGTGATTTCGAGTTCATCAGGCGAAAACGGCTTTAGAACATAGTCGAACGCTCCAAGCTTCATCGCCTCGACCGCGTTCTTGACAGTGCCGTAAGCCGTAATCATTATGACAGTCGTGGATGGGGCGTCCTTTCTGATCTGTTTGAGCAATTGAATGCCATCCATACGAGGCATTCTGACGTCGGTAAGTATCAGATCGAAATCTTCGATCTCCATCAGTTCTAAAGCATCCTCTCCCGACATGGCAGTGGTGACGTCAAAACCGGAACGCGTCAGAGTTTCCTCGACGAACTCATTTACGAGCTTGTCATCATCAACGACCAGTATTTTCTCAGTCATGGCTCACCTCGAAACTTATTGACATTGCGCGAAAGTATTATCTCGGAAAAGAAAGCTTGAAACAGGTCCCTTTTCCGGATGTCGAGATTATCGCAACCTCTCCCCTGTGAGCTTCGACTATCTTCTTCACGGTAGACAGCCCCAGACCCGTGCCTCCATCCTTCGTTGTGAAGAAAGGCGTGAAGATGCGCTCTCTGAGATCTTTTTCTATACCGCAACCTGAATCAGTTATCGTTACCGTCAGCCTGTCGCCTCCGCGAGCATTGATATCGATCGAACCGCCCTCCGGCATCGCCTGAATAGCGTTGCTCAGAAGATTCACGATCGCCTGGCGAAACTGCTTCGGGTCAAGCCTCCAGTTGAGCGTTTCGGGCTGAACATCTATATCGATAGAGTATATGTCCGCGTCATGATTGATGTCCGCCTTGAAGTAACTGACGACATCGCCGAAGAACCCACTAAGTTCCACATCACGCGGCGACAGATCGATCTCTCGCGCAAATGCAAGAAGACTTGTCACCGAATGGTTCAGATTCTCGACGCCGGTGATAATCTTGTCGATCAGCCTTTGACTGGGATGATCGTCCGGCAGATCCCTCTGCAGCAACGACGCAAAACCAGCGATGCCACCGAGCGGGTTGCGCACTTCGTGCGCGACAGTCGCAGCGATCTCACCGAGCGCTGCAAGCGCTTTCACACGCGATATCTCATTCTCGAGCGAACGAATTTTTGTGAGATCATGTAAGACCTCAACAGCCCCGGCAGTCGCACCATCACTATCCTTCATCAGCGATGTTGACACGGCGAGTGGAACCTCCCTGCCCGATGAAAGAGTCAGCATCTTTTCTTCGCTGTGGAACTCCTCGCCTGTCGCCATTGTAATGCTGCCGGAAATGTCCGGACGCGTGTCGGCATCAACGAGAGCTTTGACAGCCGCTCCAATTGCATCTTTTTCTTCGATTCCGAGAAGCCGGCAGGCTGCCGAGTTGGCGTGGCTGATCAGTCCCCGGCAATCATAAACCAGGATACCGGATGATACGGACGACAGGATGTCGTTTAAGAAAGATCGCGCAGTCTCCTTCTCCGCCAGCGCCTGCTGGAGCCGGAGATTCGTCTCCTGAAGCTGATCGTTGAGTCTGCTGAATCTGGCATCGAGATCCGCATACGATGACTCAAGCCGTTCAATGGTCTGGCTGAATGATTCGAACGCAGCGGAATACGCCTCGAGTTTTTCCTGGCTGGATACAATTTCCCCGTCACTCATCGTAAGGACATTTAGCGGGGAAACTCAGGAGGTATCAACAAAAAACATCAACGGAAGTAGGACATTATGTCGGAGGCGATTCTGTCGACAGGTGAGACTTTGTCGGCCAGTTTTCTCTCCACAACGGCGCGCGGCATCCCGTAGACCACGCATGTCTGTTCATTCTGAGCGATTACTTTTGCTCCCTTGCTCTTCATTCGGGCGATGCCCTCGACGCCATCAGACCCCATTCCAGTCATCATCACTCCAAGTGACTCGCCCCCGTAGATATCCGCAACCGAGTTCATCAAGACGTCTACTGACGGTTTGTGCAAAGTGTCGGACGGCTCATCATCGAGCTTTATCTCAGCGTTTTTCCCCCATCTTTTCACCTTCATATGCTTATCGCCGGGTGCGATATAGACGCATCCCGCGACTATCGGCTCGCCATGCTCCGCCTCTTTGACCTTCATATTCGATAGTCCGTCCAGACGATTCGCAAGGGATCGCGTAAAAGTTGGGGGCATGTGCTGAACCACAAGTATGCCAGACGGCAGGTCACTCGGCAAGTTGGGGATGACCGTCTGAAGTGCGGGCGGACCGCCGGTCGATACTCCTATCGCCACCACCCTGACTCCCTGCCGACTGAGCGGCTTGTATGACCTGGAAGTCCTGCGCACGACGCTCGCGGCGGATTCCTTTGACTTGTCTGCATCTTTCTTCCTGCGAAGCCCGAGGGCATACTGCGCCATCAATGTCCTGCGCCGCGAATGAATCTGCTTCACCTTTTCGATAAGATCCTTCTTGATCTTGACGATATCGAGCGAGACGAACGACAACTGCTTCGGGATGAAATCGACCGCACCTCGATCAAATGCCTCGAGAGTGGCGTCGGCGCCTTCGCTGGTGAGAGATGAGACCATCACTACCGGCGTCGGATTCTCCTTCATGATCCGCGACAATGCGGTAAGACCGTCCATCCGGGGCATTTCGATATCCAGCGTGACCAGATCAGGTTTCAGATGCGCGACCTTCGCGATCGCCTCTTCGCCGTCGCGAGCCATTCCTATGACCTTGATGCCTGGATCTTCTTCCAGCATCATCGAGATAGCTTTTCGCATGAACGCAGAATCGTCTACGACGAGCACGTTTATTTTGTTAATTGGAATACCCATGTTTCAGCAGGCAGAAGTTACAAGTTTGAAAAGCCCGCCCACATCGACGATCAGGCGAATCCGACCATCGCCCATGATAGTGGCGCCCGCAATACCTGAAGTACTGCCGAGGTAATCTCCCATCGACTTGATCACGACTTCTTCCTGCCCGAGAAGACTGTCGACGATCAGACCGAGCCGCTTTTCAGCAAATCCGACCACAACCACGTACGGATTCTCCTGCTTTTCCTGCGAATAACCAGTGAAAAGCACTTCTCGCAGGTTCAGAATCGGAAGTACCTTGTCTCGGAGTCTAATGACCTCCATCTTGTTCACATAATTAATATCATCTGAGTTGATCTTAACCGTTTCGGAGACAGACGATAGCGGAATGATAAAGACGTCGTCCTGAACTTTCACAAGCAGTCCCTGGATGATCGCGAGCGTCAGGGGGAGCTTGATGATTATCTTTGTGCCCTGGTTCTTTTCGCTCTCGATATCGATTGTGCCGTTCAACTTCTCGATGTTGGTCCTGACAACATCCATTCCTACGCCGCGGCCCGACACGTCGGTGACTACCGCTGCCGTGGAGAACCCGGGATTTAATATGAATTTCATTATATCACGGTCAGACATCGCCGCAATCTCGTCAGGCATCGCAAGACCCTTCTCGACAGCCTTTGCGGAGACTCGATCGACGTCGATTCCCCGACCATCATCGGTGATCTTGATGATAATATTCGACCCCTCCTGAGCGGCGGCCAACTCGATTGTGCCGGTTTCCGGCTTCCCAAGCTCTCGTCGCACGTCGGGAGTCTCGATCCCATGATCGCACGAGTTCCTGACCAGATGCACCAGGGGATCGCCGATTTCCTCGATCACAGTCTTGTCGAGTTCGGTCTCTTCGCCAATCAACTTGAGATCGATCTTCTTACCCTTATCTCTCGCCAGATCCCTGACGACCCGTGGAAACTTGTTGAAGACATTCCCGATGGGGAGCATTCTCAATTGCATTACGGCCATCTGAAGTTCGGTAGTGACAAAGCTGACCTGAGTTGTTGCCTGGCTCAGCTTTTCGACCTCTTCCTCGCCTTCCCAGCGCATCCCGATATTGCGATCAAGCTGAACAAGTGCATTTCTGCCGAGCACGAGTTCGCCGACCATGTTCATCAATCCGTCGAGACGTTGAACATCAACTCGAATGGTTGTGTCGGCCTTGCGTCTATCGAGAAATTCCTTCTTGCGAGCAACGTCCAACTTATTCTCTTGAGATGACTGGGCTGCGACGGTCTCGGTCTCAGGATGAATATCGGGCGTCGCTTCCGGCGTCTCCTCAACACTTGCTGTCACGGCAACTTCGGAAGGTTCATCTTGCTCGGTCGCCTTCTTCTTCTTGCGTGACGATGCAGCCGATTTCTTGCTCGAGGCCTTCTTTGTCGCAGCTTTAGTTTTGCCCGTCTTCTTCTGTTTTGATGCCGCCTTGACCGACGAGGACTTGCCTTGTGTTGTTGACTGCATTCCATTTTCGGCGTTGCTGAGCTTAGCGAGGATGTCAGTCAGGTCGCGTTCTGTCTCCTGTCCATTCTCGGCTATGTCGGCGAGTATCTCTTTGAGAATATCCACGCACTCAAGAAGAACATCCATCATATCGGGAGAGAGAGTTAACTCCCCCTTGCGAAGGCGATTGAGAACATCCTCCATGTGGTGAGTCAGGTTCGACAGATGAGTAAACCCGAGAAACCCCGAGGTACCCTTTATCGTGTGAGCCGAGCGAAAAATTCTGTTCAGAAGTTCGAGATCATCCGGGTCTTTCTCTATCGTGACAAGATCGGCGTCAAGCTGAGACATGAGTTCATCTGCTTCCACCATGAACTCATCAATAATACCCTGCATGTCATCCAAATCAAATCCATCAGTCATCGAGGCTCTCCCAAGTTCAAAGTCCTAAAGTCGTCAAATCTACTCCTGATGGTCTTTCTTGACACTCTCCAGGAGATTGTCCACTTCCTCCTGGCTTTCGGATGAAACCTCATAGCGCGCGTTCGGATCGAAAGCACGTTTCCTGTGCACGACGATATCCTCTTTCGCTTCAGATTCATCTCCACCGAGAAACCCTTTGATGCTGTGAAGCTTCGTCTCGACCTCGTCGAGCAGGTGCGCGGTATGCTCCATCTGTTGAGCGGTAATATCCTGGAACTGCAGCGCGTCCATGATCGCAAAGGCGTTATCCTGACTTGATGAAGCTGCCTTCTCCATCCGCTCAAAGACATCTCTAACTTTAGAGCGATTCTTGAAATATGTTGCAGGCAACGCCTTCCGCAGAGTGGTCAGGTCCCGGACCATATCTCCCGCATCATTTGTGATCTGCTCGACCATATCCAGGACACGGTGTGTCGCCTCTTCAGTCTGCTTGTTTATCTGATCGAGCTGCATTGTGGCCTCTGGAACCCTCTTCCTCGATTCCTCGATAGGGTTCTGCAGGTTCCTGAATGACTCGACCATTTGATCAATCGACTCCGTCAGACTTCTGATCTCTTCATGTATCTTACTGGAAACCATTACAGGTTCAGTCATCTCAATACTCCTTTTCTCTCATATTCTCATCGTCATACGACATTGTCGATTGTTTGTGAGATTTTTGCTTTGAGCGTGTCTGGAGTAAAAGGCTTCACGATATAGTTGTTGACTCCGGCCTTCATCGCTTCGATAATGTCGTCCTTAACCGATCGCGTGGTCACCATCAAAATCGGCAAGTTCTTAAATCCTTCAGTATTCCTGACATGCTTGACAAACGTCAACCCATCCATTTCAGGCATATTCCAGTCCGTGATGACAAAATTGAAATTGTCAACCTTCATTTTGGCCAGTGCATCTTTGCCATCCGTAGCTTCCGTGACATCTTTGAAGCCAGCCCTTTTCAACGTGTTGACAATAATCCTGCGCATCGTAGGAGAATCATCCACCGCAAGAATCTTAATATCCGCCACTTCTACCTCCTGCGCTCTTATTGCCTGCGACTGTAGATTCATCGAGATATTTTCCGACCTCGTCGATCAGTAAAGCAGATTTGAACGGCTTGGTCAGATACGAGTCTGCTCCCACCTCGGACCCCATCGCCTTGTCGGCATCATCATCTTCCGAAGAGAGAATGATTATCGGAGTGTCCGAATACTCTTCGCTCTGCCTGAGATTCGAGATCAATTCATATCCATCCATATTCGGCATATTGAGGTCGGTAATCACCAGATCTACCGATTTCTCAAGTGACGAGATTTTCTCCATCGCATCCATACCGTCGGACGCCGTTACAACTTTCAGGCCCAGGCTTTTCAGGCTGAAAGCGACGAACTTCACGACGGTGGGCGAATCATCGACGACAAGTACTGTTCCATTCATAATGCGTACCTTCTATTCTCAGCATTCATATTCTATCGTTTGGCGGCCAACAGTTCTTTCATCTTTTCGAGCTTCTTCAATGTATCGCTCGTTCTCTGAGCCACCCTTTGCACTCCACCCGTTCTCGCAAAGACCGGCTGCTTCTGTGCCGTTCTGGCCGCAGTTGCCTCTCCTGTCGGAGTCGACTTCCGAACAGTCGCCGGCTCTTTCCTGTAGACAAGAGCATTCTTGAAATACGAGAGTTTGAACGCCTTCGAGATTCCGTGCAGGCTCTCAGAGTGACCGATGAAGAGATATCCGCCCGGCACCAGGCTGTTATAAAACTGCCTGACGATATTCTTCTTGACCTCGTCGGAGAAGTAGATCATGACATTGCGACAGAACACGATATCCATGTCTCGAAACATGCTCAGTTTGCGCGTGTCCGAAAGGTTGCCGTGACTCAGTTTTACGAGCCTCTTGATATCGTCGGAAATGCGATACCCTTCCGGCTCGTGGGTAAAATACTTCTGAACAATATATTTGTCGGTGGATCGAAGCGTCGACTCACCATATATGCCCTTTCTGGCCGAGTACAGGACTTGCTCGGATATGTCGTTCGCCAATATCTCCACATCCCAGTTGTCCAACTCCGGTATCTCTTCTTTCAAAATCATTGCAAGCGTGTAGGGTTCTTCACCTGTCGAGCAACCAGCACTCCATATTCTTATCCGCTTTTTCCCGGCCGCCTCTTTCTCCGCCCTTATCAGCGGCAGCACTTCCTTGGCGAATGCTTTCAGTTGCGGGGGATTTCTGAAGAACGACGTTTCATTAGTCGTGATCAGGTTCATCAGGTAGTTGAATTCTTTGTAACTTGTGTCATACTTGACCAGATAGAAATAGTCTCTGTACGACTTCACCCCCAGATCGCCCATTCGTCTGATGAGCCTGTTCTCAATTATATATTTTTTATTTTCTGCAAAGTATATGCCGCTTCGCTCATGAATGTAATCGCGAATAGCGACGAAATCTTCATTGGACAATTCCTGAGCGTCTGTTTTCGTCGAGAGCATTCGCCAGAATCCCCCTGTTGAGCTTTGATACACTCAGCACACAGTGCTAAGGATGCGCTTCTTTCTTTCTTCGAATTCCTGACGCGTTATGAATCCATCGCGCAGGAGTTTTCCCCATCTGTCCAACTGTTCTTCAGCTTCGATATCCGATTCATAAGCCGGCGGACTCTCAGTATCCGTATCTCCCGCTTCGCTCTCACAGAAAGGCTCGCCGACTATCGCTGAAAGCTTCCTTTCAATCGCCGCCACCTTCGATTTGATCTCGGCAATCTCGCATCTGACGCGGTGTTCCTTTACCGCCCTCAACACGATGTCCTTGAGTTCATTCAATCTGAATGGTTTCACTACATAGTCAAAAGCGCCGGATCGCATCGCTTCAACCGACGACTCGACAGTCGGGTAACCGGTCATCAGTATCAATATCAGGTTCTCATCGAGCTGCTGAATTTTCTTCAGCGTCTCGATCCCGTCCATGTCACTCATCTTCAGGTCGATGAGACCCACGTTGAACTGGTGTTCCGCAACAGATTTCAGGGCATCCGGGCCGCAACCGGCGACAATTACCTCGAAATCCATCTTGGAAAAATACTCTTCCAGAAGTTCTCTAACGAACAGCTCGTCATCCACAACAAGCAACTTGTACTTAGCCATCACCGCTCCCAGGTTGACTCATTCCCACTTGTATCAGCGATTGCCTTTTCCACTGAATCGTGAAGTCTCTTGATGTTGAACGGCTTCACAATGTAGTCGAAGACCCTGTTCCGGAGGGCGTCGACGGCCGATTCGATCGAGGGAAAACCCGTAATCAGGATTGCCGGAACTTTCCTCTCGGACCGTTCTCTGGCTTTTTTGATCAGTTCCAGTCCGTCCATATCCGGCATCTTGAGGTCAGTGAGGATACAGTCGACCTCATCTGAGTTCAGGATATCGAGGGCCTTCTGCCCGGAGTCTGCCATACTGATGTGATAATCATGTGAACTGAAGTGGTCATAGAGTAAATCCCTTATCAGCAGTTCATCATCGACGATCAGGATTCTTTTCATGGCTCTGCTACTTGCTCCTCTCGATGGTTCTGACAGCTTCCGAAGCCGCGTTTACAACATCCGGATTGTCGTCCAATACAACAGCCTTGAGCGCCGCAATGGCTCTGCGATCTCCGAAACTCGACAGCGCTTTCGCAGCCGCAACGCGTATGACATCGTTAACGTCGCAGAGGAGCTCGGTTACTTTCTCAACGGTTTCAACGGCTCCGATTCGACCGATCGCATTTATCACATGGAATTTTACCCATACGTCGTCATCGTCGAGCAGTGGAATCAGGTGTTCGCCTGCGTCTGCTCCTTCGAGTGAAATGAGGGCATCCACGGCAGCTTTCTTTACCTGCGGTTCTTCATCGTTCAGGGCAAATTTGATCGGCTCGATCGCGTCTCTGTTTGCGATTCTCGCGAGCGCTTCGATCGCACTTCTCCTGACTTCCCACTCCGGATGATTAAGTGCTGTTATGAGCGGCTCAACGACTTCGTTCTCACCTATCCACCCGAGCGCCATCGCCGCAAGTCTCTGTCGACGTGGATTGGTGTGATTCAGATCAGCCTTGAACTGCTCGATGATTCGTTCGCCACCGATCAGCACCATCGCGCCCATAGCAGCTTCCTGAACATCCTGGTAAGGATCGTCCAGCCCCTGAATAAGGTACTCGACTTCCTGCTCGTCACCGACCCAGCCAATCGATTTCAGGGCTGACGACCGAACGTGGCCGTCCTCATCAGTGGCAAGTTTCACGAGAGTCTCGATGACCGTTTGATCGCCGATTCTTCCGAGCGTCCGGGCGACCTCCTCACGGACCTCGGAATCCTCGTGGACACTTAGCCTGACCACGTCTCTCGCAAAACGGGCGTTGCCCGTGTACGATATCGTCTCGAGGACATCCATCAGCAACCTGCTGCTACTGTTTGAAAGTGCGTTAACAATCGAATCGAAGGCAGAAACCGCGCTCGCTTTCAGCGCCTGTTTAGCTCTGGCGCGCACATCTTCGTCATCGGTGTCGAGAGCGGCAATTAGCTTCTCGACGACCCTCAGACCATCCCAGTGCAAAAGTTCCTGGAGTGCAAACAACTTGCACTGCTTATCCTCGCCTTCGAGCGATCTAAAGAGACACTCCTTGAAACTGTGTTCGGGAAGATCTTCCAGGATAGCACGGTTATCCGACCTGGCAATCCGGATCAGGGCGAGAAAGATAAGGTCCCTGGTGGTCTCGTCTGCACTATCGAGCATGCTCTTGAGCTGGGGAGCAGCCTCGACAGCGTTCATTCTCCCGAGTGCATCGAGAACTGCGAGTCTTACAACGCAGTCTTCATGCTGGATATTCTTCAGAAGGACTTCCAGGGCTGTCACATCGCCTATCTTGCCCAGGGCCTCTATAGCCTCCGGCCTGGCGTATTCTTTTTCATCAAGAATCCTGATCAGAGCGGGAACAGCTTCGGCGTCGCCGATCAGTCCGAGTGACTCCACGGCGGAGCAAACGACATTTGCGTTGTCATCGCCAAACGCATCCAATAACGGCTTCACCGCTTTCTCTGAACCAATCTGACCAAGAATGTCTGCAGAGAACTTGCGGACGTCCTTGTCGCTGTCGACCAGGCTGTGGCAGAGCGGTTCCACCGAGTCGATTCCAACCCTGAACAGCACTTCGGCTGCCAGATTCCTCACTGAGATGTCATCGTGACTGAGCAGACACGCGAGAAATGACGCTGTTGCTTCACCCTTCATCGCGATGAGACTCTCTGCAGCCAACTCACGAATTCCGAGATCAGTCTCCTCAAGACAGGCAACGAGTGCCGCTCTGGCCTCGTCGTCATCGAAATCACGCAACTGCAGACAGGCCTGTTCGCGCTCCGACACATCCTCGCTGGTCAACTGCTGCAGAAGCGATTGCAAATACTGTTCGTGTGTACTCATGATTTCCCAATCGCCTCAGCTAACGTTGACGGCCGACTCGGCAAATGACGCAGCGGCCTGCTCCTCTGTCGGATATATGTCGAAGATGTGCGAAAGCTGTGTTATCTCGAAGATCTCATGAACATATTGCGCAAGATTGCAGAGCACCAACCTGCCCTTCACTATACGCACGTCCTTCAGGATGGAAACGAGAGTGCCGAGTCCTGAACTGTTAATAAAGTCAACACCGTTCATGTCGACGATGAAATTGACTACACCTTCACCGAGTAACCCCGTGATCTGTTCTTTCAACTGCGAAGAGCTGTTGAGATCGAGTCGACCATCGAGATGCAGACAGGTGTGATCCGCATTCTGCTCTTTTCTGACTTCCATTCTATACCTCCCGGTTTATTTCCCCCGCTACGCGGCTCTTGTTTTCGACGTGAAATTGCATCGCAAGGATGTTTCCCTTTGATGGATCATTGACGAGAGTGAATTCCTCAGCAAACTGCCTGATGAGGCTCAGTCCGCGTCCTGATTCATCGTCAGCCTGAGGCATCTGCTTACAACACCCCATGTTCTCCTTTATCGGCACAACGCCCTCATCCTCAATGGTAACAGACAGGATTCCTTGCGTTTTCTCGTAGATAACCGCGACCATTCGTTCCGTTTCGCCACAATTGCCATGCACCACGGCATTTGTGAACCCTTCTGATACAGCTACAATCACGAAGTGAGACTTTCGTTCACTGATATTCATATGGGAACAGATCTGCTTCGAAATCGAATAAACAAGATCGAGATATTTTATGTCACTCGGAAACTGTACCGAAATCCGCTCAGTCATCGGCAGCCCCCCGCCCCCTCGAAATCGACTACTACCGCGGTCAGATCATCGAAGGGAGTGTCCGAGGCATCTCGCGCGAATGTTTCCACGTCATTCCTGAGATCCTGAAGGAAATCTCGCGCGGCAACGTCGCCGCCAGCGAGAAGGAATTCGCCGAGTCGCTCCAGACCATACATCTCCCCTGAAGTGTTGAAAACCTCTGTAACACCATCGGTGAACAGAAAAATCCTGTCGCCCTTTCTGAGATCGACCACCTCGGCTTTGTACTCGAAACCCTCGAACTGTCCGAGTATGGTTCCACCGGTCTTCAGGTGCCGCATGCTGTTGTCATTTCTGTTGTGGAGAAGCGGCGGAAGGTGTCCGGCATTCGTATAG
>CBDUQR010000031.1:0-36274 GCA_965369655.1 uncultured bacterium | reverse complement strand
ATAACCTCGACGAGTTGAAATCAATGTCGAGGGAAAACATGTCGGTCGTAACTGCACTGTTCGATTTCGAGGCGAATCTCGATGAAGCCTCAAATGACATCCGTGACTTACTGGAATTAGCAAAACGTGAGCTTCCGGATGACGCCGATGATCCCATACTCTTCAAGCTTAATACATCGATGTTTCCAATCCTGGTCTTTGGAGTTACTGCAGATGAGAACTATGGCGGACTCTATCATTTGATCGATGACCACATAGCTGATCCCTTGAAAAGAGTCCCGGGCGTTGGGGCTGTTCAATTTCTCGGGGGAATGGAAAGACAGATTCGCGTTGAGTTCGATCCTGCCAAGATAGAAGCTTACGATCTAAATCTTAGTGCCATACTTGGTACAATTGCCTCGGAAAACCTGGACATGCCCGTTGGCAACATAAAGATGAATCAAACCGAATACATCGTAAGAGTCCCGGGCGAGTTCACTGATCCAAGGCAAATAGAACAAGTGGTTGTTGGCGTGCATTCGGGACGCCCGATTCATTTGAAGGACGTAGCAACTGTCGAAGACAGCTTCAAGGAGCAAACCCTGGACATCAGGACTAATGGTGTAAACGGCCTTATCCTGTTAGTTCAGAAGCAGTCGGGGGCAAACAACGTAGAGGTAGCAAATCTTGTAAAAGACGAGGTCGAAAGGCTTAGTCTTAGGCTACCTGATGATGTTGTGATTTCCGAAATCTTTGACACCTCTGTCTTTACGAAACGCTCCCTTAACAACATGACTGAAGCTGTAGTAGTTGGCGGTATAATCGTCATCCTTGTGATTCTTGGATTCTTGCGTCATATCAGGGCAAGCCTCATCATTGCTCTCACGATTCCATTCTCACTGATAATAGCTTTCTTCTTCTTCTTCCTGTTCGAATACACCATCAACATGGTTTCCCTTATGAGTCTGGCGATTGCAGTTGGAATTGTGGTGGATAATGCCATTGTTGTGCTGGAAAACATCACCAGGCATATAGAGACTGGTTCGCGCCCTGTCGAAGCATCTGTCTATGGCACTTCTGAAGTGGGGATGGCAGTAGTGGCCTCCACTCTAACTATAGTAGCGGTATTTGCTCCTATGCTATTTGCGAGTGGTTTGGTTGGCATCATGTTCCAGCAGCTGGCAGCGGCAGTCATAATAACAGTCCTTGCGTCTCTCTTTGCCTCGCTTACTCTGACACCTGCTCTGGCTTCTCGTCTAATGTACAAATCGAATAACAAGTATAGCAATAACTCCCTTCTTAAGAGAGCTCACAATACGAGTGAACGATGGTTCAATGCTGTTGAAGGGAAATATGCTACGCTGTTGTCCTGGGCTTTACGGAACAAGAAAAAGACCATACTGGTCACCGCAGTAGTATTTTTTGGGTCGGGCGGGCTTGTGCCGTTTCTGTCCACTGAGTTTATCCCGCAGGGAGATACCGGTGACGTAGTGGTAGAATTCGAGATGGCTCCGGGTACCAGGATGGAAGCTACAGCCGTAGTGGCATATGAACTTGAACAAGTATTACGAGATAGTATTCCAGAAGCAAAGCATATTTTCACTCGAGTTGGCCAGTCTTCTCAGGCTTTCTCGGTAGCGATAGGACAAGCTGGAGGAACACACAAAGGGCAAGTAGGAGCAAAACTTGTTGAACAGAAACTACGTGACCGATCCAGTCGCGAGGTGGCTAACGTCATCAGGGAGTATGCCAAGACAATACCGGGGATTATGAAGCTGGACATAAAGGCAGGTAATCCGATTGCTGACATTCTTTTCGGTGGAGACAAACCGATTACCATTGAGATCATAGGGCATGATGTTGAACAAACCGACATGCTCGCTCAGGATATCAAGAGAATTGTCGAGAACGTACCTGGTACTAAGGACACCAAAATTTCCAGAGGGTTAGGTAGACCCGAGCTTTTGGTGAATATCAACCGTGAGAAAGCGGCTCTTGCCGGAACCAACGTAGCACAGATTTCGATTGCGTTGCGAACCCAGGTATTCGGTACGGAAGCTACACAATATCGGGAAGATGGTGACGAATTCGAAGTCTATCTAAGAGCAAAAGAGAATAAGCGGAAGACTATCGAGGATATCAACAGATTGGTCATCACTACCGGGTCTGGAACCACGCTCCGGTTGGGCAGTATTGCGAATATTGAGGAATCTACAAGTCCTACTGAAATCGAAAGACAGGATCGTGAGAGAATCGTAAAAGTCGGAGCTGATATATATAAACGTCCCCTGGGTGATATCGCAGCAGATATCCAGGAACAGCTGAACGATTTAGAAATTCCTGAAGGTATAGATGTAACCTTCGGCGGATCAGTTAAGGAGCAGAAAGAAACTTTCTCAGATCTTTTTCTCCTGTTGATTTTGAGTCTACTCCTGGTTTACATGGTGATGGCATCACAGTTTGAATCTTTCCGTGATCCATTCATAATCATGTTCTCTATTCCGTTTGCCTTTGTTGGAGTGATCTGGGCATTCTTCATTACTCAGACGACTTTGAATCTTATGTCCTTTATAGGCGTCATTATTCTGGTTGGCATTGTCGTAAAGAACGCGATTGTTCTGATCGACTACACCAACATCCTTCGTAAGCGAGGACTCAAACTGATTGAGGCCGTCTCGCTGGGCGGCAAACATCGATTGCGACCTGTTCTTATGACTGCCCTGACGACTATGTTTGGGATGCTCCCGATGGCACTCAGCAGAAACGAAGGAGCTGAAATGTGGCGGCCGCTTGGAATAACGGTCATTGGCGGGATGTTGGTTTCAACGCTTGTGACGCTGGTGCTTATTCCGGTGATCTACTCCATCTTTGAAGGGCGAAAGAATCAGGTAGAAGGAGAATCCTCATGAAAATGGTGTTTATGTCATTCTTTGAGGGGAAAACCGATGAGGTTCTGCAGCTTCTCAAATCTGAACACGTCGAATTCTATACTCATTGGACTAAGACCCAAGGCAAAGCTGCGGGATTTCGTCCTCGGATGGGAACTCAGGTGTGGCCGGGTAACAACGGAGCCGTGCTATTCCCGATCGAAGACGATAGGTTAGATTCTCTGATGGAGAAGGTCGAACAGTTCAACCAGGAGGCCGAGTACGAAGGCATCTCTGCTTTCGTTTTTGACATAGCGAGAGTTGCGGTGAAGAAGCCCACCGAATGATTGGGTAGAAGAAGACTATGGTCTCATCAAAGCATAATCGATGGAATCCAGGGAAGATTGGCCTTGCCTTGGGTAGTGGATCTGCTCGAGGGTGGGCACATATCGGAGTGATTCGAGCCTTGGCTGAAACCAGTATCAGCATTGATTATGTTGCCGGCACAAGTATCGGCGCAGTAGTTGGATCAGTCTTCGCTTCGGGTAATATTAATGCTTTGGAAGAGGTTGCGGTTCAGCTTGACTGGAAACAGATCGCTCATCTCTTTGATGTTGTCTTACCGAAATCCGGACTTATTGACGGCAAAAAGGTAGCGAAGTTCGTTCAAAATCACTTGAAAAAGACCAATATCGAGGAGTTACCTATCCCATTCTGTGCCGTGTCAACGGATTTGAACACAGGAGACGAGGTAGTGATAAGAGAAGGAGACATCATAGAGGCGGTCAGGGCCAGTATCTCCATTCCAGGTATATTCACACCTGTTAGAAATAATGGCAGGATTCTAGTGGATGGAGGGTTGGTCAATCCGGTTCCAGTGAGCGTTGTAAGAGAGATGGGGGCCGATTTCGTCATAGCCGTTGACCTAAGTCATGGCATTGTTGGTGGGAGTGAATCGGCACAAAAAACCGCCCATGAATTTGGCGTCGCACATTCGGAGAAAGAAGATCAACAAGTCACAAAAAAGAGGAATAGATTATTGGAAGCCCTGAATGACAGAATTGCTGCTATTGATTTCTCCGCTTTGTCATGGATAAGGCATAGTCCGGACGTAGAACGACTGCCGAGCATCTTTGATATATTGAACACCTCTATCAATATTATGGAAGCACAAATTTCTGCCACAAGGCTTAAGACCGATCCGCCTGATCTCTTGATTCAGCCCAACCTATCACACATCAATTTTCTTGGGTTCAACAGAGCCAGTGAAGCAATAGCAGTGGGGTATGATGAGACAAAACGCCGGCTTGACGCATTGCTGGAGAAAGGGAAGTGATGTAATGTCTTTTAGAATCGGGCGCGGTTGGCGACATATGCACCGCTACCGGCAAATCCTTGGTATTCTCCTGAAGTACGGATTTGGTGATGTCGTGGATGTCACGCGCAAGGACCTTATCGGACGATTTGGCGACAAGATCATCCCCCTTCTGGGTAAACATGTTGATTCTACTATGTCGAGGGCAGAACGATTGCGGTATGCAGCCGAGGAGCTCGGGCCGACATTTGTGAAACTGGCTCAGGTTCTCAGCATGCGACCAGATATTGTACCGCTTGATATTGCTGCAGAGTTACAGAAACTCCAAGATGAAGTCAGCCCCTTCTCCTATGAGGAAGTACGAAATATTATCAAAGAGGAATTGAAACAAGAACTCGAAACAGCCTTCTCACACATTGATGAGCAGCCACTGGCAGCCGCTTCAATTGCTCAAGTGCATCGGGCTACACTTCACGACGGCAGACAGGTTGTCATAAAGATTCAACGTCCCGATATTCAAGACGTTATAAACGTAGATTTGGAAATCCTTTCAGACTTGGCTAAAGTTCTTCATCGTCATTCTCTCAATACAGTGTTTTCCGATCCTGTGGCTGTCGTCGAGGAGTTTGATCGCTCTATACATCGAGAACTAGACTTTCTCTCAGAGGGACGCAACATCCATCGATTCGGTCAAATGTTCGTTGATGATCCTACCGTGTTAATCCCGAGTTTCTATCCGGAGCTGAGTTCGCACCGTGTACTGGTTATGGATTTTGTGGATGGTATTAAGGCATCTCGCTTGGATGAACTCGAAAGAAAGGGATTGGATCGTACTGTAATCGCTGAGCGGGGCGCTCAGTTGATACTGAAACAGGTCTTTCAGCACGGCTTCTTTCATGCCGATCCCCACCCTGGTAATATACTGGTACTTGAGAGTAATGTCATCGCGCCACTTGATTACGGTATGGTTGGTAGCCTGGATGAATCGACCATAGAAGCACTGGGAAGTGTGCTGACCGGCATAATTCATAAGGATACTAACAGAATACTCAGGGCGTTTGACGCATTGGGCATTACCCATGATATCGCAAACAAGGTTACACTCCGTGCGGATATCAACAGCTTTGTCAGTCAATACTACGAAGTGCCTCTCCAGGAACTAAAGGTTAGTGACATCCTGAAGGAGGCCTTTAGTATCTTCAGAACACATCAAATGACACTTCCCTCAAACTTGTCGCTGATGCTGAAAGCCCTGGTCACGGTGGAAGGGTTAGGCAGACTGCTTCACCCGGATTTTGATATGGTGTCTGAAGTACGGCCGTATGTCAGCCGGATTATGTTTAGGCGCTATGACCCAAGACGCCGTTTCAGGGACCTCCTGAATGTGTTTGATGATTTTAGTAACCTGGTTGAGGAGCTACCACAGGGTGTGCGCGATACTCTTCGGAAAATCAATGCTGGCGAACTGCGTATCCAGTTTGAACATCGTAATCTCGATAATCTCGCAAAAGAGTACAACCAAAGTTCAAATCGCATCTCTTCTGCCGTGATTATTGCAGCTCTGATTATTGGTTCGTCATTGGTAATGCAAGTTCCATCGGGGCCGAATCTTTTTGGTTTCCCGTTAGTTGGTGTTATTGGCTATTTGATCGCATCAGTACTGGGACTCCTACTGTTATGGAACATCTTTCGATCACGGCACCGCTGAGGACAAAAAACAATGGACTTGTGAAAATGAAGTTAAGAGCAAGAATAATCGGAACTGGTTCGTACGTACCACCCAAACGGTTGACCAACGCTGACCTTGAGCAGATGTTGAACACATCTGATGAATGGATTTACAGTCACACGGGTATCCGAGAACGGCGAATCGCGGGTGACGATTGCGCTACATCCGACATGGCTGTGGAAGCTATCCAGCGAGCTCTGGATATGTCCACATGCCACTGTGAAGATATCGATATGCTGATAGTGGGAACCACCACACCCGATTATCGCATGCCTTCCACGGCATGCATAGTCCAGGAGAAGATCGGCCTCCCTAATGCGGTAGCCTTTGATGTTGTATCGGCTTGCTCAGGTTTCTTAAATGGTTTAATCATTGCCGCATCATTTATTGAATCAGGAATGTGCAATACGATCATTGTTGCGGGAAGCGAGAAACTTACATCCGTAACCGATTACACGGATCGTAACACTTGCGTCCTGTTTGGTGATGCTGCCGGTGCAGTTGTTGTTGGCGAGGATAGGAACGGCCACGGGGTTTTGTCCACGTTCATGAAATCCGACGGAACACAGCGTGAGTTGCTTTGGATTCCCACTGGTGGTGTGAAAAACCCGTATACTCCGAACTTCGCAAACGATGGTTCAGACAAACTCCGAATGAATGGTCCTGATGTCTACAAGCTGGCCGTACGTGAGATGTACAACGCATCAGTGAAGGTTATTGAAGACGCCGGCCTGGAACTTTCTGATATTTCATTGATTGTGCCGCATCAAGCTAATATTCGCATCATTCAAGGATTGGCCAAGCGGTTGCATGTTAGTATGGACAAAATGGTCGTGAACATCGACAAGTATGGCAATACATCATCGGCATCAATCCCTTTGGCTCTTGATGAAGCCAATCGTCAAGGGCGTCTGAAGCCGGGAGACAAAGTCCTGATGGTTGCCTTTGGCAGTGGCTTGACCTGGGCTTCCGCGCTTCTTGAGTGGTGACAATATGGGAGCGCCGCGCCCCAATAGACACGGTTCCTATGAGGCCTCTAAAGGTGAGCTTGATTCTGGCAGAAAGCTGTCTACCGTCGTACAAAACATCACATGTCTGGTGATGGAGACTCAAGGCAGGTTGGAGGAACGATCCAGAGTGTCAAAGAATCATACGGCTATACGACACGGTCGAGATCACCGTCGCCAATTCCTCGTCAACCGTTTTGACCATATTGAGATTCTCCCTGATGCTGTGCGTCCTGGGAAACTCCACCTGGCGGCGGGTGAGATAGGCCTTCAGGTATTTCTCTGCGGCTTGTTGGGAGTGGAAGCACGATGGATAGAGGAGCGGCGGTTCTTGAGAAATCAAAGTCTCCGCGGCCACGATATCCTGGTCGGCCTTGCACGGCCACTCGCCGACGATCTTGCGGATGACCTCTTCCTCAGGCGGCCTCATAGATCACCTTCCCGTACTTGTTGACCGGGTACGCGATGCCGCCAATGACGTTCCTGCTGGCCTCGAACCACTCGGTTGAGATCACGATGACGTCGAAGGGATAGCCCAGTCCGCTGAGCGTCGCGTCGATCTTCACGCTCTTCTTGCGCCGGTCGACGGGGTCCGGCTCGACAACGAGCAGGTCGATGTCGCTGTCGCGGGTCATCTCGCCCGTGGCGGCGGAACCGAAAAGAATGATCTTGTCCGGCGCGGCAGCGGCGAGAATCCGTCGGACGATCTCTTCCACTAAGGATTCGTCAATTCCCATGGCCGCCTCCCTGGCCGGTTATGAAAACCGCAACTCGGTCGCCCGGATGCAACCGGGCTGTTAAACAAGGCGACTCGAATAACGGAGAACGAGAGAATTCGGAAAGGTAATTTTTGATAAGCGCGAACAACCCCCACGGTTGCGCTCGGTCCCCGTATGCAATGTTTCGAAACAGAGAATCAGGGAGGATATGTTGAGCGGCGTAAGTGAGTGAAACTGCGGCAGTAACGATGAGGTCAGGATCTGGTCAAGTCGCAGGGTTTGGCGTTAAACAAGAACCGATAAACTTAGTGGATTTAAATATAGCTCCGGTGACAGGACTCGAACCTGTGACCCGCTGATTAACAGTCAGCTGCTCTACCAACTGAGCTACACCGGAGTGATCTGTCAATCTATACTATCGTCAATTGACGATCAGGTATTATACGCCGGAGACCCGTTTTGTCAAGAGCTTTTGGACGAACCGTCGGTCGAAAGGAAACGAATCCGCGAGATACCGAACCTGTAAATAATGAGAATAGTCAGTCCCGTGAGCACTCCGAGCAAGACGCCTGCAAGCACATCGACAGGATAATGCACGCCTACTGAAATCCGCGAGAAGGCGATCAGAGTCGCCAATGGATACGCGCCCCATTTGATCTTCGGATACCTGCAACTCCACAAGACCGCTTGTGCGAACGAGTTTGCCGCGTGAGAGGATGGAAATGATTTGCCCGACGAGCAATTGATCAGAAGATGCACCCAGTCGAGATCGTGGCACGGTCGAATGCGACCGACCAATGGTTTTATCAATTGAGACGAGAGTTGATCCGACATCACGACAGCAAGCACTGCGAGTAACGCGGTGATCCTGCCATACCTGCCGCCTTTCCAGAGAGCCATGACGACTGCGACAACCAGAATCGACCTGACGAACCACTCATCGGTGACAACCGGCATGATTGCATCGAACACTGGGTTGGAGAGCGTGAGGTTCAGGAGCCGCATCATCTGAATGTCGAGTGAAATCAGTGCATCCATAGTTCAATCCTGACAGTAGTCCAGGAGCAGTCTACTTTCAATGTCTGGCGAGAGCTTTGTTCGCCTTTTTCTTCAGCTTGCCAATTTCCTTCAGCTTTTCTTTGAGTCGTTTCTTCATATCGTCGGTGAGAGGGATCGATTCTGCCCTCTCACATATCTTGATACAGCGTTCATACCGCATCGTCTCATGGTAGATCGACGCGAGGTTGAGCAGGCATTCTATTTCATTATAGCCGTTGTCATCGTGCAGAATCCGAGCGGACTCAAGCAGTTGCAGATAGGCTGATTCCGCTCGATCGTAATCTTCTCTCGCCAGTCTTGCGGCGGCAATTCCCCAGAGGAATTTCCGTCCTCCTGAGTACTTTTCGTGCATCTCGACCGCGAGCGATTCGGCGGCATTGAACTCTTTCATATCGATCAGGACCCACACGAGCGCGTTGCGTGCGAAATCGGCCGAGAACCTGCCCCTTTCAGCGGCAATCTCCAGTTCCCTGATGCCCTCCTCGCGATCATCCTGAACGAGAGGAAGCCAATTGATAAGCCTGGTTTTCACAGTTCGCCAGTAATGAAACGACCCGAGTCCGACATAGGCGTCATAGAACGTAGAATCGCGCTCGATGCATCGGGTGAAAGCGTTCCTGGATTTCATACCGTGTCGCAACGCAGACCACCAGGAACCCTTCCGCGCGTCATAGACCGCTCTCGAACCATGCCCGAGACCGAGGCAGTAATGCGGCCAGGGATCGCGCGGATTCTTTTCAGTCATAGCCTTGCACTTGTTCTCGCTCGAATCGAGCAATCTGTAGAATTCATCCTCGTTGTCGTTATGCTCGTAGTCAAGCATTTCGCCCTGAAGCATCACCGCGTGCATTACATATCCGATGGGATGGTCGGGATACCTCTGCTGCATTTCGACCGCAAGCGAATCAGCCAGGTAGTAATTCTCCCTAAGCCCGGCTTCCACCATTCTCCGGAGTATTTCAATATCCGGTCCACGCTCAATATCGTCGGCTATGAGTCCGGTCGAGACTGCGCAGCATATAGCGAGTGAGAATGTTATGGCGAGTAGTATGGATGGCGATTTACCGGGTCGCATGGCATCTATCGTGATCTTCCTGCTGTTCGGCGCATATCTCAAATATTAGTTAATATCCGGCTTGCGAGCCACAAAAACATCAGGCGGGATTACCGATTGTATAACAATGAAGAAGTTTGCGATGCAAATGGGATCATTTGACCATCGAAATAGTTTGACAAGGCGCGAAGCACCGCTTTAATAGGCAGACAACAACGATTCCTGGAGATGCAATGCGTGCAATCATCACCGGCATAACAGGGCAGGACGGATCATACCTGGCGGACCTGCTGCTCGAAAAAGGATATGAAGTTTTCGGCATGATTCGGCGGAGTTCGACTGATTGCCTCGAACGACTCACTCACATAGAAGACCGTATCACTCTTAAACAGGCGGACCTGCTCGACCAGCTTTCGCTTGTCAGCCTTATCGAAGAGGTCAAACCGGACGAGGTGTATAATCTTGCCGCACAATCTTTTGTACCGACATCATGGCATCAGCCGGTGCTGACCGGAGAGTTCAATGCCCTTGGAGTTACGAAGGTTCTCGAGGCGATCCGCGTGGTCGACAAGAGCATACGATTCTACCAGGCATCGTCGTCCGAGATGTTCGGCAAAGTTCGCGAGGTTCCGCAGACCGAGATGACTCCATTCCATCCTCGCAGCCCGTATGGCGTGGCGAAGGTATACGGTCACTACATCACTCTGAATTACCGCGAGTCGTACGGGATTCATGCGAATTCCGGAATCCTGTTCAATCACGAGTCGCCGCGACGCGGGCTCGAATTCGTGACAAAGAAGATCACCGATGGTGCAGCGAGAATCAAGCTGGGTCTTTCCGATGAACTGAGGCTCGGCAATCTCGAGGCAAAGCGTGACTGGGGATTCGCGGGCGATTTCGTGCGCGCGATGTGGATGATGCTCCAGCGGGCTGAGCCGGAGGACTATGTCATCGCGACTGGCGAGAATCATTCTGTCGAAGATTTTGTCAGGATCGCGTTTGCACATCTCGATCTCGATTACAAGGCATATGTCAAGATCGATTCCCGTTTCGTTCGCCCGGCCGAGGTCGACATCCTGCTCGGTGATGCTTCCCGCGCGCGCAGAGAACTCGGGTGGGAACCGACAGTCAGTTTTGAGGAACTGGTCACGATGATGGTCGACAGCGATGTCGAACGACTCAGCGGAAAACCCGGGAAGTAGACTCCATGCAAGCGCTGATTACGGGCATTGTCGGATTCGCGGGTTCATATCTCACGGAAGAGTTGCTTGACGCGGGCTACGAGGTTTGCGGCACACAGCTTCCCGGCGAGAGCAGGAAACGACTCAGGGGCATGCTCAAGCATATCTCGATATCGAAACTCGATCTGAGAGATTCTTCTGCGACAGGAAGATTGATCCGCAGGATCAGGCCGGATATGGTGTTTCATCTTGCCGCGATCTCAGCCGTCGGCTACTCGTTCGATAATCCTCGTGAGACTGTCGATGTCAATGTCGCGGGTACTGTCAATCTGCTGGAGGCATTGCGCAAGTTGGAATCAGTCGAGAGCATTGTGACCATAACGTCCTCGGACATCTACGGCGTGGTCAAACCATCCGACTTGCCGATCAAGGAGACTGCTCTGATTGAGCCGGTGTCCCCATACGCTATCTCCAAAGCTGCCGCAGATATGTTCGCGTATCAGTACTACAAATCATACGGATTACCAATAGTCCGCGTGCGTGCATTCAATCACACCGGACCAAAGCAGGACCGCGGATTTGTGGTTCCGGATTTCTGCGCCCAGATTGCGGCTGTTGAATACGGAGGTATGAAACCCGAAATTCGGGTCGGGAACCTTGAAGCCGAAAGGGACATATCGGATGTTCGGGATATTGTCAGAGGATACAGGCTGCTTGCGGAGAAGGGTAGGCCCGGTGAAGCATACAACTTATGCTCAGGAAAAACGCACAGGATCAGGCATATTCTGGAGAAACTGTTGTCCCTGTCGAATGTGTCGATAAAGGTAACGTCCAACAGGAAACTCATGCGCCCATCGGAAGTGCCGAGGCTTGTCGGAAGTTACTCGAAAGCAAGACGCCATGCAGGATACAAACCAAAGTACAAGTTTGAAGATACTCTCGAAAATACGTTCGAATACTGGAGAACAGTCGTCCGGAGGAGATAGAGTTGAAGAATCTTGAGAGCAAAATAAGGGACCACTCGGCGGTTGTCGGCGTGATAGGACTTGGCTATGTCGGCCTGCCTCTCGCAGTCGAGTTCACCGAGGAGGGATTCAAGGTTGTCGGTTTTGACGTCTCGAAGCCAAAGTGCAAGCTGGTCAATTCCGGCAAGTCGGATATCGCGGATGTTTCGAGCGAGAGGGTAAATGCGCAGGTGAAGACCAGGAATCTCATCGCCACCGATGATTTCACGAAGTTGAAGCAGGTGGACTGTGTTGCCATCTGCGTGCCGACTCCCCTGTCGAAAACCAAGGATCCGGATGTCACGTATATCCTGAATGCCGTCAAGCAGGTCAAGAAGTACCTGCACAAGGGCATGCTGGTTGTCCTCGAATCCACGACTTATCCCGGAACGACTGAAGAACTGATTCGACCGTTGCTCGAAGAGACCGGGCTGAAGATTGGTACGGATTTCTTTCTCGCGTTTTCGCCCGAGCGAATCGATCCGGGCAATGAACGGTACACGACAAAGAACACGCCGAGAATCGTCGGCGGAACGACTCCGAAATGCCGCAGGATTGCAAAGTTGCTCTACGAGCAGGTGATCAATCATGCTTATGTCGTGTCATCGACACAGGCGGCGGAGATGGTAAAGCTTCTCGAAAATACATTCCGGTCGGTGAATATCGCTATGGTCAACGAGGTTGCGCTGATGTGTGATCGGCTCAAGATCGACGTCTGGGAGATTATCGACGCCGCCTCGACCAAGCCGTTTGGATTCATGCCATTCTATCCGGGACCCGGCCTCGGCGGTCATTGCATCCCGATCGATCCGCACTACCTCGCGTGGAAACTCAAGTCGCTCAATTATTATTCTCGTTTCATCGAACTGGCTGGCGACATAAACTCGCACATGCCGGAGTATGTCGTCGAGCGGGTGAGCCGTGCACTCAACAAAACCGGGACCGCCCTCAAAGGCGCAAAGGTTATCGTGCTTGGCGTTGCGTACAAGCGCGATATTTCCGATCTGCGCGAATCACCGGCGCTCGACGTGATCAGGCTGCTCGAAAACGCCGGCGCGAAAGTTTCCTACAATGACCCGTACGTACCTGTAGTCGAGTTCGATACCGGCAAGAAGAGATCGGTCAAACTGACTGCGAGTATGTTGCAGACGGCGGACATTGTCGTGATCCTGACCGACCACACTAATTTCAACTACCAGTGGATTGTCGATAACGCGAGACTCATCTTTGACACCCGCAACGCCTGCAGCCGAATCAGGAATGGGAAGAAGAAGATAACGAGGCTGTAGGAAGACCCACCCGCCGCTGTGCTTTGGGTGGGCTACGGACTAAATGAACGCTGATTACTTCTACTCCTGATCGTCTTCATTGCGGTTACGAATTATGGATAATTGCCCTAAAATGTGTTCTGATTCCACCTTGTGCCTCCTCAGTACACGCGATGTGACTTCTATAGCTGATTCGCGTTCAGCCGGAATCACCTCGTCAGCGCCAGCGCTCAGCAGCGGTTCGATGTCAAGCAGATAACTGGTCCGAACCATGATGTGAAGACTCGGGGCAAAACTTCGAGCTACCCGAACCGCCCGCTCCGCCGCAAAGGGATCATTAATAACAAGTATTAACTCTTTTGCTCGCGCAGCTCCCAGCAATTCAAGAACCTCGTAACTGGTGATATCACCGAAATATGCGTGTACTCCCTTAGCGCATGCCGCCCGCACATTCTCTATGTTTATGTCTACAATGACATGCGGGATGCTGTACGTTTTAAGTGACCGTGCAAGCTCTAGACCGGCAAATCCGTAGCCACCGATAATAACATGATCATGAATTTCGCGCATGTGGCTTCCGGCATCCTCAGCAGTGGAAACTTCAAGTGCGCGGGAAAGAACACGCAGCTTGCCCACTCCTGCGGCAAGGCGTGGACCGAACGCCATGGCAAATGGAGTCAGGAACATGGAAAGCACTGCTGCACCGAGCAGGTTACTTTCGAGCGATTGTGATAGCAGGTCGGTTCCCTGCGCAGCATAGAAAAGAACGAAAGAGAATTCGCCGATTTGTGCCAGCGCTACGGCTGAAAGCAGGCAGACTCTCAGCGGCATTTTAATAACTAACGCCGTAACAAAAACGATCAACGATTTGCCCACCATGATCACTGTGAGTAGAATGAGTATGGAAAATAGATTTTCGAGTATGATAGCCGGTATGAGTAACATCCCGACGGACACAAAAAACAGACTCGCAAATACATCACGGAACGATATGAGGTCCGCAAGCGCCTGATGGCGGTACTCGCTTCCCGCTACAACCAAACCTGCAAGAAAGGCACCGATTGCGAGAGACGCTCCTGATCTTGTTATGGCCCAGGCAGTACCAATACAGATAAGAAATACAGTCAAGATGAACAGGTGTCGTTGTCGTGTCCCTGCAATAAACCGCAGCACCCGCGGCACGATCAGGTGCGCAGCGAGAAACACCCCGGCAACAATTGCCAGAGACCGAAGCATGGCGCCGACGAGATCAGGAGCGAGGGAACTGGAATCGCTCAACAATGGTATCGCCAGTATCATCGGTACGACGCTAAAATCCTGAAATACCAGTATTCCGACTATCAGACGCCCGTGTGGAGTGTCCACAACATTCCCCTGCTGCAACCCCCTTAGCACAATGGCTGTGCTCGACAAAGCAACAAGAAAGCCTATGAACAAAGCAGTACCATCCGACAAACCCCAGGTCCTGGCCACTGCAAATGCGATCAGAATACTAAGACTGACCTGCAAAAATCCACCGGCCAGGATCAGTTTCCAGAGGCGGCGAAGTTTCGCCAACGGAAGCTCCAGGCCGATGCTGAACAACAGAAGCGCCATTCCAATCTCGGCGAGAGTTTCAACCTGATGGACATCACTGATTAGCCCAAGAGTGTGCGGTCCCACAAGAACACCTGCGAGGATAAACCCGGCTATAGAAGGCAGCTTGAATTTGTGAAACAGACCGACTATCACAACGGCGAAACCCAGAATAATTACCAGGTCCCGAAGATATCCAATGTCATGCATTGTCTGCCTCTATTAATATAGATTGATTGTCACGATAGCCCACCCAAAGCGATAGCGTCGGGTGGGTTCATTATTCAATATCAACATCCATCCGAAGGACAACTTTCCGATCACCCGTATACCAACGATAGCTCGACCATATCCAATCTTCAGGTCTCGCAACCAAGCCTCGAAGAACAGGATTCTTATGGCAGTACTCTACTCTACTCCACATCGCTTCCTCTGATCTGCAGTTGTGATCGAAACATCTTCGCTGCCAGAAAGCGAATTTCTCTCGGCCATTTCGGTTGACCATGAATCTGCTCGTCAACACGCTCCCGGTGTTATTAAGATGTCTATGAATCTGCCTTGCCGAGATTCGTTTTATTTCACCTATAACATAGCCAAGCTTCACTTCATCCGGTGGGATTAGAACGAGATGAACATGTTCCTGCATTATCACGTAGCTGACCAATCGCAGTTCGTATTCGTTTCGGATATTGTCAATGCACTGGATCACTAAGCGTCGAAATACAGAATTAGTTAGCACGGGGATACGGCGATGGACTCCGAATGTTACAAACCGTGCGCACCCATCATGGTCATAGTGTTTCAGTTTCATTTAGATCATATTATACAACAGGCAAGACCTCTCTCAAAACGAAAACACACCCGCCGCTTTCGCTCTGGGTGGGCTACCGTTCTTAGGTAGCGCAATCGGGGTTGTTGGAGAGATTAGAATGGCCAGAGCGAAAGTCGCGCACGGTTTCCCCTCTTCTATGGGAATACATGCATTCTCGATAGGTATACAGTTTGGCATTGACTTCTAACCTAAGCAGCCCATTCTCTTTATGTTAGGCAGAATTTGCAAGAAAAGCGCAAACTGCTCGATATGATACTTTCGAACTGCGTACTCAAGGACGGAACTCTTTACCCCACATACAGAAAGCCCTTCGATTTGATCGTCGAAGGGAACAAAACCGAAAAATGGCTGGGAGACAGGGATTCGAACCCCGATCCTACGGTCCAGAGCCGCATGTCCTACCATTGGACGATCTCCCAGTACGCGGCAAATATATGGCTAACCCCTGCCTTGTCAAGCCCGATTTGAACGACACTTGCATGTGATTCTGCACAAGTAGAATACACAACAAACGAAAGAAACTCAAAGCTGGCCGACGTCTCACGCCGGGCGTCGTGTTCGACTACACCGATTCATCGAGAGTCTTCAACTCTTTCTTTTTCTTTTTGATTTTCTTGTAGAGTTGATTCTGTTTCGATCTGTCGAACATGCTTCCGAAATTGGCCTGCTCGTACTGAGCTTCGAGCCGCTCGATCTCCTGCCTGAGCTTTTCGATCTTTTCAAGTGACATATCAGACATCCTCCTGCTCAGGGAACTCACCCTTCTCAATATATCCTATCGCCGTATCGATTCGTTCCTGAACCCTCTGCCGTCCCAGCACACCGAGAATTTCGTACAGCCCTGGACCTGTGGTCACTCCAGAGACTGCGAGACGTGTTGGATGAATGAACTTTGCAGATTTCACATTATACTCATTGGCAATACCAGCTACTGCTGCAGCAGTGGATTCAGCTCCCCACTTATCATCACTAATACCAGCAAATTCGTTATTCAATTCTCTGAGGATAGATGCTGTGTCAAGGGTCTGGAAGTACTTTTTCATACCCTTCGGCTCATAAGAAACTGGTTCTTTGAAGAAGTATCGCCCTAAATGCACATAGTCTTTAAGTACTTTGCAACGATCTTTCAAAGTGTCTATGATTTTGACACAATAGTGCCAGTTGGTCTCAATCCAGTATTTGGTTGTCAATCCGGCTTCAATGAGATACGGCGACACCAGATATACCAGCTTGTTGCTGTCCATCTCACGGAGATACTCTCCATTGAGCCAGTTCAGCTTCTCGATATCGAATATCGCGTTATTCGGATTTATACCTTCAATGGAGAAGCTCTCGATCAGTTCATCGACCGACATCTTCTCGCGGTCATCCTTCGGCGACCATCCGACAAGCACGGCGTAATTCATCAGAGCCTGCGGAAGATATCCGTCCGCCCTGTACTCGGTCATACCTTTGTCGCCTTTACGTTTCGATACTTTCGATCTGTCCGGTCTGAGGATCATCGGAAGGTGCGCGAATTGCGGGATGTCCCAGCCAAGCGTTTTGTATATCTCGACCTGATAGAATGTATTCGTGATATGATCGTTGCCGCGAATGACATGACTTATCGCCATATCGTGGTCGTCAACCACTACTGCAAAGTTGTAGATCGGGGCGCCGTCGGATTTCATTATTATCAGGTCGTCCAGGTCGTCGTAGCTTCGCTGCACATCTCCGCTGACCTCGTCATGGAACACAGCCTCGCCTTCGGTGGGGAGCTTGAGGCGGACCGTAAAACTCCTGCCATCCTGCATATATTGTTCGACTTCTTCCGGAGCAATGTCCCGATACTTACGTGCCTTGAAATTGCGCTTCTCCTCGCGAGCCTTTTCCCGCTCAGATTTTAGTTCATCCGGTAAATAGAAACAGCGATACGCTTTGCCCTCTTCGAGCAGTCTGTCGATATGCGGGCGGTACATGTTCTCCATGATTCTCGCCGATTGATAGACGATTTCTTCATCCCAATCGAGTCCCAGCCATCTGAGACCATCGAGGATAATATCAACGTACTCTTTCTTCGACCGCTCACGGTCCGTATCCTCGATTCTCAACAGGAACTTGCCGCCAAGTTTGCGGGCGAGAAGCCAGTTGTATATGGCTGTTCGAGCAGTGCCGACATGGAAATAGCCGGTCGGCGATGGAGCTATTCTGACCCTGACCTCACTGGAGACCATAATGGATACTTACACCTGGAAATCCGAGGCGTCCTTCTCTGCGCGAGGCGGTGAGATATTGAGCGGATGAATCTGTTCGCCGCTCATCTCGATGCTTATTCCCCCCAGCAGGCTGCTGATCAGGTTGTAGAATCCGACTGCGATTGCGGTTGTTATCGTCCCTACGACCGCACCGATCAGTGAGTACATGATCGGGAGAAATATGAGGGCTATCGGGGTGAGCGATCCAAACTCCCCGCCGAACGGTCCGACCGATTCTATCATCTTCATGAACGCCGGCATCATCAGGGCCATGTAGATTCCGAAGACAAATCCCAACATTCCCCAGATGAAAAACCCGGTCTTGACACTGCTCCAGACACTGATTTTCTTGATTTCATACTTCATTCGTATACATCCCTTTGTTCAACCATCGATATTAAGTCATGTATAGCCATTTCGCAATAGAATAGTATTATGTTTTAGTCTGTAGGTCGTGTTCCGAATCCCGCAGGGCGGGATGAGAAACGCGACACTTCTATCTTGCTGACCTGCAGTCGGGTTTTCGGTCGCTGATCCCGATCCCCGAGGGACTTGCAGGCTTCGCCTGCTGCGGAACACCGACCTACTTGAAAACCTGGGGACGTCTGTCGCTCACGAGTGCTCACGTGCGAGTCCCGGCCTGTTTGTGATAATCGCGTATGGCTGTGCATTCATTGCTTCGCGAATATCATCCGGTTCATCGACAGTCCAAAATGCGACAGGATGACCGTGCCTGACGAGTCCGCGCGCGCAATAGACATTCGATCTGCGATAATAGAGATGAAGATAATCGCACCCGATCGATCTTCTGTAGAGGCGCATCAATGGAGTAAGCCGCAAAGCGACCGGGACAGTGGCAATCCTGTCCATCACCAGAGCAGTTCTCAGATCAGGGTTGAGCTTCTTGATTCGCCTGATGATAAGCGAGTAGAACGATGACACGGTCGTTATTTCCTGCAATCCATACTTTTCGATCAGTCGAACGGCGGATGCCTCTACCCCGAATTGTTTCAAGTCAAGTACGATTCGACTTTCGGAATCATGCGCTGCAAACAGGTCCTCGAGCCTAAGTGTCGTGCCTTTGCTGAGTATTTTCAGTTTCATGAAATCGATTGCTGTCACAGTTGAAAGCTTCCGATGCTGTCCGAACAGTCGTGTCAGACTTCTGTCGTGGCACAACACGGGAATACCATCTGAGGTAAGACGGACATCGATCTCGATTCCATCGGCATTTTGTGCACGCGCTCCCTCGATTGCCTCCAGACTGTTCTCCGGAAAATCATACGATGCCCCCCTGTGGGCGATAATCATAGTCACACATCAATTAACCGAGAGGGATTTAGAATGCCAAGCAAAAGATGGTGTCACAATAGAACCTGACAATTGGAATGAGTATGTGTCGGTTCATTCGATTGACAAACGCATTCATAGAGTTATAAGAATTACACTCGTGATGGAGGCGAGTGTAACAAACAAATTGTGGAATCTGGAAATATACTGAAACCTTTGGAAAAGAGAGAAACTGAGGTTAAAGATTGAGGTATCCCTGATCGGGCCGTCTATTATGTTTGAACACTTTCATGATATTGTAGGAGTCATTGATGTATGTATTCACGTCCTCGCTGAAAATCTGTTTGATTTGTAGTTCCACTTCAAGTGAATCGCCCTTTGAGAACTGCTCCCCTTGATCTATAGACTGGAAAAACGACTCGTCTTTGATGTAGGCAGAAATCTTAATCCCTTGATGAATGAATTCCCACTTTCTGGTCTTGTCCCATACAAGTTTGAAGATATAGAGAGCAGTTGGCTGCTCTAACAATCTTACGTTTTCTTCCGGCATTTCGGTAAGCCTCTTGACAGACATCATCTCAAAATCTTCTCTCGATGATTCAAAGAGCAATTTGCGCTTCGCATCCTGAATCTCAAACGATTCTATGGACGAGTCAGAGTTAAGTGCGCTGAAATGTTTTGCCATTGCTTCGCCAACTGCGATATTACTGTCATAAATATTGAATGTTGGTCTGTTAATTGTGATTTGATTACCTGATTGGGAGGTCACCGTGAGATCGTCGCCCTTCTCTCTTACTTTCTCTGGTTTCTCCCCTTTGAGGAATTTCCGAAGTTTGAAGATGTCCACGACCGTCCGGACTACTTTCGATATTACATCCACATCAATTGTTCTGACAATATCGAGAACGGGCACAGCTATAAGCCCTATGTCAATGAGGAAACTACCCTGCTCTATAGCCCTGATTCTTATTTCGAGTTTCTGCCCCTCTCCGATTTCATTGCTTACTTCATCGATAGTTGCAGATATGCCAGAGAGTGAACTGAGAAACGTATTAACATTTATCTCCTTCAGTTCTCCGCCATATTTCACTCGCAATCCGGCGGTCTCTTTAGATTTGTCCATAACACCAATATAGCCACTGTTGAAGATTGGGAAAACCAAAATCTTGGCTTGCACCCGTTTCTTGCAAACCGACCCACTCCCCAACTTTCCCTTGACTGTCACACCACCTATAATAGATTGAGCCTGTGAAAAACGAAATCGCAGGCGTGATACTCGCGGGCGGACTCGGCAGACGGCTTGATCCGCTTACACGCGTAGCCAACAAGCATCTGCTCCCGGTCTACGATCAGCCGATGATCTACTACCCGCTCGAAAAGATGATCCGGGCGGGCATAGACGATATTCTCATCGTGTGCGGTGAAGGCAATCAGGATGATTTCGAGCAGCTTCTCAGGAACGAGCGCAGATTCCAGAGTACAAGTATCGAGTTTACGACACAGGTCGGCGAGGATGGTATAGCTGCCGCTCTCGCTCTCGCCGAGGATTTCGCTGCCGATAGAAGAATATGCGTCGTATTAGGCGACAACCTTTTTGAGGATGACTTAGATTTCGAACTCGAAAACTATAGATCGCAACGCGAAGGAGCGCGAATACTGCTTAAGAATGTCCCGGACCCCGAGCGATTCGGCGTGCCGGTTTTCGACGGCGAAAAGCTGATCGGTATAGAGGAAAAGCCGAACCGTCCTAAATCGCCATACGCAGTCGTCGGTATCTATTTTTATGACAGCAGGGTATTCGACATAATTCGCACTCTCGAACCGTCGGATCGCGGCGAGTACGAGATTACCGATGTATCCAACTCGTATATAGCGTCAGGCAATCTGTCATACGGCTATCTGAACGGTTGGTGGAGCGATTGCGGAACATTCGAGTCGCTGCACGAAGCATCGCGGCTCGTTCGGGAACAGAAAACGCAAAGCATGGAGATAATACGTGATTGATGGTGTGATTGTTAAGAAGCTGAAAATCGTTCCGGACGAACGCGGCTACCTGATGGAGGTGCTGAGAAACGACGATGACCAATTCACTCAGTTCGGGCAGGCCTACGTGACAATGGCGTATCCGGGCGTTGTGAAGGCGTGGCACTACCACAAGGAGCAAACCGACAATTTCACGATTGTCTCCGGCATGGCCAAGTTTGTCCTGTATGACAGACGCGATGGTTCATCAACCAGGGGAGAGATTAGCGAGTTCTTCGTCGGAGAGAGATCTCCGATGCTGATCCAGATTCCGCCCGGCGTATACCACGGTTTCAAGGCGATCGGAGACGGTCCCGCCATCGCGCTCAACATTCCTGACAGGACATACGACTACGAAGCTCCCGACGAGATGCGAGTCGACCCGCATGACAACGACATCCCATACGACTGGAAGCTGAAAGAAAGGTAAGCCTTCGGATGAACATCCTGATAACCGGAGGCTGTGGTTTCCTCGGGACCAATCTCGTTCATTTCCTCGCCGAGAATCGCGCCGAATATCATCTCACGGTTTTCGACCTTCTGACGTACGCGGGAACCAAATCGAATATCAGGCGACTCATATCCGACAAGAGAGTGGCATTCATCCAGGGCGACATCTGCGAGCCGGGACAGGTATCGGATGCGCTCGATTCAGGCATCGACATGGTCATCAATCTCGCCGCCGAGACGCATGTTGACCGATCGATCATGTATCCGTCCGATTTCATCAGGACCAATGTTTATGGTGTGCAGGTGCTCGCGGATCAATGTCGCATGAGGTCAATTTCACTCCTGCATATATCGACAGATGAAGTCTACGGTTCGACGGCCGCAGATGAATCCTTCACGGAGGAAACGTTGCTGCGACCGAGTTCACCCTATTCGGCATCCAAGGCTGCTGCGGATCTTCTACTGATGGCGGCGAACAGAACCCACGGTCTCGATGTCATGATCCTGAGACCGGTAAACAATCTCGGACCATATCAGTATCCGGAAAAGATTATCCCGTTGTTTATCGACAGGCTTTCGAGGGGACTTCCGGTTCCCGTATACGGTGACGGCATGCAGACTAGAACCTGGCTACATACGGACGATTTCTGCCACGCGATGGATTTTGCCATCGATGGTTTTGTGACCGGAGAGATATTCAATCTCTCTTCGAAGAACGAGATCAGGAATATTGATCTGGTGAAGAATCTTGTGTCGATGATGGGCAAAGGCGATGACCTGATTCGCTTTGTCGATGACAGGCCGGGGCATGATCAGAGATACTCGACTGACGGCAGCAAGTTCATCAATCAGTTCGGATGGCTGCCGAGGTATGATTTCGAGAAAGCGCTCGTGAAGACAGTCGAGTGGTATCGTGCCAATCCGGACTGGCTGAAGAAACATCGGACGAAAGAATACGAAGAATACTGCCGGAAACAATATGGCTCACTCTAAGGGGTATTCTGAAAAAGTTAGTTGATATATCGTTTAGAGTGATGGCTGGAATTCACCGTCATTGCGAGCGACCGACAAGTCCTGAGCCTCGAAGGGAGGGAGTGTGGCAATCTCATGTTGGCATCGCGTTACAAAAACTGAGATCACCACGTCGCTGCGCTCCTCGTGATGACAACGCCAGAAATGTGAGCTGAGATGGGTTTTTCAACAAACTCCAGGAAACATATACTGATAACCGGTGCGAGCGGACTGCTCGGCAGAAGGCTTATCCCGGTTTTCACTGATGACTATGATGTTACTGCTGTCGTATTCCGCAACAGCCTGATTGAGTCGAGCGGTGTCGATGCGAGAGTTTGCGACCTGACCGATCATCGACAAGCCGAACAATTGCTCGCGGAGATCGCTCCGGCAATTATCATTAACTGCGCCGCGACCACAGACGTCGACGGTTGTGAGTCCGATCCGGCGATGGCATACAGGCTCAACTGTGGCATTGTCGAGAATCTGCTGAACGCAGCAAGCAGTCACGACCTCTACTTCGTACAGATATCGACAGACTACATTTTCGGTGGCGGGGATGGTCAATACGCTGAACAGACGGTTCCAAACCCGCTGAATACGTATGGCCGGACCAAACTGCAAGCTGAAGAAGCTGTCCGGAAATCGGGAATCGATGCGCTGGTAATCAGAACATGCGCCCTCTATGACTGCGGCCATGCGGGAAAAACTAACCTCTTCTCGTCGACCTACGATCGCCTGAAAAAGGGCGAGACTGTCCGGGTTGCATCCGACCTCTACTGCAATCCAATGTGGACGGCTAACCTCGCCGAGAGTATAAGAGAAGCTGTCTCGCTTCATCTGACTGGTATAATCCATATCGCAGGCCCGGAGTATCTGTCGAGATACGAATTTTCATCTTTAGTCGCTCGGCACTTCGGATTCACCGATTCGCTCGTCGAGGCCATCGAGCTGTCTGGGTTGGCTCGCGCGGCGAAACGTCCTCTCCGCGCCGGACTCGATATATCATTGGCGCTTGAGACCCTCAGTACGAAACCGCTCCCATTGGCAGAAGCCTTCGCGCTCATAGATTCTGAACTGACTTAAGAAAAAAGTTCCAATCTGATCCGCATTTCTTTCCACAGGGATCGCTCCGCCATCGACCCAGGCTTCTCGTTATCCATTCCATTGCAATAGCTTACATGTCAGCCAGCAATGGGCACGCTGTTTGTACTGTTTCAGAACGAGATAGCATCTTTCTAAATAGGAGTTAGGAAGAGGTAATAATGAAACTTTCGATTATTCGTGCCACAGGTCTGGCGATTCTTCTCAGTTCGAATCTTCTCGCGTCCGGGACATCCCAGAAAGATGCCCATCAACTCTCGGATGAGTACGAGAGATCGAAGAAAGCCATAACCGAAGAGTATGTTAGATCAAGAACATCTCTAACACCTGATCGCTCAGGAGCATACACATCCCCGGACATTTTCGAGGATTCCCTGGCTCGCAAAGCTCAATCGTACGAAGGTACCGATGCTGGCTTCGAGTCTGGAGAGTCTTCAGTCATTTCACCCGATTCTGGCATTCGGACTATCCTGGCTCCCGAGCCGGACACGCTGAAGATATTCGGTTTCGACATGTTCACCGACAGATCGGTCGGCTTTTCGCCTCCTGAGATAGCGGCTGCACCCCCCGATTACAGTATTGGCCCGGGAGACAACCTCATCATCAATATGTGGGGACGGGTCGACAAGGAATTCAATCTGACGGTCAACCGTGAAGGAAAAGTATTCATTCCCAGAGTCGGCGATGTTATCTGCTACGGTCTTTCTCTCGACGATCTCGAAACCCGACTAAAGAAGAGATTCTCAGAAATCTATAGTGAGTTCAATCTGAGCGTGACGCTCGGCAAGATCCGCTCGATAAGCGTGTATGTCTACGGCGAAGTAAAACAGCCCGGACGCTATACACTCAGTTCGCTGTCGACCCTTTTCAACGGTCTCTACTCGGCCAGTGGTCCTAACGCACGCGGAAGCATGCGAAAGATTCGTCTCCTGAGAGGCGGAAATACGATTCAGACGGTTGATCTGTACAGATTCCTGCTGTTCGGCGATTCCTCCGGAGATATAAAGCTCGAATCGGAGGATGTGATCTTTGTCCCACTCGCAGGCGATCTGGTCAAGGTCTATGGCGAAGTACGCAGGCCAGCGATCTATGAACTGCTCGGGGGTGAGACTATCGACGAAGTTGTCGATCTCGCTGGTGGCATGACGCCGGGAGCATACGCGAGTAAGGTTGCTGTCGACAGAATCGGGAAGAACGATGACAGGATAGCGCTCGATGTTGATCTTAGTAACGCTTCTGTCGACAATAGTCAGTTTGCCATGCGTGGCGGCGACGTTGTCACGATTCATCCGAAGGACAGCCTTCGCGTAAATATCGTCTGGCTCGACGGCCATGTCAAACATCCGGGAGCGTTTCAGATCGAGATGCACTCGATCGTCTCGGAGTTGATATCGAATGGCGATCAGCTCTACGAAGATGCGTACATGGAGCGCGCCGACCTGATTCGCACACACCCCAACGGCAGCAAAGAAATCATTCCGATCAATCTTAGTCGAATCACCGGCGGTCAGGATTCAGTCGAAATCGTGCTTCAGGCGAAGGACAGCCTGATCGTATACGCCACATCAGATGTGACACGCGATAAGTATGTCTGGATCAAGGGTGAGGTTGCGCACCCCGGAAGGTATCGCCTGCTCGAGAACATGAAACTCTCGGACCTGATATTCAGGGCAGGCAATCTCAACCGCAACGCATACCTGCTCTCAGCAGAGATCGCACGAATGACCGATCAGGGCGAAACAGAATTGTTCCATGTCAGCCTGGACAAGCTGATAGAAGATAGCGACCAGACTTACGATGTCGCGCTTGCCGAGGATGACCAGGTATTCATCAGGAAGATGCCCGCCTGGGATGAGAATCGAATCGTTGCGATCCAGGGCGAAGTCCGCTTTCCGGGTGAGTACATCCTCTCGCATGACGGCGAGTCGCTCTATCAGTTGATTCATAGAGCGGGGGGATTGACTGAAAAGGCATTCCCGGCGGGAGCAGTTTTCACTCGCGCTCAGATAGCCGATGATCTCCGAAGACAGAATATTTCCGATATCATCACGAAGTCAGCTCCTCTCAAGGAAGATTCGACAGGCAGAATCTACCGAGAGCTTGCCTTCGATGTCAATACCGAGAAGATGAACAGAATCGTAATCGATCTCGATCTGATCCTAAATAACAACGGCATGAGCAAATACCTGCCGCTGCGTCCGGGAGATCAAATCTACATTCCGAGGATGCCATCCGGCGTCCAGGTGATGGGAGCAATAGCATCGAGCGGCACAATCCAGTTCGAAACAGGCAAGAAGCCTTCGTACTACATCGACAGAGCTGGTGGATTACTGCGTAATTCCGATAAGAATAGTATAAGGGTCGTCAAAGCGGACGGCAGAGTGCTCAATTGGAGCAAGGCACGTGGCAAAGCAACTGATCTCGGCGATGCCATAGTGGTTCCGACACAGATCAAAAGGCAGCGGGACTGGTGGAAGATTCTCACCAGCACTGCGACAATTGTCGGCGGCCTTGCCACAACAGTCTACATCGTGGACAAACTGTAGCAGAGAGGCAAATGTGAAAACGATACTGCTGGTTGCAGGCGCACGTCCCAATTTCATGAAGCTCGCCCCTCTCCACGAGGCCCTTGGTAAACGCAGGGAATCGTATCGACCGTTCGTGGTCCATACCGGTCAGCACTACGACGACAGGATGTCCGACGTCTTCTTCCGGCAGCTTGGCCTCCCGAAGCCGGACATCAATCTCGGCGTCGGTTCCGGCTCTCACGGGGTTCAGACCGGCAAGGTCATGATCGCTATCGAAGAAGTCATGCTCGATCTCGATCCTGATATGGTCGTCGTGTTCGGGGATGTCAACTCGACTCTCGCCACCGCAATCACAGCGGCAAAGCTCGAAATACCTGTCGCGCATGTCGAGGCTGGTCTCAGGTCCAACGACTGGAGTATGCCCGAAGAGATAAACCGGATCGTCGCGGACAGGGTTAGCACACTGCACTTCACGACATGCGAAGATGCAAACCGGAATCTCGTTCGAGAGGGCGTCTCCGAAGATTCGATTCATTTCGTCGGCAATATTATGATCGATTCGCTCAGCAAGTTTCTCCCGATGGCTGAGAGAATGACTGTCGCAGAAGACCTGGGTCTCAGCGACTATATCCTGATCACGATGCATCGTCCCGGGAACGTGGATAACAGCGAACAACTCAGGAAGATCGTCGAGATTCTCTCAGGACTTGCGGAGCTTGCGCCTGTCGTATTTCCGATCCATCCGCGAACGAGAAAGAACATTATCGAATTCGAGCTCTCGATCGGCGGGGACTCAATTCTGGGCAACAAGAACCTGCATCTCGTCGAACCGCTCGGCTACCTCGAATTTCTCAAACTCGAAAAGGATGCGGCGGTCGTAGTGACCGACTCGGGGGGCGTTCAGGAGGAGACGACATATCTCGGAGTGCCATGCCTGACTGTCAGACCAAACACGGAAAGACCTGTCACGATCACCGATGGAACTAACACCCTCGTTGGACTCGATCCGACAAGAGTGATCGAGCTCGCTGGTGAATACATAGACGGTCGCAGCGCAGGTAAGGGTCGACCGATTCTGTGGGATGGGTCCACAGCGCCTCGAATTGTAGATGCAATCGATAAGTTCTTTGATATCGATTCTATCAAGATAAAAGAGTCAATTCGGACGGGTGAAGAAGTGGAAGTGGCACGGGCTTCCAGCCCGTGAAGCATGGCCAGGATGGCCATGCCACTATGAGCGACACATGTAGTGGTGTGAACATGATAAATGGGATGGTTGGTTGGCATTCATCGACGCTTTCACCGCCAGAGCGGCACGTAAGTTAAGGAGGGTTGCGAAGCGGATGTTATCTACAGCGATAAAGAAGAAGCCGCTGAGCTCCCACGAATTCGACGCCATTCTCACGAATGGATCACGACTCAAATCCCCGGAGGAGTGTCTCGCTGATCTGGTATCGGGTCAGAGTGTTCTCGTTCCGGATGATCGCCACCGTCTGCTGCAAATCGCACGGGATTATTACAGTGACACTGTCGACCGGATAGTCACCCGCGCCGATGAGACCACGACCGACACTTTCAGGGTCCTTGGCTTTCAGCCCCATCAGTTCCACGATGGTATCGAGTGGGAGAAGGATTTCGTATCCGGCATACACTGGGCGAAAAATTACTATCTCGCGGTGCCGCTCGTGATGTGGCACAATAAATCCGACCTCAAAGTACCTTGGGAACTGTCGAGAGGACACTATCTCGTCTGGCTTGCGCAGGCGTGGAAATTCACCGATGACGATCGCTATGTCCGCAAGTTCGTCGAACTGATCGACGACTGGACCGAGTCTAATTCCTATCCGTACGGCATCAACTGGACCTGTGCGATGGAAGTCGCGATCCGAATGCTCAACTGGATTGCGGCGTTCGAGATCATCAAGGACAACGATGTATTGGACCTCGATTTCACGCGCAGATTCTACAGGCATGTCTATCAGCACGCTGTCTATATCGAAGAAAATATCGAGGTGATCGGTAACGGTCTGAACTCGAATCACTACCTGACCGATCTGCTCGGGCTTATTGTCGCAGGCAATCTCTTCAGAGGAACCGACCGCGGAGACAAGTGGCGAAAATTTGCAGTCGATGAGCTCGAAAAAGAGATCATGCTTCAGACTCTTCCCGACGGTTTCTGTTTCGAATCATCAATGAACTATCAACTCCTCACATCTGAGATATACCTGCTCGCATATCTGGTCGAGTCGAAGTTCAACGGCTTCTCAGAGGGATATCGCAACAGGCTCAAGAAAATGTTCGAGTTGATCTGGGTGTTCCTCAAGCCGGACGGATCGATCCCGAATTTTGGCGACGGCGATTCAGGCCGAATCCTCGTTTTCAATGGAGTAGATCGACCCGACCCGCAGAGACTGCTCGACATCGGCGCCTTGATCCTCGATATGCCACATCTCAGGTCGCACTCGAAAAAACCGCCTTTCGATTCCGTATGGCTGGCGGGAGCCGAAATCATGGAGACGCTTCGATCTACCGCTGATGCTCCGCGACAACAAAGAGAATCACATTACTATTCCGATTCAGGTCTTGCTACGCTCAGAGAAGATGATCTTTACCTTTTTCTGGCGGCGAACCCGATAGGTTCGGGCGGAATCGGCGGCCACAAACACAACGACATGCTCACGATCGAGATAAGCTGCGGCAACACCAACTTCATCGTTGATTCCGGGACTTACAGGTATACATCGAATCAGGCAGACCGCGACAGATTCAGATCGACAGCATATCACTCTGTACCTGCAATAAACGAAGAAGAGCAGAATCGATTCCTTCCCAAACTGCTGTTCGCCATTCGCCCCGACGCCAAGGTGAAGGTCAATCGATGGGAGTCGAACGATGATTTCGATCTCATCGAGGCCGAGCACTCGGCATACTCAAGATTGCCGGATCCGATCCATGTACTCAGGTCCGTCTACTTCGACAAACCGCACGGCCTGTGGATCATCAAGGATGATTTCTACGGAGGCGGCGAATTCGATTTCGCAGACAGGTTGATACTCGGCGATGTAGAACCGAGAGTGGTCGATTCATCTCACATATCGCTTGAGTCCAGAATTGAAGAGAGAAGACTCGATATCGTCATCTTCAGTCGAGAGTGGGATTTCGAAATCGTGACACATGAAGTCTCGCCTCTTTATGGAATGAAGTGCAATGCCGAGAGAATCGATTTCTCCCTCACTGGCAACGCCCCGGCATCTATGGTCTGGGCGGCAATTCCGATGAGAAGCAGCGGGGAGTTGTCAAGGAAACGGAGAGTGGCACAGCAGATAATCGCAGATATGAAATGGATGGACGGTACAGCCGAAAGCTCGCAGAAGCTCACGCTCAAGCATACGCACGCATGAATGGAGATCGGTGAAAACGCTGATACAGCCGCTACCATGAGAATCGGAATCAAGGCAACCCAGTTAGTTGACGGCGGCGGTCGAAGACATCTCGAAAAGCTACTCCAGTATTTCCCCAGAGAGCAGGACACTCAAATCGTCGTATTCCTGTCGAATGCTCAACGTGATTTCGATCTGCCGAAGAGAAACGACATAGAATACCGATTCTATTCTTTTCCGGCGAGAAGCCTGCTGCATCGTCTGCTCTGGGAACAGACAGTGCTGCGCAGAGAACTGAAACGGTTGGATATCGATATTCTCTTTGAGCCGGGTAATCTCGGCATGATGGGCAGTCCTGTCCCGCGCATACTGCTTATCCACAACCTCGCGCCTTTCAGCCCCGAATTTATCGCAGGCGAATCGCTTCTTAGCAGACTCAGGCTCCACATGCTCCGACTTGCAACGCGCCTCTCGATGAAAAGCGCCTCCGGCGTAATTCATCTGACAGACTTTGCGCGCAGTTTTGTCGCAGACAGTCTTGATCTCAATAACATCCCACAGCGCGTGATCTACATGGGGACAGACAGACATGTCTCGAAACTGACGACACGCAGAAATATCGAGAAACAATTCAATATCGAGGGGCAGTTGATTTTCTGTTGCTCACATATATATCGCTACAAGAACATCCTCGAAGTCGTACAGGCGTTCGATCTCCTGCGCCGATCTTCCGGCAGACAGATGACTCTCGTGCTGGCGGGCGAGTGTTATGACAAGAGATACGCCCGAGAGATTAGAGACTACATCTCGTCACACGATTTGGAATCGCAGGTACGCATGGTCGGATCGGTGGACTACTCGACACTTGCAGGACTCTACTCATCCTGTGATCTTTTCATCTTTCCGTCATGGCTCGAATCGGCCTCGTTGATACTCATCGAGGCGCTTCAGGCCGGTGCGCCGATAGTGGCATCCAACACGCGCCTGTGCGCGGAAGTCCTCGACGAGGCGGCCCTGTTCTTTGATCCACACGATCCAAGTTCAATATGCGACGCAGCTAAGAGAGTGCTCGATGATGATGCCCTGCGTTCCGGTCTCAGGAGGTCGGCTAAACACAGGGCGGAGTTTTTCTCGTGGAGGCGGACAGCAGAAATGACAGCCGAGTTCATCAGAGAAGTCTCCGGACATCCGGCGACAGAGTACATGGAGCGACAGTCTTCTTCGCACCAGACAACACCTGTCGCTGAAGATAACAAACAGTTGATCGAACATCAGTGGAGATAGAAATGAAACAAGTGGTTCAATATCCGAAAAAGAATATGCTCAGAATCGAAGAAGTTCCGTCTCCCGCCCTGCGAGAGGGCGGAGTGATCGTCAGAAATGTCTGCTCGCTCGTATCCGCCGGAACTGAGCGCGCGATCATCGGGCTGGCCGAGAAAAACCTTGTCGCCAAGGCAAGGTCGCGCCCCGATCTCGTGAAACAGGTGATCGGGAAGGTCAGGACCGAGGGCATTCGGTCGACATTCAACAAAGTCAGGTCGCGCCTGCAATCCCCCATTCCACTCGGCTATTCGTCGGCGGGAGTTATCGAGAACATATCCCCCGAACTTTCCGAGTTCGCAACAGGCGAGAGAGTCGCCTGCGCCGGTTTCGGATATGCCTGTCATGCCGAAATAATTTTCGTACCGAAGAACCTTGTCGTCAAACTCCCTGCTAATGTCTCGTTCCGCGACGGTTCATTCGTAACACTTGGCGCGATAGCTATGCAGGGCGTACGGCAAGCGAAAGTCGAACTCGGCGAGAATGTCGCTGTTTTTGGACTTGGTCTTCTCGGACAGCTTACTCTCCAGATGCTCAAGGCGGCGGGATGCCGCGTGATCGGACTCGATATCGACAGGAGCAAGATCGATCTCGCTGTCGAAAACGGCGTCGATCTGGCAGTCGACAATTCATCCGATGAATTCGAGCGATCGGTGACGCATTTCACCGGCGGCATCGGCGTCGACAGAGTGATAATAACAGCCGCTACTGCATCATCTGAGATAATCAGGCAGGCATCTCAGATCGCGCGCGACAGAGGACATATCACAGTCGTGGGAGCAGTAGGGATGGAACTCGACAGGAAACCGCTCTATGACAAGGAGCTGTCCCTGAATCTATCCCGCTCTTATGGCCCGGGACGATACGACAGACAGTACGAAGAGATGGGACACGATTATCCAATCGGATATGTGCGGTGGACCGAGCGACGAAATATGGCTGCTTTTCTCGATCTGATCGCCGAAGGAAAGATCAGGCTCGACAAACTTGTCACTCACACATTCGACTGCAAAGACGCCGAGAAGGCGTACTCGATTGTGACAGGCAAGACTCCTGAGCCTCATCTTGGGATTGTCCTCAGGTATCGCAAGGACGTGAAGTCCGTGAAGACGATCTCGTTAGCTCCGATGTCTCCGCCGAAAACCGACAGACTTGTGATCGGCGCGTGTGGAGCGGGGCCATTTGCTACGGGAGTGCTGTTTCCAGCCTTACGCGACAACAAGAAAATCATCTGTCGCACGCTTGCGGCGCCCAACGGTCTCAAGTCGCTCTCTGCAGCGAAGCAGTTCGGGTTTCAGTCTGCAACGACATCTTTCGACAGGGTCTTCGAGGATCCGCAGATCGGCGCAGTGATGGTGCTGACTCCGCACAATATGCACGCAGGTCAGGTTGTGCGCGCGCTCGAAGCAGGCAAATGGGTCTTCGTGGAGAAACCGCTCGCAACATCAGAAAGAGAGTTGCGGAATGTCGAGAAAGCTATGATGTCCAACTCAGCGCAACTGATGGTCGGTTTCAATAGGAAATACTCTCCTGCAGCGCTCGCGATAAAGAGCAGGCTCGAAGACATACCGTACCCGGCACTGTTCAATTATCGCATCAACGCAGGCTTCATTCCTAAAGAAAGCATACTCCAGGACGATAAAATCGGAAAAGGCAGAATCATTGGCGAGGTGTGTCATTTCATCGATCTGATGTCGTTCATGGCTGGATCGGCTCCGGTCGAAGTGTTCGCCGGTTGCGCTGAAAACGGGGGCAGGCAGTATCTCAACAGCGACAACGTACAGATACTGGTCAGGTTTGGAGACGGTTCTTCCGGCTCGATAACTTACGCGGCAAACGGGGGAGCGGGAATGCCCAAGGAAAGATTCGAGATATTCTCAGGTGGCGCGAGCTTCGTGATCAATGATTTCAAGTCTGCCGAGATGTACCGCGATGGCAAGCGGACGAAACTCCATTCGGGCAGCCAGGACAAGGGACACAAGAACGAGATTGAGGCATTTGCCGCACATTTCCTGGGAGGCGATGATCTGACGGCGGAATTCGAGTCAGCATGTGCAGTGACGAGATCGACTTTCGCAGTCCTCAAATCGCTTTCAACCGGAAAACCTGTCCGAGTCGGCTCCTGATGAGCGCATCAGGCTTGGGGTCGCCGAAACCAGATTGAGGGCACAATGACTGGTCAACGCAGAAGGTCGATTCTCTACATTTCGCACTATTACCCACCTGAGGTAAATGCTCCGGCTCTCAGGGTATCGAGACTGGCAAAGCTCTGGACTAAACAGGGGCATCGTGTCACTGTGCTGACCGGCTTTCCGAATCATCCGACCGGCGTCATCCCGCCGGAATATGCGGGCAAATTCACGATGACCGAGAAGGACGAAAGCGTAGATGTCATCCGCACATACGTTTACGCGACAAAGAACAAAGGTCTTCTCAAACGCGTATTAAACTACCTGTCATTCATGTTTTCATCGATCATCCTGGGGCTGCCTCGTCTGCCGAAAGTCGATGTTGTTATCGCGACGTCGCCGCAGTTTTTCGTCGCAGTAGCCGGCTACCTGATTTCGCTCGTCAAGCGCGCGCCGTTTATCTTCGAGGTGAGAGATGTCTGGCCCGAAGAAATCGTTGCGGTCGGCGCGATCAGGAATCGTCTCGTGATCCGCCTGCTCGAATGGATGGAGATGTTCCTCTACCGCAGAGCGAGTCTGATCGTCGCGGTTGCCCAGGGTACGATAGAAATACTAACAAGCCGCGGCGTACCGAGAGACAAGATCGTATTGCTGCCGAATGGCATAGACCTCGATGAATTCTCCCACGATATCGACGTCGAGAAGATCAGAGGCAGGCACAGTCTCGATGGAGAATTCGTGGTTTCATATATCGGTACTCACGGCATGGCTCACAGACTCGAAACGGTTGTCTCCGCCGCTGAAAAATTGAAAGACAACGATCGCATCAAATTCATCATGATCGGCGACGGCGCCGAGAAAGAGAAACTCGAAAAATCAACGCGCGAGCGCGGACTCGACAATATGCTGTTCCTCCCTCAAATGAAACATGAAGAAGCGGTCGATTACTACAAAGCTTCAGATGCATGCCTTGTACCCTTGAGGAAGGCATCACTGTTCACCAGGAATATACCGTCGAAGATATATGAAATCATGGCATCGGGCAAACCGATTCTGATCGGTACGGAAGGCGAGTCCAGGAGACTGGTCGAGAGCGCCGAGGCAGGGATCGCTTTCGAGCCTGAAAATGCCGAGAGCCTCACCGACTCGATCCTGAAACTGTACGACAATCGGAAGCTGGCGAATCGTCTTGGACAAAACGGCCTGCGCTACGTGTCATCACATTGTCGACGCGAGAAAATCGCTGCGAGCTATATGGATAACCTGATGGAGATCATGGAGTAGCAGGTGTTCAAAGATCGAGTCGCTGCATACAGGACAATTCACTTTGGATTCGATATCGCGGTGACATGTCTGGCGTTCATAGCGACATGTCTGCTTGAAGCGCTTTATCACAACGGATCGCCATTGCCGCTCATTCCGGGACAACTTTCGTTGCAAAATGTCATAATGCTCTGTGTTATCTGGGGAATCCTGATCCACCGTGAAAAGCAATCTTACGTCTACAGAATGAAACCGTATCGCGCAATTTTCAGAGACGTCCTGCGTGTGGTAGCGCTCGGTATGATCCTGCTTGTGTCATGGTTGTTCGCCATAAACGCCCTCGTGTATGATAGATCCTTCATCGTAACATTCGTGACTCTCGATTTCGTGTCGCTTTACATAATAAGGGCAATTGTCCTCAGGGTACTGCATATCGCCAGAAGAATGGGGCGCAACAACCAGAATCTGATCGTGGTCGGGACCGGCGACCTTGCCAAGTGGGCTGTGGACAAATTGAAGGCGCATCCTGAATGGGGATATGCCGTCGTCGGTCTGCTCGACTGGCAGGAGATGACTACCCTGTGGAGATACCGCGATATTCCCCTGATCGGATCGTTATCGGAGCTGCCGGATATAATCCAGAATCGCCATATAGACTGCGTGATATTCGCCACAGGTCACGAGCATCTTGACAAGATCGAATCGGCTTTTGCGATCTGTGAAGAGATGGGCACACAGGCGTGCCTCATGGCGGATTTTCTCTCGACGAATATCGCGAAAAAACGCATGACGGAATTCCTTGGAAGGCCGGCAATTCTCTATAGTACTGTCTCTGATGACAGGTTCCAGATCGCTATCAAGAGCCTGATAGACAGGCTCGGCGCACTGTTCGGCCTGCTTGTAATTGCTCCTTTGTTCATGGCTATCGCAGCCGTAATCAAGGCGACATCGCACGGCCCGGTTTTCTTCAAGCAGGTGAGATGCGGCCTCAATGGAAGACGTTTCGAGGTTTTCAAATTCAGGACAATGGTCGATAACGCAGAAGACCTCAAAGCATCTCTGATGAGCAAGAACGAGATCGATGGCGCTGCATTCAAGATTGCCGATGATCCCCGGATCACCCGAATAGGAAAGTTCCTGAGGAAGACCTCTCTCGACGAACTCCCACAGTTAATCAATGTCACCAGAGGCGAGATGTCTCTGGTTGGTCCGAGACCTCCCGTTCCAGAGGAAGTCCATCAATTCGACAGGTGGCAGAGACGCAAGCTGTCGATGAAGCCGGGAATGACATGCCTATGGCAGGTTGGCGACAGGAATGATACGACATTCGATGAGTGGATGAAGCTCGATCTGCAATACATCGACAACTGGTCTCTATGGCTCGACACAAAGATTCTTCTCAAGACAATCCCGGCCGTACTGAACGCCACCGGCAAATAGGCAAACCGTAATCTCAAACACGTCATTCCAGCGAAGGCCCTTCGCTGTGCTCAGGATATTACGGGAATCTATTGTCTATTCCAACTCCTGTTAGTTTCGCCGGGTCTTGGCGACGACGGAGTCGTCGATGTGACCTGGCGATCTTCTGCAAGCCCTTGTCAGACATTGCTTCCATTTTTCGGTCGCCGATCCCGTCTTGGACCCAGATCCGCGAGGGGATCCCGAGGGACCGGCAGTTCACACACACGCCTTCGGCGGTCGCAAGAACTGCCGGAACGAGTACAACCGTGGGCGGCAAACGTCCTCGCGAGTCCTGAGCCTCGAAGGGCGAGTTCTGAGCTTCGAAGGGTCTGCGCCCACAGGATCATCTATTCATCTGCTTCTTCTTACTCCCCGGCACAACTCCAGCTGAGCGGATTCGTATAAACTTGTTCAGTATATCAAACCAGAAATGGGCACCTATAGCTGTTCTCAGAATAACTTTCCGATTGCTGTGGTTTTTTGGGTATGTTCG
>CBDUQR010000030.1:0-36644 GCA_965369655.1 uncultured bacterium | reverse complement strand
TATCTAACAATAACGCATTCAATAGATTCCCGCCTTCGCGGGAATGACGCTACTTTCTTTCGCAAACATGATTACCCACTTTTCGCGTCTTTTGGGACAGCCTCTGGACATCTGCCGTGCATAGAATATGGTGCGCTTGGATGCATATCATCACCCAGACCGGCGAATTGGCTTGACAAGACGATGCGGTATGATAGATTTCGGCTTTTCAACGCCTTGCGGATGCGGGGATGCAAATGCTTCATGATAACTGTGCCGTTTTCGCAATCTTCGGAGCAAGAAAAGCTGCTGAACTGACCTACCTGGGGCTTTACTCGCTGCAGCATCGCGGGCAGGAATCTTCGGGAATAATCTCAAACGACAAAGGATGTATCCATGTGCATAAGGACATGGGTGAAGTAAGCGCGGTATTCTCCGTCGAGGAGAACCTGAAGAAGCTGAAAGGCAATATCGCAATCGGCCACAACAGGTATTCAACGACAGGCTCCTCTACCACAGTAAATGTACAGCCACTGCTGACGCAGTTCCGAGGCTACCATCTGGCGGTCGGGCACAACGGCAATATCACGAATTCACTCTCGCTGAAAAGCAAACTGGAAAATCATGGCGCGATTTTCCAAACGACGTCCGATTCCGAGATAGTCCTCCATCTTATCGCTCGCTCCAAAGAGAAGTTGATGCGCAAGCGAATCGCAAGGACACTGCGACGCCTGCAGGGTGCATACAGTCTCGTTTTCCTGACCGATGACAGCATCATCGCGGCGCGGGATCCGAGGGGATTTCGACCGCTCGCGCTCGGCAGGAGAAACAAGGCGTGGATCATAGCTTCTGAGACATGCGCGTTCGACATAATAGGTGCGAAATACGTGAGAGACATTGATCCGGGAGAAGTCCTCGAAATCAACGCGACAGGCCTGCACAGTGAGACCATCGAGAACAAGGCTCGCCACGCATTTTGCATATTCGAATTCATCTACTTCTCACGACCCGATTCCATGATATTCGGAGAGAATGTCGACAAGGTCCGGCGACGTCTCGGAAAACAACTCGCAAGAGAGCACCCGGCAGACGCTGATATTGTGATCTCTGTCCCTGACTCTTCCAATACGGCGGCACTCGGTTTTTCCGAGGAATCGGGCCTGCGCATGGAAATCGGTTTCATACGGAATCACTACGTCGGGCGAACATTCATCGATCCGGAACAGAGAATCCGTGACCTCGACGTGAAAATCAAGTTCAACCCGGTCAAAGGCGTTCTCAAAGGCCGGAGAGTCGTCGTGGTCGATGATTCAATCGTCCGGGGCACGACATCGCGGAAGCTCGTCAAGATGCTCTACGAGGCGGGCGCCAGAGAGGTGCACTTTCGCATCTCCTCGCCACCCATAATAAGCCCCTGTTTCTATGGTATCGACATGCCAACAAGGAAAGAACTGGCAGCATCGCAATGCTCGGTCGAACAGATTCGCAAACGACTGGGATGCGACTCGCTCGGCTATCTCTCCCTCAAAGGCATGCTGTCGATGAATTCGTTGCCCCAGGCTGAGTTTTGCGTCGCCTGCTTCTCCGGCAAGTACCCCACCTCGATCGAGGCCGCCAACGGCAAGACGAAGCTTGGCTGAATAACCCATTGACAATCTCGATAACTGTAGTATCATTCAATTGATTGGGTGCTGCCGGCTGTCTGCCGACTACAGTATTATGAGTAGAAATCTTTGCACAGAAATAGTCTGTCTGCTCGCGTTGCTGGCTCTCGCTCTAAGCGTTCCGGCGTACGCAGCGCCAAATAAGCCAGACGACCGCATATCGGTCTCACTTGGAATGAAGATTGAGAGACTTGTCGTCAAATTCGATGAGCCGCTTAAGATGCGATTGCGGAACGGTTCGCTCGTCAGCCTCTCCGGAATCGTCACGGATGGACTCAAGGCTGCAATAGGTGAATACACCCTCAAGCCGCTCTTTGTGCGGAGTGAAACGGAGCTTGACGAGGAGTACAGGCAATTGAGCGCCATCGCACCCCATCGCACGGTGGACAAGAATTCATATTTCCAGATCGATGTCTCGGATCACTCCGAGGCCGAACGACTTCTGAACATGCTGAGTCGTCTGCCCCAGGTAAAGACTGTCTATCTTGAACCCCAGGCAGAACCTGCACAGGACATTCCACCTCCAACGCCGGATTTTTCTGGAAGCCAGGGCTATCTCTACGGCGTTCCCGAGGGCATTGCGGCGGACTTCGCGTGGACCATTCCGGGCGGAACGGGAGCGGGAATCGATGTAGTCGATATCGAGGGCAACTGGAATCTCGACCATGAGGATTTCGGAGACAATATCGGCGGGCTGCTTGCCGGTGACCTGATCCCGTGGCAAGACTGGATCAATCATGGCACCGCAGTGCTGGGCGAGATAGTCGGAGATTCCAACGAATACGGGATCACCGGCATAGCCTATGACGCCCACGTGGACATGGCTTCGACCGGAGGCATAGGAGTCGCTGCGGCCGTCGACATTTCCGCCGCAAACCTCCAAGCCGGCGATGTTATAATCATAGAACTGCACACGCCCGGACCGCGATACGATTTCCAGTCCCGTCCGGACCAGATGGGATACGTCCCGATGGAGTATTTCCAGGCCAATTTCGATGCCATTCAGATGGCGACAGCGAAAGGGATAATCGTTGTAGCAGCAGCGGGCAACGGCTACGAGGACCTTGATGATCCAATCTACGAGGAGAAATTCAACAGAGATTTCCGAGACTCGCGCGCGATACTCGTTGGCGCGGGTGCTCCACCGGGTGGCGAATACGGTCTGGACAGATCGAGGCTCTATTTCTCGAACTACGGTTCGCGCGTCAACCTTCAGGGCTGGGGCAAAAACGTAGTGACTACCGGATACGGCGGCCTTTTCAGTGGCGGGGGCGATCAGAACCAGTACTACACCGAGACATTCGGCGGCACATCGAGCGCGGCGCCGATCGTCGCGGGTGCGGTGATTTGTCTGCAAGGCATATATAAGGCTCAGTACGGTTTGCCGATGGTGCCGGAAGTCGTAGTCTCGCTGTTGGAGAACACCGGTTCACAGCAGCCGAATCCATCGGAATGGATAGGTCCCCGCCCGAACCTCGAATCGGCGTATCAGTATCTTCCGCCACCCGGACTTGTCGCCGATCCAACGTACCTTGATCTCTCAGCGGTCGGTGGTCAGGTCGCATCCGATCTGATTGTTTTGACAAATACCAATAGTTCCGCTTCCGCCAGTTTCAGCATCAGCATAAACGACACACTCGAAGGTCTCGCTGATCCCGGATGGATCGATGTTGATCCCGACACCGGTACTATCGATCCGGGCGGTTATGTCGGGCTGTTTGTGACACTGGATAGCGCCCCTCTCGATGACACAACATACAACTACAAAGGGATTATCAGTGTCGACTACGGCACATGGTATGAGATCGACATACCTGTCTTTTTCACGGTCCTGTGCAACGACACGGACTACGTGACGATTGACAGCGACGACCCTGACGGGCCGGATTTCGAGTGGATAGAAATCTCTCAAACCGGTACGATGATCGAACTCGACGAGTTCCACAACGAAAGCAGACCGGGCGGTGCGCTCGACGATGGAACATCGATTGAGATTCCGATCGGATTCCCGTTCAACTTCTACAATGACGTCTTCACATCCCTCCACGTCGGCGTCAATGGCGGAATATCATTCACATCGGACGAAGTCAACATCGGCGGCTATTTCGCGTACATCGACCTGCCGTCGCCCGGGATCGACGCACTGCTTCTTCCCTTCTGGAACGATCTGACGATTGACACTGTCGGCGCTGGGCACGGCTCAATCTATTACTACACGACGCCCGGTCAGGATTCCATGATAGTGGAGTATCACCAGATCGGCAACTTCGGCCACGATTCGGACTCAATGATCACATTTGAAGTCATACTGACGTCAGATCACAGGATTTCATTCCAGTATCTCGATGTTGGAGTTCTCGACCTCTTTTTCACCTCGCTGATCGGGATCAGCCGGGACGAGGGTTGTCGGATGAACGAGTATTTTTCGACTTATGGAGGAGTGCCAGAAAATTGTCCCCACGATTCTCTGCGAGTCGATTTCATGCCGCAATACGATATAGTAATGCAATCGGGTGATGCTGACGGCTCCGGCGGGATCGACATCGACGACGTGGTGTTTCTCGTGAACTACATCTTCGGAGGAGGCCCTGCACCGAATCCCATCGAAGCTGGTGACTGCAACTGCAGCGATAATGTCGACATCGACGATGTTGTCTACCTGATTAATTATATCTTCTCCGGTGGCCCGCCACCCTGCACATACAGTGTTTAAGCGTAGATAGTAGGTCAAGCGCGCTCGCCTGTCCTGAGACTTGCGAAGGGCGCTTGACAATTGGATTTCAGTGGGCGGCAGACGTCCTCGCAAAGTCCTGAGCTTCGAAGGGTCTGCCCCATCTTGAATCTATATCGGCAGATGTGGAGAGGCTGTCCCAGAAGTAGGTCGTGTTCCGAATCCCGCAGAGCGGGGTGAAAAACGCGACACCTCTATCTTGTTGACCGGCAGTCGGGTTTCTTGCAGGTATCGCCTGCTGCGGAACACCGACCTACTAAATAACAGGACTTTTGGGACTACCTCTGGACATTTGTCGCGTAAGCGAGTCCGGTGTCAATCCCCCCAAGTGGGATTGACCTACGGAAATTAATCAACCGAACGCAACAAGCATCGGCTGATCGAACGGGAAGAAATACGACGGGAACACTCCGAGCGCCAATACCGCCATCACTGCAATCACGAGAGCTACGTAGAGCGCCGATGGATATGTCACAGGACGGAATTCGGTCTCGGTATCTATCATAAACATCACAACGACGACTCGTAGATAGTAGTAGACTGAGATAAGACTGTTGATCACCGCGATCACCGCCAGCAGGATATATCCCTTGAGTATCGCTGCTTTGAACAGATAGAACTTCGCGAAGAACCCGGCCGTCGGAGGGATACCTGCCAGCGAAATCAGGAAGAGAAGCATTGCAGCCCCGAGAATCGGATGCCGTCGGCCCAGCCCGGTGAAGCTTGACAATTGATTGTCGCCGTCTGTTTTGCTCTCGACAATAATCAACACTGCGAATGCGCCGATATTCATCACCGTGTAGCAGAGAACATAATAGGCGACGGCGGATACTGCCTCGCCACTCGCAGCGACGAACGCAATCATCATGTAGCCAGCATGTGCAATCGATGAGTACGCCAGCATTCGCTTGACGTTCGACTGCGAGATCGCGGTCAGATTGCCCACAAACATGGTCAACACGGAGAGAACCCAGAAGATCGGGGCGATAATGGCCGTTTGCTCGCCGAACGCGAAGATGAACACTCGCGCGAGAACAGCTATCGCCGCGGCTTTCGGTCCCGATGACATGAACGCGGTCACTACAGTCGGCGCTCCCTCGTAGACATCGGGAACCCACATGTGAAACGGGAATGACGCGATCTTGAACGCAAGTCCTATCAGAAGCAAAGCGCCACCGATCATAAGATACAGTCCCGAGTTCTCGAATACATAGAGACTGATATCGAAAACGTGAGTCAGCGATGTCGTTCCTATTGCGCCATAGATGAATGCAATGCCGAATACGATGAATCCTGTGGCGAACGCGCCGAGGAAGAAGTACTTCAGAGATGCTTCGTTAGATTTCAGATCGACCCGCCTGATTCCCGCAAGGACATACAGGGCCACAGACATAATCTCGAGCCCTATGAAGAATACAATCAGATCGCCCGCCGATGCCATCATCATCATGCCCAGAGTGGCAAAGAGAATCAGCGCGTAGTACTCGCCCGCAGGAAGCTTCCTGAGCCGAACGAAATTGTCCGACAGCAGAATCACGAGAAATGATCCAAGAAGGAAAACGAGCTTCATCACCGTCGAGAAGAAATCGGTCACATACAAGCCGGAGAACGTCGTTACCTCTTTTGCAAACCCCATGTATGTGGCAACCGCAGCCGCGATGATACCGAGCCACGCAAGATAGCCTGTGTAATATCGTCTCTCATCCGGCATGAACGGCGTGATCAACATAACCAGAAGCGCCATGCCGCCAGTGATCAACTCCGGCAGTATCGCTGCATAATCTATATGTGGTAAGTTAATCGGCATATTCTATCTCGTGTGCCGGACAGACCGCCCGGCGATCAGAATCCTCAGCCTCCGTTGAATCCAACTTGCACCTCGCCGTCAGTTACGATAATGGGAACGAGCCTCTGGCCCTTCGAAAAACCGAGAGCCTGTTTCGCATTCTCACCGCTGGAAGTGACGTCCAATTCTTCGTATCTGACTCCTCGATCATCTAAGTCTTTCCTCGCCGCAGCGCAGTATGGACAACCGGGCTTGGTGAATATCTTTACGTCAGGCATTGTCAATTACCCTCCACGTCTACCGTATCTGCAACGCTCGCCGTAAACTCGATCCCCTCAGGTAGCGGCAGTTCCGCTCTCTCCTTCGCGGCCTCCACAGTCTTCAGCAACTTCTCGATCGTTTTTTCCATTGGCTTGAAGAATGTCGATGGATAGATGCCGATCCAGAAGATGAGAATCACTATCGGCAAAAGGATCAGCTTCTCTCTCAGATTGATGTCTGTCAGGTTTCTGTTCTCTTCCCGCGTTATCTTGCCGTAGACAACCCGTTGCAGCATCCAGAGCATATATACGGCAGCGAGTATCATCCCGGTCGCTGCCAGGACAGCGTAAACGATGTTTGCTTTGAAAGCGCCAAGCAGTATCAGGAACTCGCCAACGAATCCGTTCGTAAACGGCAACCCTATCGAGGATAGCGCGACGATGATGAAGAAAGTCGTCCAGACAGGCATTGACGTGAAGATACCGCCGAGGTCGGCGATCATTCTCGTGTGTCTCCGTTCATAGATCATCCCGACGATGAGGAACAGCGCGCCCGTTGATATCCCATGGTTTATCATCTGAATGATCGACCCCTGCAACCCCTGCGTGTTGAGAGCCGCCATTCCGATCATCACAAAGCCTAAGTGAGACACTGACGAGAATGCGACCAGCGACTTGACGTCTTTCTGGACCATCGCGACCAGTGCGCCGTAGATGATACCAATTATGGCCAGGACGGATATTACCGGTATGAAGTGCACGAACGCATCCGGGAACAACGGGAGGCAGAACCTCAGAAAACCGTAAGTTCCCATTTTCAGCAATACTCCCGCAAGGATAACGCTTCCGGCGGTTGGAGCCTCAACGTGCGCGTCGGGAAGCCATGTGTGGAACGGGAACATCGGAACCTTAATGGCAAACGCCAGCGCGAATGCGGCGAAGAGCCACAACTGCGCTTTTGGGCCGATCTCAAGCGTCCCTATCTGCATCAGGTCGAATGAGTAGAAACCGGCGGCGTAGTAATGCATCACGTAAAGCACGATGATCGCAACTAGCATCAGAAGCGACCCGACGAGCGTGAAGAGAACGAATTTGATCGTGGCGTAGATTTTGTTTGAACCGCCCCAGATTCCTATCAGGAAATACATCGGGATCAGCATCAACTCCCAGAAAACGTAGAACAGGAACAGGTCGAGCGACATGAATACGCCGAGCATGCCTACTTCGAGCAGCAGCAGCGAGATCAGGAAGCCCTTGAGACGATCCTTGATGGCACTCCATGACGACCAGATCGCAATCCACGAAAGGAATGTCGTCAGAATGAAAAGCCACAAACTCAGGCCGTCGATCCCGATGTTATAGCTTATGCCGAACGACGCTATCCAGGGTATCTTGACAGCGAACTGCATCGCATCGGTCGATGAGTCGAACATGAAATAGAGATAGAGCGATGCGATGAACGCGATGAAACTCGACGCGATGGCTATCACCTTGAGCGTCGACTCTGCCTTCTTGCTGACAAGCAACAGCAGAAGGATTCCTAGCATCGGAATCGCCGTGACTATGCTCAGTATATACTGGTCCATCCTACCTCATCGCTATGAAATACGCCAGGATGACAATCGCTCCACCCACGAACATCAGCGCATAGTTTCGCAGGTATCCGGTCTGAATGAGTCGTCCCGAATTCGAGAACGATTTTACCGTCGATGCCAGCCCGTTCACGATGCCGTCGATAATCGCAACATCGAACACTTTCCAGAGAAAGAGCGAGATGTTCACCACAGGTTTGACAATCAACGCGGCGTAGATTTCATCCACGTAATACTTGTTGTATATAATCTTGTGCAGACCGGATATGCGCTTCTTCAGATTCGTGGCAAGTTCCGGACGTCTCACATAACACAGATATGCAAAGTAAATTGACGCCAGCACGAGAATCACCGAGATCGCCATCAACAGATACTCTGTCGAATGCGCATAATGCGCGGCGTGTCCCTGCACCAATGATTCTCCCTGCGCGAATACAGGATGCAGGAAATGCTCGAAATGATTTGCGCCACCGAGAGCCGCGGGAATGCCGATCCATCCGCCCGCTATCGAAAGAACCGCCAGCGACACGAGTGCGAACAGCATGTTTTTCGGCGATTCGTGCAAATGCTCGGCCGTGTGCTTGTTGTATCTTGGCTTGCCATAGAAAGTCATGAATATCAATCGGAACATGTAGAACGCAGTCAGGCCTGCAGTAGCGACACCGATTATCCAGAACAGCGTGTTGCCGTGCGGCGAGGAGAATGACTTCCAGAGAATCTCGTCCTTCGAGAAAAAGCCCGAAAATCCCGGAATGCCGCAGATGGCGAACGTCGCAAAAAACATAGTCCAGTATGTCACTTTGATCTTCGATCTGAGACCGCCCATATTCCGCATGTCCTGTTCATCAGACATAGCATGGATAACAGAACCGGCGCCGAGGAACAGCAACGCCTTGAAAAACGCGTGTGTCATCAGATGAAAGATGCCCGCCGAAAACGCCGCAACGCCGCACGCGAGGAACATGTACCCGAGCTGTGAAATCGTAGAGTATGCCAGAACCCTCTTGATGTCATTCTGCGCGAGACCCATAGTCGCGGCGAAAATCGCAGTCACCACACCGACGACCGCAACAACCAGCAGAGATGTCGGCGCAAGTACGAACAGCACGTTGCAGCGCGCGACCATGTATACGCCCGCAGTTACCATCGTCGCAGCATGGATGAGCGCGGATACCGGAGTGGGACCTTCCATCGCGTCCGGCAGCCAGACATACAACGGTATCTGCGCCGACTTGCCGATCGCTCCGATGAACAGCAGGAGCGTAATCCATGTGATAACCGAACTGCCGATACGATATGAATCCGCGGCCGTGTCGAAGACCTCCGTAAAATTCAGCGAGCCGAAAGTCCAGAAGATCAGCATCATTCCGAGCGCGAACCCAAAATCGCCGATTCGATTAACGATGAAAGCCTTCTTGCCAGCGTCTGCAGCCGATTTCTTCTTGTACCAGAATCCGATCAGCAGATATGAACAGAGACCGACTGCCTCCCACCCGACATACATCAGCAGGAAATTATCTGCCAGCACAAGCAGCAGCATCGAGCCGGCGAAAAGATTCATGTACGTAAAGAAGCGAGAGTATTCCGGGTCGTGTGACATGTAGCCAATCGAGTAGACATGAATCAGGAAACTGACTCCCGACACGACGAGAATCATCACGGCTGAGAGCGGATCGAGCAGGAACGAGACATCCGCCTGGAACGATCCGGACGGTATCCAGGAGAAAAGCATCTGCTCGATGACTCGATGCTCCGCATCCATGCCCAGCAGCTTGATAAACGCGGCGACAGAGAGCACGAGTGAAACGAATACCGACCCGCACGCAATGACGGTCACGACCGGCTTCGGAAGCCTGTTACCGACGAGGCCGTTGATCAGAAACCCGACCAGCGGCGCGAACGGTATCAACCAGATCAATTCGCTCAACTTGTCGTTCCCCTACCAGCGCATGATGTTGAATTCATCAGCATTGATCGTTTCCCTGTTCCTGAACACCGCTATGATTATCGCCAGGCCGACCGCCGCTTCGGCAGCCGCGACCGCAAACACTATGAATACAAATATATGTCCCGACACATCGACGAGCGAGCGGGAGAATGCAATGAACGCAAGGTTGCCCGCGTTCAGCATTATCTCAATCGACATGAAGATCACAATCAGGTTCCGCGATGTCAGCACTCCAAGAACGCCAATCGCGAAGATCACGCCCGAGAGCACCAGGTAATATTCCAAAGGCACCATATCAGCTATCCAGTCTCTTTTTCGCGAGCACCACCGCGCCCAGTATCGCAGCCATCAACAGCATGGAAGTCGCCTCGAATGGCAGGAGATACTTCGTGAAAAGCAACTCTCCGATCGATTCCACCGATCCAAAATCGGGAGGAAGATCGCACGCGGCCTCGCCCGTGCCGCGCGAAGCGACGAGAACCAATTCGATGGCAAGAATACCTGCGAATACAAATGCCACGATTCGCTGGAACGGGTGCTGATCCCTGCCGAATTCATCTCGACGTAAATTCAGAAGCATGATGATAAACAGAAACAGTATCATGATCGCGCCTGCGTAAATGATTATTTGAAGCGCAGCTATAAATAACCCGCTGAGCAGCACAAACAGGATCGCCTGTGAGAAGAACGCCATTACCAGAAAAAGCGCTGCCCTGACCGGATCCTTCTGGAATATAACCAGAATACAACTCGCAACCGAGGTGAATGCGGCGAGAGCGAAAATGAGCAGTTCCAACGAGCGATCCTATTCCATAAACGATCTGCGTTTCTTCCTGATGAAATTGACCGCAGACGGCTTCGTTCGCGGCCACTTCACAAGCAGATCGTCCTTAGTATATATGAACTTACTTCTGTCGTCATCTGAAAACTCATACTCCATACCGAGGAATATCGCCTCCTCGGGGCAGGCTTCTTCGCAGAAGCCGCAGAAGATGCACCTGAGCATGTTAATCTCGTACGCTGTCGCCTTCCGTTCGCCCTTCTCGGTCTCCTCCGGCACCATGAAGATCGCGTCAGCCGGGCATGCCGCCGCGCAAAGCCCGCAGCAGACGCAGCGTTCGGAGCCGTCATCGTAACGTTCGAGGAAATGCAGTCCTCGATACCGGGGATACATCGGGACTTTTTCCTTCGGATACTGGAAAGTGACAGGCTTGCGCAGCATATTCTTCAGCGTCGTGAAGAAACCTATCGGTATCGCAAAAAAGTATCTTTTGATAAACTCAATCATCTTATTCAACACTACATCTTAAAGAACGCCGTTACGAGAACATTCAGGATCGCCACCGGGAGTATCACTTTCCATCCAAAATTCATCAGTTGATCATAACGGAATCGCGGAAGTGTTCCCCTTGACCAAATGTAAATGACCATGAACGCCGCCACCTTGATGACAAACCATACGACCGGCGGCAGGAACGGTCCCTGCCATCCGCCAAAGAAAAGCGTGGTCGCGATAGCGCCGACCGTTATCATATTCGCATACTCGCCAACGAAGAACATCCCGAACTTCATCGATGAATACTCCGTGAAATACCCCGCGACAAGCTCGCTCTCGGCCTCCGGAAGATCGAACGGATTCCGGTTTGTCTCGGCGACAGCACAGATGAAGTAGATCAGGAATGCAACAGGGTTCGCGAAGAAATTCCACTGGAGGATCGAACTCTGCTGATTGACGATCTCAACCAGATTCACTGTTCCCGTTATCAACACAACCGCAACAATCGCGAGGCCCAACCCGATCTCGTATGAGATCATCTGCGCCGCAGACCGGATACCTCCGAGGAGTGAGTATTTGGAATTCGACGACCATCCCGCCATCACAATCGCATACACACCTATTGAAGTCACAGCCAGTACATAGAGTATTCCGATGTTCAGATTCGATATGACGAGATCGATATTCCTGCCGAACAACTCGATGTTGTCCCCGAACGGAACGACAGCAATCGAAAGAGTGGCGGGGATGAACGCCGCCAACGGAGCGAGCGCATAGATCATTTTGTCGACATGCTTCGGAGAGATGTCATCTTTGAGCAACAACTTGATCATATCCGCGATCGGCTGGAGAAGTCCCTGATAGCCAGCATTCATCGGACCGAGCCTGGTCTGTATCCGAGCGACAAGCTTGCGTTCGAGCCATGTCATCCATGCGCAGCCTGTCAGAAGTACGGCAAAGACCACGACGACTTTGACGGCTATTATGACTATTGCTACCCAGTCCATCTCAAACCTTCACAACCGTTACCTTGTCGATATCGTACTTGCGGCTTCTCAACACATTCGCCGACATCCCCGGGAAGTTGTCCGGAATCCAGACGACGTCATCCCTGAGACCCGTCAGATACCTGACTGTACCGATCAGCTTGCCAGACTTGTTCTCGATCTTTGCCAGATCACCTTCGGAGAGCGCAAGATCAGCGGCTGTCTTCTCCGAGAGACCGATGAATGGCTCACTCAAGAAGCGATTCAGGCTGTCGGATCGTATCGTTCGATTGCGGCCCAAGTGGTGATCTCCGTTGCCGCTGAGAAGATATACGCCCTGTTCGCTGTCGACTTCCGGCTCTTTCCTGACAATCGCCTGAAGGCCTGCGGACCTGTCGAGAGCCGCGCCTGTTTTCAGCCTCAATCCTTCCTCCGGAATGGAGGCGAATTCGCATGCCGATCCGTCAGGCATAAGTTTGCTGAACTCATCGAAGACAGCCTCGCTTGAATCCAATCCGAAATCGGCATCGAGCACGGCGGCCAGATCGGCGAATATTCTCCAGGCCGGCTTTGAATCCATGACAGGTTTAATCACCTGCTCGAATGTCTGAATCCTATTTTCCCAGTTGCAAAGACTCCCGGAGGTCTCCATGCAACTCGACATCGGAAGCACAATGTCTGCGGCTTTGGCTGTCTCAGTCAGATAGAGATCCGCGACAACAAGTGTGTCGAGCTTGCTGAGAGATGTGCAGACAAATTCGGCGTCGGGATAGATTGTCAATGGATCCGCACCGACAACGAATGCGAGTTCGACTTTACTGTCATTGATCTGACGGAGAATGTCGAGAGTATCAACTCCCTCACGATCGGGAACTTCTTTCTTCCAGACCGAGCGGAGAGAATCTTTTTCGTTGAACGCACGATTCAGCGGCAGCCTGTCCGGCTCCATTCCAAAAATGCGGCAGCCTCTGCGATTTGCGCCCGGCTGGAGCAGCAGTATCGGAGTGTGCTCGGATTTCGGATTCCCGATGATAAGCGCGAGATTGTATATCGCCTTCAATATGGTATCACGCTGATAGTGACGAGCAATCTGTGAGCCGACAATAAACAACGTGTTCTCGCTCTTTGCGATAGCCTTCGCAAGCAATTTAAGACCCTCAGCAGCAATGCCGCTTTTCTGGCTGACATGTTCGAGTGAGAATGCCGCTGTGTGACTGCAGAATGCATTGACATCGCTATAATCGAGCGCAGCCCCGCCTGCGACGGACAGTCGCTCTTGCAGGATGTATCTCGTCAGCCCTGTGAGTATATCGATCTCGGAATCGATGCCGTAGATCAACTCGTCGCCCGAACGGGAGAGCCTTGTCGGTGCAGGATTCAGGAGAGTGATTTCCGCGGAATTGTAGCTTTTCGCCTTCAGCAACCGGAGTGCGGTTATCGGATTCTCAGTGTGCAGGTCACAGCCGATTATGACGAACCGATCATATTTCTCCAGATCATCAAACGAAAGATCGCTTTCAGAAATACCAAGCTTCATCACGTCATCAAAATATGAAAGCTTTTTCTTACGCGACAACCTGTGATCTATCGAGTTGGAGCCGACAACGGTCCGCATGAATCTGCCGAGAATGTAGTAATCCTCATTCGAGTTATCCTTGCCGACAAGCGCCGCTATTCCCTGCGGTCCAAGCTTCTCGCTGACCGATACAATCTTCTTCGCAATCGCATCATAAGCCTCGGCCCAGGTGCAGTCGACCAGTTCTCCGCCCTTTCGTATCATAGGGGACTTGAGGCGGTCGGGATGTTGCGCGTACTGATAACCGTAACGCCCGATGTCGCAAATGAAGCCTTCATCGATTCGATCGTTCCGGCGCGAGGTACATCTGAATATCTTGTCGCGAGCAACCCATGCTGTGAGGTTACAATTATCAGAGCAAAAATTGCAGATGGTCTTTTTCTGTTTCGTGTCCCAGACACGTATCTTGTATCGCCAGTCGCGATTCGTCAACGCACCGACCGGGCAGTTCTCGACGACATTGCCGGAGTAGATATTCCTGATTTCGCGGCCGGGTGGCGGAAGAATCTCGGTGCCATGACCTCGATTGAATGCGCCGAGATCATCTTCTTCACAGATTTCCTCGACAATACGCGTACACCTGTAACAATGAATGCACCTGTTCTGATTCCGGATGATTTCCGGACCAATCGGCAGATCATCGAATGTCGAGTTTTCATCGACAATGAATCTCTGTCTCGGCTCGATAGTCCGAGAGCGATCCACGCCGTATTTGAACGTGACATTCTGAAGCGGGCACTCGCCGCCCTTGTCACATGTCGGACAATCCAATGGATGATTCAGCAGTATGAATTCAATCACAGCTTGCCGAGCTTTGGTGACGCGCTCGTTGTTGACATGGACGATCATTCCATCGGAAGCCTGTGTCGCGCATGAGACCTGGAGTTTGGGCCAGCCCTCGATTTCGACTAAGCAGACACGACATGCGCCGATAGACTTCAACTTCGCGTGCCAGCAAAACGTCGGTATATCGATGCCGTTATCCAGCGCGGCATCAAGGATCGTCTTGCCGGCAGTCGTCGTCACTTCCCTGCCGTCTATGGTCAGCTTGATCTCATCCATTTACATGAAACTCGGAAACTTATTCTCCACCATGCACTTCTTGTGCTCGATGTGATATTCAAATTCTTCCCTGAAGGTTTTCACAAACCCCCGCACCGGCATCGCTGCGGCATCGCCCAATGGACAGATGGTCTGCCCTTCGATATTATCGCAGACATCCAGCAACAGATCGATGTCCCCTTCCCTGCCGTCTCCCCGCTCGATTCGGTCGAGTATCTGGTACATCCATTGCGTACCCATGCGGCACGGCGTGCATTTTCCGCACGACTCGTGCATATAGAAATATGCGAGCACTTTCGCCGCCCAGACCATGCAGGTATCTTCGTGCATGACTATCACGCCGCACGAACCGAGCATCGAACCAGCCTCTGCGACCGATTCAAAATCCATCGGAGTGTCGAGCTTGTCGGGAGTCATCACCGGAGTCGATGATCCGCCCGGTATGACAGCCTTGAGCGGTTTGTCGTCGAGGATTCCACCACCGATGTCATATATGAGATGGCGCAGTGGCGTGCCGAGTTCGAGTTCATAGTTGCCCGGATTCTTCACATGCCCCGACAGGCAGAATATCCGCGTACCGGTGGATTTTTCTGTGCCGATGTTTTTGTACCAGTCGGCGCCGTTCATGATTATCGCGGGGACATTCGCCAGCGTCTCGACATTGTTTACGACTGTCGGACAGGCATAGAGTCCCTCGACAGCAGGGAACGGAGGCCGTATGCGCGACAACCCGCGTCTGCCTTCGAGCGAATTCAGCAGCGCGGTCTCTTCGCCGCATATATAAGCGCCTCCACCGGTGTGGACAGTCATATCGAGGTCGTAACCTGTGCCGAATATGTTCTTGCCAAGATAGCCCTTCGCATACGCTTCCTCGATTGCGGCACGCATTCTGTTGGCTGGGAACACGAATTCTCCGCGTATATATATATACGCCCGGTGCGCGCCAATCGCGTAGGCTGCGATAGCCATGCCTTCGACAACCATGTGCGGATCGTTCTCCATCAGGACACGATCTTTGCATGTACCCGGCTCTGATTCATCGCCATTGCATACAAGATACTTCGGCTTCGGAAGGTCCTGCGGTACAAAACCCCACTTGACACCAGCCGGAAAACCTGCGCCACCCCGCCCGCGAAGGCCGGATGCCTTGACGATTTCGCAGATTTCTTTCGGTTTCATCTCCTTAAGAGATTTCTCCCAGGCCTTGTAGCCGCCGCCCGACACGTACGTATCGACTTTGTACTGGTTCGGATTATCAATGTTCTTGAACAGGACTTTCAACTCCATCGAACTAACCCTGCCCTCTGAGTTCTTCGATGATCTGATCGACCTTCTCGCGAGTCAGATTCTCATAGAACTTGTCGTTGATCTGCATCATCGGAGCCGTCGTACACGAGCCGAGACATTCGACCGTGACAACAGTGAACAAACCATCTTCAGAAATCTCGCCAAGCTCGACGTTCAGTTTCTGCAGCAGGTAATCGACGAGCGATTCGGCGCCGAGAAGAGAGCATGCTATATTATGACAAACCTGTATGAAAAACTTCCCGACCGGCTTCTTGGGAAACATCGTGTAGAACGATGCCGCCTCAGCTACGCGAACCGCATCGATATCGAGGATATCCGCAATCTCTCGATAGACACCCTCGTTGAGATGACCGACCTGCTTGCAGGCAAACGTCAGCGCGGGTAGAATGCATGACAACCTTTCCGGATATTTAGGAAGCGTCGCCCTGATCTTCTCAACAGTCTGCTCGGTCAGAATCATCTGTCGACCTCGCCGAGTACAATATCGATTGAACCTATCGCCGCTATCACATCAGCCACAAGTCCGCCCTTGCACAGTTTGCCAAGCGCCGCTGTGTGCACGAAGCAGGGCGGCCTTACACGCATGCGATAAGGATATGGTCCACCGTCGGATACTATATAAAAACCGAGTTCGCCCTTGGGCGATTCGATTCCCTGATAAACTTCCCCGACTGGCGGATGAAAACCTTCGGTAATAATCTTGAAGTGGAAGATCAGCGCTTCCATTTCAGAGAACACTCTCTCCTTCGGCGGCAGCACTATCCCCGGGGCGTCGGCCCTGTAAGCCCCTTCCGGCATACCGTCAATCGCCTGCTTAATTATCCGCAGACTCTGCCGCATTTCGACGAGCTTAACAAGGTACCGGGCAAACACATCGCAGCCATCATCGGTTGGTATATCAAAATCAAACTTCTCGTACGATGAATATGGATTCGTCTTCCTGAGATCGTGCTTGATTCCGCACGCCCTGAGAAGCGGACCGGTGAAACCGCATTTGATCGCATCTTCGGGGGATATTTTCGCTACGCCTATCGTCCTGTTGCGCCAGATCGGATTGTTCGTCAGGAGATCTTCATATTCGTCTATCCGCGATGGGAAAAGATCAAGAATCTCCGTCACCTTCTCGTTGAAATCGGGTGGCAGGTCATTCGCGAGGCCACCGATGCGGAAATACGTTGACATCATCCTCTGCCCCGATACCAGTTCGTATATGCCGAGGATACTCTCGCGCTCGCGGAAAGCATAGAGCAGCATACTCATCGCCCCGATGTCGAGCGCGTGAGTGCCGATCCAGACGAGGTGCGAATTCAGCCGAGTCAATTCTGTGAGACAGACTCTCGCCCACTGGGCTTTCTCTGGTATCTCGATATCGAGCAACTTCTCGACCGCGAGGCAGTAGCCGAGGTTGTTCGACATCGGCGCGAGATAATCCATGCGGTCGGTAAGTGGAATGGCTTTGCTGTAATACTTCGATTCCGCAGTCTTCTCGATACCGGTATGCAGATATCCGATGATCGGATACGCGCTGATGACCGTCTCGCCGTCGAGTTCTAACTTGATCCGCAGTACGCCATGAGTGGCCGGATGCTGCGGCCCTATATTGATGGTCATCGTCTTCGTCGCCACTACTTGATAACCTCCGGCGGATCATCCAGGTTGTGCGAGAACTGAGGCATCTCGTATGTCAGAGGGAAATCTTTCCTGAGAGGATGACCTTCGAATTCATCCGGCGTAAGAATCCTCGTCATATCCGGGTGACCATCGAACTTGACTCCGAACAGATCGAAAACCTCGCGTTCGAACCAGTTGGCGATATCCCAGACACCTGTCAGCGAAGCGATCGTCTCCCCTTCACTCAAACGGACCTTGATGCGAACATAACTGTGTGAATCGAAAGAGTAGAGCAGATAGACAACTTCGTGACGCTTCTCATCATCAGGCCAGTCGGTGGCGGTCAGATCAGAAAGAAAACCATATCTGAATTCCGGAGAGTCTTTCAGGAAAGTGACTATGGCGCTCAGCGCGTCTTTCTCAATAAGAAAAGTTAACTCATCCCTGAAGTGTGAGATATCAAGGATGCTGCCTGAGAAGTTCTCCTTCAGAGCCGACTCTGTTTTATCGTGTATTTCGAGCATTCCGTTTCTTGCGAATTCGTTACCCAGAGCGATATCAGGTCTGTTTAGACGGTCTTCTTAACCGATTCCTTCTCGATCTTCTCCTGCAACTTCACGATTCCATCTATCAACTGTTCGGGTCTCGGAGGACAGCCGGGAACATAGATGTCCACAGGCAGAATCTTATCCACACCCTGCAAAATAGCGTAGTTATTAAAAACGCCGCCAGTCGATGCGCACGCGCCCATCGCGATCACCCACTTCGGTGATGGCATCTGCTCGTACAGCCGAATCAAAACTGGAGCCATCTTGTTCGACACCCTGCCGGAGACGATCATCAGATCAGCCTGGCGAGGAGACGGCCTCATTACCTCCATCCCGAATCTTGCCAGATCGAACCTCGGACCAAACGCGGACATCATCTCGATTGCACAACATGCGAGCCCAAACCCAAGCGGCCACAGTGACGACTTTCTCGACCAGTTGACCATTTTGTCCACGCTTGTCAGCAGGACGCCATCCGGAACTTTCTCTTCTAATCCCACTTCAATGCTCCGCTGCGCAGGATGTACACATAACCGATAAGGAGAACGCCGATAAACACCAGCATCTCGATGAATCCGAACAATGCAAGCCTGTCATACACTACCGCCCATGGGTACATGAAGACGACTTCGATATCGAATACGATGAATAAGATCGCAATCAGATAGAACTTAACCGGGAATCGTTCCCTCGTGGTGCCGACCGGCTCGATCCCGCATTCGTATGGCGTGTCCATGAATTTTGACTCTGGGCTTTTCCTGCCGAGGAATTTTGAGACGAGATACAGCCCCCCGCCTGCAGCGATGGATACGAACAGCAGAAAAACAATCGGGAAGTATGTCTCAAACACGCGCTTTCCTTTCCCCGCTCAACAAGTAGCGGCCAATCTAAAGAATCGCCGATTGGGTGTCAACTATTATTTGGATAACGAAACACGACCATGCGACTCTGTAATCGCAGATGCATTAGCCACTTACAGTCTTGTAGGGAAGAACCCGAAGCGAAGCGGAGCGGTTCTGCCATTTATTCCAAGAGGCAAAACCGCTTCGGGTTTTGCCCCACAAATTTCGAGACAACATGAAAAGGGCCGCCGTGTATGGCGACCCTTGTCGAACATGAGATGTGACAGAACTCACGGGCAATCTATGTACGGCTCTGGACCACCCGCGAAGATATATTCCAACAGATAAACGACATCATCGATGTCAACGATTCCGTCGCAGTTGACATCACCCGACTCCAACGGCTCAGGCACATAGTTTCCGGAGAAAATATATCCCAGAAGCATAATTATTCCGTCAAGGTCAATTGGTAAACGCGAATGGATGACTGTTTCAACGTAGCGATTTCGGAAGTCGCCCACCTCAGCATACTTCAAAACCCCTTCCCCTGAATAGCTGAACAATAACATCGAATCGAATGATTCGGGCTTATCGTATGGCTCGAAGAGTAGTAAAACGTTCGTTTTCCCACCAATATGATGATGGGCAAAAGTGTAAATGTGTTCCCACTGTTCAACAAACTCAGGCTCAATACTGTTAGAGAAGACAAGGTATAGCCCTGCTAACGTGTCAGGATACTCCACTGTTATCGTTTTGGCTACATCATCCTGCAGAATGTGCGCTTTTAGCGCTTTTTCACCTTGGGATTTTGGGAAAGGGTTTGCATCACCTACTACTATACGCATAAGGTATATAATATCACTAACTCTGAGAACAGAACTATCTGCATTCACATCACTATTGTGAACCTGCACCTCCTGGTTGATTTCGAATACATCAATACCAAGCAGAAAATAGTGAGTAAACAGCACCAGATCAGCTATCTCATTGGGAACATTGTTCAGGTTCAGGTCGCCTCGCAAGTCGATTGAACCTGTGCAGATGAAATCAACGTGCCCAGCATAAAAATCCATCATCCTATTTCGAGGTTTTCCACTACCCGAAGAAGCACACGAATCCGGAGCGCCGTGAATTGTCGGCAGAGAGTCATCTTGATTAATACGCCAATAGCCAAAATTCAAGTCCCAATCTGATACTTCGTCAGACAGATAGATCGTATCGGAACTCGCTGACCAGTAAACATTGCTATTACAATCTTCCCAAAAGAACCTCAGTACCGTAGACGTGCAATCATAGGCAGTATCAGTTGTTACCTCAAAGTCCAATTCGGCAAGGATTACATCTCTGGTGTCGAGAAAACACGTTGGTGTTTCTGGGGTTCCATCAAGGTCAGCGTGCGCGAATATCTGGATGACACCATTGGATGGCTCAAGAAGATGTTGCGCTTCCCATCCACAAGAATCCACGAATGCCCCCATCGAACCACCGATAAATGTTAATGCCGCTGTGTCATACGTGATGGTAAAACTGAAACGCTCGAAGGAGTATCCTTCCATGTCTCCTTCCAGAAGTATTCGCATTGTAGTGGTATCCCCAAGGGATGCAGGAGGACTCCAAATCTCTAATTCCATTCTTGTCAGCGGTTTTGTCCAATCCTGCACTGAGGTTTCAGGACCTGCGAATCCGAATATGACAGCCACTAAAAACGCAATCAACAGAACATGGCTTCGTCTCTGTGAAAGATAATCGAAGTACTTCATCATTCCTCCCTATCCAGCCATTCAACTGGGCTGAACATACCGACTGAGACTTACCCGAAGATGAAGTCGAGTAACGCTGTCACATCATCTATATCGATGAAGAAATCTCTGTTGAAATCACCGGCGTCGTAGACAGGCGGTGGAGGCCCGCTGTTGAATATGTACTGGATCAGGTAGACGACGTCATCAATGTCGATAGCTCCCGACCCGTCGGCATCACCATATATGAAGCTGAAGTACATCGCTCTGTCGACATTCTGTAACGACGCAAAATGCCAGTATGGCCATCCCCAGTCAAACGTGCCATATCCATTCACCTGACCATGATGTTGCAATCGCTCAAAATGGACATCGAAGTAATTCGACGTTGGATTAAGAACAGCGAACTTGAGCGTCACAATCAGCCCATCATCGGCTGGCATCATGTGATACTGCGGACTGGTGCCGAATTCTGTCGTAGCAAAGAACATTAAACCATCTGACCGTTCGACTGCAGAAACCGTGCTCCATTCAGGCGGCATCCGCGTGCCGTCCAGTGAATATGAAACTAACTCCAACTCGTGCAATTGATAACTCAATTTGAATGACAAGCCCCCAGCCGGAATACTGTTTGCAGCATAGATCGGTATTTCTAATGTGTCAACCGGAGTGCCTTCGTACGCATCAAACCAGATCGAATCCCCTGGCAAGTGGATTACTTCCGTAACCGGTTCTTCCGGCGGAGGGGGAAGGGTACCATTTACTACATCCATTATCAACACAAGATCCGCAATCGTCCAGGGCAGCAGGTCGACGTTCACATCAGAGTTTCGCGCCTGCTGCGCTTCATCCATATACGATTCTATGCCTTCGCTTAGCTGAATGGACATCAACACAGCATCGGCGATCTCGTAGGCTAACCCGTTTACATTCACATCTCCCGGATCGAAGAAAACACCGACTGTATCAAGTGGAATCAGAATCGATCCATTGTTGAAATCAGGGTTGAACTCAGTGGTAGCCTCAGGATCAGTTATCGCATTCCTCCTGGCGCCAAATCCGACTTCGTCGAAGAATGTCAACGGCAGCAGGCATCCAAATGGAAGTGACTGGTTGACATCCAAAATAAAGTTCGCGACCGGACCATCACCGGCTGGAATGAATTCCGCAGGTAGGAAGGCGCCGACGCCAGCTATCACCTGAGGTGAGGAATTGGCAATTGCCCAGGTGAAGATATCCAATCCTTCCGAACGAGTGCCATCCGAAGTCATCTCGATTGCATCGAGAGCATTGGTCTCATGACTAAACAGGAAGTTAAAACCTCCTATATCATGGATTGTATTGATTGAAAACGGCATACTGATGGTTTCACCGGGTTGCGCCAAAATATGGGGCAATACGAACAGCGTCGAATCCTCCGGATCGGCAGCGTGCAAAGCAAATCCGCAAAGCAATGATACAACAAAGATTGCAGCAATCAGTCGAAGTGTTACTTGATACATGGCGGCTTCCTCTCAAATATGTTAAAATCCCAGCCCCGAACCGGCGGGAGCATTTCGGACAGTACCAACAGTATTATAGCTAAGAACCGGGATATGTCAACCCTGATTTTGCGGGATCGGGGATTCTCCAGTAGATAACCAGTCCGATGAGCACAAGTATTGCCAATGAACCGACCGCGAAGCGATACTGAATCGTTTGCAGCACAGCGTCCTGGACACTCACACCTAATGCGCCGAATGTTCCCGTCACCAGCCTTGCGAGTGCGCTCTCGGAAGTAAGACGAAGGACAACCAACCCCCAGAGGATCGGTCCCAGGACTGCGGCTGCTCTGCCAGACAAGCTGTAAAGACCGTAGAAGAGTCCCAGCTTGCGTTCAGGCACAAGTTGATTGAGGAGAGGGCGTGAGATCGTCCATGTAGAACCGAGAAGTACTCCGAAGATCGATCCAAGCACCCAGTACATCGGTCGGCTCGTGGTGAATGCTACCGCCGTTAAGAGCAATACCCAGCCGCATACCACAGCTTTGAGCGTCCTGTAGTGGCCGAGCCTGTCGGAGATACGGCCGCTCAGGACAGAGCCGATCACAGCAGATATTGTTGAGACGATGAACAGAGTGACCTTGGTACTGTCCGGGAATCCCATGACCTTCTCGGCATACACCGCCATGAATATGATCAGCGTTGCGATAGCGTCCTCGAAAAGAAAATCTGCGATGAGAAACCTGAATGCGCCAGGGTATTTCCGCGCATCTCGCAGGTCTTTCCAGAGCCGCCTGAGGCCTCTTGATTCACTGAGAACCGGTACGGTCGCCTGTTTATCCTTCAGGAACAGAAAGGTCGGAAGGAAAAACAACAGGAACAACATCGCAGTCGGCAGAAAGGCCGACTGCCTACCTGCCGGAATCCAGGGTATCGCGCCATCCACAACCGGCTGGATCAACAACAGCCCAACTATCGCTCCAACGTACCCAAGCCCGACACCGAGCCCTGAAATCGTCCCGACATTGCTCTTGTTCGAGACCGATGGCAGAAGAGCGTTGTAGAAGACCAGGCTGCCCTCATAGAAGTAATTCGCGACCGCCACGCTCACCAGCGCAAGCATGCCGAGAACAGCGATATCGCCAATTGCGAAGACGGATACGCCCAGGAATGTCGTGGCCACGATGCACCCGAATGTAAACATCACGAGGTACCGCTTCCTGTTGCATAACAGATCAGACCTGTGGCCGAGGATCGGAAGCGTGAGTGCTACGGCGATCATCGAGATCGAGTACGCCGTACTGTAGTATATGTCGGGATAACCCAAATCGATGATGATCCATTGCGCGAAGTACATCGTCAGGATATTCATCGAGAAGATCGTGTTGGCGAAGTCGTAGCTCAGCCACCCGAACAGCGAGAGCTTCTCCTGACGAACTGAGCGTGTCATGATCGAATCAGAATCCGAGTTGGTCGGAGATACCTCTCATGCCATCGATGGCGAGAGTCATAAACTGATCGAGCGGCAGTTCGATTTTCTCGCATGATGCGATAGCCTCCCTGTCGGCGCCTGCTGCGAAACGCTTCTCTTTGAACCGTCTGAGCATGAACTCGGCATCGACATTCGCGAGCTTCTTCGATGGGTGCATCAGCACACCGGCGACGATCAGGCCTGTCACCGGATCGGAGCAATAGAGCGCCCAGTCCAGTCTGCTTTCGCACGGGATGTGTCCCGGATGAGCGCGGATGGCGTGCATCATCTCAGCCGTCAATCCAGCATCGATTTCGTCCAGCCACTCTTCGGTCGTGAACGTATGCTTCTCAGGTATGTCGGCTGTGACGCTGTAGTCGAGATCGTGAAGCAACCCGACAAGTCCCCAGATACTCGAATCCTCGCCGAAATGCTCGGCGAGTCGGATCATTACAGCCTCGACCGCGAGAATATGTTTCACGAGATTCTTCTGTGTTACACGTTCGGTCACCAGCCTGTATGCGTCGTCTCGCGAGATCAATCGATCCTCCTCAGTTAAGAAATATCCATCGTATCCCCCACCAGACGCGTCGGTTCGAGGGATAGTAGTACACGGTCTGATGAGTCTTGTTCAGGATATTCTCCATAGTGTAATAGAAGTTGAAACTTTTTATCCTCACCGAGAACTTCCCATGTACGAGAAGATAACCGTTGAGTTTCTCCGGATTGGCGTAGCTTCTGAAATTCTCCGAATGATACTCCGCCTCGATGCTCGGAACCAGATTGAGCCTCAATCGCTTGATATGCTGCCTCAATGATATGGAACCATACGCGTTGTGCCTCGGCATGACAGAGAGGTTGTTCTCCAAATCAGTCTGCTCAATTCTGGCGTAGGTGTATGATGATTTCAGGGATATCCGGTCGAAAAGCAGTACATCGGCATCCAGAGAACCAGTGTAGAGATCGGCGTCGACAGCCTCAGACTGGTAGAGTCCGCCCTGACTGCCATCATAGGCTTGCCAGATGACCATGTCGGTGATTCTTCCGGCTTTTCCGTTAGCAGCAATCGACCAGTGTTCGCGCCTCAATGTAATCCCGCCGGACGCAACCGCGAGCATCGTCGGTTTCAGCGTCGGGTCGCCCCCGTGATTGTATTCCGGGAAACCGTCAAGATTGAAATCTGCCCCCTTCGGTTTGAGAAATCTGGCCATATCTGACGGCGGAATGTGCTTCACAGTGCCGGAGGCATAGACTGTTGCTCGTGACTTGAGATCGTATGTTGTTCGCAAGGTCCCGCCGACTCGTGACGCGCTACCCCAGTCGAAAAGGTAATTCCCGGAAATAAGGCACGACAAATCTCTGCCGGTTCTCAGATCGATTCCACCGTCGGCGATCACTCTCGTGTAATAATCGTACCCGTGATCGAATGTAACATGACTGTATACAATCTGCGGACGGAAGAACAGAGCGTGTGCGCCGATAGCCCGTTTGATTGAGACTTTCGCGCCTGACTGCTCGTGGAGTTGCCAGAGGAAGAATCGACTCGATCTTATCTTCTCCTCGAACTTCTGCCACCATGCGGAAACATTGAGTGCGCATCGCGTGCTATCGCGTTTCATGGCAAGAACGGTCAGCCCGCTCAGTGACCTGTCCCCTTCCGCGATCACCGACCTCCATCTACCGAGTTGGGCAAGTCGATCATCGACACTCATGAACCTCAGATTCGAGCCGAGCTGCCATCTGGAATTGAGCTTGTACCTGACGCCGACATTGTAGTTCTCCCGCGCTTTCGCAGACGACGAAATATACCCGTCGCTCTTCTCGATCCCGATTCTGAATCCCCAACCGAGTCTCTCGCTCGTGTTCTGTTTGAATATCACATCTGTGTTCGCGTATAAATAATCACCTTTGAAAATCTGTGCCTCGGAGTATGCCGTTTCGTCGTTGAATGCGGCCGTCCGTGCCTCAATCGAGGCTGTTCCGGTCATCGGATCATCGGTGTCGACAACGAGCAGGTCGCCCTGTTCGAGACTGAAAAGCCTCATGTCCGGCAATCCCACAGGTGGAAACTGGTACACATCGTACGCTCCGGCATGATCCGGTTCGCGATAGTACATATAGGGAGGCAAACCGAGGTATGTGAGTGAATAGCTCTGTCCGGGTGGGCCGAACTTGAGAGCATAGAACGATGTGATCGGTCGCACCGCATCCCTGAGTGTGAAGTGCATCCGATCCTGATTCCCTGTGATGCGAATGCCGCGGCGGCTCGGTGAAGCAATTGCCTCGATCTGCTCGTCGTAGAAATCGGGATACTCAACAATCGTTTCTGCACTGTCTGTGAAAATCAAGCGCGCAAGCGAATCGCGTACAGACGACAACGAATCCGGGGTGTAAATATCAGGGCGATTCGAGAGCGAATCGACTACTCTGATGCTGTCGCCAGAAGGGTCAACCGACTGCGCAGATGCTACTGTGGCCAACAGAAATGTCAGCAGGAACATCCTGACTTCTCCGGCCAATCGAATTTCCATTTGCAATCCAGTCTGGTCGTTGTACTAACTTCGACGCTGGATGTTGCGCCTGCAACCGTCGACGAACGTCAATCCCGGATTCTGACCGCGCCCGACAGCGCCCTCAGAACCGGATACAACACGACGAATATAACGATGTTTGAGATAATTGTCACCAGTGAAGATATCAGGCCGAGTTGAAGCCTCGCCCAGAACGGTCCCCACAGCCATGCGTCGACTATATCGACCAGCAAGTGATAGAACAGCGCAGTCACAAGACCGAGGAATCCCATCAATATGTATATCCCGACGCCAGCCCTTCGTCCTGTCAGCATCTTACTGAGCCAGCCGCCCAACAATCCGGAGAGTCCCGCGCCAATCATCTGTGCCAGCATGATCGGCGGGAGAGCGGCTCCGAGCGGGTTGAAATATGAACATAGAAACATACCCACCACGCCGGTCAGGAAACCCCAGCCCGGTCCTAACATGACTCCGGCCGCGAAACAGATAAACAATGTCAGGAAGACATTGTAGAATCCGATCAGGGGCAGCATCGTGACATAGCAGAGCGCGGCGAGAATCGCCGAGAGCGCCATGGCGTATAGCGGTGATTTCATTCGATGACGGCAACCTTGAAGACCCTGGACTCGTCATCGACGGTCAGATGTACGAGATACAACCCGGAAGCTACTCGACTGCCACTGTCGTTTGTGGCATCCCACGAAATCCATCGATCAGTCTCAGCATCCTGTCCATACGGCTCGGTTTCTGTAATCCCATAGAACCGACTGTATATCTTCTCTCCGGCCAACGTGAAAACACTCAACTGAACCTGTTGCCTGACAACTTCGGGAACAGAGAATTTGAAGACCACTTCACTTGCCTCGTCAGTCTTGAATGGATTTGGATAAGGATCTTGAAATGCCATCAAACTAACAGTGCGACTTGAGGTATCAGGTACAGTGAACTTGTATTTGACATTCTCATGCAGCCAGCTGTATTTCGACTCGGCATACGGCATGAGAACGACTATTACTTCCGATGCCTGGCCTATGTCGCTGATTGTGAACTGCTGGTAATTGCCAAAAGCGTTTTCACTCATCTCGACACCTGTACCGGGATTGCGTTTTGCGTATCGTATATTCCAGACGAAGTCGACTGTATCCCTGTCGTGATGTTTGACCCGCATGACCTCGCCATCAAGAGTGAACCTCATCGAGTCGATATTCTCCGGAATAAATCTCAGGTAGTTGGCACCGAGGTAGTCCGGCCAGTTGCTGAAACCGATGGAGTCAGGGCTGAAATCGACGAGCGGTAGATTCGTGTAAGTCTGGATGTTGCCTAATTCTTCAGATGGAAATTCAGGAATTCGCGGGTAATATTCGGCTTCTTCGTATCCAAATCCCGCTATCGCTCTCGCACCGGTGAAATAGTACCACATATAGAACTCCGAGAGCGCGGAGCCGAAATTGTACTCACCATTTGAAACTTCCACGATTGCATCTTCAAATGCGTTCTGAAATGCGTTCGCCTTCGGAGCATCCTCGGCGCATTTCTCCCAGATGACCCGCACAATATCCTGACCGAATTTCTCCGACAGGTAGAGCGGCCATAGCATTGCTGCATACTGATATACTACTCCCGGATACATAGTCTGACGCGAAGTCCTCAGCGTGAGATATGTATAGTTTGCGAACCAGCCTAAGTAATAGTAATAGTCATCGATGTCGTCGTAGACCTGTTCTTCCATCCAGACTGCGGACATTTCGAGCCAGTGATGACGTTGCTCCTGCAACATTTCGTCGAACTCGAACTCCCCGGGATCGTAACCAAACTGTATCGCGTGGAAAAACTCATGAGCCGCCGTCACCCGCAATGCGGCGAGTGGGCGATCAACATAAATGTCTATACTCGAATAGTCGTTTTCGAGAACTATGAAACTGGTAGCCTTTATCGCCTGACCAACCAGGAAGACCGAATCCTGATACGTGACGCCATACACGTTACTGAAACCGAGTCCGGTAGCAATATCGAAAACATAGACGTCGTATCGGTCATCCACTCCCGATGGATAGAAGCCGTCGCTCGGTGGCTCATTGTAGCCTAGCGAACCGATCTCGGTAGTCCAGACATTTTCGAGAATAATCCCAGCCGAATCGATATAATCCGGAACTCCGTTTCCATCGTTGTCCTGCTGAGAACCGAACTGATATGGCTTGTGCACTCCCGATGATGCGTAGTGGATCAGGAAATGCCCGCCGGGTGATCCGGCGGTCAGTGGCGCGAACTGATCGAACCTCTGCTCGGTAAACGCCCGATATGTCTCCTGTACATCGAGTGAAGCGTTCGCAACCATCTGGCGAATAGACAGCGCTGCCGGCGTACCGCATTTCACCGGCTCATAGCCGATAAAATCCGAGAGTGCAGAAGATGACAATGGTTGTTCACCCATCCATCCCAACAGGATAGATTTCAACGCGATGTTCTGTTCCACCGTAAGAGGATCCGCAATTGAATATGAATTCAGCGCAAGCAATAAGACTGCAATCGTAATCATTAGATTTTTCACTTTGGCTCCCTGGTCATATTGGTCATTTTTGCCCGTAGCAAACCGTCATAACACTCCTTTGGAACCGTAATAGAACCTATGGCCGCTTTGTCGTTTTTTCTGCCGTGACTGTCCGACCCGCCGGTAACAATCAGGCCGAAATCTGCGGCAAATTTCTTGTATTTCTCTGTGGCGTGATAGTTGTGCATCGGATATATGGCCTCGATTCCATCGAGACCGGCCTTGACCAGCTCAGGCAGGATATCATCCCGGCCCATTGGTCCCGGATGCGCAAGTACGGCCACACCTGATGCATGATGGATCAATTCTATGCCTTCCTGCGGCGTCATGTGATATTTCGGAACATACGCCGGCCCGTGGTATCCGAGATACCTCGCGAAAGCCTCGTCGAAACCCCTGACATATTCTTCCTTCACGAGGGCGTCCGCGAAATGGGGGCGTCCGAGCACCGCGTCGCCGGCAATTCGCTTGACCGTCTCCATCGACAGATCAATGCCCAGTTCATTCAGCTTTTGTATGATCTTCTCACCCCGCAACAACCTGTCATCACGAAATTCTTTAATCCTTCCAACGAAGTCGTCTTCATTACAGTCGATCAGGTATCCGAGGATGTGCAGCTCTGTGCCTTCAAGCGCGGTCGAAAGTTCTACAGCCGGAATAAGCGTAAGTTCCGCCCGATCGGCATATTCGATCGCCTCCAAATATCCGGTCACAGTGTCGTGATCTGAGATTGCAAGGACCTTCAGCCCGGCCTCAACAGCCTTCGTCACGACCTGTTCCGGAGACAAAACGCCGTCGGAATGATTCGTGTGTACGTGTAGATCGGCGTATCTTTTCATACTTTGGATAGAACAAGATCGTAGATCGTTTGTGCCAGGGACTCCGCTTCTGTCTTTATCTTCTCCGCAGCACCTTGAATTCTCTTTCGTTCGGACTCGTCATCAATCCCCGGCAGATTTATCATGACATTAAGATATGCTCCGAATACCGCAGCGCGTCCATTCAGCGCAGCACATCCTGCGTCCGACACGGAATTGATATTCCCGTTCTCGGCGGCAATATGGGCCAGCCTGATCGCCTCAAGCGATGCCTCCATGACTTTCAGCGGCACCTCGGCGGCGATGATAGTCGTCTTCTGGATCGCCGTGAGCCGAGCCGCTTTCTGATCGTCAGTGTCTTTCGGCAGCCTCCGCGCGACCATGACAGAGTCGAAGGCGTCTGCATCTTCCTGTATGAATCCATAGAGCTTATCCTTGAGCGCATCGGCTTTCTTCAGCGCGTCGGATATGGCATCTTGAACATCTTTGTATTTCTTCTTCCCGATCGTAAGCCTGCATACCATTGCAGTCAGCGCTGCCGCCAGCGTACCAGCGCACGCAGAAACCGATCCGCCGCCCGGAGCCGGCGACGATGACGCCACACTCTCCACGAAGCCAATTATCCCCCGGCTGGTCGTCTGGGCTTCCATGCTCTTCTGCAGCTTCTCTTCCAGTATCTGATCCTTCGAGAAGTTCTCCAGCTTGAGATAGAAATCCGATACCGCGACAAGCGCGTCGTTTGGAACCAACCCGATAATCTCAGATGATGTCACCCTCACGCCATAACGGTCCGCTTCAGATTTGATAGACTCAAACACTCGGAATATCGGAGTCTTCTTGTAGTTGACCAGATTCATCGAGACCTGCGCCTGGTTCCGTTCTTTGATCTCGAACCCGAGCGCCTTGCAGTACATGTAACCACCTGAGCGCGATCTTATCGCTTTGGCGATCTTCCTGGCAATGCTCACATACGGCGTGTCGAGATAGATATTGTAAGCCACGAGAGGCAGGCGAACGCCGATGGCGGTAGCGCCGGCCTTGATGTTCATCTTCGCCGGGCCGTAGTCAGGATCTCGATCAGGGTTCGTGCCTACTTCCTTGCACATTCCCTCATACTGACCGCTGCGAACGTCGGCGAGATTAACCCTCTCCGGACGAGAAGCGGCGAGTTCGTATAGATAAACAGGAATGTCGAGCTCACTGCCGACTCTTTCGCCGAGCTGCTTAACGAGCTCGATGCAATCCTGCCTGGTCACTTCCGAGATAGGTACAAACGGGCAGACATCGGTAGCGCCCATGCGCGGATGCTCCCCCTCGTGTGTCGACATATCGAGTACCTCGGATGCTTTCTTGATTCCCCTGAACGCGGCCTCGACGGCAGCCTGCGGTTCGCCCACATATGTGACGACCGCGCGATTGTGATCAGCGTCCATCTCTCTGTCGAGGAGCACAACGCCATCCACAGACAGAATCGCATTGATAATCTCATCGAGGACTTCGGGACGTCGCCCTTCGGAAAAATTCGGTATTACTTCGACTAATTTCGCCATTGCCTCAGTCCGGTATTATGCAGTTTAACTCGTCATGTATTCAATCTAACTCGCCGCCCACAATCACAGGACGAACGGAAAATCAATTTCGGAGACCATCACACTCGATCTCCGAGATCAGAGTGCATGAATATAGGAATTTATGGGCAGGGTGTCAAAGCCTTTGGGGGGCGTGTCCGATCCTACCGTCCGCGGCGCGGAGACAGGACGTCATTTACGAGCCTGGAGCTTTTCGATATCTTCATCCAGGTCTTCTCCGAGGTCAGCTTGAGGATCACGACAAGCGGCACTAGGAAATACACAGCGCCAAGGCAGAGCGCCACGATCCCGATTGTTCTGAGGCTCATATCAATGAGAATGAATGCGCCAATGTGCAGAGCAACGAAACCGATCACCAGAAGCATGAGTGCCAGGAGGAGTAGAACTCCGCCCAGCACTGATTTCCGCACGCTGTCGACGATCTTTAGATAGACCGCGACAGCTTTAATCTTTATCAGATCGAGTGACGCAGACTTGCTTTCAGCCACCAGCCTGTCGACGAATTCGCGCAGCATTTGCTTCAGGATTTCCCTCAATGCTTAGCTTTTCCTTCCGAGTATGAATCCGAGCATGAGAGCGCCAAGGGCTGCGCCACCTATGTACGGCCAGGGATTTCTGTGTACTTCTTCATCAACGGCGCCACCGACTTCTTTAACTTTCTCTGTACCGACATCTCTTGCGTGCTGAGCTTTCTCGGTGGCGTATTCGCGCGCCTTCTTGATAGCTTCCGACGCCGCATCTTCTTTGTTTGAAAAGAAGTCTTTCACATTCCCGTACTTGTCGGTCACCACGCTTTGGAGTTCGTCCTTCTTGTGCTTGGCCGCCTCTTCGAGAAGAGCAAGGGCTTCGCTCAGTTTCTGCCTGCTCTGACTGATTTCATCCGCTGTCATTATGATTCTCCTTCGTTTCGACAGGTCGTCATGTCTGCGCCGCAAACGCCCCGGCGATCACATCCGCCCGCCTTGCTGATCTTCACTATTATATTCGACAGCGAAGCCCAGTTTATTAGTAATTATGACTCGCAAAGTCAGATAAGTCAGCGTAGGTTAAGCGCGCTCGCCTGTCCTGAGACTTGCGAAGAGCACTTGACAATTGGATAAGACGTCAATCGGGCAGGCCGATTGACCTACGGTTCTGATGATTACAGGGACTCTGGACGAATCTGAGTGGCAGATTCTTTCACGGCTGCGAGAAACAACGGTATCATGATCTCATGATGACCCGTTATGCTGAATCCTTTCGCACCCAGGACCTGCGGTCGTCCGACCACATTGATATTCGGTCGATAATGCTGGATCATATCGAAATTCGCAGTGGTGAAACCGGTCAGTTCAGGGTGGAGGTTCTTCGCAACCGAGAGAGCCTTGAGAAAAACCTCCGGCATGGTGACCGCCGATCCGATATTCACAACCACTCCCCCGTCGCCGATCCGGCAGACTGAATCGCAGAATATCTGGAAGTCGTCGTGAGATGCACGACCAGCTTTGGCGCCGTCGTACTCCGGATGCTGGCAGACTATGTCGGTTCCCATCGTGACATGCAGCGTGTATGGGGCATCCATCCTGTACCAATTGTATGCGATGGAGAACTCAGCGAACTGAGGTGATTCCCTCTCGATCAAGATTCCAGCAGCTTCTCCGAGACCCACACGCCTCGAATCGGCAATCGAGAGCACATCAGAAAAGAGCCGCGCGGTTTCCTCGACCATGCCAAAGCTGCCGTCCCTGAGATTCTCCTCAACGTCTTCAGAGGTCGAGCCGAAGAAGGCAATCTCCAGGTCATGGATCAACCCTGCGCCGTTGGTCGCGAAATGAACATTGCCATAGAATTTCAGGAAATCGATGAAGATCAGCGACAGACCGACCTTGAGAGTGTGCGCGCCCGACATGAGAATTATGCGGCGATTGCTCCGAACCGCCTCGGCACAAGCTGCGACCAGAGACCGCAGATCGTCAGCTTTCAGGAAACCGGGCAGCGACTCCAGCAGTCGTGTCGCGCTGCCGTCACTGAGCGGTTTGCCGAACAGATCGGTCGTAACCTTGCTCTGCCGCTCACGAATAGAGTAGCGCTTGACTTTGCTCAAATCTGCTTTCTGAAACTTCGACACGAATAGATGTTATGAAACACAGACAGGAGGCGCAAGGCATTTCGCAAGCGCAAAAGAGAAAAGGCCGGAAATACCACGCCGGTCCAAATCCCATCAATGATGCGATATGCGGCAGTAAACAGCTTGCGCGTCAGATCGACATTGTGTAAATTGCCTGCCTGAAAAAACAACAAGAATGTTAAGGAGGGACAATGGCCTACAATGTAAACGATAAGATTCAGCAGCCGGTCAGGGATATGGTCAAGGAGATCGGGCCGGATATCCAGAGGATTGGATATGAGTGGGATCGCAAACCGGACGCGTTCTGTCACGACATATTCAAGATACTGGCCGACAAGGGTTGCGTTGGTTTCAACATGCCGACCGAATATGGCGGCGGCGGTAAGACTGCTCTCGAATACGCTACCATGATCGAGGAAATCGCGTACTGGGATGCTCCATCATCGCTGCTGGCGGCAGTGTCGCAACTGGCTGTCGATCCGATCACCAAGCATGCCACCGACGAACAGAAGAAGGCGATCATCCCGAAAGCCGCAAAGGGTGAACTGATACCGGCGTTTGCGCTGACCGAACCGAATGCTGGTTCCGACGCCGCAAATCAGCAGACCACATTCGGCATCGATGGCGACAATTTCGTCATCAACGGCGAAAAGATATTCATCATGCACGGTGATGTCGCGGATGTCGGGGTGGTCTTCGGCAAAATACAGGAAGATGGCATCCGTGACAAGGTCTCGGCGGTAATCGTTGATCTCAAGCAGGACGGCATCAGGGCGGAGACTCTCATGCACAAGATGGGCATGAAGTACGCCACGACGGGTCGCCTCTGGTTCAAAGATGTCAAAGTACCGAAATCAAACCTGCTCGGCGAGGCAGGCAAAGGATTCAAGTACGCGATGATGACGCTCGACGGCGCCAGAATCGGTATCGCTGCACAAGCGACCGGTATCTGCCAGCGTGCTCTCGACGAGACTGTCAAGTATGCGAAAGAACGCATTGCGTTCGGATCGCCCATCGCCAAACTGCAAGCTATCCAATGGATGATTGCTGACATGTCGACGAGGACCGAAGCGGCGCGGTTGATGACCTACAAAGCCGCCGAGCTTCAGGACGCAGGCGTACGTTTCAGCCTCGAAGCGGCGCAGGCCAAGCTTTTCGCCGCCGAAGCGGCTAATTTCTGCGTCGATAAAGCAATGCAGATACACTCAGGCTATGGTTACATAGGCGAGTTCTCGCCGATCGAGAAACTGTACCGCGATCAGCGAGTATCTGAGATATATGAGGGTACATCCGAGATCCAGCGCCTCGTAATCGCAGGCAACTTGCTCCGAGGTTAGCGGAGTAGCGAGTAGGTCAGGAGCCCCGCGAAGTCCTGAGCACTGCGAAGGGCATGTCCTGAGTCAGGCGAAGGGCGCTCCTGACGTGAATCAAAGAATGGATTCCCGCCTTCGCGGGAATGACGACGTCTCAGACTCGTGTCAGCCCGTAGCCCACCCAGAGCGAAGCGGCGGGTGGGATCGACATAGACGATTGCCGAGTAGGTCAGGAGCCCCGCGAAGTCCTGAGTCAGGCGAAGGGCGCTCCTGACGTGAATCAAAGAATGGATTCCCGCCTTCGCGGGAATGACGACGGTTAAGCGATTGTCACTGCGAGGAGCAAAAAGCCCGTAGCCCACCCAGAGCGAAGAGGCGTGTGGGTACGTCATTGACGATAGTGATAGGATAGCATCATGTCCATAGAAGAAAAACTGGAAGTCCTCAGAAAGAAACAGGAAGCTGCCAAACTTGGCGGCGGCCAGAAGAGAATCGACGCGCAGCACGACAAGGGCAAACTGACCGCACGCGAGAGACTCGATCTGCTTCTCGACAAAGGCACATTCGAGGAGTTTGACATGTTCGTGACACATCGTTCGAGTGCGTTCGGACTCGACAAGCAGAAGTATCTCGGCGATGGCGTTGTCACTGGCTGCGGGTTGATCAACAACAGGATCACCTTTGTGTTTTCGCAGGATTTTACAGTTTTCGGCGGCTCTCTCTCCGAAGCTCACGCCGAAAAAATCTGCAAGATCATGGACATGGCGATGAAGGTCGGTGCGCCGGTTGTGGGACTCAACGATTCCGGCGGCGCACGAATCCAGGAAGGCGTAGTGTCGCTCGGCGGTTACGCCGATATTTTTCTGCGAAACACGCTCGCATCCGGCGTCGTGCCACAGATATCTGTCGTGCTCGGACCATGCGCTGGCGGAGCGGTCTACTCCCCCGCTATCACAGACTTCATTCTGATGACAAAGGGAACGTCGTACATGTTCGTCACCGGCCCCAACGTGGTGAAGACTGTGACTCACGAGGAAGTCACATACGACGAACTCGGCGGCGCAATGGTACACGCGAGCAAATCGGGCGTCGCGCATCTCGTCGGCAACAACGAAGCCGAGACCCTGCTGCTGACCAGAAAGCTCCTGAATTACATCCCGCAGAACAATATCGATGACCCGCCATACAAAGACACGACTGATCCGCATGATCGCGAGGATGCCGCGCTTAACCATATCGTGCCTGACAATCCGAACAAGCCGTACGATATCAGGGATGTCATCACGCGGGTGATGGACGATGGCGATTTCTTCGAGATCATGCCGGACTGGGCGCAGAACATCGTGATCGGGTTTGCATATCTCGGCGGACGATCAACTGGCATTATCGCGAACCAGCCGGCTGCCCTCGCGGGTGTGCTCGATATCGATTCAGCCGACAAAGCTGGACGGTTTATCCGATTCTGCGATGCGTTCAACATTCCGATCCTGACTTTCGAGGATGTCCCCGGTTTTCTCCCCGGGACAGTGCAGGAGTTCGGCGGGATTATCAGGCACGGCGCGAAGCTGCTGTATGCCTACTGCGAGGCGACAGTGCCAAAAATCACAGTGATTACACGCAAGGCATACGGCGGCGCGTATGATGTTATGAACTCGAAGCATGTTCGCGGCGACATGAACTACGCCTGGCCGACCGCCGAGATTGCCGTCATGGGTCCCAAAGGCGCGGTAGAGATTATATTCAAGAAAGAAATCTCACGGGCGAAAGACCCTGAAGCTGCTCTTGCTGAGAAAGAAGCGGAATTCCGCGAGCGTTTCGCGAACCCATATACGGCTGCTGAGCGCGGCTATGTCGATGACGTCATTGAACCGAAATCGA
>CBDUQR010000029.1:0-38303 GCA_965369655.1 uncultured bacterium | reverse complement strand
TGGCTTTCTCAGCCTCTATCTGCTGATTCCTACCCACTCGTTTGGGAGAAGACCCAATAGATTATTTGCTTCGTTTGACCGGCTTCCCACGCAAAGAGTCAGGCAGAGGAATCATCCTCGGAGGAATCAGCGTGGAATCGGGCATCACAAAGAACGAGTCGGGTATTGGCTGATTCACAATGATCTCGCTGAACGTGACCTTCGTCCTTGCAGTCCCTGTCAGGGATCTGATCTGAAAAGGAAACAGAATGCCGTCAACCATCCTGAATTCATCGAACAGTTGTTCGGACACACCCCTGGGAGTTTCGACCTCAGCTTTGATCATATGATAGTTCTTCGTATCGAAGAATGAGAATGTGGTATCGCTTGATCCCTGGATGAATCGAATCTTGTGACATTTGATACCGTTCATAGAATCGACGCCGATATACTCGTACTTACCGCCTCTCTCGGTGAAGCCGAGCAATGGATCGATCTGCGATTGCTCAAGTCGTTCCTCAAGCTGCTTCCCCTGAAATGTCTTAAAGCCCATGGGACCCAATGACCATATATTCTTACCATCGCATCCTTCCTGGTAAGTCATGCCGTTCTGCAGACTGACTCGCAAGAATCGCAGGTTGGGCGCCTTCTGATAAGTCTCCATAGTACCACTAAGACTGCCCATTATCATCTTGCCCTTCATTGCCACTGTCTTGAGTTGCTTGAGTTTGTCGAGTCCCCCCTTGGCCTCGATGTGCCGGTCTATGACTTCGTCGGCAGTGATCGCCCACAAGCTCGCGGAGGATATGACCAGAAGAATCACTGTCAGTACGGAAATCTGCCTTTTCACGGAAGCTCCTTTCGCTATCAGTTTCTCTCAAGAGTCTTACCTACATGGCAATAAATGGTTTCCGGATTTGATGTCTACCGAATTCGGCCCAGGCTGTCGAATCCGCCAGTCGATAAAGTCATTGAATCGCAGAAAAATCTTGACAACATCAGTTCATGTATTATACTGTGAGAGTTATGTGTAGCTGCTTGAACCATTTTACGACTTTCTACTCCGGCATTTGCGCACGCCACGACTTTTTTAGGTGGTGGCAAAATGCATCCGGACAGTCGGATAGTGGTTAGAGCTGCCGTAAGTTAAGACAAGATAAAGTTTTAGGCTCACTATCCGACAAAGATAGTGAGCCTTTTTCATTGGGTTAATCTATGAACTTGATTGAGATTCTCAGAGAGAGTGAAGCGACCGATCCTATCGTTCTCGAACCGACTGTACTTGAACTTCCGGGCGACCTCGAGACGCCAGTATCGGCATATCTGAAGCTCGAAACTGTGGGGGCGAGGTTTCTCCTCGAAAGCGCAGAAAATCCAAAATCTGTCGGGCAATACACGTTCATCGGGGTTTCTCCAACTCACAGGGTTGACATATTTCGAGAGTTCAGCCGCGTGGAAGGAGTTGATGGCAGCATCGAAATCCCTCACGAGAGCGACAGCGCACCCTTCACAGCGTGCGCCAGGATCATGAAACGCGTGTCGCTGTCGTCCGATGTTCCCGAGATGGGGTTGCTGGGCGGTCTGGTCGGCTTCGTCGGATTCGACATGGTCAGCTTCTTTGAACCGAGGATTCCCTTTCCAGACAGCGATGAAATCCTCGGGTCTTTCTACCTCGTCGACACGCTGCTCGTGTTCGACCATTTCCAGAGAAAGATCAGAGTCATCAATCTGAGCGACCGCAGCAACAGCGAGTCGGTACAACGATCGGCAGACCTGCTCGACATGATCCGGAATGCTCTCAGGGGGCCGGTCCGCATCCCGAAACCAATCGCGAAAGCTTCTGCAGTCGACTATGTCTCCAACATGACGAAGGCGGAATTCGAGCAGGCTGTGGAAGAGTCGCTGAAAAACATCAGGTCAGGGAACGTGTTTCAAATTGTCCCATCGCAGGTTCTCTCGGGCAGGACCAGCGCCGAGAGTTTCCAGATTTACCGGGCGCTGCGGATGCTGAATCCATCCCCGTACATGTTCTATTTGAAGTTCGATGATCTCGAACTGATCGGATCGTCCCCCGAAGCTCTGGTGAAGCTTGACGACGGCAGGGCTATCGTCAGGCCGATCGCCGGAACACGCCGTCGCGGAAAAACGGAAGCCGAGGATGCGCGTCTCGCCGAAGATCTGTTTCAGGACGAGAAGGAACGCGCCGAGCATGTGATGCTGGTCGATCTTGGTCGCAATGATCTCGGCAGAGTCTGCAAGTACGGCACTGTTTCTGTCTCTGATTTCATGCGGCTGGAGCATTACTCGCATGTCATACATCTTACATCGACGGTGAGCGGTATGATCAAAGACGGCACCGACCAGTTCGATCTGTTTCGCGCGGCATTTCCGGCGGGCACCGTTACCGGTGCTCCCAAAGTCCGGGCGATGGAACTGATAAATGAACTCGAACCGACCCGGCGAGGACCATACGCGGGAAGCGTCGGCTATTTCTCGCTCTCGGGCAATATGGATATGTGCATAGCTATCCGCACGATCGTGAAGCGAGGTAATAATGTCTACCTGCAGGCTGGAGCGGGGATCGTGGCTGACTCGATTCCGGAGCGCGAGTATCAGGAGACCCTGAGCAAAATCGCTGCGATCAAAGAGGCGATAAGACTTGCCGAGGAGGGTCTTGGATGATTCTATTCATTGATAACTACGATTCGTTCGTGTATAATCTCGTGCAGTATATCGGTGAACTTAACCCCGACATCAGGGTGTTCAGAAACGACAAGATCACGGTCGATGAAGCCGTGAGGCTTGCGCCTGAGAGAGTTGTCATCTCTCCCGGGCCGGGTCATCCGAGCGAAGCCGGAATCTCCGTCGATCTGATCAAAGGCCTGAGCGACAGCGTGCCGATCCTCGGCGTATGCCTCGGTCATCAGGCAATCGCATGCGCGTATGGCGCGACTGTAAGTCCTGCCGAACGACTCCTGCACGGCAAGACATCCAGCATATATCACAGGGAAAGGGGCATCCTGCGCGGACTTCCCAATCCGTTTGTGGCGACGAGATACCATTCTCTCGCTGTTGTCGAGGAGACACTCCCGGACGAATTACTCTCGGTTGCATACACATCCGACGGCGAGGTGATGGGGATCTGCCATGCCGAGCGCCCACTATTCGGGCTTCAATTTCACCCCGAGTCGATCCTCACAGACCAGGGCAAGCAAATTATCGAGAGTTTCGTCAACTGGAAATAGAACATGGCAGACGTTTACCTGACGAAGATCACCAGCAGCGAGAACCTGACGTACGATGAATCGCATGAGATGATGCGGCTTGTCGGCAGCGGCGAATACTCACCAGTTGAGGTGTCATCGATCCTGACTGCGCTGAAAGTGAAGGGCGAGACGGTTGATGAAATCGCGGGATGCGCCGCTGCGTTCAGAGAACTCGCTGTCGGCGTGCCCCACAATATCACACGCGAAGTATTCGACTGCTGCGGCACAGGCGGCGATGGCGCGGGGACATTCAACATATCGACCGCGGCAGCATTCGTGACCGCGACTCTCGGAGTCGCCACGGCCAAACATGGCAATCGCGCCGTATCATCCAAATCGGGCAGCGCCGATGTGCTCGAAGCGCTCGGTGTGAGAATCGATCTGTCGCCAGACGGGGCGGCTCGATGTCTCGAAGAGACTGATTTCTGTTTCCTCTTCGCACCCAATTACCATCCGGCGATGAAGCATGTCGCACCGGTCAGGAAAGAACTTGGAATTCCGACCGTTTTCAATATGCTTGGACCGCTGCTGAATCCGGCCGGATGCACTCATCAGATTATTGGCACGCCAGACAAGGCGAAAGCTAAGACAATCTCACAGGTCGCGGGCCGCCTCGGATTGAACAACGTCACAGTCCTCACCACCAGCCTCGGGATCGACGAACTTATATTCGGGTCCGAATGCCATCTATTCCACACGAATCACAGCGGTACATCTGAGAAAACCATGCGGCTCGATGATCTGGATCAAATGGATATCGAGGACCTTGCAGGCGGTGATGCCGCAGAAAATGCCCGGATACTCAGGAACATATTCGGTGGCGAGAAATCGATCCGAAGCAGCGTGGTTGCGCTGAATGCGGCACTAGGACTCGCGGAAATGGGTCGGTACGACAATCTCGATGCGGCAAGAATGGCCTGCGGGCAGGTTCTCGAGTCAGGCGCTGTCCTTACAAAACTCGAACAGGTGATAGAGATCACGAACAAGTTGGATTGATGATAGAAGAAATCGCAGCACATGTCAGAAGCAAGTGGGAGTCAGCAGACCGAACCCGCCTGCTGGATCAATACAACAGGATGCTGGAAAATGCTCCCGATCCGCGCTCGTTGACAAGCTCGATCAGTGCGAGCGCAACCATCTCGTTTCTGTTCGAGATCAAGCGCAAGTCGCCATCGAGAGGAGTGATGGCTCCGGATCTTGATCCGGTTGAACGTGCGCGGCTCTATGAAAAGTACGGTGCAGCAGGAATCTCTGTGCTAACCGAGGATCGGTACTTCGGCGGATCGCTCGCTGATCTCTCCCTCGTGTCTGAAGCTGTCGGGATACCGGTGATACGGAAAGATTTTATCGTGGATGAAATCCAATTGACCGAGGCTCGCGCGCATGGAGCCGATGCCGTACTGCTCATCGTGTCACTTCTGGGAGCAGACACAGAGCTATACCTCGCGAAGTGCGGCGATCTCGGACTTGAGGCCATCGTCGAAGTGCATACGGAGAATGAACTCGAAACAGCGATACACTCCGGTGCGAAGATCATCGGAATAAACAACCGCAATCTCGATACGCTCGAAGTAGACTTGAACACTACTGAAAAGCTGTTGCCGAAAGTCCCGACCGGATGTCTTGTCGTCGCTGAATCCGGGATGACCTCACGCAAAGACATCGACATGATGCGAGTGCTCGGAGTCGACGCCGTGCTGATCGGGACTGCGTTGTCGACAGCCGAATCTGTAGAAACGAGGCTGAAGGAACTCACGGAATGCCTGCGAAAGTGAAAATATGCGGCATCACGAATCTTGATGACGCCGAGATGTGCCGTGAACTCGGCGCAGACTTCATCGGATTGATTTTCGCGGAATCTCCGCGCAGGGTGGAACTCGATGTCGCCGCTCGCATCGCCAGACGACTAAGTGGTAAGGTGCCGGTCGTCGGAGTGTTCGACAGATACGTGCGTGAAAATGTCGCTAATGTCCTGAGCAAAGTCAAACTGGACTATCTTCAGGTTTACTATCACCCGAACAATGGACAGATTCTTGCGCCGTCTCTGCCTCTTTTCTCGTCGGTTTGGATGGACGGCGAGAGTATTAAGCTGCCGCCATATCCGTGTCAGTACCTGCTGCTCGATTTCAAGAAGCTCGGGAGCATAGACGGCCTGTCTGAGGAAATGTGGGAGTCCGTGAACAACCGCTTCAGCGTCTTTCTCGCCGGAGGGATAGACTCGGACAATGTCGCCGGGATTGTTGAGTTCTACAATCCTTACGGCGTCGACACTGCGCGTGGGACCGAGTCAGGTCCGGGAGTTAAGGACCGCGACAAGGTCGAAAAACTGATTCAGAAAGCGAAAGCATGCTGAAGGCAAATAGTCGAGGATATTACGGCAGTTTTGGCGGGAGATTCGTGCCGGAGACGCTGATGCCTGCGCTGATGGAACTCGATGATGCGTTCGTCTCATGCTGGAAGGATCGGGCATTCCGAGATGAATTCAGGAGACTGCTTCGGGATTATTCCGGCAGGCCTACGCCGCTATTCTATGCGTCGAACCTGTCGCGCAAGTGGGGCGCCAGCATATACCTGAAGCGCGAGGACCTCAATCATACCGGAGCGCACAAGATCAACAACACGATTGGCCAGGCATTGCTTGCGAAAAGAATCGGCAAGAAAAGAATAATCGCTGAGACCGGCGCAGGACAGCACGGCACCGCAACAGCCGCCGCGTGCGCGCTGCTTGGACTGAAGTGCACCGTCTATATGGGCAAAGTCGACGCTGAGCGGCAACGACCAAATCTGCTCAGGATGAGAATGCTCGGAGCGGAAGTCGTGGTAATCGACGATGGTACCGCCACTCTCAAAGACGCGACAACTGCCGCCATACAGGATTGGGTGACGAATGTGCGAACGACGCACTATATCATCGGTTCGACCGTGGGGCCGCATCCATTCCCGGAGATGGTCAGAAAATTCCAGTCTGTGATCGGGGCGGAGACGAAAAGGCAGGTCCGTAAGGCGACAAGCGGTTTGCCGGACTATATCGTCGCATGCATCGGCGGTGGATCGAATGCGATCGGAATTTACGATGCGTTTCTTGCATGCGACAATGTGAAACTGATCGGCATCGAATCGGCTGGTAAAGGACTGTCAACAAAGAAGCATGCCGCAACACTGGCTAAAGGGAGTCCAGGCGTTTTGCATGGCGCTCTAAGTTACCTGCTTCAGGACAGCGACGGCCAGATTCTCCTGACCGAGACGATCTCGGCGGGTCTCGACTATCCGGGCGTCGGTCCTGTGCACAGTCACCTGAAAGAATCGGGACGTGTTACATACACAACTATAACAGATCGGCAGGCTGTCGCAGCATTCAACGAACTCTGCAGGATCGAAGGGATTATCCCGGCGCTTGAATCGAGTTTCGCACTCGCCGGAGCCAGGAAACTGTGCCGGAAACTGGGAGCAGAAAGCATAGTCGTGGTGAACCTTTCTGGTCGCGGTGACAAGGATCTCGAAAATGTGAGCTGGTATGAACAGAACCATAGCGAATAAATTCTGTGAGCTGAAAGAGCGGGGGCGAAAGGCGTTGGTGCCCTATCTGACCGCCGGGTATCCGACTCATTCGTCATTCGTGCGCCTCGCTGCGCGAATCGAGGACGCGGGCGCTGATATGCTCGAGATCGGGATTCCTCATTCCGATCCGCTGGCCGACGGCCCGACAATCAGGTATACGTCGCATCTTACGCTGTCGAACGGATTGACTGTGGCGGATTCGTTTCGGATGATAGAAAAACTGGCTGCGAAAACAACCATGCCGTTGATCGTCATGTGTTATTTCAACACGATATTGCGTCCCGGACTCGAGACCTTCGCGAGATGGTGCAGCGAATCGGGCGTCAGCGGGTTGATCATACCCGATCTTCCGCTTGAGGAAGGGCTGAAAGTCTCTGAGTTGATGTCGCATTCCGGGATAGAATCGATTTTCCTCGCCGCACCGACCACGCCACCATCGCGGATAAGAGATATTGCGGCTATATGCAGCGGTTTCCTCTATCTGGTGTCGGTGACCGGGATAACCGGCGCACGCAGGAATCTCCCCCGGCAGACCGCCGAATTTGTACGGAAGGCAAGATCGATCGCAGGTATGCCGGTCTGCGTAGGCTTTGGAATATCCAACGCCGAAATTGCGCGAAAAATGGGACGCGTAGCCGACGGAGTGATAGTCGGGAGCGCGCTACTTGACCGGATCAGGAATGCTAAGGACAACGGCTCCGCGGACCGAGCGGTGTCATCGTTTATCAGAGAACTGCGAAGGGGACTCGACGGATGAAAGTACGTGGAATCAGAGGCGCAAACAGCGTTAGTGAGAACACTCGCGAGGCGATCCATGAGGCGACGCGGGAGTTGATAAAGGCGATCATGAAGGAGAATGACGTCGATTCGAAAGACATCGCGTCGATTTTCCTGACCGCCACGCCTGATTTGAATGCCGATTTCCCGGCGTATGCCGTAAGGGAGCTCGGATTTAGTTTGGTCCCACTGCTGTGCGCCTCGGAAATGGATGTGCCGGGCGCGATGAAATCGCTGATCCGTTTACTGATACATGTCAATACAGATCTCGATCAGGATGAAGTCAGGCATGTGTATCTCGGTGGTACCGCTAAGCTGAGACCTGATCTGTTCGGAGAGTGATGGGATGATGATTGTTGTAATGAAGAAAGATGCCACCCTGAAACAGATCGGGGGAGTCATCAAGAAAATCGAGGAACTCGGCCTCAAACCTCACATGTCCGAGGGCGCCGAGAAGACTATCATCGGAGTAGTCGGAGACAAGAGAAGGATATCGAAAGAGACATTCGCGATTCTGCCGGGTGTGGAGAGTACTGTACGCATACTTAAGCCGTTCAAACTCGCATCGCGCGAATTCAAACCGGAAAAGACAATCGTGCGATTGAACGGCACGGAAATCGGCGGAGAGAAGATAGCCGTTATCGCAGGGCCATGCGCTGTCGAGACCTACGACCAGGTTCTTCAGGCTGCGGAATCGGCCAAGAGAGCCGGAGCGAGTATCCTTCGCGGTGGAGCGTTCAAACCGAGAACATCGCCATACAGTTTCCAGGGGCTCGGAGAAGAAGGACTCAAAATTCTCAAGTCTGTCGGGGAAAAAGTCGGGTTGTCAGTGATTACTGAGGTGATGACGCCAGAACTTGCCGATCTCGTGGCTGACTACGCCGACATCCTGCAGGTTGGAGCCCGCAACATACAGAATTTCTCGCTCCTCGAAAAAATGGGCGGGATGTCCAAGCCGGTGCTCCTCAAGCGCGGGATGATGTCGACAGTGGAGGAATTACTGATGTCGGCGGAGTATATCATGGCGAGCGGAAACAGAAACGTCATCCTCTGTGAGCGCGGAATAAGGACATTCGAGAAATATACTCGTAATACTCTTGACCTGTCGTCGGTGCCTGTCATTCAGCACATGTCGCATCTGCCGATCATTGTCGATCCATCGCACGCGACAGGCGAAAGGTATCTTATCTCGCCAGTATCGCTCGGAGCGGTCGCCTCGGGCGCGGACGGGCTGATGATCGAGATTCACCCTGATCCTGACTCTGCCCTGTGTGACGGCTATCAGAGCCTTCCCCTTCCCGATTTCGAGGCGATGATGGTGAAGCTAAAGAGTGTCGCGGAGGCTGTCGGGAGGAGCATCTGATGCCAGTGTCTGTTCGGCGACTCGGAATAGTCGGACTCGGGCAGATCGGCGGCTCGATTGCGGCGGCATTGAAAAATGATGACCGCTACACGATCTCCGGATTTGATTCAAACCGAACGCTCCTCGATATTGCGAAAAAACGAAGGATCATCTCTGAACTATGCCAATCTGATGTTGATTTAATCCGTAATGTTGATATAATTGTTGTTGCGTTGCCGATGTTCGCAATTCATGATTTCCTCGAGAAGAATTGCGATCTTCTCAGGGACAAGACTCTTGTGATGGATACCGGAAGCACAAAGCGAGATGTTATCAGGACTGCCGAGCGACTCGGGATGACCAATTTCATCGGCGGGCACCCGTATACCGGTACGGAGAAATCTGCGCCAGACGGCTGGAACGGCAGGCTCTTTATTGACCAGCACTACTTCGTTATCGAGACGCGGGGATGCCGGGCGTCGAGCATGCGCGAGGCTAATGACTTTGCCGGAGCGATCGGTTCGTTCCCGGAACACATCAATGCATCCGATCACGACAGGATGTTCGCGTTCGCATCGGGACTCCCGCACATGATAGCATACGCTATAGTCGATTCCATGTCCGACAGTCGACGTCGGGCGCGCATCGACAGGGATTTTCTCGCTCACAGCTTCAAATCATCGACGAGAGTCGCCGGATCGCAGCCCGACACAGTGGCGCAGTTTCTCTGGCAAAACAGGAAAGCTCTGAAACGTGAAATTGATATATTCATAGATAAGCTCGGTACGCTGTCTGAACGCCTTGCGGATGACAGCATTGATCGGTTTCTTGGTCGGATTAAGCGTCTGAGGAACAAGAAAGTAAACCTGGAGCGGATAGATGGCTGAGTCACTACGTGGGCAGGTCAGCCTGCCGGGAGATAAGTCGATATCGCACCGCGCGGTTCTGCTCTCATCGGTCTCGGATGGTCTGTGTGAGATCAGCAATCTGGCGACCGGCAAAGACCTCGTATCGACAGTCGAAGCTGTAAAGGCTCTCGGAGTCGATGTCAGGGAGACCGGACCGAGCCGGATCGAGGTTCATGGAATCGGGTTAGGCAATTTCAAGCAGCCGGAGAAGCCGCTTGACTGCGGCAATGCCGGTACCTCGCTCAGGCTGCTCCTCGGACTGCTGGCCGGTTCGAATGTTTCGGCGACGCTTGACGGCGACAGTTCTCTGCGCAGGCGTCCTGTGAATCGCGTCGCAATACCGCTCAGGCATATGGGCGCATCAGTCCGGACAACCGACCGGGGCACCTGTCCGGTCAAGGTTGAGGGCAGGAGCCTGACAGGAATCGGTTACGCTCTCCCGGTAGCGTCCGCTCAGGTAAAGTCGGCAATCCTGCTCGCGGCGATTTCCGCCGAGGGACAGACAGAGATCATCGAGCCAACGCCAACGCGCGATCATACGGAACGAATGCTGATCTCACTCGGTGTGCCACTTATGACATCCGACTGCAAGGTCTCTACCGGTCCGGCAGATCGAATCCCGGCATTCGAGATAGACACCCCCGGCGATATATCCTCTGCAGCGTTTATCATCATAGCCGTGCTCCTGTTGCCCGGATCAGAGGTTCTCCTCCAGAATGTATGCCTGAATCCGACCAGATGCGGTTATCTCCAGATTCTCAGGAGGATGGGCGCCGATATTCAGACCGACAACATAGTCATCAAGCGCGGCGAGCCGATCGGAGATCTATTCGTGAGATCGTCGGAACTCCAATCATCCCGCTGCGATGACGTCCCGGTAGCGACTTTCATAGACGAGGTCCCCGTGCTCGCGCTTGCGGCATCACAGGCCGAGGGTGTGACACGATTCCCCAACCTGGGCGAACTCAGGGTCAAGGAATCGGACAGGCTCTCCGGCATTCTCTCTATCCTTGATGCTGCCGGAGCTAAGATTGAAATCGACGGCGATGATCTTGTCGTCTGTGGTCCAACCAGGCTCTATGCTCCCGATGTCGACACCAGGATGGATCATCGTCTCTCGATGTTAGTCGAGACCATCAATCTCGTTTTCGAGGGCGTGCTAACCGAGAAATACGCCGACGAGATAGGAATATCATTTCCTGAATACTACGACGTGATGAAGAGTCTGCTGCACAGATGAGACCAATTACGCCAAAGATATTCGGCATTCTCGGATCGAACATCTCGTATTCTCTTTCTCCGCAGATATTCAGAATCCTGTTCGACAAATACAATCTTTCTCATGGTTATTTCACATTTGACCATGCAAGCAGGGACCTGCCCGGATTTATCGAGTCGGTCCGCACGCTGGGCGTTTCGGCATTCAGCGTTACCGTGCCACACAAGTGCGATATAATGCAGCACCTCGACAGCCTTCATCGATCGGCTGTTGGTTGTCGTTCAGTCAATCTGGTGGTCAATCGAAACGGGCGGCTGACGGGTCACAACACGGATATTGTCGGCATCCAGAAAGTGTTTGCCGATGCTGGCGTGGTCAGTTTCAGCGATCTGAATATATTGATTGTCGGCGCCGGAGGGACTGCACGAACCGCTCTGAGGTTTTTCCTGTCCAAACGCGCCAAAGACATTACCATAATCAATCGAGGCCGCAAGCGTCTGCGCATTATGCTCTCAGAGTTTTCGCTGCCCGCTGATGGCGGGTGGATCAGGGCATATCAGAAGACAAGGCTGAATACGAAACTCAAGGGCGTGGAGTGGAATCTGGTGTTCAACGCAACGCCCGTGGCGACATCGAAGCTGCTGCCGAAAAGCATTATGCAGCACAGGCCGCTTGTATTCGAGGCGGCATATGCAGACCGGGGCGTGGCAGTCGAACGCTCCCGCCCTGTCATCGGCGGAATCGACATGCTTCTGTATCAGGCTCTCAAGGGATTCGAGATTATGACTGGCTGCAAAATCGGAGACTACAAGAAGGAGAAATCAGCGCTGAAGCGGAGACTGCGGCGTCTCCTCGCCTGACAACGCGCTCCGACACGGATATCAGCATGGACCCGGAATTAAACATAATCCTCGCGGGCGCGATGGGCTCCGGGAAGACTTCCGTGGGCAAGATCGTTGCGGAGAGGCTCGGCTGGGAATTCAAAGATACCGACAGAATGATCGAAGAGATCACTGGCCTCACAATCGCGAGGATCTTTTCTGAGCGCAGCGAGCAGTATTTTAGAACTCTCGAAAAGGAGGTCGTGGCTCAAATCCGTCAACAGAACAATCTCGTCGTGGCAGTCGGCGGCGGGACTATGATCCCCGAAGAAAACAGGGACAACCTGGCGGCAAACGGTATTATCATCTGTCTCTGCGCAACCTGCGACACCCTGATGAAACGACTCGCTGATCAGTCAGGCCGCCCGCTTCTGAAGGGAGAGGACATGAAGAGCAGGATCGAAGAAATTATGAACGAGAGAAAAGCGATTTACGATAGCCTTGACCAGAAAATAATCACCGACGATCTTTCTCTCCATGAAGTTGCGGATTGTGTAATAGAAATCTGTGCTCGTCGGGGCTGTGCCCCGACGTAAGACGCAGGGGCATAGCCCCTGCACGCACTGAAAATCGGATGACTGAGAATGAGTAGTCTCACGATCAAATTCAGCTGCAAGGCGGTATCCTGCAGGGTCGAGGTCGATCACGGCGTCGCCGGCTTGGTCCCTTCAATCGTAAAAGACTCCGGCTGCTCATCCGCGTTTGTTATCACTGACAAGAACCTGGTGCATTATCAAGGGTCGTATTTCGACCGAGTCATCAAGCGTCATCGCGGCTCGGCAAAGATGCTCGTACTTCCGCCGGGTGAATCGACCAAGAGCTATCGAACCCAGATGAGGATTCACAGGTGGCTGCTCGACAACGGAGCCGATCGTGGTTCGATCCTGATCGGAGTGGGGGGCGGCGTGATCTGCGATATTGTCGGATTCGCAGCCGCGACATTCATGCGGGGAATCGATCACATTCTGGTTCCGACCACGCTTCTCGCACAGGTCGACGCCGCAATTGGTGGAAAGAATGGGATCAATCTGGCTGACGCCAAGAACATGATCGGCACGGTGAAGCAGCCGATGTCGATTCTTGTCGATCCCGAATTCCTGACGACTCTGAGCAGGGCGCATTTTACCGAAGGTCTCTCCGAACTCCTGAAAATGGCACTTATCAAGTCGCGCAAACTCCGCAGCCTGTTCTCGCGTTATCAGAAATCGAGTGATCAGACGATACTACTGCAAATGATAACAGAGGGGATCAGGTCGAAACTCGATGTCGTCAGAAAAGATCAGTATGAATCGGGGCTGCGCATGGTTCTCAATTTCGGACACACCACCGCGCATGCGCTCGAAGTCTTCGCAAGGTACAAACGGAGCATGCCTCATGGCAGAGCGGTCGCTGCAGGGATGCTCGTCGCTCTGGAGCTTTCGCGCAAACTCTGTTCACTCGACGAGAAAACTTTTCAGTGGGGACACGATCAGATCGCACAACTCTACAGGAATTTCCCGATGGAGACCGCCGCGACTGGTAGCCTCTGGGATATAATCGGGCGTGACAAAAAAAGAACCGGAGCCGGAGTCAATTTCGTGCTGCTCAAATCGATGTTTCAACCAATTGTACGCCCGATAAGCAAGAGAGATTTCAAGTCTGCATATACCGCCGTGACTAAGAGATGGAGTAGTGTGCGATGAAGAAAATAGTTGTGATCAATGGCCCGAACCTGAATCTGACAGGAACGCGGGAACCTGACATATACGGCGCTGATACTCTCGATGATATCAATGAATATGTCGGGCATGAGGCCGCCGGACTCGGCATCGAGGCGACATTCTTTCAGTCCAATATCGAGGGTGAAATCATCGACCGGCTCCAACAGGCAGGTCGCGAGGCCGACGGTGTGATTCTCAATCCTGGAGGATACTCGCATACATCGGTGGCCATTCTCGACGCTGTCAAGTCCATATCCGTGCCAGTCGTCGAAGTGCATCTGTCGAACATCAATGCCCGCGAGGATTTCAGGCAGACATCGGTCACGGCGCGCGGTGCACACGGGCTGATATCCGGATTCGGTAAACACGGCTACGTGCTGGCGTTGCAGGCTCTGAAGGAAATACTCGATTGAGCGCGAAATTGTACGCATATATCAACGGGAAGATTGTCCCGGAAGAGAAGGCGACCGTCTCGATCAAGACTCATGCCTTCAACTACGGCACCTGCGCGTTCGAGGGGATGAAGGCGTTCTATCTTGGCCGCAAGCGCTGGAATCTCTTCAGACTCGACGATCATATAGACCGCCTTCTCAGAACATGTGACGCCCTGCACATCGCATCGCCAGCGACACACGATGAGATTTCGACGCTGATAACAAAACTGGTCCTGAAGAACAGTCTGCCGAAAGACACGTATGTGAGACCGATGATCTACTGCAATCCGCACGGTCTCGGACTTGGCAGGCCGGTGACTACTGACCTTGCGATCTTCTGCCAGCCGGTGAACAAGATTCATCTCCGGGAGTTCGATACGTTGTTCTCGAAGAATGTCCGCATCCCGCCATCGGTTGTTCCGTCAATCGGTAAGATCACGGGAACGTATGTCGGTTCGTTCATCGCACAGCGTGAGGTCTCGGAGCGAGGCGGAACGATTGCGCTGATGAAGAGCATCGATGGTCATGTCGCCGAGGCGTTCGGCATGAATCTGTTCGTGGTCAGAAAGAACAAGTGCTATACGCCTTCGCTCTCAGCCGGTCCACTCGATGGGATCACGCGTCGATCGATCTTTGAATTCTGCAGGAGGGGCCTCGGGCTGAAGGCTGAGGAACGGCTGTTCACGCCGAGATTCATGTACAACGCCGACGAGGTTTTCCTGTGCGGTACCGGCGCAGGCATCAATGCGGTCACGATGATCGAAGGACGAAAGATCGGTTCCGGGAAGTGCGGGCCGATAACGCGAGAGCTATCTGATCTCTACTGGTCGGTTATTCACGCGAAGAACGCCGACTATGAAGACTGGTGCAACATAGTTGCGGCCTGACTATTGTTCTGAACAATCCACTTCTTTGAACACAGACCTAAACGTACCGTCGCGCATCCTGAATTCCCTCTCGAAGAGCACTTTTATCCTGTCCGGGTCGATCAGTTTGGAGTCGTACACGAATATCGCTTTGTGGTTCGCCGCATAAGTGGTGATGCTCTCTATTCCTGGTGTGTTCTCGAACTGGCTTGTGAAGAATCCGGCAGTGCCGCGACATTTCAGGCCATCGACAGTGAACTCGACTGTCGAATCACCGGTGGCACCGAGCGCGATCTCGTTGGTCGGGAAAAAGAACATCGGCTGAATAACATAGCCGCCAGCCACGAGAACCAAAACCAGAATCGGTATCACAGCCTTCGGGATTTTCATCTCTATTACTCCTACAATATCCTGACTTCGAGGCAATCCTCGATTGGGCAGGCCTCGACGCATTCGAGGCAGTTCACGCAATCGCGGTGAGTCACTTTATGCAACGACATGACATCGATTCCGAAATGGCATCTCTTGTTGCAGAGTGTGCAGTCTATGCATGTTTCGGCGTCTCTTGTGATTCTGACAAGACCGATTTTCGAGAATGGGTCAAGCACCGCCGCTAACGGACAGAAATATCTGCAGAAGAACATCGGTTGGAAGAATGATCCGATGACAAAGATCACCATCACGCCGATGCTGATCCAGCCGAGACTGCCGTGTCCCATGCCGGAGAATATCAGGTAGAACGGGTCATAACCGCGAAATACGAGGTCGCCGATTGTGTATGTGAAATAGAGTATCACGGCGAGAACGGGATAACGGAGATACCGCAGGTACCGATCAACAGCGCGAGGTATCCGGGGTCTTTTTTTCCAGACCTTGTCCCCGAATCTTCCGATCCACTCCGAGATAGTGCCGAGTGGACAGACCCAGCCGCAGAACGATCGCTTTGTCAAAATAGTGAGCAGGAGTATTCCGATGAACATTGAGAGATTGAGCGGCGCCAGCGCGCAAGTGAAATTGCCGTGGGTAAAGAGCCCATAGATCGCTTCGACGCCTCCAAACGGACAGAACGACTCGAAGCCGTTCGATCCCCACCCAAGCGCGAGATATATGATTGAAGCGAGAAAGAACGCCTGAAGAATGTACCTGACAATCCTGATGCTCATCGATTCTCCCCTATGCACGTCTTATTCATGTGAAACAAATCACACTCTCATGGGCGTGAATATAATTCACCAGCCGGGAAAACCAAGACAAATGTTGTCTTGACACAGTGCGGTTCGCAACGACAACTAAGATATCAGTCCTGTCTGCTTCAATTTTGCCAGCATCGCTTCGACGTGCGTGGCGGGCCAGTAAACACGGCCGCACGCAGGGCAGATGGTGAATTTCTCCTGAGTAGCGTAGACGTACGGCCAGACTCTGTCTTTCACATCTTCCCGGGATATCGGAACTAATATCTCGTTGTCGATCAGACATCTTGTCAGGACTCTCGTCCTCTCAATTGTGAGATGTCGAGCCCTGATAACCTGCCTGAGCTGCTCCCACGGATCGTCGTCGTTCAGCAGTATGACATCACGCGCGAGTTTCATATTTGCGAGACTGCTGTTTCTCGTCAGAATGGTCCTGTTTTCATCAAGTGCGATATCGAGAATATCACTCGCGACATGACTCGCCATCGATGCAGTGTCATAACCGATCATTCGCATGTAATTGGCGAGCCTGCCGACTGTCGGATCGCACAGGAACCTTTGCGTATCGTAAGCGTTTGACATCTTTACCATGTTAATATATACTGCTTAACCTTATGTAAAGCTCAATTTGATTTGAGGGCAGCGCGGCAACGCATCCGATTCGGTGATTCCTGTTTATGTCTGGTAACGCGAAAAAGAAAAGTCTGAAGAAGGTATTCGAGTATCTCGGCAAGTACCGGCGCTATCTCTATGCCGGCGCGGTCGCCATTGTCCTGACCAGTCTGTTCAGCCTGGCGGTACCGTGGTTGATCAAAGATGCGATCGAGAGCCTCGAGGCTGGCACGGCCACAAGTGAGAGCATGTTTGGCTATGGTCTCGCTGTTGTAGTGGCGGCGCTTCTGGGCGGGTTCTTCATGTTCTTCCTGCGCAGGACGATCATCTGGGCTTCACGGATGATCGAGCGCGATATCAAGAACGAACTCGTCGATCAGCTTCTGAAGCTCCCGCGATCATACTACAACAAGACGCGCACCGGCGATATCATTGCCCGTCTCTCGAACGATGTCGAAGCGGTACGACTGATGGTCGGACCCGGGATCATGCAATTCTCCAACACGTTGGTAATGGGATCGTTAGCGGTCGTACTGATGACAATACTGAGTCCCAAACTGACGCTGATTGCCATGCTCCCCTTCCCGATCCTGGCGTTTACCTTCAAGAAAGTCGCAGCCCGTGTCTACACCCTGTTTTACAGTATCCAGGAGCATTTTTCGACGCTTACCGCGTTTGTTCAGGAGAGTATCTCCGGAGTGAGGGTGGTCAAGGCCTACAATCAGGAAGAAAGTCAGATCGATGACTTTGGCGATCTCAATGACGAATATGTCCGATTGAATCTCAAGTTCGCCAGGCTGCTGGCGCTTTTCCAGCCGATAGTCGGCCTCGAGGTCGGGCTGATCCTGGTGATAGTGCTCTTCTTCGGAGGCCGCTTCGTCATCGAGGACTCGATGACTCTTGGCATTCTCGTCGCATTCATGCTGTACCTGATGATGCTTGTCTGGCCGGTGATGGCCATCGGCTGGACCATCACACTCTATCAGCGCGGCATGGCGTCGCTCGAAAGAATCGAGAGTATCCTCGATATCATTCCGGAAGTCAGAGATGCGGAAAACATGAAGGATGTCGGCAGGATAGAACCCGAAATCAGATTCCATGATCTTTCTTTCGCGTATCCGGACACGGACAGGAATGTCCTAAGGAATATCAGTTTATATATACCTGCGGGCAAGACAACCGCAATCGTCGGCAGGACAGGCTGTGGCAAATCGACGCTGCTCGACCTGATTGTCAGGGCATACCGGATCGATGACGACGGGATCGAAATCGGCGGAATAGAAATCAACGCGATACCTCTCGACAGGCTTCGCGAGATGGTCGGGTATGTGCCGCAGGAGTCGTTCCTCTTCTCCGATACGCTCTACGAGAATATCTCGTTCGGTTTGCCTGAGGTTGATCGCGAGGCGTCGGAAAAAGCAGCTTTGCTGGCGCAACTCGACGGCGATGTCCGGGATTTCCCTGATGGATATGAGACGTTCATCGGCGAACGCGGGGTCACGCTTTCCGGAGGTCAGAAACAGCGGACAGCTCTCGCCAGAGCCATTGCGAGAGACCCGGATATTCTGATCCTCGACGATGCTTTCTCGGCAGTCGATACCGCAACGGAAGAATTGATACTCGCCGGACTCGAATCTGTGATGGCTTCACGCACCACGATAATCGTTTCGCACCGCATATCGACAATCAGGAAGGCTGATCTCATTCATGTGCTCGACGATGGCTGCCTGATCGATTCGGGAACCCACGGTGAGCTGATCGCGACGTGTCCGCTCTACGCCGACATCGTGGAAAGGCAGGAACTCGAAGAGCAACTGGAGAAGCTTCGTTGACCGGATATTTCCATGAAGACGAGTTGACCGGGAAGGCTTACGATTCCCGGTTAATGAAAAGGCTGCTGGTCTATCTGAAACCTTTCAGGAAATACGTGTTGCTCGCGGCAGTACTGCTCCTGCTCGGTTCAGGCCTTCAGCTTCTCGGTCCGGTTGTGATCAAGCATGCCATCGACGAGTACGTGATCCAGAAAGATGTTCAGGGGCTTGGCATGATTTGCATTGTGTATCTTGCGCTGATTCTTCTCAGTTTTGCCGTGACCTGGGCACAGATATATACAATGCAGTGGGTCGGCCAGATGGCGATCTATAGACTCAGGATGCAGCTCTTTTCGCATCTGCAGCGTCTCGATCTGAAGTTCTTCGATGGAAATCCTGTCGGTAGAATAATCACGCGCGTCACGACCGATATCAACGCGCTCAACGAACTTCTTTCATCCGGCGTCGTAACCATCATCGGCGACATCGTAATGCTGTTCGGAATCGTGGGATTCATGCTCGCGATTGATTTCAGGCTGGCGCTGGTTACGCTGACCGTGCTTCCGGTGCTGTCGTTTGCGGCATTCCTGTTCAGGGCGAAGGTCCGAAACGCATACCGAGACATCAGGCGATTCATCGCCAGGCTCAACGCGTTCATCCAGGAGCATGTTTCGGGCATGCCCGTAGTGCAGTTTTTCCGTCAGGAGACAAAAGTCTACCAGAAATTCGCGAGCATAAACCTGGAACTGATGAAGCGGCATCACAGGTCGGTGATGTACTTTGCTGTCTTCTTCCCTATCGTGAGGGTGCTTTCGGCTGTGTCTCTCGCGCTGATTATCTGGTATGGCGGCGGCGAGGTGATTCAGGGCGCTCTGACGTTCGGAACGCTCGTGGCCTTCACGCAGTATGTCGAACGATTCTACAGGCCTATCATGGACCTCTCCGAGAAATACAACATACTTCAGTCTGCAATGGCGTCTGCAGAAAGAGTATTCGGCTTGCTCGATACGAAGCCGAGCTTCGGCGACCAGCCAGGTCCGAAAGAGTGGAAACAGTGCCAGGGCAGGGTCGAATTCGACCGGGTCTGGTTTGCGTACGACGAAGACAAATGGGTCATCAAGGATCTGTCGTTCAACATCGAACCGGGAGAGAAAGTGGCGATTGTAGGAGCAACAGGGTCCGGCAAGACCACGACATCCGGGTTGCTCATGAGATTCTACGATCATCAGAAAGGTTCTATCCGTCTCGATGGGATCGATATCAAGGATATTCCGACGCATGACGTCCGCGAGAATATCGGGCTGGTGCTGCAGGATGTTTTTCTTTTCTCAGGAGCCATTGACAAGAACATCAGGTTGGGCGATTCATCCATCACCGACGAGAAGCTGCGGGCGGCTGCACGGGATGCAAATCTCGACAGGTTTGTCGACAGGCTGCCGAACGGGTACGGATTCAAAATCGGAGAGAGAGGCGTTTCGCTCTCGGTTGGGCAGAAACAACTCCTTTCGTTTGCAAGGGCGCTCGCGTATGATCCGGGAATCCTGATCTTAGACGAAGCGACGTCGTCGGTCGATACCGAGACAGAAATGTTGATCCAGGAAGCTGTGGAAAGACTGATGAAAAACAGGACGTCGATAATCATCGCGCATCGTCTATCTACGATCAAGAAGGTCGATCGGATTCTGGTCCTGCACAAAGGCTGTCTGCGCGAATCGGGCACACATGATGAACTACTGAAGCAGCGCGGTATTTACTGGAAGCTGTATCAGTTGCAGTATCAACTCCACAGCATTGAAGCTCCGGCTGAGAGAAGAGCATGAACGAGTTCAGTAATTCCTATTTGATGTTTTCGAAACTCGAAAGAGTCAGTGATACCTGTTCGAGTTGAAGCGGTTTTGGGAGAAAGGCATCAGCAGCCGTATAGATGACCGACTTCTCCTCGTCGTTCGGCACACTTCCTGTGAAAATAACAACATGGGTGGATGGCGCCACCTCTTTGACCCTGCGTGACAACTCGATGCCGTCCATTTCCGGCATCATCAGATCGGTCATGAGAATATCGAAGTGCTTGTTTTGCAACATATCGAGAGCTTCCCTGCCTCCCGATGCCGCGCTGGCATCGTAGCCGATTTGCTGTAACTGCTCTTTGAGTGCAGTTCGACTCATCTCGTCGTCGTCGATCACGAGGACAGTCGAACCGCCCGTGGTGCGTCTCATCAGAAGCTGCTCCATAAGGCGTTCTATGACTGTAATTCTGAATGGTTTGTCGAGAAATCCGTCAGCGCCGGCCTTGAAAGCCCGCGACTTGATATCTTTCATGCTCACGCCCGTGATCAGTATCACAGGGATCTCGGGACGGTCTTTCTTGACCCGACGCGCCAGTTCGAGACCGTCGATCCCGGGCAGATTGATGTCGGCGACGACGATATCTATGCTGTTGTGACTCAAACGTTCAAGAGCCGATTCAGCATCCGGCTCAGAAACAGAATCATACCCGATCGAATCCAGAGTGTCCGTCAGGAGCGACAGAAGCATTGGATCGTCGTCGACTACAAGTACAGTTGTTTTCTCAAACATATTCCATACCGTTTGACCCTCTTATTATAGTTTCGAACGAAACGTGAAAACCTTTAGTCGGCGCGTATGAGGTTGAGTATTTCGGGAAGCCTGGCATTCAGCAGCTCGCGATTCGCAGCTTCCATGTTCAGTCTGAGCAGAGGTTCGGTATTTGAAGGCCGAACGTTGAACCACCAGTCGCCGCAATCGACGGTAATCCCGTCAAGATCGTCGATCTTAGCATCCGAATATTTGTTTCTAATCTGATTGAGCTTCGCCGGTATATCCCGGACAGTGGAGTTGACTTCACCCGATCGGACATACTGATCGAGTTCCGAGACAACATGTGAGAGCGGGCGGTTTTCCTCCGACAGTAGCTCAAGGCATACCAGGAGCGCTATCAGTCCTGAATCGGCAAACCAGTTTTTCCTGAAGTAGAAGTGCCCGGAATGCTCGCCCCCGAATACGGCGTCGTGCTGCTTCATCAGCGGCTTTATGAGCGCATGCCCGACCTTCGTACGCACGGCGGTGCCGCCGTATCTTTCGACAGTCTCCGGAACGGCTTTCGAGCAGATCAAATTATAAAGAATGGTCGCGCCCGGTTCTTTGCCGAGGATGCTCTTGGCTACCATCGCCGTGACCATGTCTCCGCCCAGCGGTTTCGCGTTTTCGTCGACGAGGAACATCCGATCGGCGTCACCATCGAATGCGACTCCGAGATCGGCGCCGGTTTCACGCACTTTCTGACGAAGATCAGCTATGTTTTCCAGCTCGATCGGCGAAGCCGGATGATTGGGGAATGAGCCGTCGAGTTCGAAGTAGAGTTCAATGATCTCACACGGCAACTTCTCAAATACCGGCGGCAGGGTCAGTCCGGCCATGCCGTTACCTGCATCGATGACGATCTTGAAGGGCTTGACTTTCGATGTATCGATAAACGATAGTACATGGTCTGTGTACGCGCTCGAGTAGTCCTTGCTGGTCACTCGGCCGCCGCCGGGCGGATTACCGAGGTCCTCTTTGATGATGTCCCTGATATCGTTGAGTCCTTCGCTTCCTGATAGAGGCACGGCATCGGTCCTGCATACCTTGAATCCGTTGTACTCAGACGGATTGTGGGACGCGGTTATCATCACGCCGCAGTCATGGCCGAATTTCCCCACCGCGAAGTAGAGACCGTCAGTGGATGTCATGCCGATGTCGGTGACGTCGCAGCCTTCGTCGCTGATGCCGCGCACGATATTGCGCGCAAGCTGTGGAGACGACAGCCTCATGTCGCGTCCAACTACGGCATTCCTGCATTTCAGGTACCTGACCAGCCCGCGTCCGAAAAGATACGCTGTTGTGTCGTCGAGGTCCTTCCCGTATATCCCCCTGACATCGTATGCCTTGAAGATGGAATCTGAAAACTCTGTCATTATATCCTGCTCCGATTTCCCAGTTTTTTCCAATATATGTTCAGAGCGATCCTGTTCAAAGTTTAATTGCTTGCGGCGGGAATCGGGTGATGATAACTTGAACCCGATATGGCTAAACTCGTCATAGAAGGTCTCAGCAAAGCGTTCGACGGTCAGACGGTCATTACAGAGTGCGATGTCGAGGTCTCCGACGGGGAATTCCTCGTACTCCTCGGTCCGTCCGGGTGCGGCAAATCGACTCTGCTGCGCATAATCGCAGGGCTGGAAAGCGCCGACAGCGGTACGGTCCGCATAGGCGATTGCGATGTCACAAATCATCCGCCCAGAGACAGGGATGTCGCGATGGTTTTCCAGAACTACGCGCTTTATCCCCACATGACAGTCTACAATAATATCGCTTTCCCACTCAGAATGAAACGGCAGGACCGCAGCGACATAGATCGCAGTGTCCGGCATACGGCGGAACTTCTCGGACTGACCGAGTTGCTCTTAAGGAAACCGCGAACGCTCTCCGGAGGGGAGAGACAGCGGGTTGCTGTCGGCAGGGCGATCGTGCGGCATCCAAAGCTGTTTCTTTTCGATGAACCGCTGTCGAATCTCGATGCCGAACTTCGTGTCTCGATGAGGTCGGAGATCAAGCGCCTGATGCAATCGCTCGGCGCTACCGCCGTCTATGTCACGCACGACCAGGAGGAAGCCCTGACAATGGGAGATCGGATCGCAATTCTCTATCAGGGTCTGTTTCAACAGGTCGGAACGCCCCGCCAGGTATTTGAAAAGCCATCCTGTCTGTTCGTCGCGCAGTTCATCGGAACTCCAAGGATGAACGTGCTGAGAGCCAGATACGACGGGAACTCCAGCCTGAAAATAGCCGATGACATTATCATCGAGTGCCCGACCCTGCGCGATGTGACTGACGAAACAGAACTGATGCTCGGATTTCGACCGGATGACTGTCGAATAGTCGAGAGCGACGGGATTCCGGTCGAAGTCGTCTCGACTGAGTATCTCGGCGAAAGCAGCTATGTCCACGGTCTCTACGGTGATAACGAAATCATCGTTCGCCTGAGGACGCAGACGATGCCTGTATCGGGTGATGTCATCCGCGTCTTGCCTGATCCTGAGTCGATCCATCTTTTCAATACTACAGGTAACCGCGTTTCTTGTTGAATCCGAGGAAGTTCTCTCGTAGAATACAATCGACAGGCCGCATTGAAGAAGGTCTGTGTTGAGGTAGGGCGTGATTGGAAAGCTTATCCTGGTCGCAGGCAGGTGTCTTGGCAGATACCGCAGACCATCGCATCTTGATATAATTCTCAGAGACAGACGAGGAATCCGGTCAAAGGATCATGTAGATTCTGCAAGTCTTCACGCTGCGATTGAATGGCTCTGCAGAGCACAGGACATTACAGGGTGCGGGGGAGTATCCGGCGGCTACAGCTTCGACAACGGCTGGTCTGATCCGTATCCGGAGACCACCGGCTATGCTATCCCGACATTTCTCGGTTACGCCGATGAAACCGGTGATGAATCATATCGCGACAGAGCCATTCGGATGGGCGACTGGGAGGCCGAGATACAACTCGAATGCGGCGCTGTCGGCGGAGGCGTCGGAGTCAATGACTATCCTATCGTGTTCAACACCGGGCAGGTGATGATCGGATGGAATTCCCTCTATCGTAAGACAGGCGAGTCGAAATATCTCGAATGCTCCCGCCGCGCCGGGAGTTGGCTGGCTGACATTCAGGACGATGACGGCAAGTGGAGCAGACACACATATCTCGATCTGCCGCACGCATATCATACACGGGTGGCGTGGCCGATGCTGGAGACTGCCGAGTTCTGCGCAGATGATCGGCTGCGCGATTCCGCGTGTCGTCATATCAGGTGGGTGACAGACCATGCATCGGAAAATGGCTGGATTGATCGCATGTCATTTTCGGACGGTGAAATACCACTCACGCACACGATATCTTACACGATTCGCGGGCTTCTCGAATCGATGAAATACCTCTCCGGAGAGCTTCGCGAACGTGTCGAAGGGATCGTGCTGAAAGCATCCGAGAACCTGATGAAACGCTACGAATTGCGCAAGATCGATCCATACTCGATGCCGAAATATATGCCTGCGAGATTCAACGATCGCTTCAGGCCGGAAGCCGATTACTCCTGCCTGACCGGAAATTGCCAGATCGCGTTGATCTGGATCAAGATTTACGAAATGACTGGTGATGCGCGCTATCTGAACTCGGCGCTGAAGATTCTGGATCAGGCGAAGGCGACGCAGTCGCTCGACTCGTCGAATCCTGGTGTGCGCGGAGGCATCGCCGGATCGTATCCGATCTGGGGAGGATATGCGCCGTACACATATCCCAACTGGGCGGCGAAATTTTTCGTCGATGCGATCATGCTTCAGGAATCGGTCATGCGACAACTCAAGGCGGTGAACGCATGAGAGTTGGAATCACCACAGACTCATCCCGCAATCCGTATGCTTCAGCGCTCATCTGCGCACTCTCGGATGCAGGCGTGACCCCTGTATCTGTGGTGTCGACCGAGAAGTCGGCAACGGTGAAGCTCAGGAGGGAGATCGGTAAAAATGGCGTCAGGTCGGTCGTTACCCGGCTCTCGCATAGATTGGGAGGATCAAGCGGCGATTCACCCGACAGATTCAGATTTCTGGCCGCCGCACATGATGTCAGCTCATTGAATGCGAATCTTGCTGGTCTGTGTCAAGAGAGACAAATCGATTTCAGGCGTTTCAAGAGTGTGAACACATGGGAGACAGTTCGATATGTGAAAGAAAACAGGCTGGATATCCTGATAAATGCCGGTGGAGGCATATTCAGAAAGGCAATTGTCGAAGCGCCGATTGAGGGTATTCTCAATGCTCACATGGGACCGCTGCCTGAAGTGCGTGGGATGAACGCGCTCGAATGGAGTCTGTATCTCGGCATGAAACCGAGAGTGACGCTTCATTTTATAGATACCGGCATCGACACCGGCGACATTCTTCTTTTCAGAGAAATCGATGTTGAACCTGACGATACGATAGAATCACTGCGTGCGAAATCACTGGCTGTAAGCGTCGAGATTATGGTCGAGAGTGTTCTGGGACTTTCCGATGGATCGCTCAAACGAATGTCTCAGCGCCCTGAAGACGGCAAGCAATACTTCGTGATGCACAAGCGACTCGCGAGAATAGTCGAGAGTAGGATCAGCGCGAACGCCGCGCTCAAGATCGGCTCGGATGGCAAGTCTGACGATCAGTTGTCGCTTTTCTAATCCCTCCTTACTCAAACCCTGGATCTGTCACTTGCCCGATAAACAGTATCGATCCAGACTGGCGTTCGCGAATGGCAAACAGGAATGGTCTGTTTGCCAGAAAATCAGGATCCGGCAGGGAAGAACGGCTAATCTCGACTAATGTCACCGCTGCTGCTTCGGTGCCAAATTCATTTGCACGGATAAAAGTTTTGTGTTTCACCCGACTGATGAATAGTCCACCATTTCTATTGATCTTTGTGAAATCGGCTCGCCCAGCATCGAATGCAATATCCATCCCCAATGATGAAAGATTGTCTTTTAGCTGATCCTCGAACTCGAACTTAAATCGTGGCAGAGAGATGTCGAGGTTCCGGTCAACCATCAAATCGACAAGTGAACTCCACCATTCGTCGTCGAGTTGTTCAATGATCTCAGAGAGCTCGACGCCGTGATTCGGCAGAATCAACACCATTCCGAATGTACCATCACCGTAAGTCAACTCCACAGCCTTCAATTCATCATTGAACACGTGAGGAACATCCATCCAGTCTCGCATCAGTTTGCAGTCGGTAATCGTGCCGTCCATCTTGTAAAACGCGGCGTTGATCGTCGAGTTTGTGTCAAACGGATCACTCCACTCTGCATTGAAGTAAACGGCGTTGATCAGATACATCACCACATCGCGCGAGATGGACTCTATGATGCTTTCGATTTTTCCATTTGTATTTTCGCTGACCCAGGCGTTGATCGTATCAACAGTTGACGGATCACCGAAATCGAGTTGACGGACCTCGGCATCAAAGAAGCTTTGATTGATGTCCAGAAATTCCTGCTCGACAACGAATTCGAGTCTTGCCCAGATAGAGTTCGCTATTTCGAGCTTCACCTTCGGGTCAAGCGACCCGAGGAAATCAATCAAATTGCGATAACTCTTGTTGATCTCATCTTCTGTCATCCCTGAGAATTCGAGAGTTTCCCGCATCGCCTCCAGCGTTTCCCCTGCCGCGCCATTCAGCGTCATCCCAAGCGCCATCGAGATCGATAGCGGTGAGATCAGAATATTCGAGCCACCGTCATCACCGGCAATATTCTTGAAAAGCTTGAACCCGAACTCGTTGCTGCTTTGGGCGAGTTGTTTGTCATTGAGTGAAAGTCCAAGCGGTGGAGTGTCGGGGGGATCATTGGGTGGCGTTATTGTCTCAGAACAACTCAATGCCAGCAAAACTACCCCGATCGCAATTACAATGGATATTGTCTTTCTCATGGCCATTCCTCCTCGCTTTAGACATGGCACCATTTGTCATGTCATATATTCAGACGGACTCAGCGATGAAATGTCAAAGATGTTTTTGCCTGTCCTCTGTAAGGATAACCGTTTCGACATTGGAGAGCAACGAAAATCTCAGTCGATCGCTTCGACCTGCCAGTTCTCATCGACCCAGACGCCGATGACTTTGACCGGCAGATTCCAGCCATTGATCAGATCGATCGCTTTGTGAACCTGTCTGATGTGCTCGTCCTTGGGTACCGGATTTCCGGCGCAATCGTGATGAGCCACCACAACAACAATGTCGGAATCATGCTTCTCAACTGAAATCGCAACACGCTTCCTGATCGATGGCATAGTCGTTTCGTCATTCTCCGCCAGCATCCTGTCCGGTCCCAGCTCGGTGATGGTATCGACATAGTCAAGACTGTATTCTTTTCTCATCCACTCATTGACCGGAAGCTGCGTCCGCCCATCCATGCAGTTAATCACAGTGCCGAATTTGCCTTTTGCCATTTCGCTGATCCTCCCTGTAGCATAATTCGATATTTGAAGCTACTTACCCATCCTGTTGATTTCTTTGTACCTGAAACAACTCGTGGCATGGTCGTTGACCATGCCCGCCGCCTGCATGAACGCATAGCAGATTGTCGAACCGACAAACTTGAACCCACGTTTCTTCAGGTCTTTGCTCATGGCATCCGATTCCTCGGACTTTGCCGGCAGCTCAGACATCGCCTTCCACTTGTTCTTGATGGTCTTGCCGCCGGTGAAACTCCATATGTACTTATCGAACGATCCGAACTCCCGGCGCACCTCGATGAATGCCTGAGCATTTGTGACAGTGGCGCTGATCTTGAGTTTGTTCCTGATTATCCCTGCGTCGTTGCTCAGTTTCGCGATCTTTTTCTCGGAGTAGCGAGCGATCTTCTCGAAATCGAAATTATCAAACGCCTTGCGGAAGTTTTCGCGCTTCCTGAGAACGATTGACCAGGACAAGCCTGCCTGAAATGCATCGAGTACCATGAACTCGAACAGTTTCCGGTCGTCATGCAACGGCACACCCCACTCTTTGTCATGATACTCGACCATCAACTGGTCATTAGCAGGCCAATCACATCGCTTTTTCATTTATAATACCTCATGCTTCAGAAACAAAGTTGCGCTCTTTGAAATCACACCTCTTTCAGAATGTGCTTCCTAATAAGTTGAGCTAACTGATCTGCATTGTAAACGATTGCGCGAATTCCTGAGTGGAACAATGTTCGGATTTCAATTGGGTGCTCAGACCTCAATTTGTCAAGTTTCATCTTCTTTTCAACGTCATCATGAAAATACTCAGCATTTAGATAAATATCTACGATTTGTGATGGTTGCAAGTCAACGCGTCCTGTTCGGTTTCTAAACCATCTAAGGGGTTCGCGGAACATTTCTTTGTAGTTTCTACCAATGGCATCAACTTGCTTGATAACGATGTCATCAGTGAGCACTTTTCGAACGATATTCCTGATGGTCTCGATTTTGTAAGGACTTCTTCCGAGAACAAGTTTTCTTACATCTAGTAGATAAGACCTTAACTCTTCCTCGTCAGGTTCATCGAACTGAACTATATCTCCGGAGCCATCAACACTCCAACCCACGGAATACCCCCAGCCTTTGTTTATTTTGTGGCTTTTGATTCCCTTAACTAAATCACAGAATTTCTGCAAACCTGCGATCTGCTTATCGGTCTCATTGTTTTCCATTTTATATTTACGATTATTGTCAATATCTTTAATCAGTCGCTATCCTTTATTCACTCCATACCATATTTGCCGCGGCACTTTCGGTGTGAATGGGCTGCCGTCGTAATCGCCGAGGATGCCGAGAGTTGTCAGCCCGGCTTCACGGATCAGACTGCCGAATCGTTCCAGTGTGTAGAGCCGCACGCGCTCTTCGTATGATCTATAGCCGAGCGAAATTTTCAGCTTGTCCACATTCACTCTCAATGTGCTGCTACCATCTCAATTGCAACTCTCAATAGAACGGCAGCATGTTCCGATAGCAAGGAAAATCTTTCCATTATCCCGTCAGCTTCTATTCACTAACATATTGCACCGCTAAGGGTTCCACCAGGATATATGCGGCACGCCGTTTGCAGAGTGATCTGCGGGAGACAGAGCGTATGCATTCACGTGTCAACATCGTACGAAATGGCGAACAGCGGGACCTGCAGTTCCTGGATATTCTTCTCTCACAGGTCAGAGAGAAGCGGAGAATGGTGTACTGGATCACCGCTGCTGTTTTCGTATTGTCGACAGTCTGCCTCTTCCTGACTCCGAATGAATACACTGCATCGGCCAGGATTATGCCGTCATCATCCGGCCCGGCAGATGGCCCAGGCATGTTCGTCAGTTCGGTTCTCGACGCTTCAGCGCTTTCCGGTCTCTTATCATCGAAAATGTCCTCGGAATCGGGCGTCTATGTACAGCTTCTGAAAAGCCGCCCTGTACTCGATTCGGTGCTCTCTCACAAGTATGACGTCGGGAACGAAAGCTCCAACCTCTACTCACGTTGGGAAATCGTCGATGTGACGAAAGCGAGGCAGAAACTCCTCTCGCTGACATCCGTACAGAAAGACAAAAAGATCGGAATCGTGACCATCGCAGTAACATCTCGATCATCCTCACTCAGCGCTCAGATTACGAACGTGTATGTTGAGCAACTCGACTTATTCAAACAGTCTCTCGACAGGAAAGCCGCCGGTGAAATAAGCCAATACCTCGCCGAGCGATTGGCCGAACAGCAGGAATTGGTCGACAGTACCGAAGCCGAGCAGATGGAATTCTACGCAGTGAACAGGAATTATCTCAGAAGCGATGATCCTGCTCTGACCCTGCAAATTGAGCGGTTCGAGCAAAGTGTGTTCTTCCAGCGACAGCTTCTGAATACGCTCAAGCAACTCAAAGCGTCGAGCGATATGGAGCGGGAGAAGGAGCTTCCAAGGCTCTCGGTGATCGAGCGTGCAGAGACGCCGACGATCAAATCCGGTCCCAGGCGAATCCAGTCGATCGTGATGCTGACGATCTGCGGCATTCTGTTCGCCGTCGGACTGATTACGCTCAAAGTATCGTATAGCTGGTATTTCTCGGATCACACAAGGCATGAGCTTCAGAGTTCGTATCAGGTTCTGGGGCAGGATGTCCGATCTGCGGTTCGGCGAATGAAAACGCCGTTCTCTATGTCGAACCGATCCGAAGTGTAGTAACGGCACTCGGCAATTTTCCTCCAACAGCCATTCTGCAATGCTTAGCTCGATGTTTGTTGACATCTGTTGGTATTTCGGTCAGCTTCCTGTCGAGATTTATGTCATATTGGATTAGGAAGGGATCGGTGCAGAACAGTAAGCGTTCGATTCTAATTATTTGTTACTTCTACGCACCGTTTCTGAATCCGAGAGCAATCAGATGGACCGCTATTGCGGAACAGTGGGCAAAGGACGGCGTGAATGTTTGCGTAGTCTCGTCCTGGTCTCCCGGTCTCGCTCGAAGGGAGACAGTGAACGGTGTGAGAGTGTTTCGCACCGGCGGGAGTATAATCGAGCGCCTCAGAGTTAGGCTCATCAGCAGGAGCAGTCGCGCGGCATCGAGCCAGATTGAGCACGTCAACAAACCGACTTCCTCCCGGATCAGAAGTTCTGTCGGCAGGATAATCAGATTCATCCACGATATGAGCTGGAAGAAAGTCTACTGGCCCGACAGTTCATGTCTCTGGACTCACTCGGCGATACGGGAATCATCCCGGCTCGTGATGCGAGAAAAGATACTGTTATACGTCACAGTGTCGGATCCGTATACATCGCATCTGGCAGGGCTGGCGCTCAGTCACCGTTATCCGAACATGCGATGGCTTGTCGACATCGGCGATCCATTCAGTTTCGAGGAGTCAACTCCGCCAAACAATCACAGGATTTACAGGAGGCTGAATCACCTGCTCGAATCAAAAGTCTTCAAGAGGGCTGCGCATATCACTGTTACCAACGCGATGACAAGGGACAAGTATGCCGAACTGTTCCAGCGGTCATCGGGCAGAATCAGCGTGATACATCCGGTGATCTCGCCGCCCGACCCGGGGCTTCAACCCGAAGATTACACACATGATGGGAGATTTCGAGCCGTGTATGTCGGCACGCTGTACAGGAAAATTCGCAACCCTGCGTTTCTCCTGAAGCTGTTCAGCACGTTTATCGATGAGCATCCCGATATCAAACTCGATCTGCACTTCTATGGAGCCGTCAACGATTGCCAACAGTGCTTCGAGCCTTTCGCCGACCTGCGGAAACAGGGCAGGTTGGTACTGCATGGTCCGGTCAGCAGGAAAAAAGTGTTCAGCGAAATGCAAAAGGCCGGGCTGCTTGTAAACATCGGCAATGACAGCCCGTACCAACTCCCGAGCAAAATAGTCGAATACGCATCGCTCGGAAAACCGATTCTCAACATTGCCGGAATCCATAACGACAGCTCCACAGAGTTCCTTAGGGATTATCATGCACTGCTGAATATCTTCGACGACGGCGAGACTTCTCCGAAAAAGCATGCGAGTCGCTTAAAAGATTTCATCTCCCGATGCCCAGCATTAACGGGTCAAAAAACAGCCGATGAATTCGGCAAGCGATTCGGGATTGAGTCAATCTCGGCTCAGTACATGGAGTTATTATTTGATCATAGATAGTCAGATAAGAGGCGTCACAGCCGGTTGCGGTCAGATTGTGTACTTCATGATTACGTAGGGCGTCACTCTTCTTGGGGAGTTTGTTTCGCTGGAATGGAAGCTGATGGATTCATATACAAGCCGGTTCTGTTCATCGGAGAGCGCGGCGATTCTGATCCCGTATGTTGGACCGATTTCGTCCGTATACGCTTTCATTATGTCAATGCGAGCATACCAGTAGTGTGCAGTCTGCCACACGATTTCGGCAAACTCCTCGGACGTATCGACATCAGGCATCGTAATCCAGGTGATGCTCATCTCAAGCCAGGGTTCGAGAACTCGTCGCACAACAAGTGATGGAGGGTCTCTCATTGCATCGGCGGAGATACCCTCGCTGACCGCTTCGGCGAGCACAAGAGTGGCGAACTCCAACACGGAGACATCAACGAACGGATCCAGCGATGGCAATCCGATGAATATCCGGTTGTCGACGATTCCGCCGCCTTCTGCGGAGTGAAGAACGGAGAGCTTCGATTCCGATCCCCGGTTTGTGTTTGCCAGACCTGGATCCAGGTCACTCCATTCCACGGTAGCATCGAAGGATATGGGTATCGTGTCATTAAACGTCTTGCTCAATACAATCTCGAATACGTTGCTGGACCCGCTGATCACGACGGTGTCTTCATAGGGATGAAAGCTGAACATGTCACAGGTAATGACCTGTTCGCCCACCGGCACATTCAGAATTTCGTAGCTTCCATCCGGGATCGAATAGGTCGACTTGGCACCAACGGGCTCGCCACCGACGGAAATAAGCGCGCTTCCGACATACTGCTCCTTTGGGTGCCACACGAATCCGCGGAGATTCCCGACATCGATCGCGATCTGGAGATCAATGTTGTAGACAAGAAAGTCCGGGACATCGATTTCGACCGAGAGCATGTGGTATTCATCGCGTGTCGCAGTCAGCGTGTGTCTACCGACAAGGATGCTGTCAATCGTGTATCTGCCAGTGCTGCCACCGCTCAATGTCGTATCTGCGCGACCATCAATGGTGATTGTCACATCCGAAAGTCGCTTGTTAGTGCCTTCAAGATAGACAAATCCTGTGATGGTTCCATAACGATCCGGCTCGATGATCGGATCTTCAGATTTGCTACCGCAGCTATTCGTAAGAAACAGCAATAAAGACACTAAGCCAATTGTGTACATGTATGTTCGGATTTGCATTTTCACTCTGCCTGAATTCGTTCTTCTAACAGTTCTAACGATCATCCCGACTTTTTGTTCAACCTGAAGTTGAGTGTCTATATGACAAGTAAACGGGTTATCCCCATCGAATCAAGTACAAATGGCCCTGGTTTCCGCAGAGATTCCATTCTACATCGTACTCACGGGATCGCGAAGATGGATCGAACGAAGGAACAGCCGATAATAATGTTATGATGGACAGTCCGACATCAATAATATCTGCCGTGTTATTCGGCGCGATCGGTATGGGGTATCTTGTATATGGCAGGAGACAACATCAGGGAATACCACTCCTTGCCGGCGTCGTTTTGTGTGCTTTTCCATACTTCGTCCACAACATATTCCTGATCATTCTGATTGGCGTTGTCTTGATGGCATTGCCATTTTACATTAGATACTGAATATCGAGGAACTGATTAGAACCCCCACCGTAACTCAAGATATACCTGTTCCGGCGGTTCTTGCGTCCGCCGAAGGCGGGCGTGTGAACTGCCGGTCCCTCGGGGATCGGGATCGGTGACCGAAAAATGGAAACGATGTCTGGCAACAGCTTTCAAGAGATCGCCAGGTCACACCGACGACTCCATCGTCGCCAAGACCCGGCGAAACCACCTTACGGAACAGCCTCAGAACTGCCGCCGTAACTCAAGATATTACTTGACTTTCCGCGTATTAGGTGCTACCATATTAATGGTAACTGACGTACCATCCCCTTCTTTTGCTTCATCGCCAAATCCTGGCATTGAACGAATTATATGTGCTATCCGTCTAAATCTATGAGTAGGTAGCAATGTCATTTATCATATCAAGGAGAGCGCGATGAAACTCAGAAAACTTCTCATTTTAGCTGTGATCCTGATCTTCGCGATCGGGAGCGTATCCTCTCTGAGCGCCAGAAACAAACTTGGACAGGATGTAATTACAGATCCGCCTCCGGGCGATGATCCGGGCGGAGGAGTCATCGAGGGTGATCCGTGGGATGACAACAACGACGACGATCCCGGAAACACCATGATCTATCCAGACATCCCGACCGGCGGGAAGCTCATCCAGTGGTCAATCTTCAGGTTCTGGTTCACCACCATCAAGACGTACACGATCAAGATCGAACAACCACGCACGGTGGGAACCAGGAATGTGCCAGGAAAGCTGACCAAGTGATGCAAGTGCCAAAGACAGACAGCCCAAAACTTGCCGGTGAGCTTGCGGAATTCGAGCGATACTGCGCTCGCCGCGACCTCAGGAAGGCGGCGGATAAGCTTTGGCAACTCGAATCGGAGTTCCGGGAGGAGGTGTCGACCTCACCGGAGTTCCTGCTTCACAAAGCGACATTCCTGAACCAGACCGGTGACTACCGGGACGCGCTCAGGATTGCCGCCGAGGCGTACGAGTTGGTCCGCCAGACGTCTGATCATGCATTGCTGGCCAGAATACAGACTGAACTCGCGAGAGCTCATCAATATCTGGGCGAAACAGACAGGAGCGACCGCGAGTATCGCGATGTGGCCGCCAGTTTCAGACGCATGGGAGATGTCGAGGGCGTCATAGACACCCTCAACAGGATTGCCGGTATCCGCTATCTCAGAGCAGACTACGATGAGGCGCGCAGGCTTCTCGACGAAGCCTGGCATTACGCAGATGAACTTGGCGATGAATTGCGTCTCGCCAGGATCAGCGGCAACATAGGACGAATCGCACTGCGCCAGGGCCGATTCAATTATGCCGTGGACAAGCTCTCGATATCGATCGAGAAACACGGAAAACTCGGGAATGACGTCAGTCTCTCGAAAGCTTTCCTGTCGCTCGCGCTGGTCGAAATACGGCTTGCCAACTATGATTCGGCCCGCCGAAATCTCAGAAACGCACTCTCCATAATACGAGAACACGATCTCAAGCGCGAACTGGCCATCTATTTCGAGTACCGAGCCGAACTTCAGGCAGCAACCGGCAGTCTCGATGAGGCTCTCGCATCGATTCAATCCGCCATCGAGCAGGGGCGCGATATCGCCTCGGACGGCGACCTGATCAGCCAGTCGGAAAGAATCAAAGCGGGCATTCTCTACCGGATGCGAAGATACGATGAGGCTGAGGATGCCGCCAGCAAGGCTCTCCACGTCGCCGAACGGATCGATGAAAAGCTGGAGATCGCCGAAAGCACGAAACTGCTCGCGCTGATCTCGGACCGCAAAGGAGCATCGACCGACAGCAGACAGCAGATAGAATATGCGATTGCTCTCCTCCAGCAACTCAAAGCCACGTATGAACTGGCCGACTGCTACGAGCAGGCTGCGCAGTTGACATGGCTCGACAATAGCACTCGCGTCTTCTATCGTGTCATGGCGACCGACCTCCTCGGCTCGATCGGACTCGAAGCCGATCTGATCAGAGAACCGAAGCCGACCGTTCCAGATCGACCGAACCGACATGTGTACGCCGTGACCGGCGCGTCGGGCGATTCCGTACAAATCATCACCGCGAACAAGCAGATGCGGTCGATTCTTCGAATTGTCGATCACTGCAAAGACTCGGACATTCCGATACTCATTACGGGCGAGACCGGAACCGGAAAAGACCTCCTTGCGAAATTCATTCACAATTCGTCCAACCGTTCAGGCGGGCGCTTTGTGGCAGTCAATTGCTCGGCAATACCGAAGGAGCTTGCCGAAAGCGAACTCTTCGGTCATGTCAAGGGAGCGTTCACAAACGCCCTCGAGAATAAAGAAGGTCTGATCACGGCATCGGATGGCGGGACCCTGTTTCTCAACGAAATCGGTGACCTGCCAATCGCACTACAGGCGAAGTTGCTCGGATGTCTTGAGGAAAAGAAAGTGGTCAGGGTCGGCGATACCGTTGCCCAGCCTGTAAACTTCAGGCTGATCACCGCGACCAATCGCGACCTGGAGGAGAACATTGAGACAGGGCAGTTCCGCCGCGATCTCTATTTCAGGATCGCTGTGATGACACTCGATCTCCCGCCTCTCAGGCAGAGACAAGAGGACCTCGTAGCTCTGATGAAGTTCTTCATGGCGGAGAATGGCATGGATATTCGGGGTCAGAAGGGCTTGTTCAATGAGAATAGAATCCGGAACATTATCAGCTACGGGTGGCCCGGGAATGTCCGGGAACTCCGAAACGAGGTTCAACTCATGGCGCTCGAATGCGAAGGCGATCATGCGGCAGTAATCGAAACTCTCGACGCCAAACTCGGCGATCCTTCGCAAGAGACGCAACTCCATTATCCGTCAGGTCTGGCAGGACAGGTTGCGACTTTTGAGAGAGAAAGGATTCAGCAGGCGCTTCGTTCGACCAGTGGCGTGATACGAAAGGCAGCAAAACTGCTTCAGATACCCGAAGCAACACTTCGGTCGAAGATCAAGCGGTTGAAGATTTGATGCGCGAAATATGATTATCTCCCCCCGAGTCCTGCGCACTCGGATAATCGCAAGTGGCAGAGCCGGTTACAGAACGTAACCGGCTCTTGCTGTTGACCGGAAGCAGGATCTGCGCTCTCAGTGATATTTCAGCCCAAGACCACGAAATCCGAATTATCGGCTGAATCACGTAACCCCACACAATACAATCACTTGCGAGCGACAATCACAGATTGGCTGCGAAACGTGCGTTGGCATGATCGTTGCAATAGTCTGTTGTCGGCATATACGTCAAAGCAAGCCTTTGGTTGGCTCCGAACAGGAGAGTTGAGCATCTCTTGCTTTAACAGTACTATGGTTTTGGGCGGTCCCCATCCGCAGCGGCAGGTGGATGGGGACTTTTCTTGTACCGACAATCTTCAGACTCGAATCCTGCCGGAACGTTCAATCCGACATCGATTCAACAGAAGATTTATTGTTGCATTCGATCTGAGAATTCATATCTTCGACCATTATTCAAATCGAACCTGATGATGAATTGGAGGAGTTCAATGAAGACATTGGTTTTAATCCTGACTGCGCTGATGCTGATTGCGTTCATCGGCTGCAACGACGCGACTGAGGAAGGTACAGTGGAGGAGACGCCGAGCGAGAAGCCCGCTGCTACGGAAACCGTTGCTCAACAACCAGAGCTGGAGAAATTGTCGGCTGAGTTGCCGCAGATAGATGGCGACACGATCACAACCGAAACAGGACTCAAGTATATCGACATGAAGGTCGGCGACGGCGCATCGCCAACGACTGGTCAGACCTGTGTGATGCACTACACTGGCTGGCTGACTGACGGCAAGAAATTCGATTCATCGCGCGATCGCGGAAAACCGTTCCCATTCCCGATTGGTCAGGGACGTGTGATCAAAGGATGGGACGAGGGCGTTGCCTCGATGAAAGTTGGCGGACAGCGTCTGCTGATCATCCCTGCTGAGCTTGGTTACGGCCTGCGCGGCTCTCCGCCGGTCATTCCACCGAACTCGACACTGGTCTTCGATGTCGAACTGCTCGAAGTGAAATAGCAGCGCATCTGCATATTCGCGAATACGAAACGGCTGCCACAAGGCAGCCGTTTTTTCATATCTAAGCAGACAGCCCGAACTTACTTTGCGCAGGCAGGTACTCCGTTGCTGTTGACCCATTCCTGACATGTCGGAGGGGGCGGGCCACCACCATAGATGTAGTTGATCAGGTAGACCACATCGTCTACGTCAACGAACCCATTGCCATCGGCGTCACCGCTGTATGGGAAGCACCATGTGGGACCACCGCCGAAGATCACGTTTATAACGCAAACCACATCGTCGATGTCGATTGCTCCAGACCTGTTGCACTCGCCGGGACCATAGTCGGCGCCCTCGCCGGAATCACAGAAATCAAGGTCACAGAAATAGAACCAGATGTTGCGTGTAACTGTGTTCACCGGCTCGCCTGTTTCGGCCGAAAAATAGGCTGCCGTATCAACAACTTCCACCCTGTAGTTGCCGTTGGGAACAGGATCACCCTGGAGATCGTTGCCATCCCAATACTCCACCTGAGTGCCGGAGACCATTGGCTCGCTGGAGCAAATGGTCCTGATCAGATTCGAAGATTCGTCGTACACTCTGATGGTCACTTTTCCATAGTCGACGTGCATGAACTGAAACGCACAAATGCACTGTTCTGATCCCTGGTACATCGAAACACACAGGTCCGTGATGTCCGTACCTATGAAGTAACGCTGAATACCCGAACTGTCGGTCCAATCCTCTGTTATCGCCATATCGCCACTTCCGAGGAATCCCCCCGCGTTCGAAATGCTCCAGGGTTCGTTGAACTGATTCACACCGTAGCCGCTAGTGCCGAAGAAACCAATGAATTCCAAATACATCGTGAACTTCGCAATCTTAT
>CBDUQR010000028.1:0-38455 GCA_965369655.1 uncultured bacterium | reverse complement strand
CTGAGAATGTCGCATTGACAGGAATGTCCTCGGCGGTAAGCGTCGGGATCGTGCCGTCTGGATCGGATGCGCTCACGCCGAAGTTCAGGTTGTCACCCTCGACAACCGACTTCGGTCCGATAGATGCGAGCACCGGCGACTGATTCGTCTCGGTAACAGTGATCGCGACTATCTCTGTATCGGCTAATGCGCCATCGGATGCGATGAACCTGACATTGTAAACCCCTGCCTGCGTGAAGTCGGGATTGAAATCGAATACACCGGTGCCGTCACCGTTGTCTGAGAATGTCGCATTGGTCGGGACATCCTCGGCGGTAAGCGTCGGGATCGTGCCGTCAGGATCGGATGCACTCACACCGAAGTTCAGGTTGTCACCCTCAAGTACACTGCGAGGTCCGATCGGATCGAGCACCGGAGACTGATTGGCCAGCGTCATGCTCCAGACAATCAGGTCCCCATACTGGAAGTGATGCGCCGTAGAATACGGAGACTCTCCAGAAATCTGTAACACGTAGGTCTTCTGAGAGGATATCTCCTCAGCTCCAAAGACCGACAACATTGCTCTATCCACATTGATATCTTTTGAATCGTCTGAAATGAAGTCTGAGAAGTATGTGTTATCGGTCGAATTCTCAAGTCTTGTTATGACGCTCCTGAAGTTCTGGCCCTGATTGCTCCATGTGTTTCCGATTATCACCACATGTTCTTGCTGATTCGGAGTAAAGGAATGAGTTATGAAATCGTCGTAGATTGGGTGAATCGCAGTGGTAGTAATATCAGAATCTTCACTAGTCGATGTAACCTGATCAAAGGAACTAGCCTTGACAACCACAATCCGTCCTCTGCGAAAATACTTCGCCTGTGTCCCCTGGGCAGATCCTACCTCTATTTCAAATGTGTTGTTGCCGGCGTTCAGATTCTTAACCTCAGCATAGGAGAATGACCGACTTGCTGCATCATCTTCCCACTCCTTGGCCATGGCCGCCTTTTGAACTTCGGTATTGATAACAGAACGGAATTGCTCTCCATCAGTACTGGATCCAGTATTCCAACCCTCGGCACTCATGAGAACCAGGTAATCACCCGTCTCCGGAAGGTCGAAAGTCGTCGACAAAAGATCCACAAAGGATGATGTAGTTGTCACTTCAGCAGCGTCACCATTTTGACCCACATACCAGTAATCCTCATTCTCTGTCAGATTCTCAAGAGGAATTGCGACAAGGGACTTACCTTTTATATAGGTGTTGGCGAGTGAGGACGAGCGGAACTGAATTCTCAGATCTGAGGTACCATCACCGGTAAGAACATAGAAACCATGCAAGGATCCCGAGCGCATTGCTTCAGGAGAACCGGAGGATGAGCCTTCGTCTGCCCCCGTAGCTATGATAGTTCCGCCGTACGATACAGCAACAACCGGAACCGCGTTAGTGTTTTGGCCACCATAGGCTGCAGAGTATAAGATCAGGTAGTCTTTACCACTCTCAAGGCTCGAGCCAGCAATTGACACATCGCTGTTCTGAAGTGATGTTGAAGCCGTACTCTCCTGGGTATTCGAAAATGAATAAACTGGAGTGATCTGGATCTGTCCAGCAGTAGTAGACGTAAGACCCAGCATAAACAAAGCCACCACAAGAAAAACGTGTCCTGCGTGACCGATACGGGGACAAACCCATCTACATCCTTTTATCATTCGTGCAAACATGATCCTATCCTCTCCATTTGCATATCAACCGTCAACACCAGACCGGAGGACCAACAACTATCCACTACACAAGTGGCAACATTATCACTGAGAGCAGTACGTTCATACATAGTCGATTGCGTCAGGAAGTATCCGGTTATCACATCATCCATAGTTCTTTCTCAACAACGCAGAATGCGTGCGCCGTCTTCTGCAGACGAGCACACGATTTGCTTCTATTTTGACAACACCATCTTCTTAGTATCTCTTCGGTCGCCGACCTGCAGACTGTAGAAGTACACTCCTGACGCTTGCGACTCGCCGTCAGAACTCGTGCCGTTCCACGTGACATCATATTGGCCGGGGGTCAGTTCGCTGTCTATGAGCGTCTCAACAGTCTGGCCCAGTACATTATAGATAACCAGTCTCACCGGCTGAGCTTCACCGCCGCCAATCGCAAAACTGATATTCGTCGTCGGATTGAACGGGTTCGGATAATTCTGTCTCAACTCAAATGCCGTCGGCAACAGACCCGATTTCTCGACAACTGGTATTTCCCGACCATCAGGAGTAGAGAGCACGACATTGTGCATCTTTACGGGTTGCTCATCCGATAACATGCCGCCGGACTGATACACGGGAATGGTTACGAGTGAACCGAGTCCAGCATCTATTACATTATCCATATCGGAAGGATCAAAGTATAGCAGAACTCTCAGGCGTCCATCGCTGATCTCACGCGACCGTAGCCGGAAGCCGTACGATCTCTCTGTGAGGCCTGGGTCGCCGAGCTCGATGTCATACGGGTCATATGTCAGATCGAACTGCAGGCCTGCCACCTCAGTCGGGAGATTGGCGTCAATCCGAAGTTCATCGATTTGACCGTTGGCCGATTCTATAGCCACCACCTCGAGCGACGCAGGCTCACCTGTGTAGGCGAATTTCGGCAGCGAAGATGGTGATGCGCCTGCGAAGATCATGTTGATGATACCGACAAGGTCAACGACATTGACCTCGGTGTCGCCGTTGATATCACCCGCTCGGAACTGTCTCGTGCTAAGTGGGTAGTCGCCAATGATGTACGCTACGACTTTCACCAGGTCATCAACATCGATTCTGGTGTCGAGATTGACATCACCGATGGCATCGACAGCCACTGCGCCCAGAGTGTCGACCAGGATATCCACAGATCCCTGCCCTGGATCAGGACTTACCGAAGCACGACCGTTATCGAGCTTGAATTTATAGTATCCGGGTGTGGCAGTCTGATTGATGGTAAACCAACAATTGAGAATAGCGCTCGATGAAACCGGCGGTCCTATCTCCTCGTTCGCCAGTCCGAATGATATTACTCTCACCATGCCAGGACCGGTGTTTTCAGTGTATAACTCGAATCCCGCTAATCGATCGGTCATCTCGAAAGAATCGAGCGCCATCACCGTGTTATCGTAGGTAAGATCAAACTGAATGCCAAAGAGGGTGTTGAGATCGTTCAGATTGATCGGCACACTGACATCGTCCGCGCCCGGGATACCGCCTTCAACGAAGTACGTTTCCTGCGACGTCGTGAAAAGGATATCGTCCTCGATCGCAGGCTCAGCAACGTTGATAGTCACAACTCTCTGAGCAGTCGCAGCCGAGTCATCCTCGACAATGAACGTGGCCTGGAACTGACCTGCCTGTGAGAAATTAGGCGTCCACGAGAAAACACTCGATACGCTCCCGGTACCGGATGCGCCAGTGAATGACGCTCCGGACGGTCCGCTGAGCATGCTCAATTCGATTGGCTGACCGACGTCAACATCCGCGGCAGTGACGGTGAACTGTACAGGATCGCCCTGATCAACATTGTAAACTGTCTGGGACGGTTGAGTGAAGTATGGCGCGGTATTTACCGAATCCTGCGGCGGCGGTCCCTCACCGACGGTGACCGAGCCGGTCACGAGTGTGGGCATAATTCCGACAAGACCCTCCGGATCGTAGAACTCGTTCATCCTGCCGCCCGAGACCTGCTCGTCATAGAGGATAATGTTGACCGAAGTACCCTCAGGTGCGTACGGCTTAATATAAACATAGAACCGCAGGAACGTTCCGTTGCCGATAGCGATATCATCAGACGAGAACGGATCACCCACGAATATACCTGTTACGATGTGTCCGAAACCAGCAATCGCGCTCGTGTCGAGGGAATTGACTGACTGCACATAGAAAAACTTCCCTACACCGCGGTTAATCATCTCGAAATGCAGCGGCGCAGACGTATCGCCGTCAATGATCGCATCCCAGGCATAGGCGGGAGAGAGATAGGTGCTGTCGAAATGCAGCAGGAAGTTCAAGCCTCCAACTTCAATCGTGTTGGTCAGATATAAATCCACAGCAACTGTATCGCCCGCATCTCCGAAAGCATCCATTACCTTCAGAGTGTCGAACACCGACGTCTGGGCCTCGACTTCGGCTACCTGGAAAACTCCTACCATGCTCAGCATGAAAGCCAGAGCCAGTGCAAATTTGAGTCTATGCATAACTTAGTCCTCTCATATTATGATGAAGGAAATATTTTTCGAATCCTGTTATCATTTTATTAGCATCATTTTCTTAACATCTGAGAAATCCTGCGACTCGAGTCTGTAGAAGTAGACTCCCGACGCGACAGGATCGCCATCGGCATCGGCGCCGTCCCACTCAATCGAGTGAACGCCTGCCTGCATCTCAAGACCCACAAGAGTCCTGACCAACTGTCCGCGAATATTGTAGACCTTGAGCGACACTATTCCAGCATACTCAAGCGAAAAACTGATCTGCGTAACCGGATTGAACGGATTTGGGAAATTCTGATCAAGTCTGTAGCCACTCGGCAACACCGCGTTTCTTCCGAGTTCAGCCGTCAGCATACGTCCGGTCGGGTCCGCAACGCCTGCCTCGATCAATTCGACTGCCGCATCGGCCGAATGTCGAACGGATATGATCGGTCTGCCGTCGGCGGCTATTCCAGCTCCGCTCTCATCGAGAAGCAGTACGCGGAGTTCATCGCCCAGAAGCGAGTGATGCAGAGTAACATGATCGAGTTCGCTCCCGACAGTCACATCGAGTTTTGAGGCAGCGTTCACCCTGAACAGGAACATGGCGCCCCCAATCGGCGAACTCCCATCGGCGATCACATCTGAGCCGGTGGGTGTGCTAATATTCTCTAAGATAATTCGATTATCAGTCGCGGGTTCCGGATGGTATATCTTGCCGCTTCCACCTACTCCCACAATGCTTATGAGTTGGATCAGGTCGCCTATTGTGCCGGGACGGCCATCCTGATTGATGTCGGAATTGGGCCAGCGGTCGCCATCGAGAGGATATGCGCCGGGATCGATGAAATAATTCGTGAAATAGACAACATCTCCTACCTCGAACGGGACAGAATTCAGATTTATGTCGCCCACAAGCGCCTCAAATTGCTTGATGAATACCGACCCGTCGAAATAGTCTATCATGTCCCACCCGAGGACTTCACCATCGGAGTCGATGATGATGTTGTCAAGATTCGACAAAGTATCTATGAACTCGAAGACAACCGGGACCATCTGACCTGCAAAAGATACGTCGGATGTAATCAGGAAGTTTATCAGCATAACGGGACCGCTGCCCTCGGCAAGAGGATCGACCATATCCTGACCGGGGAAATTGGCGTTGGCATCGAGCCAGATGCGGCCATCGGGTTCGCTGACGGTCACTATGAACCGCTCCCAATACTCTATCCTGGCGCCGACAGCAGACGATGAGAGGTAATCGAGCGCAGTCGGATCATATTTGATCAGAAGATTCATGCCGTCGACGGCCACTCTGTTCAGCAGATCAATCTCGATGATGCCGGCATCTCCGCTAACCACCTGGATATCTGATATGTCGAGTTCACATGGTGCCGCGGAATGAACATTCAGCTTGAGTGTCTTGTGGTCGGATGATCCGTACGGATCGTACGCGGAGACATCTATCAGGTAGGAGCCTGAATCAGAAAGAGATGTCTTCCAACTCAGGTATCCCGGATTTCCGCGGAGATAGTCTGCTCCCGAAGGCAGGTTTGACAGATCGATCTCGACCTCTTCGATATCAGGATCTTCCGCGGAGATAAGAATGAAAACCGAGTCGCCGACCACCACATCGAAAGAATCAGGGACAGCCAGTTCCGGCGGCCTGTTTGTGTTCAGTATCGTAATATCGACCTGCATATGGCTCGCCGCCTGACCATCAGTTGCGGAAAACCGCGCCGAGACACTGCCTGCCGACGACGAATAAGGACCGACGAAAGGAGGAATCCAGCTAAAGAGTCCGGTGTTTTCGTCGAACTCCGCGCCAGGCGGGAGACGAAGGGCCGAATACTCTACGCCGTTCGGATCGACGGCCTTGACCACGAAACTGATCTCTTTGCCTTCAAAAACAGATAGATCATCAATTTCTCTGAAGACGGGCGGCTTGTTCGGGTCAGTGATCCTTATTTCGCCCGCGACGAATTCCGGTGTAAACTTGTCGAGATCGACGGGCACAAATAAGAAGTACCCGGCGGGTGGGACAAAACTCGTATCCATGACGAGAATATCCCCCGGCTCGGCGCCGGACGACACTGAGAAATCGAGCGTGGCAAGCAGACCCGGTCCGGCAGGTATCGGGTCTTCCATTATCACCAGCCCTCCCAGAAGCACTTTGCCGTTCTCGTTGTCGATCAGGAACGGTTTCATGCTTAGATATTCTATTTTCGATCCGTCAAAGCGGATTGTGTCAAGAGTAAGGAACTCCTGATTAAACTTTATGGGTACTGTCAGGCTACTCAGACCGGGGTCATTGAACATATATACATCGACCGAGACGCTCGATCCGGGCTCTGTCGATACTGTCGCAATGCGAACGGAATCGACCACGCCATACGGATCATCCTGAGCTCGAACGACGGGAATCATTAAAGACACAATAACCAGCGATACAAGGATTGAATTCTTCATTGAATCCGGCCTGCCTGTAGTTTTGAAGTTGCCATAAGCTCACATACGAACATAGTACCTCCGAGACTCTTGGCAGCAACACGTGTGCCGCAGGACTTATTTGCGGGCTTGACTCATGTCCAAGATTTGAACATCCGCGCCCACATATAATATTCAGCCCTGTAACGACTTACGCTATAGCAACCAACCTTCTGGAGTACATTGAATGACAGTGTTCTCTGCTCGTCCGTGAGCGGCAGATTTGATGAGTACGTCGCAGTGGTGTTTTCTTTTCAGAGTATCCGCAATCTGGTGCAACATGACCAGGAAACGATAACCACCCCCACAAAAAACAAAAAAGACCGGCAGCAACCCGCCCAGCCTGATTAAAACCGATTGCCCGATCATGTAAACTTCCACCAAGTCTTTGCCTTAGTTTCATTCCGTAGAAGTTGTCAGCCGTTTATCTCCTTTCACTCGTTAGTATTGTTGAGGGGGATTCGCATCCCCCCCAACAATCTATGAAGCATAGACGATTACTTCATCAGGACCATCTTCTTAGTGTCAGTATACTGACCAGCAGTGGCCTTGTAGAAGTAGATGCCCGAAGCCACGCCAGTAGCATCCCACGTCACGGTTACTTCACCAATGTCGTAACCGGAGAAGGATTCAACAAGCTGACCCGCTACGTTATAGATATTAAGCTTCCAGTTACCCTCTTCAGGCATAACTATGGTAATATCAGTAGTCGGGTTGAATGGGTTCGGATAGTTCTGCTTCAACGTGAACAGACTCGGAGCGATCTTAGCCACGCCAACATTCATCAGGTTACCATTGTAATCTGAGAATGAAGTCTCGATCAGGCTAATGTCACCCGAAACCGCGATCAGGTCGTTCGTACCAGCCGGAATACGGTTGGTATTGTCGGACCAGACCAGAACACGAAGCTGACCGTCAACAACGTCGCTCTTAATCTTCATGCCGTCGGCGAGCAGTGTAGCATCGCCAGCGCCATCAAAGACGAACAGAGCCGCGCCAATGTCGGAATTCGACTTCGATACGACAACGTCACCTGAAACGACTTCTACGCTGTTAGCAAACGGCGAGAGCTTCGGGAATGGAAGCGCATCACCGACAACGATGCGGATCAGGTAAACAAGGTCACCAACTGTCAGGACTTTGCCGTCGTTGTTCACGTCGGAGGCCGCAATCTGGCCTTCCATCATGATGTCAAAGACGCTAAGACCGTAGATGAAGTAGTTGGTGTAAAGAACAGCATCAGCGATTTCATTCGCGATGCTGTTCAGGTTGATGTCGCCACGAAGGTCGATCGAGTCGGCACATTCAATGTCGACGCCACCAGTAATGAAGTCGATGAACCGAATCGGGCTCGGCTTCTCAGGATCGTCATTCATACAAGCGGTGTTGAGCTCGAAATCCACAAACGGATATGGCGGGCCAAAGAGCCACCAGTGGCCACCGTAGTGGATCATGCCGGTGATGTCCATGAAGCCAAGAGACCAGTCATAGTCATAGACATATCTCGAGATCCAAAGAGTGTCACCGCCGAGATTCGATATGGAGTTGTCGCCACAGTCGTGCCAGAAGAAACGGATCGGCAGGTACATGCAATCATAAGTCCGGTCATTCGTGACGTAGAACGTCAAGTTAACCAGCTCTTCCTGCACACCAAGACCAGTGGTAATATCATACGGAGTAGAGGTCTTCCGCAGACAGACAACATCCGGATGGTACGGACCGTTGTTGATGTCGGCAATACCGACAACACGGAGCAGACCACTCGGACAAGGACCTTCGCAGTTACCCTGCCAGCCGTAACGGTAGGTGAAGTACTCCCAGCAACCGTCAAGGAACGTACCGAGGGTAGCGCCCATGAAGGTCAGGCCGGAAGCGTCATAAGCCACCAGGAAGTCAAAGCCGCCAAAGAACTCGGAACCCTTGTTCAGGAAGATCGAGACATTGGCATAGTGACCCTGATACTGATGCTCCACCTTCTCCAACTGAATCTCGAATGGCTCGGACTCAAGAACTTCGACATCGAACACACAGTCAGCCGTGCCACCTTCACCGTCGTTAACAGTAATGGTGATAGTGAACGTAATGCCGCCATCGTCCTCATGGGTCATCCAGGTCAGGACACCCGTGCCGTCAATCTGCGGGTCATTGAACGGAGTCGGAGTGATCACGATCGGCATAACGTATGTCAGGGCGTCGCAGAAATCCGGATCAGTTGCGTCGAAGTCGTAGTAGTAGTTGTTGCCCATGCCGATTGCCGGAGGCATGCCAGCACAGTTATCGAATGTCGGAACAGTGTTCTCGTAAACGAGATCAAAGCCGTAGTCCAGGAACTCGCCGCAATCGTTCGTCACGCGAATGGTGACAGGATACGTACCGGTCGCCATCGGACCAACGTCATACGTAGCACCAGTGAACGCACCGGGGCCGGTCGTGACAGTCCAGACCAGCGGCAGTGCCGGAACACCATCGAAATCACCAGGATTGTCTACAGTGAATCCGTGTGTCAGCGGACTGCAGTGGTTGCCAGTGAGCTCGTCACCAGCAGGACCATTCATGCCGGTGGGTGGAGTGCACTGCGCCTCGTAGACAGTGATGCAGATCGGATGAACAGCATCGCTGCCGTCTTTGGCTAAGAAGAGCGGACGATCCGGTGCGCCACCCTGTCCACAGGTCATACCGGAGAATTTCCAGCTACCTGCCGGCGGGAACCACGCGGAGTCGATGCAGATCGTACCTTCGTCATCACTGATGTCGAAGTTCAATGTGAAGTATAATACCTCATTTGGCACGACCGGCATGCTACCAGCACCACCGCAACCGAACCAACCAGAGGCGGTGGTTGATGTCAAACCATCAGAGAAACCAAAACCCAATCCAAGAGTCCACCAAGCAGTTCCGCTAGCACCTGGGGTGAAACCATTGAATGTCCACGTACAGTTAGTCGCGGTCATCTGCCAACCATTGCTAGCGCCTGAGATATTGACCGGATCTGGGCACTGACGTATGATATAGAAATCAAGATCCGCGCCAGCGGTACCCTTGACGATTGAATCGACGTCGATTCTGATGTAGTCGTCTGCGAATGCAAAGCTACAAGCAAGAAGAAGCATTAAGACTACTAAAGAAATTCGTCTCATCATTGTGCTCCTTTAGTTTAAGAATTCCTTGTTGTTTCTCAGGTTAATACCTGAGAGCAACTTACGTTTCAGTCCCCCTCAAGGATTTGTCAATTCCTGCACTCATCACACAATTTAGGCCGCACAACAAGAGCAAGGTCCGTAACCGAATCTCGCAAGCTCAATTCAGTCGCAGTTGACTAGTTGGTTTGAACAAAAAACGCCTCTTCTTCTTTCGATACCTCCCTTCTCTTTCTTCTTCATCGGCTCGTAGCCGCTTTTTTTATTTTCATCATCATTATTATCAATCTCTTTCCACTCGGTCAGTAATTCACGCAAGAATCAACAACGGCCTCGCAAGTAAGTGCCATATTGGCACGAGGTAAGTATTCTGTTAAAAAATCCGGCATGCGGCGCAGGCCTGATGACCGCGACCGCTCACATAGGCACCTCTTCACACGGGCACGGCGCTGGGCCGCCACCGAAAATGTAGTTGATAAGATAGACAACGTCGTCGATGTCGACATTTCCGGAGCAGTCGGCATCACCAGCGCCTAACTCTGGCTCCGGTTCCGGGCCTCCCCCGAATATATAGTTTATGAGATAGACTACATCGTCAATGTCTACGCCGCCGGACCCGTTAGCATCCCCTCCGACCCAGTCACACTCAGCACATGTGAGTGATACATCGCCATCGAAAAACTTGACTTTTGTGGTATCGATATGACCGGACGAGTCGGTTTCATCCCAAGCCGTGCATTCCCACGCTATGCATGAATCGCCTTCCCACTCGGTACAGACTGAGTCGATGCACAGATACTCCCAGACCCAGCCAATAAGGCCGTCATGAGTGTCGGAGAATCGGGAGACATTGTCCCAGATAATAATCGTAGTGATCCCCAAATGCTCATAGGCGCTGTCGGGACAGAGCGAGTCGGGAACCAGCCCCATGGAGTCGAGATGGTCCTCACGGACCTCAGCCACGAGCTTCACCAGCAATGCATTGCCGGAGTTCGGAGGAATGGCTTTCGAGGCACCACCGGACTGATTAGCGATGCCGACGATCTTGAGTTGCCGTCGGTTCTGATCCAGCACATTCGACGTAACAAAATCCCAGTTTTCGATCATAGTGCCACTCAGATCAGTCGCACCCTTCTGCACCCAGCCTTCGTCGACGGTAGTATCAGAGCATGTCGACGGATCATACTCCCACGCAATGCACGAATCTTCGATCCACGCGGTACAGAATGAATCCGTGCAGTTTGCAAAGGTGGTATCACTCTGCCAGACAGAGTCAGCACGGAACCTGAGAACCTCTTCCTGGTTGATGAAAAGCCAGAGTTCCATACCACCGACGGAATCGACGAAATTCTCCATAAAGACCGAAATCACCACGCTGTCCGCATCCCTGGTTATACTGGTGTCGCCAACATTGACATAGAGCTCAAGGGCGTCATCGGATGCATATATGTCCGAAAAGATAAACATTCCAACCAACATGAGCGCCACACAACACGCTGCGAAACGGTGAATGGGATTTGCCATTAGACTCCTCCTTGGAACGGATGATAAAATCCCGATGTTCTGTCGAACATAATAGCCTGCTCTTCTAAGTATCGTATTATTACACAGTAACATTAGCGCAAGCTATCGTTCCAATCTCACCAGCTTCTGCCGCATGGCAACAAGCTATTAAAATTTTCTTTCTGACCGATTCGATGCAGCGTTGCGCCGCAATCGTTTCTTGGTTAAACGGTTAGTACTTCAGATTCCGTGTTCACAAAGTCAATTCGTTTTGAAGAACATCATCGCAGTCAATCTCGACTGCCCAAAACCGCGTCAGTAAAAGCTTCGAGGATAAGCCGTAACCAAATTTTCCCTTCAAGTCGGTTTTAATATACACTGAACTACTAATCTTGTCAATAGTTAATTTGCATTTTCGGGGCAAGTTTTTGATTACACGCAGGATCCGTTTTCAGTGAACCTGAGCCGCTTCTGAACACACAGTATCCGCGCTCCCAGGCTGCCGGGAGTGTTGAAAAACCCCTCGCTGGGCACGGGTCTGTGACGTTGTCATCACGAGGAGCTACAGCGACGTGGTGATCTCAGTTCATGCAATGTGGTGTCCAACAGGAGATTGCCACGCTCCCTGTCCCTCGGGGATCGGGAGCGTTCACGCGAGTTCGACATCCGGCGAACCTGGCACTATCCACTGTCATTCAGAGATTTGTGACATCTGCCGATAAAAGAAAAAAGATCGGGAGTTGAAAATGCAAGATACTCAGGCCGTCGATTCGAATCCAATTGTCGCTAAGATCATATCAACTATGGGCGAACTGCCAGCTTCGCCCGCTATCGTCTCCACTGTGATGGGACTCACCAGCAATCTGGACACGGACGTCGCACAGCTCGGCAAGGTCCTTTCAGCCGACCAGGCGTTGTCCGCCAAGGTCCTGAAGCTGTCGAATTCATCGTTTTATGGGCGACCGAAGGGTGTCGGAACGCTGAAGGAGGCTATCCTGATCCTCGGGTTCTACACTCTCCGATCACTCGTCGTGGCATCATCGACACACAGCCTTTTCAAGAAGAAAAACGAGAGTTACGTGGAACAGAGGCTGTGGGAGCACTCGCTCGCGACTGCCATGGCGAGCCGAATCATCTCCAGGAAAATCAGGCATCCACAAATCGAGGAGGCGTTTATCGTTGGATTGATGCACGACTTAGGCAAGCTCATTCTCTCGCAAAAACTCTCGGAGCAGTATGAATTGGTCTGCAGGCAGGTGGAATCGGAAAGCCTGACGTTCATGGAGGTTGAGACCGAACAACTCGGCTTCGGGCATGTCGAAGTCGGCAGGCTTCTGTTTGAAAGATGGAATTTCCCGTCGATGCTGACGTCGGCCATCTCGAATCACCATGATCCCAGGCATGATGACGACGCCGATACGGAGCGCCTCGTTGCGTCGAATGTCCCGATTGCGTTCATCACGCAGTTTTGCAACGAGTTGGCCAAACAGATCGATTGCGGATTTAATGATCGACGTCTCGACGATCTTACGTCATTGCCGCTGGCACAGATCGCCGGATTCGGGCAGATTGATATCGACAATCTTGTGGAAGAACTCGACGAGGCCTATCAATCCGAAAAATACCTGTTTGAAGAGTAGCGGATCGGGATGATCACAGACGAAAGAATCAAAGAAAAGCTGGAGGGGTTTTCGGCAAGCATCCCATCGGTGCCCGAGATCATCATCCGCGTCAAGGAGATATCCGAAGATCCGAAATCGTCTGCGGCTGACCTGGCGAATATCGTCCTGAGCGATCACCACCTCACGACAAGAATACTCAAGCTCGCCAACTCCGCCTACTACGCGGAGTTTTCGGGAAAGGTCGGCACTGTCACTCAGGCAATCGTGCTGATGGGTTTCCGGACGGTCAGGAATGTGGTGATGAGCATAGCCATACACGACACTTTCACCAGTTCAAAGAGTATCAAAGATTTCGATTTCAAGCGCTTCTGGACCAAGTCACTCGGGTGCGGCATAATCGGCAAACTCCTGGCGAAAGCATGTCGGTACAGGATCCCGGAAGAGGCGTTCATCGCCGGGTTCATCCATGACATCGGCAAGGTGGTCATAAGTCAGGTGTTCAGAACAGAATATTCAAGAATCGACAAGCTGATTGAGGCCGGAGAAGACGATATCTCGACCGAGAGAGATCTGATCGGCACCGACCACTGCGCCCTCGGACACTGGCTCGGCAGAAAATGGAACATGCCGTCGCAGCTTCTTTCACCGATCCAGTTCCATCACAGAGTCGGAATATCACTCGGAATAAAGAGCAAATCGAGATTGGTTGATATAATCTACCTGGCACACAGACTCTTCGGGGAAGTGCGTGAAGGGAACAACGAGATCGACCGTTCAAGCAACATCTATAAGGAGGCAGAAACATTGGCGGGAATTCCGGCGGAGGCGATAGACGCAATAGCGGCTAACGCCTGGCCCAGCATTCTCGATATCTCCTCAGAGCTGGGCATCTGTATCGAGAACGCGGCGGCTGCAGACACGATCGGTGGCTCGCCTGAAAACGGAGTGGTGCATCCATTTGGTCCATCGCCTGCAGAAATCACTGTCGAGATGCAGCAGATGTCAGAACAACTCAGCAGCAGAGAGCGACAACTGTCGGTGCTTCGGGAAGCATCGGAGTGCATCAGGCAGGCGGGAAGCGTGGGCGAAATACTCCAGATCGTCCTCGAAAGCATCTTCCGCGGGTTCGAAATGGGTCGGGCCATCCTGTTCGAAATCGACAAAGAGAGCTCCATCGCACGTGGGATGTTAGGTTTCGGCGTACAATCCCAGGATCAGGTGCGCCGTATGCAGATTGAGATTAAGGACTCCGTTGGATTCATCAGAGCAGTCGTGGCGAATGGCAGCCCTGTAAACGTGCTCGACGCCCCCTCGAAGATATATGATTCTGACCGTGATCCTGTAGAACTCGAAGTCATCAATTCAAGCGCCTTTGCGCTGCTGCCGATCCAGGTCAATGATGAAATCGGTATGGTGATACTGCTGTCGAGCCCGGATTCGGATGAGCCCATCGATGAAGGAAAGCTGGAGTCGGCGCAGACAATCCTCAGCCAGGCCGAAATCGCAATCGAGAAGGCTATGCTGATGGAAAAGCTCAACGCGGCACGCGGTCAGGAAGTCGAATCTCTCCTCGATACTGCATTCTCACAGCAGAACGAATCCTGAAGACAAATACCCCGAACTTTCAAGTAGCACAGCCCCGTTCGCTTCAACCTGAATAGATTAGTTATTGAGTCCCTGAGTCGGCGCCGGTATGCGACCACCACGACGGATAAGTCTTTCGCAGGAGAATCGTGAGACATCCATAATAGGCGCTTCTCCAAGTAAGCCGCCGTATATGACAGACTCTCCCACTTTCTTGCCGGGTACCGGTATTATCCTGACAGAAGTTATTTTGTTGTTGATGACGCCAATCGCAGCCTCATCGGCGATTATGCCCGCGATGGTCTCAGGGGGGGTGTCGCCCGGAACGGCTACCATATCGAGTCCAACCGAGCAGACGGCGGTCATCGCCTCCAGTTTCTCGATGGAGAGAGCGCCGATCTTCACAGCCTCGATCATGCCGGCATCTTCGGACACAGGTATGAAGGCTCCCGACATGCCGCCGACGTACGACGACGCCATCATGCCGCCTTTCTTCACATTATCGTTGAGCATCGCGAGTGCCGCAGTTGTGCCGTGGGCGCCGCAGCGTTCGACACCTATTGCTTCCAGTATTCTGGCAACGCTGTCGCGCGCTGCCGGAGTGGGGGCCAGCGAAAGATCGACAATACCGAACTCGACCCCAAGTTCGCGCGAGACTTTGCGCCCGACCATTTCGCCCATCCGGGTCACCTTGAATGCTGTTCGCTTGATGACCTCTGCAAGAGTCCCGAAATCAGCATCCGGAAATCGTTCGACAGCATGCAGGATCACGCCCGGACCTGATATGCCGACATTTATAACGCACTCCGGCTCGGAGACGCCATGGAGTGCGCCTGCAACAAACGGGTTGTCCTCGGGGACATTGGCGAATGTCACCAGTTTCGCACAGCCGATGCCACCATCGGAAGCGGTATTCTGAGCTGTTTTACAGACAACCTCGCCCATCTGTCTGACAGCATCCATGTTGATCCCGGCCTTGGTCGTTGCAACATTGACCGACGAGCAGACGCGCTTGGTGGCGGCGAGAGCATCCGGGATGGATGAAATCAGACTGCGGTCATTGTCGGCATAACCCTTCTGGACGAGAGCGGAGTACCCAGCCAGATAATCGACGCCGACGTCGGCTGCGACCTGATCGAGCGTGAGAGCGACTTTCACGAAATCATCTGATGAAAACACCCCGCCGAGAAGAGAAACGGGCGTTATCGATATGCGCTTGTTGGCGATTGGGATACCGAACTCGACCTTGATCCGATCGACAGTCTCGACAAGCTTCTCAGACCTCTCGAGTATCTTTGAACGAATCGCCGCGCAGGTTTCGTCGATCGAGCCGCGCGAGCAGCTTCTGAGGGAGATGCCCATCGTGACAGTCCGCACATCGAGACACTCGACCTCGGTCATGTGCAGCGTCTCGAGTATTTCTTCGAATTCAAACGTCATAGCGATGTCAGAATATCACATGTCACGACCGCTGTCAACTTGATTCCGAGTTGTGATGTATCCAGAGCGAATCGTATTTATTATACATATCCATCAATAGCTTGCTCAGAGGTGGTTGCAGAATTTCGGACAGTTGATTAAGGTGGATTAGAGAGTTTTTGGGAGGATCAACAGAATGAGAAAGCGACGCAGCTTTTCCGCCGAATTCAAAGCCCGTGTTGCGCTTGATGCGCTTTCCAGTGCGCACACGATGTCCGAGCTTTCGGCCAGGCATGGCGTGCATCCCAATATGATCTCGCAGTGGAAGCGCCGGATCCAGGAGAGTCTCCCTGAGTTATTCTCCCGGAAGGCCGCCGTTGGTGATACGGCCCGGGACGCCGAGATCAAGGACCTGCACGCGAAGATCGGCCAGTTGACCGTGGAGAAGGATTTTTTATCAAAAGCGTTCGGTCGATGAGCCGCGATCGAAGAAGAGCGCTGGTGTCAGCGAACCACCCCCGGCTCAGCGTCGTACGACAATGTGCGACAGAAACCAGTAGATAGCTCTCAAGAATTCGACCTTTCGTTCGTCAGGCGCCGTATGTGCGAATGCGCCTATTCACACGAATATAGCATAATAAAGAAACTTGCGCAAAGGAGCAAAAACGGGCTTGACAAACAGGAACGTCTGTATTATACTTGAGCAGTCTGAAAGGAGACTGACCGCTCGATAACTTCATTGTTACTGTATTAAAGCTCTCGTTTTTCAAAGAAGGTGTTCTTCTATTTAGCTGTTTGCTACTGTGATTGTGAGTGAGTTTTCCTAAAGCGGCTATCAACGCCGACAGGAGGATTAAGTAAGCAGCCCATCCACTGATACTGTGCTTATCTGAGTTGCCTGAATCATGTATTCAGGCTGGTTGAACGAACGACTGGAGAGAGTACAGCTCACCATATCGCTACGGTAAGATAGAAATCCTTCCCGCAGATATGCGGGTGAAACGAGGAAGACGACTTACCAGATACCGCTACCGTTGTTAGAACAACTGTTCGAGTGAGACCAAAGCATCATTCAGATTGAACAGTTGAAAGTAACCTTATGTGCAGACCGTAATAGTTCTGCCGGAAGGAGGTGGTAGCGGTAACCAAACGGCCTTTCAAGCACCAATCTCACCAAGGTTATCCCTGAGGGGGGAATTGCTCAGGTCGGGACCGACTGTTTCTTGATTGAACGGTCGAGAGTGCAGTCAGGTCTCGGCAGCTCTGTCCGTGAGGAGAGGCATGTCCCGGAGTTCGAGGATCGGGCGTGCCTCCCTAAAGAGAGATGACAAACGGTGATGGATGCTTGCGCCGTGACTGACAGACCTCCAGGAGTGTCATTCCCGCGAAGGCGGGAATCTATTGAATGCGTTAACGTTAAATGGACTCCCGTGGTATCCTGAGCAAAGCGAAGGGCCTGCGCGGGAGTGACAGAATCAGCTTACCGCTCAAGTTGATTTGCACTTAGGGGATAACTTCGGGATGTCTGCCGCCACATAATCGGTGCGAGGCTGTGAGGAATCAAGCTGCCAGCGATACAGAACCCGGCAGAAATGCTGGTTCAACCAAAGAGTAACGCCCCGTTGCGGTAGCGTTTCGCAACACAGTACCATGGGGAGCGGACACGTTCTGCTCCCCAAGGGGCGGGTCGGAGGTATTTACTTCTCTCCCTCGAGGGCCGACCGATGATAAGACGGTCGGCTCTCTTGTTAGTTCAAAAGATGGTATGTGGAATCACCTGATGCTTACGCTTTGGGTGGGTTACCGGCTAGCTCTCACATATCATGACTATCTTACAGTTTGTCAACAAACGGTATTTCGGTGGTATCGGGAAGATTCTCATAAACCTTTTTCAAGGCAGCGATCCGCCTTTCACCTGCGTCTGGACCCGCCGTGCGATTCAAGAAACGACCGATTGCATTCCACGGTACCAGAAGCCCTTCCTTTGAGAAAAAACACGCAGATGCAATGCACTCGAAGCAAGCCATCACTGGCTTTCTTTTCTTAGCAAAGTTCAGCCTTTTCATTTCCGGAGTCACGGAAAGACTGCCTTTATAGTAGGAACTGGGGTTTGAGAGAACTGTGACTACAAAAGCAGGCTGCCAGATGATTTCCCGACCGTAGTCATAGAGATTAACTGCTAACTCAAGCTCCTCCAAGAAGCCAGCATCCCAAACCAAGATGTTGTTCTTCTTTTTCTTAAATGCTCTTTTTAGTAGTGAATCTCCTCTACCTTCGAGCGCCATCCTAACGTGGTCGACGACCTTCTCTTCGGGGACCTTTCTGAAGCCATGGACAAGGTGCAATCCGAACATGTTCGCCATGCGCTGAGTGGCTTGTGCGTTCACAAATGCATTGACAGACTGGTAGCTCTGTAGTACAAGATGCATCTTCATTCGTTGCTCGATGCCCATACTGATAGTCCCTAAAGCAACGAGACCTACAAGCCCGAACAGCGATGCGTCAACTGCAAGCTTGTTCTGGGCGGGACGCATCTTACAAAGGAGGTTGATAGCCTCATTTAATGCCAGTGAGAAGCCGATATCGTATTGGTCGACAAATTGGGTTCGTTTCTCCGCACCACGTTCGGAAGCTTGCTTTGCAGTTTTGGCTTTCCTGCGAGCATCCGCGAACTGCGTCTTTTTTGGCAACATATTGTTCCTCCTGACTTCCGCTGCACGGTTAGATTTTTGTGACACCGCTAATCGTCTTACTCCATCCTATGAGGCTATACACATTGACTGGTGGCCCACTGATTGCGGTGGGTTTGATATCCGAGAACCGAAGAAGTATCCTCACCCCAAAGGTGAGCCACCTGTGAAATGTGAACCCACCCGACGCTTTCACTTTGGGTGGGCTACCGGGTTGGGTGGGCTACCTGCTCAGCCTATCTCATCAACGATGCGGGCAAGGTCAGTCTCGCTGATTCTTCCTCCGCTTACACCTTTCATTAACATAAGGGCATAGTTTTCGAGCACGTCTCCGAGTTTGCCTACCGCTCCTGGAGTGGGCGCTATACCTGCCTCTTTGAACAGGGCACCACATGCATCGAGCGAGATGTGCACGGGGCAGCCATAGTTGTTTGATGATGCACCGTGTCGATCCTTCAGTAGTTCTCGCGTTCTTTCCTTCATGTTGGTTCTCCTTTTTTTCCGTTACGATGGTATCTGCTACGATATGCAGTCCATGCCACGGTCTGCATTCGCTTTAACAACTCGTCTCTTTCATCGAGCAATTGATCGCACGCCAGATGGTGCTTTCGCACCTCCTCATCTGGAAAACTGAGGATGTGGCTTGCATCGTAGTCTACGATGCTTCCGTTCTCCAAGGCAGATTCAAGGTTACTCCAAATCACAAAGTGACGAAGAATGACCTCATATCGCGCCTCATCATAGTCTGCCTTGAGGTGGCTCTTATTGAGGATGAGTTCCTGGATGTCGCGATTGCACGGCATGAACATCCCTCGAACAACGATCTTTCGGAGTGCTCTCGGATCATCTGACTGCACGTTTAGCGCATCGTTTGTGTATGCACGTTCAATCATCCAGTCATTAGTAGTTTCGTGCAAGAGTTGCGACAGAAGAAATCGTTGCCGTAGAGGGAGGTAGAATTCCTCTATCTGTCGTTCGTATTGCTCAATAACGCGGTTCTGAACTGCCTGCACTGCCTGTAGCCGATTCGCCGCAAACAGAGGCCAGAGTTCCCTTAAGAAGACACCCACAGCAATGGCGAGAACCATAACGATGGCGGGAATGCCGATTGCTTATAATATCTCTATCATCGTTCTCTCCGGCCAACTTCTCTTTATATAGTTTCCAGTCGAGTAAGTCGAACCCCACGTGGTTTCGACATCCCCAGTTATCAGTTCCCTTCAATAACGTTGTCAAATCAATGGTGCTAAATCCGAGGTGAAGATAATCAATAACACTGTCTGAATCAAGCGCATTTTGGCGGGTGGCATCTCTAACTCGACACGGCCCATTCCGGCATCTGTCCGAGATCGATGTTGAAGACCGTTAGGCCGAGCAGGTAGATCGCTGATGTGATCAGGATGACGCCGATTAGATTCATGATTATGCCGATGCGTACCATGTCGGACATTTTGATCTCGCCCGAACCGAACACAATCGCATTCGGTGGCGTCGCGACCGGCAGCATGAACGCGCATGACGCCGACAGTGTCGCCGGGATCATCAGGAGCAACGGATTCACCTTGATCGCAACCGCAAGCGATCCGAGAAGCGGGAGGATCATCTCGGTAGTGGCAGTATTCGAGGTCAACTCGGTCAGGAATGTCAGCATCGTGCAAATCGATGCAACGAGAAAGACCGGCGAGGTGTCTCCAAGTCCGGCAAGCTGCTCGGCTACCCATACCGACAGGCCGGACTCCTTGAATCCGCTCGCCAGCGCGAATCCACCACCGAAAAGTATCACTATGCCCCAATGCAGTTTCGACGCTGTTTCCCAGTTCATCAACCTGCCGCGCTTCCTCGACCGTGACGGAATCACGAACAGCAGCAGCGAAATCACGATAGCGATAGTGCCATCATCGATGAATTTCGGTACCGGCAGGATCGATGACCATCCGGGGATCGCGAACCATCCGACATTGATATCTTTCCTGAGCAGCCACAACAACGCCATTATCACGAACAGGACGAGCACCAGCTTCTCCTCGTAGGACATCCTGCCGAGGCGACTGTACTCATCGCGGAACACTCTGGCATCGGCGGTCATGGCACGCTTTTTCGGTATGAAGAATGTTGTTATCAGCAGCCATGCGATCAGCAGAAACAAGACCGAGCAGGGCAGCCCAAAGGTGAACCATCCCGCGAATGTGATGTCGGGAGCGTTCGGGAAATAGATATTGAAAATCCGAGTGAACGACAGATTGGGCGGAGTGCCGATCAGTGTCGCGATGCCGCCTATCGATGCTGAATACGCGATGCTAATCAGCAGCGCGACCGAGAAGCGCGACACGGCGTCACTATTGACGGTCTCCCTGAGTTTGATGATGATCGCCATCGCGATAGGCACCATCATCATGGTCGTGGCGGTATTGGATATCCACATCGAAAGAAATGCAGTTGCAACCATGAATCCGAGTATGATCCGCTTCGGGCTGGTGCCGATCAGCAGCATGATTCTGAGTGCGATGCGCCGGTGCAGATTCCATTTCTGCATCGCGAGCGCCATGATGAATCCACCGATGAACAGGGAGATGATGTTGTTGAAATATGTCGATGCGACAGATTTGCCGTTCATGATACCGAGAAGCGGAAACAGCGCAACCGGAAGCAGTGCGGTCGCCGGAATCGGGATCGCCTCGGTGATCCACCAGATCGCCATCAAGAGCGCGACAGCCGCAGTGCGTGTCACAAGCAGATTGTCCGGATCAAGATCGAAGAATAACAGGATGCACACGGCAGCAACGGGACCTGCGATCAGGCCGATTGTTCTCTTGAGGTTCCCGTGCAATGAATTGTTGTTATTTTGATGCATAATTGTCCTGTGATGATAAGAAGTACACAGGATTGTGGCAACTTTTAATACGCGCTGAGAAATCCACTGCATTGTCATTGCGAGCGAAGCGAAGCAATCTCAGTATGTTTGAGTGTTATAGGAACTGAGATCGCCACGTCGCTACGCTCCTCGCGATGACGACAATTCGGGCACTTTCAGGCGAGTAGATCATGTCCGCTTAGTGCGTGATAATCTGCTATCCCGTGAAAAGCTCGACAATCGTTGTGCCGATTGATCCGGCTTTTGAACCGATAATGAAATACGCGTAGAGGGCGAGTCCGATGATGTACTCCGTGATAACGAATCTTTTTTCCTTATGATCAAAAGAAACGAGAAGCCTCGGCTTCAATCGAATGAGAAGCAAGGTTGAAATGCTAAACCACAAACAGTAAAGCAGAGCCTCCGGTTTTGTTTTCCATAGACTTGCACTTTCAACTTCATCATTAGGATTGCTCAGCTTTCTCAGGTAACACACAATGTTTATACAAAAACCTCCGCTAGACAACCGACAATAGAGCAAAGCAAACAAAACTGATATTCCAAGAGCCCACCAGACTATCCGAAAAGGTCTGTAGCCATAGCCAAGCGTGACTCCATTAATCCACGGCCAGATACAGCCGAGCCATGATTTCTTCTCATAGCTTGTAGATTCCTTCTGATTTGCTGTCTCGCACACAAAGAGGTAATCGAGTTCGAATCGTTCTTTCTTGAAATCTGAACCGGCATAGGATTCCTGTTTCAAGTAATCAATGATGTTTCTTTTATCGAAGTATGAAAGGGAGTCACCAAAAGACAGATACTTGAATTTCTCTATTTGCATTTTTAGCTTTACAGGACCGTAGAGAACAATGGCTGGCTTGACAGCAACGTCAAGATTCTTCTCTGGGAAAAGCGCGAGTGAAAAATCATAACTCTGCGGATCCCATGTACCTCGGTTGCCGACTCGGATCGTGTCGTAAATCCGCGCATTATGGAAAAGCGCCTGTGGTTCATCTCGGCTGGACAGATACTTCAGGTTGAGATTCACCTGCCCGGAATCGACTTCTCCGACCACACGGTTGTCAGGGAGAGGGTTAAGAAACTTCAAGCCTCTGAAATCGACTGGGCAATAGATTCGAGCGCTGTTGAAATTGAGGTCACCTCTCGTGCTCCCACCTGAAAAATCCACGAATGAACTGTCACGCCCATGGAAACTATTTCCAAGAATAGCACGCGAAAAGGAGGCACCCTTTTCAAAAGTAACCTCTAAGAAGTTCACTCTGCCTTGAAACTTAGCTTCCTCAAACGAAACATCGTCGGAAAACTTGGCAAAAAGGAAATCGACCAAACTAGAGCTGTCAAATATCACGTTTGCAAAGTTCGCTCCGCCATGGAACTCAGCGGAAAAGATCACCGTGTCGGAAAAATCGGCACCGTTGAATGAGACCAAACTGGAGCTGTCAAATGTCGTCGCTATAAAGCCCACTCCGCCCATGAACTCAGCATTGCTAAACAATACCACATCGGAGAAATCAGTGAGTATGAAACCGACCGAACTGGAGCTATCAAATGTTGCACTCAGAAACGAGGCTCCGCTCTGGAATTTAGCACTCCAGAACGATACCTTGTCAGAGAAATCGGCGAAACTGAAAATACCGATCGAATCGAATATTGTTCCTCGGAAATCAACACTCTTCAAGAAGCTTAACGGGAAACCGACAAAAGAGCTGCATTCAGACGCATCTGAAACTTCGAAGAACCATCTTTTTATCCTGGTACTTGAATAACAGCTGTCCAGTAGTGAGTCTCGCTTCTCTTCGTTGAGGGTCGCTCCGTATTCCGCATACGGCCAGCGCGCGATTTTCTCTGAATATCCAATGTCCGCTGCAATGAGACATACGACCAGTGCAAGCATAAGATGCCGCAGTGTCATCGTTATGCCCCATTTTTCTAATATCGAATTCATGCACTACAATAACTACTTCTGAGTGCTTCATACAAGTATTTTCTCACATATTGGGCGAACCCATCCGCCGCTTCGCTCTGAATGGGCTACAGATATTCCTCACGTCCCCCTTCGTCAAACTCAGGACTACGCAAGCGGACGTGAGCTACTCGGATATTTCGTCAGGATCACAGGGATCCTGACCTACGGGAGGGATTGACAATTGGGCATTCCTCGCGTATCCTTCCTGCATTCAGTCGAGTAGGTCGAAACCCCTTGCCTGCCCTGAGCTTTCGAAGGGCGGTTTCGACATCCCCAGTTACTTATTGCCTTCAATATCGTTGTCGATTCAATGTTGCTGGCGCTGAGCGAATATAGTCGATCACTCTGTCCGGATCAAGCGAATTGCAGAAGGAAGACTGGATTCCGGTATTTCTCACGTCCCCCTTCCTCAAACTCAGGACTATGCAAGTGGACGTGAGCTACAAGACTGCAAGACTACTCAATATCGGATTCCTCAGAATTGCTGTCCGAGTCGTCTCGGGCTGACAGGTTCACATCGATTGATATCTGAACAGCCTCCGTTGCTGTCTCTCTGATCTTCATGAACGCCAGTGTCCAAATTGAGCTTTGAAAAACACCGAAGTATGCTCCAACGAGTACCATCACTATAAGACCGAACAGAGCGCCCGGAATCACTCCAAGCCAAAAACTCGCCAGGCCCAGAATGACGAACGGAATTGCCAGTATGAGGCCGACGAGGATCACTATTATTCCCCCAACGATCTGTGTCAGCACGGATGACAGCGCGACCGCGAATGTCTTGCCGAAATGATCCTTCAACATCTTCCAGCCGTTTGAAAACGAGTCGATCCACGTGCAATCCTCGATCACGGCGAACCGGATTGCCCATGCCGTAACAGCTTCTGTGACGAAAATGGCCGCGATAATAACCGGTATGGCAAGCACAACGAGTACGATTCCAAGCACCCAATGTGCGAAGAAAGCCGGTACGATAAACATGGCCAGAAATAACAGGAAGAATATGACTGCGATGGTCAGTATGATTATCATCACAAACAGCCGCCAGAACTTGTCGATGCCTTTGCCCCAGCATTCGCCGAATGTGACATCGCTATTCGATTCTTTGCGAACGATACCGTGAATCATGGCGCCTTCGGACAGAACAGCCATGATGAAAAACATCAATCCGACAAAAACAGCGGCAAGCGCCAGCCAGACGATGATAAACGGCTCTATTCCGATCGAACCCAGATCATAACGATCTCCGGTCTTGCCGATGTTCGAGAAGATATGACCGAAGCCTTCAGAACCTGCTGCAAAGAACCCGAACAACCACAGGAACTTGTAGTCCCACGCGTTTCTCAGCGATTTCGTTACCAATTCCCAGTAATCAAGCGACATGGTGCGATCCTCCTCTTATGTCGCAGACGTGAATCAACTCTGACCCACTCAGTATACTGCGTCAGTCGAAATGTATTCAATCAGTGATGCAGTCTGCGAAAGCCGAATTCATATCGACTCAGTTGTAGCATACGTCAGAACAGTATGTGCAGTTGCGGAAGCATTCAACAAAAACATCGCTGAAGAATCTTCGGCTATTGACTATGTCAGAGTCATGCTTTCGAGTCGTTTGATTCGCTCTTCAACGGGGGGATGAGTCGAGAATAGTTTCGCGAGCCCTTTCGCCGACAGCGGATTGACGATAAACATGTGCGCAGTCGCAGGTGAGACCTTCATCGGTCGCGCCTTTACGCCTTTGTGCAATTTGCGTAAAGCGTTGGCGAGGTCGCGCGGCATGCCGTGGATTCTTGCACCGGCTGCATCTGCTGCATATTCTCTCGATCTCGATATCGCCATCTGGATCAGCATTGCGGCGATAGGAGCGACGATTAGCATTGCGAGCGCACCGATGCCGCTGTCGCGATTGCTGCCTCGACCGCCACCGAAAATCATTGCCCACTGCGCCATGTGCGCAAGCATCGATATTGCTCCTGCAATCGTTGCCGCGATTGTGCCGATCAGGATATCCCTGTTCTTTACATGTCCCAGTTCATGCGCGATGACCGCCGAAAGCTCATTTGGAGACAGTATTTCCATGATGCCCTCGGTGACAGCTACCGCGGCATGTTTCGGATTGCGGCCGGTCGCAAATGCGTTGGGGGTCCTGTTCGGTATGATGTAGACCTTCGGCATCGGCAGGCGCGCTTTCATTGTCAACTCGCGAACCATGCCATGAAGCTGCGGAGCCTCTGCGTCGGTGACCTGCTTCGCGCGATACATGCGGAGAACGATCTTATCGCTGAACCAGTAAGTGCCGAAATTCATCACCACAGCGAACACGAATGCAATCATCATACCGCCGCGTCCGCCGAGGTACGAGCCTATCAGCACCAGCAACACTGTCATCAGCGCCATCAGAAATGTAGTCTTGAGGTAGTTCATAGTCTTGTCTCCGCCGCCCTCCGTGCGCTCAAGAAATTGTAACAACGGATAGCGGTCCAGGTTTCAGGTATTGTCCGGGGGCAAGTTATGGAATCGGACTGAAGAAATCAAGGTATGCCGGTAGATTGTCCGGAGACGAAAAGGCCGGAGGTGAGTAGCTGTCTTCCGGCCCTGTGCGGGACAGGTTATGCGCGAGCGAGTGAGACCTGTGCGACCTGAGCCGCTTGAGCTGGGTCGAGTTCGTGAATGCGCATTTTCAGTTCGAGTTTCCAGCTTTCACCCGGGGAGAGATGGAGCTTCCACGACGGCACCATGCAGATTCCCTGCTGGACCTTTTCAAAACCATCCTCTGAGAGAGAGACCGAGTAGACCGGCATGCGCCAGAGAATTGATTTTTTCTGGAGCAGGAAATCGATCCTGAAATTATCATCCCCATCCAGCAGGCCAAATTCCGAGATATTCTTCAGAGAGGATGTTGTGCCGGTTCGTTTGTATCTGGCTGGGACATTGCCGTCGATCGTGTAGCTGACTTCCGGAGATGTCAGGCTTGGGAATCCGAAGTTGAGTTCGATCCCGAAATGCAGATTGACTGCTGACTCGTCATTGTTCGTCAGAATGTAATTCACGTCGATCCTCGCGTCAGAGCCAACGATCACAAATTCTTTTTCCACTCGGATATTCGCATGCTTTCCTCCGGACCACACACCGCCGTCGCGCGCGAATTTCACGAGAGCGTCGGAGCCGACTTTCTCGTGAACTGAAGTATATGGCTGATTGACGAAGTCACCCTCTTCAGGATACGATGCGGTTGCGAATTCCTCGGGCGTGATACCCTCTCCGAAGAAATGATCGATGAAGCATGCTCGCCGGTACCAGTCATACGACAGCAGTTTTTCGAGGCCTTCCTCTTTCGATTTGAACGAGTCATGAATGGAAACAGTGTCGCCCTCGGCTGCATCATCTGTCCGTGAGGATTTGATCTTGTCGTGATATCCTTCCTGCCTGCGAGTGATTGTGTCAACTATGTTCAGGTTTGACGCCTTGTAGTCGAGTTCGAACAGCGATGCGCCCGACGCCGGCATGAAGTAGTAGTTAGCACTCGGTGTCTCGACTAACAGTTCGTCCTTGCCGTCCCGGTCGAAGTCGGTCTGCCTTACGTCGATCCAGCTTTCCTGCGAATGGGTTGCGTCATCGATGCATTTCTCCGCCATTATCAAGTTCTGATAGATCGCGGACCTGATATGCGTAAGATAGAGGCCTCCGAACACACCATGCCAATACGGGCAGTTGCACTGTCCACGCCAGAGGTAGTCTTCAGCTTCGCCGAGTATCGGCGCCAGGTCTGGATTCCCGCTTTTTGCTCGCACGATTTTCTGTGACACAGCCAGCATTTTCTTGTGCATGTTGTTCGTTTCGGGATACTTGGCGAGGAAATTTCGCCAGAATCCGCCCCTGACGAATACGTTGTACCCGCTGTCGAACCCTGCCTGTTTCAACTTGCCGACGAACTCTTCGTATTTCATGATCGCCGTCGCAGGTAGCGCCCATTCGTTCATCTCGGTATAGCTCGCGGTCGGAAGGTATACCCTGCCGGATGGCTCCATCTTCGAGAGCGCCTCGCGGAAGTGAATCATCTCGATGAAATCCGAACTGTCCGAAAGTGCAGCGAACAATCTGTCGAGCCAGCGCTCCGTGAAACAGGTCTTATATGTCCCGGGCCAGACGCCGAACTTCTCGCCGTCATCGGCGTAGATGGCGAGGGTATTATCGCCGTTGGCGCTGAGTTCCCGAAGATACTCTATCGTCTCCTCGACGGGCCGGAACGGGATGGTGTATCTCAGTTTCCTCGAAATAGGAAACAGCGCGACTGTGTCGCCCTGCTCCTCGGTCAGATAGTAGCCGTGAAGCTGGTCGTCCGTCAATCCTGAGTATCTGAAGTGGGCGTCATCGAGAACAGTGTACTTGACGCCGGCTTTCTTCATGATTCTCGGGAGATGCGGCTCCCAGACTCGTTCGGCGAGCCACATGCCGACAGGTATGTCGCCGATGATTTTCTCGATATAGCGCGTCAGTTTCCTGATCTGTCCTTCTTTGTCGTGATCCGGAATGACCGGAAGAATCGGTTCGTAGAATCCACCCGTCATGAATTCGAGCTGTCCGCACTTGACTAACTTCCTGAGGATATCTATGCCCTGTGGACGGTTTTCTTCGATCCATTTGAGCAATACGCCGGAAAAATGGATGCTGGTCCTGATCTTCGGGTAACTTTCCAGAAGCTGAAGGAATGGGTAGTACGATCTGTCGAAAGCTTCCTCGAACACAGACTGGAAATTCCCGACCGGCTGATGGTTGTGAATACCGAATATGAAACGGACTTTGCTCATCAGAAAAGTTTGAACTCCATTTTCAGGTACTTCTTGGGATTGGCTCTGATGTCCTCGACCAGCTTGTCGAGTTCCCTGACCGTTTTCTTGACATCCTGATACAGACTCTCATCGGAGGCGAGCAGCCCGAGCGTTCCCTCTTCGGAGTTTATCTTATCGGCAAATATCTGAAGGCTCGAAGCCAGCGTGTCAAGATTGTCGGCGATAGCGCTCAGCTTGGCCGCAGCCTGTGAAAAATCCGATACCGCGCTGTCCGCACCGGCCCTGTTGCTCTCGACGAAGTCGCTGATGCTCTTCGATGCGGTCTCGATTGCCGCGAGCGAACTCTTGTAGTCCTCTTTCGACTCGCTGACAAGTTCTCCGATGTCGACTGTAATCTGGTGCAATTGCGAAATGGTTTCCTGTAATTCATTGAGAGTGCCGGGCGAGGCCACAGTGCGGCCTATCAGATTCACTAACGCCCTTACCTCGGCAACCATGTCTCCCATCATCCCCATGACTTCGGGTATTCCCGTGTCAAAACGCCCTTCGTGCACTTTCTCCAGGTCGAGTGCGACCGCCGACGAACCGGCGTAGATCTCCAGGAACCGCTCTCCCATCAGGCCGATGTTCTTGACAGTGAAGCTGGCATCATCGGCGAGGAAAACATTCCTGTCTATCAGGCATGTGACAATGACCTGACCGGAAACCAATTCGAGTATCTTGATTTTGCCTGTCGTGACGCCCGATACCGCAACAGGATCACCTTCCCTGAGAGCTCCAACATTCGGGAAGCTGACCCTGACGGTGTTGTAATCCCTCGCGAACCGAACACCCTTGATCCAGATGATGCCGGCAAAGAAGATTACAATGGCGAGGAATACGACTATCCCGACTTTGAATTCCGATCTGCCTCTGCTCATAATTCAATTCTTTTCACCATGCGACCGGATGTAGTCGCGATGAAAGATCTCATATTCTTCATCGGTACCTTATGCTCTACGCTTAGCTGTTCCATAACAGTATTGATCGTTCAAGTCAAAGAATTTCTTGTTGATATTGTCCTATCGATGGCATATTAAGTACGTGGGCGGCAGACCCCTCGAAGCTCAGGACATGCGTCCTGAGGCTGTCCCAAAAGTAGGTCGTGTTCCGAATCCTGCGGAGCAGGATAAGAAACGCGACACTTCTATCTTGTTGATCAGCAGTCGGGTTTCTTGCAGGCTCCGCCTGCTGCGGAACGCCGACCTACTGAAGAACAGACCTTTTGGGACAGCCTCTCCTCGTCTGCCCCATCCGATAAAGGAGTTGTCATTTGACAAAGGATTCAGGTTGGTGGGATGATTTCTTTCCGGCGTTTCGTCCGGTGTTCGAAATGATTCCGCAGAAAAGGACCAATGAACAGGTACGTTACATCGTCCGCAAACTGGGACTCACACCGGGAAAGAAATTCCTCGATTGTCCGTGCGGTATCGGCAGGATTGCGCTGCCGATGGCTAAGATGGGAATAAGAGTCACCGGTGTCGATTTCGCGCAGTATTATCTCGATGAGTTGGCGAAGAAAGCGAAACGTCGCCATCTCAAGATCGATCTTGTGTGTGCGGACATGCGGCGCATCAGCTTTGAGAATAAGTTCGACGGTGCCGCCAATATCTGGACATCGTTCGGGTTCTTCGAGAAGGAATCGGACAACAGACTCGTACTCAGGAAAATGTATCAGGCGCTCAAACCTGGCGGCAGGTTCATCATGGTGCTGCTCAACCGCGACTGGGCTGCACACAATTTCCAGCCAAAGGGATGGTTCGCCGCAGAAGGCACGATGGTCTGCGAGGAACGCGTATTTGACTATACGTCATCGACCATGAGAGGCATCTGGCATTTTGTTAGAGATGGTGAGAAAGTCTCACGTCCGATGCAGCTTCGGATCTACTCGCTGCACGAACTGATTGCTATGTTCAGGTCTATAGGGTTTGTCGATGTCGAGGGTTTTGGATCAACCAAAGACGAACCTGTAACACGGGACTGCGCACACATGTGGATCATCGGCAGGAAACCTCGTGCAAAAAGGTAGGGGAGATGAGTCAGGATTGCAGTTCAAGCTCACTCGCCTTGTCCTGAGTCTGACGAAGGGGGGCTTGACATCTTCATTCACTAAATCCGCTCACGAACGACAGGTCCCCGATTTGTCCCCAATCACTTTCATAGCCGGCTTTCCGCAGATTGTAGGTTAAGCCTCAAGTAGGCCAGACCCACTTCACTTTGTGTTACCGATAACTTCTCTGCAGGTACTCTCAATTGCCGTCTTTACTTCAAGGATTCTTGGTTCGATCGGATCATCCTCATCACCATCACCGGCCAAGATGAGTTTCTGCTCATCCATTTTTCCACCCAATTCCTTCTCTTGCTTTTTGTCTCCGGATATCCGTCGAATAGCTTTTTGGAGCCTCGCCATTTTGTTCGCAGCCCGTAGAATATCCAGTCTTATCCGCAAGAGATCATCTATTGGTTTTTTCTTATCTTTGCCGAAGTAGGCAGCGAAACGGTAGCGTACTGCCCATATCTTCCCAAAGCATTTTTGGTACTTCTGATCTCTTTCATAAGTAACAAATGCATCTTGGTTAATCTTGATTTCTTCGGGAGATTCGGATTCATGAGGGTCGTACGAGTCACCTTCATTGTCATAAATCTTAATACAGCGAATCGCTCTAATTGCGTCTCTTGCTTCGTAGAAAAGGGCTAACACGTCTTCGGCCAATTCTATTCTCCGTTTGCCCACGAATTCCCGCTTCCATGCCCAGATTCCCCAAATCGCTACGCCAGCGGCAACGATTACCGCAACGTAGCTCAAGAGTTCAAAATAGGTATTTACTGCTGACATGAGTTGGCTGAACACCTGATATTTACCTTTCTATCTCTCATGTGTCAAAATCGACTGATAGGATTGCTTGTATGCAAATTCTCCCAGAGCTTAATCTACCGTCTACATCCAAGCAAGTCAACCGGATTCACGGTTCTGATGGGATCATAATATGGGTGCTATTTCATCTTAATATGTTGACGTTCGTGGTCTGATTCGTTTTATATTGCGATAGATGTGGAGAGGTTGTCCAATAAGTACTGATCAACTCAAGCGGGAAGCTGACTCTGTCGCTCCCGCGAAGGCCCTTCGCTTTGCTCAGGATACCACGGGAGTCTATTTAACAATCACGCATTCAATAGATTCCCGCCTGCGCGGGAATGACAGTATTTTCTTTCGCAAGCATGATCACCTACCTTTTATGTTTTTTGGAACAACCTCTGGACATCTGCCGTCCACGAAATATCTCGGCAGATATCGAGAGGTTGTCCCATAATTAGGTCATGCCCACTTGCCTTGTCCTGAGTTTGACGAAGGGGAGCCTGATGTTTCATTCGTCACGCCCAAGGTTGGCGTGACCTACTGACTGACTGCAAATCGCATCGGAGGCTTTACCTGTGACTCGGACTGTACTGATCTGGATACTCGCTGCTGTTATCACTCTCGCATCGGTTGTCTATCAACGCATGACCGGTCCGACTTATCCGAAGCGCGGCAATGTCGAGATAGCTGGAGAGACGATAAAGTACAAACTGCTTCGTACGCACGATACGACATCCGACGCCGAGATCAGCATAGAGGTCCCCGAGAATGTCACAGGTGAGATCAGGTGGAAAAGATTCAAGAGCTATGATCCGTGGACGACCGAGCCGTTGCCTCGTGATGGCGATGCGCTGGTTTTTGGAATCCCGAAGCAACCCTCAGCCGGCAAGGTGATGTACAATGTCACATTGATCGACGAGAACGGCGTTCGACACAAGTTGACCGATGAACCAGTCATCATTCGATTCAAAGGTCCGGTACCAAAACTGGCGCTGTATCCTCATATATTCTTCATGTTCATCGCGATGCTGCTGTCGACCCGCACCTGTATCGAGGCAGTGGCAGGGCGGCCAAGAGCTTTCGTCCTGACTCTCTGGACATCCGGCTTTTTCCTGGTCGGAGGCATGATCTTCGGTCCTATAGTGCAGAAATACGCATTCGGAGCTTTCTGGACAGGCTGGCCGTTCGGACATGATCTGACCGACAACAAGATACTCGTCGCTTTCATCTTCTGGATAGTGGCGTTGTATCGTGCCCGCAAGCGCGGGGAGGGACGCGGATGGATTATTGCAGCATCAGTCGTTACATTTTTGGTATATCTCATACCTCATAGCGTTCTCGGTTCCGAGATCGACTACACGAAGATCGGAGGCTGATTACTTTACCCCGTCAGCAATCGAATACGGATCAATTACTTCACATAATCGACTATATTACTCCAAAATAGGTGAAATAGTCAAAATTTCGCTTTCTTTTCTGAGATTTGTGCTTATAATAAAAGGAATCTGCGTTTTCGCGGTCATATCCGTGCTGTCCTCACCTTGCTGATGGATGGTGCTCAAATTTGAGAAATAAGAACAGACATAACAGCAACACTATTACTATGTGGAGGGAGAAGTGAGAAAGTCAGCCACCGCACTTCTGGTATTTGCGTTTGCGTTCGCGCTGATTGTCGGCAACGCTCATGCAACTCAGACAATCACACTGAGCGATTCCCAGTCCGGTGTGACGCTTCTTGATCAGGACCGTGACGGCCTGACGCTGCGTCTCGAAGTCGGGGAAGTTATGCTTACCGAAGTCGCCACCAAAGAGGGCGACTTTATTGTTTTATCGGTCGAGAACTTTTCACGGTCGCATCAGATCGGCGAACCGAATCTTCCGATGGCCAACAAGCTGCTCTCGATTCCATTCGGATGCGAGTTGCAGACGACCGTTATTGAATCTGAATACGAAGAGTTCTCGTTGACCGATTATGGGATCACTCTGCCATTGATACCCGTACAGCCATCGCTCTCAAAGTCGGATGATCCCGATCTCGTCCCGTTCGAGTACGATCGCGATCTGTACGAGCAGCCTGGATGGTATTCGCTTCCGTTGGCGGAATCGAAAGTCAAAGGCACCATGCGTAATGTACGCCTCGGACAGGTTTACACATGCCCGTTCGAGTACAATCCAACAGAGAACAAACTCAGGATCTACACCAGAGTGGAGGTCAGAATTGACTATCTGAATGCGGATTGGGCAAAGACTGAGTATATGCATCGCGAGTACTACTCGCCGGTGTTTGCTCCGGCATACAACAGGATTATCAATTACGATAAGTCTCTGTACAGCAGCGGCAAGGATGATCTTGTCACTTACCCGATCAAGTATGTTATCGTGTCGGATCCTATGTTCGAAACTCAATTGCAGCAGTTCATCGCGTGGAAAGTCAAGAAGGGTTTCGATGTCGTAGTCGGTTATACCGACGTGATCGGTACTTCGCAGTCGGCAATCAAAGGCTGGATTCAGGACCTGTACAATGAACCCGGCGTGAAGCCGTCATTCGTGCTGTTCGTCGGCGATGATCAGCAGATTCAGGCCTGGAGCGGATCAGCCGGGTCGCACATCACCGACATGAAGTTCGTCGAGTTCACGGGCGACTGGTTCCCGGAGATTTACTTCGGCAGGTTCTCGGCTCAGAACACGACACTGCTTCAGCCACAGATCGACAAGACGCTTGAGTATGAACAGTATCTGATGCCAGACCCGAGCTACCTCGATGAGGTGACACTGGTTGCAGGCGTCGACGCCAGTCATGCCCCGACCTGGGGTAACGGTCAGATCAACTATGGTACAACATACTATTTCAATCTCGCTCACGGAATCGAACCACACGTCTGGCTCGATCCGGAATGTGAGGAACCTGGTGCCTCAGCTGCAATTATTCAGACAGTCAATGATGGAATCGGATTTTACAACTACTCCGCACATTGCGGCCATACAGGAATGGGCAATCCATCGTTCACAACAAGCGACATTCAGAACCTGACGAACAATCACATGTGGCTGCTCGCCATTGGCAACTGCTGCCTGCCGAACACTTTCGGCGACGACTACAGCACACCCTGCTTCGGCGAGGTCTGGCTGCAGGAGCCGAACAAGGGTGGCATCGGTTTCATCGGTGGCACAAACTCTACATACTGGGATGAAGATTACTGGTGGGGCGTTGGTTATGGGCCTGTTAGTGCAAATCCAACTTACGAAGGGACTGGCCTTGGTGCTTTTGACGGCATCTTCCACGATCATGGCGAGCCTGTAACCGATCACTATGTTACAAACTACTCAATTGCTTACCGCGGGAATCTCGCTGTAACCGAGGCCGGCTCATCGAAGGAGCAGTATTATTGGGAGATATATCACCTGATGGGTGATCCATCCGTCATAAGCTACATGGGTGTTCCGTTGGTCAATCCGGTCGTGCATGCGGATGCTATCCTGATGACATCGACTACTGTCTCAGTCAGCGCTGATCCCGGTTCGTATGTCGGCATATCGATCGACGGTGAACTCAAGGGCGCGGCGTATATTGGCGTTTCAGGTACGGTTGATGTGCCGATCACGGAGTTTACTGCTCCCGGAACAGCTGATATCGTGGTGAGTTGTCAGAATCGTCAGCCATATATCTCGACGATTCAGGTCATCACACCATCGGGACCATACGTAATCTACGATTACAGCGATATCAACGACGTTGCGGGCAATAACAACGGTGACATCGATGCAGGCGAGAGTATCATTCTCGGCGTGCAGGTCAAGAACGTCGGCCCGGATATGGCGTACAGCGTTGACGCTACACTATTCACGGACGACGCCAGAGTGACTCTGACCGACGACACCGAATCTTACGGCGACATCCCGGGTGACAACGGCACAGCATACAGCGCGAACGCATTCTCGTTTGACGTTTCATCCGATGCGTCAGACGGTCACGTAATAACGTTTGATCTGGATGTTTCGGGGACGGCGAAGGATCTCTGGCAGAGTCATTTCAATATGACAGTACATGCGCCAGTCGTAACTCATCTCGCCATCACGATCGATGATGCCACCGGCAACAACAACGGCATACTCGATCCGGGAGAGACCGGCAATATCGTCGTCACTCTCGAGAACTCCGGCAGCGGCCAGGCAGGCAATGTCAATGGTACGCTTTCGGAGTCCGATCCGTTCCTGTCGATCTCGGATGATGCCGTGGTCTACGGAACGATCACACCCGATGGCGGAACGGCTGACGGCGCAGGCGATGTGTTCACAGTCTCAGCCGACGCTAGCGCTCCGATGGGTTATGCTGTTGTAATGCAGCTTGACCTGACCGGCGATCTTGGATATTCAGAGACGCTGAACCTAATGATCACTGTCGGTGATCGCGTCGCTTTCTTCTACGACGACTTCGCATTCGATCAGGGCTGGACCGGTCTTGCTGGCACCGCAGAATGGGAAATGGGTCCAGCGGTTTCGAGCACCAACGATCCGGGACTCGATCACAGCCCGACAGAAGGCAATGAGGTTCTTGGAAACGACATCGGCGGCGATTACAACGACAACATTTCAGGTACCCAGTGGATCACATCACCAAACATCGACTGCTCCGATTACACCAGCATCGAAATGCGCTACTGGCACTGGACAGGGGTCGAGTCCTCGTCATATGACCACGCTTACTTCCAGGTTTGGGACGGCTCGACCTGGATCACGCTATGGGAAAATGGTGGCACATTCCAGGAGACATCGTGGAACGAAGACTTCTATGATCTGTCCACTTATGCCGATTTCAATCCTGAATTCAAGATCAGGTTCGGAATGGGTGGCACTGATGGTTCAGTGACACGGGGCGGTTGGAACATCGACGATATCGAACTGAAAGGCTACTTCCAGGGTTCGGGCGGTACGCCCGCAATGGAACTCGAGCCTGCGGTGTTCGTCGACAGCCTGATCGAGGGGGAAGTGGTCCAACGCGCCATTCGTGTCAGGAGCACGGGCGACGGAACTCTCAGGATTCGTTTCAGTCCGGGCGATCCGTGGCTTTCCTGCAATACTGACAACAACTACATTCCGCCGGACGACAGTCTGGACTTCGAGTTCACGATCGATACCGACGGCATGAACTCGGGCATGAATTCAGGAACGCTACAGTACACGACGAACATACCGGGTAGCATGACCGGAAGCGTGCCGATCAATGTCTATATACATCCGCCGGTTCTCGAAATCGAACAGATGGTTTATGGTGACAGCCTTGTCGAAGGCGAGACGTCCGAGCATCAGATCGATCTCGACAACACCGGCATTGGCAGCCTGAGCATCCAGTTTGTACCGTCTGAGAGCTGGATAGAGTGCTCGTCGGAGAACTACGATGTGCCGCCAGGCGGTCACCTGTCCTGTCCGTTCACAGTCAATGCTGACGGCATTGGACCGGGCGACTATGTCGGTACTCTCGATTACAACTGCAACGATCCGGAGAATCCGACAGGGAGTATTACAGTCGGCCTGCATGTTTACGCACCGGTATTCGAAGTACCGCAGGCATCCGTCGATGTGTACGTCAATCCGGGTGGGCAGGAGACTGCACCGCTGGTGATCAATAACAATGGTCCCGGATTGCTGCATTTCGAGGTAGGCGTCACGATGTTTGACAAACAGTCGGCCATGATACCGGGCGGCAAGTCGATGCGCGGAGATGGACTCACGCTATCCGGTGTCCGCGAGCCGATAGGCTATCGCGCCGGAGATTCGGACAAGGGCGAGGTCGAGGAACCGTACTTCGCGCCTGCAGACAAAGGCAGCGGCGGTCCCGACAATTACGGTTATACATGGATCGATTCGGACGAACCGGGCGGTCCGACGTACGAATGGATCGACATATCCACTGTCGGCACGGAAGTCATACTCGATGATGACAACTGGGTCGGTCCGGTCACGATGGGCATCATGTTCCCGTTCTATGAGAGTGCATTCAATGAGATATTCATCAACTCGAACGGATACCTGACATTCGGTCAGGGTTACACCACGACTCAAAACTCCAACCTGCCGTATGCGCCAGAGCCTAACAACTTGATCTCCATGTGGTGGGACGACCTTGATCCACCCGAGGCGGGCAATGTCTACTACTATCATGATGCCGCCAACAACCGATTTATCGTCAGCTTCGTCGGTATCAGGAACTACCAGTATCCGACTGGCACCGGTTCGCTGACTTTCCAGGCGATACTGTATCAAACGGGTCGGATCGTACTGCAGTACGGCGTGATGGATCCGGGCGACGATAACGCCGGGCTGGCTGGCGCTACTGTCGGTATCGAGAATTCCGTCGGTGATGACGGTCTCACCACTGTCTACAATGCCACATACATGCACGACTACCTGACGATTCAGTTCTCCAACAGTTCCTGGCTGTCTGCCGGTCCGGAATCGGGTACTGTCGCTCCATTCAGTAGTGACACGATAGATGTGCTCTGCAACGCGGGCGATCTCGATGACGGCGTCTACACCGGTCAGGTGGGGATACTCTCGAATGATCCGTTGAATCCGGAGGAGCTGATACCGGTCACGATGACGATCGGTGGGTCGGCCAACCAACCCCCGGTCATAGTAGAGATTGGTCCACAGACCATAATGGAAACCGAGAATCTCAATCTGCTGGTTGAGGCATCGGATCCCAATGGCACAACACCATCTCTGCGCGCCGAGAATATGCCTCCCACAAACGCTTCGTTCCTCGATAACGGCGACGGAACGGGTACATTCGATTTCACGCCGGATGAGACTCAGGCGGGTGAATACACTGTTCGATTCATCGCGTCGGATACACAGCTCGAAGACACGCTGAATGTCCTGATCACTGTCGAGGAGTTCTTGTTGATCGGCGACTGCGACGGCTCCGGGGAGATCGACATCGATGATGTTGTCTATCTGATAGAGTACATCTTCGCCAGTGGTCCGCCGCCGTCTCCGCTTGAAGTTGGTGATGCAGATTGCTCCGGCGAAGTCGATATCGACGACGCGGTTTACCTGATCAATTACATTTTTGGCGGCGGTCCGGCTCCCTGCGAGGACCCACCGCTTGCTGCCCCGGTTGAGCCTGATGTCATAACCGGGAATGCCATAAAATAGTCCATTTGTATGGCAACAACAGGGAGACGATCCGAAAGGTCGTCTCCCTTTCTTTTTGCATATACTTCGATTTGGTAGACAGTGTAGATACTGTCTTGAAAGTCAAGCTCTGAATTCAGGATTGAATTCGATTTTTG
>CBDUQR010000027.1:0-40099 GCA_965369655.1 uncultured bacterium | reverse complement strand
ATGATAAAGAATTAAAAGACTTCGCCATATCTATTCATGAAATATCCGGGTTAGCTCCAATACCTGTGCTCGCAGAGGCTATGCCTCTGCGACATACACAAGAAAGCTACTTGACAATCAAGTTAAGTTCTTGTTCCGTAATTCAAGCAATCGACATAGTAGTGTGATTCGAGGAATCGCCAATTCGTTGCAATCAACAGGATCAAACCTAGGCGCGACAAAATGCATGTGAGAAATAGACTGATAACGGTATTCAAGTCCAAGTTTCTGCACGGGATGCTCACGGGGCTGCTCCCCTCCATGTTCGCGATCATCGCTGTATGTCAAACGAACGAGCAACTGGACTACTTACGAGAGCAAATCTCATACACTCGAAAGCCAGCAATCTTGTTTCATCTCCAGCCTAACCCAACATCGACCTTCAAGACTGTTCTACTCATTGGCAACATAGGAAACGAGGCCGCTGAGACTGTTCACGTGAAAGGTAGGATGTTCCTCGTAACGCATGAAACAGTGTACTCGTATGGACAGAGCGGTTTTGGAAAAAGCTGCTTCGTCGACACGTCAAGGACACCGAGAGGCATCATTTGGCCACGTCTCTCGCTGGGACCTAACGAGAAAATCGATTTCACGAGAAGACTGTCTGACCTGCTATTGAGTCCATTTCATTGCTGTTTCGATGATTCGAACTGGTCAGAACAAGTCCTATATGCGCCAATCGAGATCACCAATCAGCTTGACGGGTTGTTAGTGACATTTCTTGAATGCTCGTATAGGAGAAAAAGCGATTACTCGTTGTTTGCCGATTCAATATTCCTTGTCTATCATGCAAGAGAGTCGTATACAGACGTTCGTGAGGAAATCGGAGGAGTGAACATCGCGAATAGAATTGTTAATTACATAATGAACGGTCCAGAGCTGTCCATCAACATTGAGCGAGATCATTTCGTAGTATATGAGCACGTCTTTGGAGATATTGTCCGCCACAGCCCTCATAGCATCTATCCAAGAATCGGAAGGCCAGACAACTAATTCACACCAAGGCTCAGGATAACGATCGCAGGTGGCAGCCCTTGTTCGCTCAATCAGAACGGAACCCACGAAAACAAAAAAGGCGGGTCTCCCCGCCTTTTCACAAATCACATTGAGCAAATCGTGAACCTACAGTTTATCCGCAACCGCCTGACCGATTTCGAGCGTGGTGTTAGAGCCGCCCATATCATACGTGCGGGTCTTCCCTTCGCTGATAACTTTGGCGATTGCACTTTCGAGCGCCTCCGCCTTGTCGGTCTCACCGAGCCAGTCGAGCATCATCTTCGTCGTCAGCAGCATCGCCATCGGATTGACTTTGTACTGCCCTGCGTATTTGGGTGCAGAGCCGTGCGTCGGCTCAAAGACCGCGTACTTCTCTCCGATATTCCCTGAGCACGCGAATCCCAGTCCGCCTACAAGCTGCGCGCAGAGATCAGAGATAATATCACCGAACATATTCGACGTCACGATCACGCCGTAGTCGAGCGGATTCTTGATCAGCCACATGCACATGGCGTCGATATTGGTCTCCCAGAGTTCGATACCGGCGTAGTTCTGCGCGACTTTTCGCGCGGTGCGGATGAACAGTCCCGATGTTTCACGGATAACATTCGGCTTCTCGACGACTGTCACGGTCTTGTAGCCATGTTTCTTCGCATACTCAAACGCATCAGTGATTACCCTTCTGGATGCCTGCTCTGAAATAATCCTCAACGATACGGCGATATTATCGAGGCCGTATTTCTCGAATCGTTCGATCCTCTTGTTCGCAGACTTTATCGCATCAAAGACTTCTCTGGGAAACGGGAAAAACTCGACCCCGCTGTACAAATCCTCGGTATTCTCTCGGAACACGCAGAGATCGATACCGTCTTTGTAGTTGAGCGGGTTGCCCTCGTAGGCCTTGCACGGCCTCAGATTCGTTCCGAGGTCAAACTGCTGTCGCAGCCCGACGATTGGCGATGAATAGACCAGCCCTTTGCCCTGCAGTTCAGGGGCAAGTTCCTTCTCGGCCTCTTCCTTCGGCTTTGATGTGATCGCGCCAAAGAGCGCGCAGTCGGTCTGTTTCAGGAGATCGATTGTCCTTTGCGGGAGCGGGTTCCCCTCGGTACACCAGAATTCCCAGCCGATGTCACCATGCGGATATTCCGCATCGAGCTTGAGCTTGTCCAGCACGATCTTCGCAGCTTCCATTACATCTACGCCGACGCCGTCACCCGGCAGCCAGGCTATCCTGTACTTCGCCATCTGAGTCCTACCTCCAGCTTATTGTCAGTGAGAATCTATGTGAGTCGCTTAAGTCCGACTTGATCGGTGTGTATGCGTAATCAAATGATGCAAATCTGTGCTTCACTCCAAGACCAAACGCTATGTCCCTGATGTCATACCCGGATGCGTATCCTGCGCGCAGAGTCAGTATTTCTGAGACCGTGCTCTCCGCACCGAAGTGGACATGGACGTTATCATCAGTCGGTGTTACCATGTTCAGGCCGACACGAAACGTGCGGTATGTGTATGACCCGCCCGCGCGAACAGTCGTCGGCAGATCATCCTCCTGATCCTCAAGCTTCATCTTAGAGCCGAGATTCGACACGGACATCCCGATATGGATATTCGGCATGAACTCGTAGTAACCGCCGAGATCGACTGCAAACGCGGTCCCGGAAGATATATCGATCCTCTCATATATGACCTTCGCAGTAGCTCCGAACGCCAGTTCCGGTGAAACAGTGAAGCTCGCGGTGAGTGCTGCGGCGAAATCCTGCGCATCGAACAACGACAACGGCTCGGATGTGGCAATCTCTCGACGCTCCAGCTCTCCAGCCGAGTTATACAGCAACGATGCCCCGACTGCGACTTTGTCCGGACGCCAGATGAATCCCACGAATTCCGACCGCACTCCCTCAATCCATTCGTGATGCATGAATCCGGCAGAGTATTTTCCCGCAAACACGGCGCCCGCCGGATTATAGTAGAGTGAGAACAGATCGGTCGCTACCGAACCGAACGCCTCAGCCGATCCGGCATGAGCCGCACCCGGCGCGATCTTCAACCCCGCGACGCCACTGATGTCGGAATCCTGAAATGTCTGGGCCGACAGACCAGCCGCCGACAAGATTACCAGTGTTGTTATTGTTTTAATGAATACTCTTCCAACGCCCATCGATACACCCTTCAATATGCCGGTTTTCAAGTATCGGCAATCAGAACAGCAGGCCTAACGAGAAAATATGATCGGAGCGCTCTCCCGCCTTCGACGCCGAAAAACCGTAGTCAATCGCAAGCTCAAAAGATTCGAGTTTCCTGCGAACGCCGCCGCCGAATGTCGGATTGAAATCATCAAGACCCGCCCGCAGCCTGAGGACTTCATGCGGAGCATACTCCACGCCGCCATGCAGCCGCAGATCATGCCACTGGTATTTTCGGACATCCACTGCGACCAGCAGCCTCTGATCAAAAGTGAGCACAGACACTCCGCCACCAGTCAATAGCGGGAAATCATCGGTTCGCGAGTCTCCCTGCTCGCCAAACTGGCCCCAGTAGTCACCGGTAGTCCAGATATACTTGGCGCCGAGATTGCCGACCACCAGACCAAACCGGAGCATATCGATTGGAGACGACGGGCCAAGACCGATATCCGGCTCCAGCTTGCAATAGACTCCCAGGTCAATCCCAATGGTGCTGGTTGTAACATTCGCCAGCTTCGACATGTAGTATCTGCCGGTGCCGCCGACAGAGATATATTTCGAGAATCGTCGCGCAAAACTGAGCGACAACGCGTTTTCAGAATAGTCGAGATCGTCACCGATTTCCCCGAGGCTGTTCCTTTCGACAAGACCGTTTACACCGGCGAATATCCACCCGACAGAAATCGTTGCTTCGTTCCTGACCGGAAGGATGACCGAAATATAACCGAGCTTGCGGTCGAGGTCCATCACACGATACGAGAACCCCACTTCCTTTTTCAATACATGCGGAGCGCCCGCCGGATTATAAAAGACAGAGACGGCGTCATCGGATACAGCAAAATATGCCTGTCCCATCGCAGTCGCACGGGCAGAGAGTCCAAGCTGCAGGAACGCTCCGGCATGGCCGCCACTCTCCGACTCCGCGACAGCGCCTGCTGCAAGGAGCATGAGACTTAAAGCTATCAGGCAAATGGTTCTCATTGACAGCGTACCTTTATCATGGCAGGACCATGAGTTTGCCCCATTCGGTCTCTCCCGATGATCTCTCGATCACAAAGAAATACACACCGGCAGCAACAATCTCGCCGTCGCCGTTTCTCATATCCCATGAATCGTCATCATCCTGATCTGCGGCCTCTCTCGGTAATCTGAATTCGTTGTCGACAACCGTCTTCACCAGGTTCATCGCGAAGTCGTACACTTTGATCGTAATATAATCCGATTCAAGCAGTTCATAATGGAACCTGAGGAACTGAAGACCTCTCGTCGGAGAAGCCGGAACAGGCGAAGCGTATGGTAATTCTGCATTGCTGAATTCCCTGAGTATTTCCGTTGATCCTCGGATTGTATCGACAACGATGCCATCGTTCGATCCTGCCCAGAGAACATCATCGACTACCCTGACGCTGAAAAACTCGGCATTCGGTGCGATTCTTCGGCGTGGATTACCGGTCTGGAGAAACTCGAGCTTCTCGAGCACCGGATCATCCTCCGGTCGTTTGAATAGTCCCTCGGTCGCAGCGATGTAGACGTCGCCATCATCGAACGCGAAATTCCATGCTCTGATCGTATCCGGCACCTGCTGCCATTCTTTGCCGTCGTCGCGTGTGAAGGTGACTCCGTCGCGCCCGCCCTCTGTCTTACGAGTAGAGGCCCAGACTATCGACCTGTCATCGTCATACTGGATGCCGAGTGCGGTGACCCAGTCGCCAGCCAGATTGTCAAGTGTGTCGTACAGATTATGGAAATCGTATTTCAGCGGATCCTCGTTGACTCGTTCGAGTCTCCAAAAAACGCCGTTTCTCGTTCTCGCAGAGACATCCCTGCTCGACACCCACATATCTACATCTGTCGTCTCGATTCGCTGCATCGCCGAATCGACAGTCGGAAATGGAATCAGGCTGAACTCCGTTGATTCAACACCGGGGCCAGCGGTCCTGAGCATCCCCGCTTCCGACGATACCCACAGGAGACCGACGTACACGTCGAAATCATACGCCTTCGCGGGCTGCAGTGGTCGTGTCCAACTCAGGCCGTAGTCGGTCGAACGGACAACCTGATAAATGCCAGCATCCTCATCGAGCGGATGCGTCGCGACCCAAACCTGCTCTTCCACAGTCTCATCGCCGAGAAGATAATCTCGAACGAATATCGCTTCGATACGTTGCCCTGTGGTGTCGCTGTCCGCGAACGGGATATGTCGAATCTGATCTGGTTCCGACGTGTCCGACTCCATCGTGAACACGAAAATGCCGGAATCGCTCCCCGCCCACAGATCGATGCTGTCTCCTCCAAGGTCGCGGATATGCAGCGAATTGAATCGATTGAACGGCTCGTCGGGAGATGTCTCGCCCGGAATCGGGATAATCGATTCCCATGTCTGCCCGTCGTCGATTGATTTGATCAGTCCACCGCGAGAACACGCCGCAAAGATCGCGTCGCCATGCTTGACAATTTCCCTGACTATCTTGCCGGGTCCGACCGCCTGCACCGGCGTAACAGCAATCCAGCTTTCGCCGCTGTCGTATGTGATATTGAAACCGGCGGATTCATCGAGACTGGCGTCGAATGCCGCCGCGATAACAAGCGTAGAGTCAGCCTCCACCGCCGTGAAAGTACTTGACAAGAGGCCGTCGTCCTCGTCCCAGGACCAGAACTGATATGTGATTGCATCGGTTTTCGCAACGCCACGCGATATGCCGCCGTCGACTGCAAGCCAGACAGCTTCGCCGTCGAAAGCGATATCGAACGTCTTCATGCCGGCGAGCTTGATCCTCTCATCAATGTAAGTGTACTTGTGAATGCCAGCCGCGCTGCCTGCCCAGACTGTCAGCGTGTCCTCACCAATCGTGTCGACGACGACAGAATAGTAAAGATTAGTCCTGCGTTTGAATATCTGGTCCACGAAATCGATGCTGTCATCAGCACTCGCGTAAATATTCTGCCATAACTGACCGCCGTCAGTTGTCCTGATGAGACCGCCAGCGAAACAGGCAGCATAGACAGCCGAGAATGACCAGTCGGATTGATCTACAATTGCAATATCAAAAGGCAGCATCTGCGGGGACGAGGCCTGGTCAGGCTCGAACGACTCCCAGTTGGCACCCAGGTCGGTCGTGAGATTGAATCCATCCCCGAACTGAAATACCTGTCCGTCCAGGACTTCCGTATGCGCAACGCCAACCCAGAGCGCCCCGTGCGAAAATGCGACAGCAGAAATATCCGAGGAGTTCAGGTCGTTGGAAGCGTCATACGTGATCCAGGTCTGTCCGCCATCCGATGTTCCGGAGATTCCACGTGTCGTCGCAAGCCAGATATAGCCATCGCCATAGATAATATCCACAGCCGTATTATCTTTGAGTTTGGTGATTGGTTCGCCGAGGTTGTAGGTCATCCAGCCCGCGAACGCGGAACCTGACATCAGGATTGCGATCAGCAAACCCGTGAACAGTCGAATCACAATCGGCCTGAAAAAGCAAAGACCGCCGCGGGACGCGGTGCGGTCATTCATGCGAGTGAACAAGTTCCTCAATTCGATTCCCATCAAATAGTAAATCACACAGTATCTTAGACTTGCCGCTCACCTCCAATCCGGAGCAATATATTGTCGGCATGAATGTTGTCAAGCAAATTCAATCCTGTGTCCGAGTTGCTCCAGAATCATGCCGTGCCTGAGACTCCGGTCTGATATTCTTACTATTTCAGCGCCGTAGTGTTCCATCATAGCAACGGTTAGAAGTCCCCCGGCAACAATGACATCCGCACGTTTCGGATCGAACGAGATTGCTCGCATCCTGTCGCGAATCGGCATCATCCCGAGCTTGAACACCAGCCTTTTGTACTCACCGAACCGTACCGACGCGCCGTGAACCCGCGAATGATCATATTCGCGCAAGCCGAGCCGGAACGCCTGAATTGTTGTCGGCGTACCGCCGGAGAGAATCATCGAAGGCACAATTGGGCCGTGCGGCAGCTTCAGCAATCGAAGCTCCGAACTGATCGAATCGAGCTTCGCCAGACGCTGCTTTCGATTAGTCCGATACATCTCTGTCAACTGAACTGCTCCGATCCTGAAACTTTCCGCGCTGATAATCCGATTATTTTTCGCGATCACAATTTCAGTCGAACTGCCGCCAGCGTCTATCATTACACGATTACTTTTCAATCTCGGCATGCCGGTCACCGCCGCAAGATACGTCAGCGCTGCCTCCCTGCTTCCCGATATCACTCGAATCCTGATGCTGGTCGCACGTTCGACAGATTCGATGACTTCTTTCGCATTGGAGGCTTCCCGCAACGCCGATGTTCCATAGCATAGAACAAGGTCTGCGTTAAGCGAGTCGCACGCTTTCGCGAACTTCCTGAGAACTCTGATGAGATTGTCTCTCGATGAGGCGCTGATCCTGCCCGTCTGCGCCAGACCGGCTGAGAGACGCGGCGTTTCTCGATCCTGATGAAGCGCGACAATCGACCCTCTCGGACCTGCCTTGGCGATCAGCAGGAGAATCGAGTTTGACCCGACATCGATTGCTGCTAATGTTCTCAAATTCTGACTGCGGCCTTTTCGATTGAAGCGCCGGTGATCTGCTCTCTCCAGAAATACCGATCGAGCGCGAAAGGCAGCCAGACCAACTCAGGCTCTGTGAACTCCGGAGCTTCGTTGATCTGTCCTTCGTATATCCTGTAGCCCTCCATCGACTTGATCGCGCTGAACAGCGGGGCGATCATCGACGCTGCCTGTTCCGATTGCATCATGACATCGACGAAAGTATAACTCGATGGCAGCCGGTTTTCAAACGCAAAATGATCGCGTCGTCTGTTGTAGTACGTCACGAGCCTGAGCAATTTCGAAGGATTAGATATGCAAAATGCGGGAATTATGATCAGATCGTCGCGGAACCGCAGCAGTTTGAGAGCCTGCAAAAACGAACTTTTGTCGGGCCACGAACTACCGACTATGTCGAAAACCCAGAACGGGAGCAGCTTCTGGTCGGCAGCGCATTCTCTTGGGATGTTCAGTTCGACATGTCTGTAACCGCTTCCGCCATCAGAATAGAGTCGCCTGCAGTTGCTGCAATAATGCGCGCATGACATCTCGCCAGCGGGCAAATCAACCCCGCAGTTGGGACATCTGTGCGGAAGAACGCTCACGGAGTCATTGCCGATATCATCTCCGCTTCCTGACGCTGGGATGTCGAAATCACCTTCTGTCAGCGAGACTACCCTCTTTGCGAACGGATCAAACTGCACGGTGAATTGTCCTGCGCCGCTCGAAAACTGAGCGATCCAGAGCGGAAAATAAATCAGCGCGACCTCAGTGCCGACGATAGAATCGACAATGTTCGAACCGGAGGCCGAGACCGCCAGAGAAATACTCTTTGCTGCGTCGTGGAGTCTCTCTTTTGCGTCATCGAGTGAAACCGTGGTCGGCAGCAGATGGTTCTCGTCACGAAACATTCGGGTCGCCGGAATGAGCCTGAGCACCTGGCTCCTGATGCCGAGACTTTCGAGCCCCCATTCCCGAGTGTCGTCTGCACAGATAGTAATCTCCTTAGGGCTGATCTTGACCTGAGTCTGTGAAACTTCGTCAGACGCACTTTCACCAAATTCGTTCACTTCGACAATCGACATCCCCCGAGTTTTTTCTCTCACCGATATACATGTTCCGCGCACTCTCCAGTACGGTATAAACACACGCCGGGTCTCGCCCCATCCGGATGATAGCGGTTCGCCATTGTCTTTGAGACGCCGATCCACGAGAAACCTGATCTCGCGTCGTTTCAGGCTGTCCGCGACGTAATAGACCTGCGTGGAGGACCGCCGCTCGATTCTGAGCACCGATCCGCAGTGACGGCAGAGTGTTGTGCGGCTGGCCTCATCGACATCGATACTACCGCCGCAGAAGCAGCATGTGATCCCGAGCCTGTAGTTGGATCGAAATATCATTCACCAAGTTTCTCGCCGCAGTTGAAACAGAACTTCGTGCCTTTCGGCAACTTCTGTTCGCATTCGGGGCACACGAGTGAGTCGGTCAACTTGTGACCGCACTGCAAACAAAACACGGCGTCGGCGGGCAGTTCTGCCGAGCAGTTGCCGCATCTGTTGACACAGATAATCTGGTGACCGCACTTGTAGCAGAATCTCGATTCTTCCGGCGTGTCTGCGCCACATTCAGAACATGTCACCGTCGGCAACAACTCATTCTTGAAGTCTGTCTGTCCCGGCGCGAACGCTTTGGACATCATCATCGGAGCCATCAGTCCAACACCTGCACCCATCCCGAGACCGGCTCCGGCCCCCGCATAGCTTCCTGCATTCGACGAACCGAATGCCTTAGCCATCTCGAACTTGAGGAAATTGTCGAGATCGCCTACGGCGCGCATTCCTGATTTTTCATCGATCATCCGCTGCACTTCGTCGGGCGGCGTGATCGATGTTATGTAGAAATCAATCAGTTCGAGACCGTACTTGGAGAACTCATTACTGATCAGATTCTTTATCTCGTCTGCCATCTCGGTGTATTTCTCAGGCAGATCGAGTATCGTCTTCAGGTTTTCGCCGAAATAATCATTCACGCGAGCAACAATCACATCGCGCAGATAATCCTCAATATCCATCGTATTGTACAGAGCCTGATGACCGACCATGCGATTCAGAAACACGAGCGGTTCCTTGATCTGGCATGTGTACGCACCGTGACCGCGAAGCCTTATCAGGCCAAGTTCTGCATCGCGGAACGCGACAGGGTCTCTCGTCCCCCACTTGAGGTCCGTGAATATCTTATGATTCAGGAAAAAGACTTCAGCACGAAACGGTGACTTGAATCCCCATGGCAGCGACAGTATTCTGGTCAGAAGCGGAAGGTTGAGAGTCGAGAGCGTGTGCCTGCCGGGACCGAGCACATCGCACGCTCTTCCATTCGAGAAAAACACCGCCGTTTGGCTTTCCCTGACTATGCATTGCGCGCCAAGCTTGATGTCGAGCGAACCCTCTTCGGGTATCCTGTGGATCATGTCGGTCGAGTCGAGATCGACCCACTCGATCACTTCCATAAAAATGCCCATGCGATTTCTCCTGGATAGAATTAGTCCTTTCTGATTCTATCGGCAGGGCGTGCAGGCAATAGAGAAATAATTACAGAGATGCCGATCTTAAAGGCTTGTTGACACACCAAGTCTTAGTCCCACCCGACGCCGCGCTCTGGGTGGGTTACCGGCTAAATAGAGAACGACATCCAAAAAGCCAATCATCAATCACTAGATTCTTCGTCTAACAGTATATCGTCCTTGGACTCTTTTCTAATTTCTTCAAGGATCTTCTGAGTCTTATCACTTCTTATTAAATTATCAAGAGCAGCCTCTTGCTCTTTTAGCCTCCGATATACGGCTTCAGTGGCAGTCATCCTCTCTCTGTCTCTCCTTAGGAAATCTCTCTTGTCAGCATCTTTAGCCACAGAGAGCTGCAATTTCGAAATCTGTGTCTTGATGTCCTGGAGCATTGAGATTATTTCAGCGTTCATTTTATCCGCTGGATCGCCGCTCCCCGCCAGAAGTTTCAAGTCAATTGCATGAGAAATGGGTGTTGTCAGCTTGTCGGGTTCTGCCTCAGTCCTCTTTATCTGCTCAACCAATGTCTTTTTACATTGATCTACACTGCGTGGATCAGTGATGTCGAGTTGCACAGTTCGCATTATCGAGATGTCGAATGGGATATCTTCACCCGCTTGAATTAGTTGTACAATTGGCTTCTTGACAGCGTGCCGTACGGCAAGTTCGTAGAATACATTCGGGTTATGACCGGTAAGGTCAGCGACAATCAAGTCATCGTCAAGCAGATGCTGAATTACCTGCGTAGTAATCATCCCAGGTTCGTCTATCTCGTCCGCTCGTATTGCTTCATAGCCACATTCTTCTGCTACAGGCTTGATGACATAATCGCGAACGATGTTTGAACGCTCTCTTATCTCGCTCCCTTCGGGACCGATAGGTGCAATTACAAAACAACTTTTCTTTTCACTCTGATCTGTCATAGTTCCTTTTCCCCCTGATACTCATCCTTTCCAACTAGCCAGATTCATAGCACAAGAAAGAATCAGCCCGACAGCTCTTTCTTGAATTTCTCTGTCAGCGCTGGAACGATCTCGAATACATCGCCGATTATCCCGTATGTCGCGACCTTGAAAATCGGCGCTTCTTTATCGCGATTGATCGCGACTATAGTACCCGATGCCTGCATCCCAACTAAATGCTGGATCGCTCCAGAAATTCCACACGCGATATAGAGTTTCGGATTGACTGTCTTGCCGGTTTGCCCCACCTGATGCGAATACTCTATCCATTCGGCATCCACGACCGCTCTCGAGGCGCCGACAGCGCCACCGAGCGCCCCGGCGAGGTCTTTGATCATGCCAAAATTTTCCGGAGCTTTCAAACCACGACCACCAGCGACTACCACATCCGCCTCGTTTAAGCTGACCTCCCCGCCCTCTCCGCCGGAACTACCGGTGACTTTGATCTTCGACTCGAACAGCTCGGCTGGAATATCGGGCTTCTCGACCGAACCGCTTTTCGATTCATCACGCTCGACCTCGGCTATCACTTTCGGCCTGAGTGTCAAGAGTTGTGGTCTTTTCTCGGAATACACAACCGACAGCCAGACATTACCGCCAAACGCCGGTTTGGTTGCGACCAATGAACCGTCATCGCGGATAGCCAGCCCGTTGCAGTCGGCAGCCAGGCCTGTCTGCAACCGCGCAGCCAGTCGTGAGAACAGAGTCTTCCCGTAGAATGTTGCCGAACCAATGACTACATCCGGTTTGCCATCTTCAATCAGGTGTGTCAGCACAGCCGCATACGCGTCGTCGACAAAGCTGGCGAAATCGGCGTTTTCGACATACAAAACTTTATCGGCGCCATACTTGTACAGATCGGCTGCCTGATCCTCGATGCCTGAGCCGAACACGACCGCCGTGAGTTGAGCCGATCTGCTCTCGGCCAGTTTCCTGCCGGCATTCATCAATTCGTATGTTACACTCGATATCTTGTTGCTCTTCTGCTGTGCGAATATCCATATACCGTCCGACATTGTTACTCCTTTTCGCTATTCTTTAGATGCGCTATTATCGAATCATAGGCCTCAAGATATGTCATCGCGTTTCTATCGGCAATCTTTTTGACCGATTCGTACTCAGGAACCTTCCGGACCCTGCCACCCGCGTCAAACACTTTAATCTCGCACTCACCGAGAGGCGTAGACAAAACCTCACTCCTCCGGGGCAGCTTTACGCGAGACACATTCGATATTCTCAAGCCCGAAGTCGTGGTCTCAGCGAATATCATATCGCGGACTTCGGTCTGCTTATTGGGATCACACAGCACTGTCAACTCGTGTCCGGGGCGGTTTTTCTTCATCACGACCGGCGTCACATATACATCAAGCGCTCCGGCGGAATTAAGTCTATCGAACAGATGTGAGTAGACTTCCGGGCTCATGTCGTCGATGTTCGTACGCATCTCGACGACCTCATCCGCATCGAGATTGTCTCCCTCCTCGAACAGAAACAGACGCATCAGGTTCGGATGGTTCTCGAACGACCTGGTTCCCGCTCCATAGCCAACGGAAAGCATGCGGCCATTCAACGGATCGACAAGCGGCTCGGCAAGGGTCGTAACAATTGCCGCACCTGTCGGAGTGGTCAGTTCTGCGGCGATAGTATACATTCGCACCGGGAAGCCCTTGATCAGATTTGATGTCGCTGGCGCAGGCACCGGAAACATACCGTGATCGCACTCGATAGTCCCCGACCCGATCGCAATCGGCCGCGAGAGTATTCGATCGACATTCAGCAGTTCGATCCCGATGCAGGCTCCGACTATGTCGACTATGGCATCGACTGCGCCGACCTCGTGGAAATGCACGCTGTCTACACTCGTGCCATGTACGGCGGCCTCAGCTTCGGCCAATCGCGCGAAAATGCTCTTGGAATTCTCTATCACAGAACGCGGAAGTCTGCTCGCATCTATGATCTCATAGATGTCTGCCAAATGACGATGCGCTGTGGTCTCATCGACACTCACGATCACTCGCGTAGAGGCGATCTGATTCCTCTCGGTATTTTCGCTCGATACATCGAAGCCATCCAGCGCAATCCCGGCCAACGCCATCTTAAGTTCATCTATCGATACGCCTGCATCGACAAGCGCGCCGAGAATCATGTCGCCTGAGCAGCCATAAGATGGATCGAAGATGAGCGTTCTCATAGCCGCTCCTTTCCCTTGGGATCGGGATCAGCGACCGGCAAGAGTCCGAGGATACGAACAGCGGCACATGCTGCGGTGAAACCGCTGTCGATATTAACGACCGTGATCCCGGATGAACAGGAGTTGAGCATCGCAAGCAGCGCAGCTACGCCACCGAATGATGCGCCATAACCAATCGAGGTCGGCACCGCTATCACCGGCTTTCCCACGAATCCGCCAACGACCGACGCCAGTGCACCTTCCATGCCCGCAACGACGATAAACACATCGTGCCTGTCGAGAATGTCGGCGGAGGCCGCGAACCTGTGTATGCCCGCTACGCCAACATCGAAAAGCTTCTCCACCCGGCATCCCATCGCTTCGCATGTCACGGCGGCTTCCTCGGCAACCGGAATGTCGGCTGTACCCGCCGTGATAACAGCGACTCCTCCGGGAAGTCTGCGCCGTCGAGCCGCTCCGGGAATATCGATGAATACGGTCCTCGCAAGTTTATTATGCTTGGCTCGCGGATATTTCGCTATCAGTTTCTTCGCTGTCTTGTCGGATATCCTCGTGGCGAGAACCGGGGATTTTGACTTCAACATTGATGCAGCGATCTTGAGTATCTGACTATCAGTTTTTCCCTCGCAGAATATCACTTCAGGGAACCCGAGGCGAAGGCTGCGATGAGAATCGACACGAGCAAATCCAAGGTCGTCGAACGGCAAATGCTTGAGCTTCTCGAGGCCTTCCGCAACGTTGAGCTTGCCCGACTTAATGTCTTCAAGCAGCCTGAGGAGTGTGGTTTGATCCATGCTACGCGGTGAGTTTGTGACGGGTTTGAAGATAAGTGTCGAAGATATCGACTATGTCATCGTAGCTCTCCACTGAGAACATCGCGGGTCTCAGTTTGGAGATACTCAGCCAGCCTCGTGTAAACCATGCGAGATGCTTGCGCACTTTCAAGCATCCATTCTTTTCGCCGAAATCCTCGATCAGAAGCTGCGCGAATCGAAGGCATGTCTCGATTTTACGTTCGAGAGACGGCTCGCCCGGATCCGGATTGCCTTTGAGCACTTCGTCGACACGCCGAAATAGCCATGGCGCGCCCATAGCTGCACGGCCTATCATCACAAGGTCACAGCCGGTCTGATCGATCATGTCGAGAGCGTCCTGAGGTGCGACAATATCTCCGCTCCCAACCACCGGTATCTCGACCGACTCCTTGAGTTCGGCGATCCTGCTCCAGTCCGATTTGCCTCTGAAACCCGAGGCTTTCGTCCGAGGATGGAGCGTCAGCATAGAGGCTCCACACTGCTCGGCGAGTTTTCCTATTTCGAGGAAATTAGTGCTTTCGCGATCCCATCCCGTCCTGAACTTGACGCTGACAGGAATTTCGACGGCCTCGACAGCCGACTTAAACAGCGCCTCGGTCAGTTTGGCGTCTTTGAGCAGCGCAGCTCCGCCGCATTTGTTCACGATCTTCTTCGCGGGACATCCGAAATTCAGATCGATCATATCCACGCCCGTATCGGCGACAATTTTGCACGCTTCGCCAAGCGTGTCGGGGCTGCGTCCGAAGAGTTGGATCGACAACGGCCTTTCCGCATCCCGGAAACGTAACATGCTGATTGTCTTACGATTCCCTCTGACGAGCCCTTCTGCGGAAACCATCTCGGAGACGACGAGCGATGCGCCGAATTCCCGTGCGAGCAGCCTGTAGGCCGAGCCCGAAACATTGGCAAGAGGGGCAGAGACAACACGTCCATCGACAGTCAAGTTTCGCAGTTCCATTCCGACAATATAGTTGTGCGTACTGCTACGGGCAAGTGGAAAAGGGATAGGCACTTGCACAGCAATGAAGCGCCACGTGAGATCAATCCGCCTCCAGAAAGGAGAGCATGAATGCCTGAGATCATCGTCAAATTCGACAACAAAGTTATCGAACGCGTTGTTACTGAGAAGGAACACATCAACATCGGCCGCACTTCGGACAACGACATCGTCCTCGACAACCGTGGTGTTTCACGAAGACATGCTCGACTTGAATTAAACGACGACCAGGCGATAGTGCTTGACAACGAAAGTCTGAACGGCACATTCGTCAACAGCAGAAAGATCACCGAGGAGAAGCTGCGAGACAACGACGTGATCACGATCGGGAAATTCGACCTGGAGTTCCACAGCTCCGTATCTGAAACGGAGAAGATGTCCGACCATGACGGGACCATGATCCTCAATACGAAGCGTCAGAGAGAGCTTGTAAAGAAAGACAAAGAAGATAAGAAGCTTGTCAGGAGAACCGGCTGCTCGGTCCTGCTTGGACTCGAAAATGCGACCGAAGAGGAGATTGTCATAGACAGGGATGTAATGACACTCGGAAAATCACGGTACGTGAACATTCGAGTGAAAGGCTGGCTGGTTTCAAGCATACAGGCCAAGATCGTCAAAGAAGGGAAAGCGTCTACGCTCTTCAATGTCGGACGTCAGGGAAAGACAAAAGTGAACGGTGAATCGATAACCACTCACGATCTTCGAAACGGCGACATCATTCAAGTCGGCAAGACGGCGTTCCGATTTGTCGAGGCAGGCGCTGCATGAAGATAGGTTTCATCTCGGATATTCACGCCAACCTGGAAGCGCTGGAAGCCTGTCTCGCTGACATCAAGAGGGGAAAACTCTCCAAGCTCTTTTTCCTCGGCGATGTGGTCGGCTACGGCCCCGATCCAAACAAGTGCATAGAGATCATAGACAAGCGGGCGCAGATAAAATTGCTCGGCAATCATGACGCCGCGGCCATCGGTCTGCTCGACACCGAATGCTTTAACCAGTACGCCCAGATGTCGATGAACTACACAGCTCAGACACTGAAAGAAAAGAACCTCCGGAAACTCAGGATGTTTCACCTGGAAGCGTCGTTCGATGTCTTCAAGATGGTCCACGCATCTCCCAGGGAACCGTCCGCATGGGGATATGTCGTCGATATCGAGGATGCGGAAGAGAACTTCAAGTACTTCGAACAGCAGGTCTGCGTGATCGGACACAGTCACAGGCCGGCAATCATAAAGAAATACAAGATGAACCGATGCGAAACTGTGCCGCATGATTTTGTTCAACTGGATGACGACTATCGGTACATCGTGAACATAGGCAGCGTCGGCCAGCCGCGCGACGGCGATCCGCGCGCCAGCTATATGGTATATGATTCTGAGACACGGATTCTCTCCATCAGGCGTGTCGAGTATGATTTCGAGAAAACTCAGGAGAAGATGAGGGAAGTCGATCTTCCGAAGTTTCTCGTCGAGAGAATCTCAGTCGGAAAATAATCGCATGGCAATCAAAGACATGATACCGATGTTAAGTAACCGCGAAAGCAAGTCTCGTTCATCATTCATCAGCCGTCATCCCGCAGCCGTGCTCTGCCTGGTTCTCACGCTTCTGGTGGTGGCGCTGCACCTGAACAACACCGGACCTCTCGAAAACTACGAACTGAAGTTGTACGACTTCATGTTCAAAGTGAGAGGTATGGCAAAACCCTCAGGCGATGTCGTGATCCTCGCCATAGACGACAAAGCGATTGAATATCTCGGTGACTGGCCATGGAATCACCAGGTGCTGGCGCAGCTTGTCGAGGCGCTGACATACTATCACCCACGATGTGTTGCATTCCATTTTCCAATAGAAGAAAATGTGGATGACTTCGTTTCAGGCATGTCACAGCTTTTGGCTGAGAACATCCTTCAATCGGGCAATATCATCCTGCCATTCTATCCAACGCTTTCAGCACGAACTCCCAACACGAAGACAGCGGCGGAATGGCTGGGCAGGTCGACCCTTGAATCGATACTGCCGTTCGAAGCAGAGAAAATACCGAAGGCGTCACGTATCGAGTCAGCGAGTGAGATATTTGCACAATCCGCAGTGACGTCTGCCGCGCTGCTCTCGCAGTTTGACAGTGATAATCATGTAAGGCGCCAACCGCTGATCATGCGCTTCGAGAGAAATCTGTATCCGTCGATCGAGCTGGCGGCAGCCGTACGACATGTCGGAGCGTCATTCGATCGCATCGAATTCGACCAGGATGCAGGCAGACTGAAAATCGGGGACATCCTGATTCCGGTCGATGTTAAGGGACAATCTCTGATCAGATTCTACGGCCCGGCGGGAAGCTTCCCATCCTATTCCGCGAAGGATTTCTGGGACGGCGAGCTCCAGGTCGATCAGATTCGAAACAAGACCGTGCTCGTGGCGATAACTGCAAGTGGAATCGCAGACAGGTTGTCAACTCCGATGGGTGATGACTTCACACCAGCAGAAGTATCAGCCAATGTCATCAACAATCTCATTACAGGCGAGTTAATCTCCCCGCTCAATTCCTCGACAGATATCGAGTTCTCTATCATATTGTTCATAGGAGTCCTTGGCGTTCTTGTTCTGTCGAGAATCCGGGCGCTATATCGATTCCTCATGCTCACTGCAATCTGCCTCGCCCTGTTCACATTCAGCTTTGTCATGTTCACGTCATTCAGCACCCATGTTGACATAGTGTATCCAATTGTACTTCTGATTCTGCTGGCTGTGGCATCACCGTTGCTGTCCTGGAACAAACCATTTGATCGCGACGACAGCGCTACCTTTTCCCGAAGTAGCGCCAGGGCCACGACAAAGACGAAACAGGAATCACGACAGATATCTTCTCCGGTGCCGGAGAAAGACTTGTTCAAACCTCATGAAATCGCCAACGACAGCAGCATAACGGACGAGGTCGATCAAGATTCGGCAGAAACTGAATTCATTGATGAGACCGAGCTGGAATCGCCCCGTATGGATGAATTTGAGATCGAGCATGCCACTCTGGACACTGAACATCCAGTGGAGCCAGAGCGATCCAGATTACCTTCGAGCAGAGATGAAGTAAGAAACAAAACTGAGAATAATGGCGACGCCTCAGCCAACATACCTGCATCTTTTGGACGATACCAGGTCATAGAGACGATCGGCAAAGGTGCAATGGGCACTGTTTACAAGGGGAAGGACCCGGCTATCGGCAGGCTCGTAGCGCTAAAGACAATCAGAGTCGACAAGATCGCCGATGCTTCAGAAGTGGATGAACTCAGGGAACGTCTCAATCGCGAGGCAAAAGCGGCGGGAAATCTCTCTCATCCGAACATTGTCACAATCTACGATGTCGGGCAGGATGGCAACATACAATACATAGCGATGGAATTCCTCGAAGGATTCACGCTCGAACAGGTAATCAGTCGTCAGTTGCAACTCAATTTCAAGATAGCTGCAAAAGTCGTCTTCCAGGTCTGCTCTGCGCTATCTTACGCACACAAGAACAACCTCATACACCGCGACATAAAGCCAGCCAATATCATGGTCCTCGATAATTTCCACGTCAAGGTGATGGACTTCGGAATCGCGAGGTTTGAATCATCAAGCCTAACCCGGACCGGAATCGCGATGGGCACTCCAAGCTATATCTCTCCCGAGCAATTGAAGGGCGAGGAAGTGACGCCGTCATCTGACATATTCTCACTCGGCGTTGTGCTCTACGAGATGGTATGTGGAAGAAAGCCGTTTGTCGGCGAAGGCATCTCGAATCTTATCATGAAGATCATAAATGACGATCCGGCGATGCCATCGAGCATCAACGACGGTATCCCGCCGATACTCGACCTGATAGTCAAGAAAGCTCTCGCGAAGAATCCATACGACCGATATCAGTCCGCAGACGAATTCTCGCGCGCGCTTGATGACTTCGCGGTCAGTTTCCGCGAAAAACGCGCAAGCTTCTAATAGGTGACAATTCATGTAGGTCAATCGACCCTCGTCATTCCTGCGCAGGCAGGAATCCAGAACCATATTCAGAATGCGTAAATGTTTCAGACTCGAAAGACTTGACTGGACCCCTGCGTGTCCTGAGCATAGCGAAGGGCCTCCGCAGGGGTGACGTATGTCATAAACAGGAGCGGGTTTATTCCTCTTTCTTTTCGCCAGAGTCTATGATCTCCTCCGCGAGAGACATCGCCACTCCGGAGAGCATGACCTCGACCCCAAACCTTGTGAAGTCCGATGAGATCAGGTCGCGCGCGATGTTTGCATACAGAGAGCACGCAGCCTCCTTCTCGACCACGAGGCCCGAGATGTAATCTGCGGTCTCACTCACGAACGTGACCTCGCCGAGTTCCTCCGATACGACAAATCCGGAACAGTTGTGAAGCTGAAGGTGAGAACTGTTGGTGTAGACCACCACCATCGAGCCGATCTCCTTGCCGAGCCTGGTCTCGGGGTAGATTTCGAGTACCAGCATGCGCTTGACCTGCTCGGCAGTGACCTTCAGGCGATAATGATCCGTCTGCCACTCAACCTTCTCGGCGCCGATAATCTCGGCGATCTGGTCTATTTGACTCTTCTCGAACTTCATTTCCTGTCACCGTCATCGTTCTTGATCTGATCGGGCTTCGATGGCTTTGTGCTCTTGATATCGCCAATTTCGTCCTGGGTCTCTTTCACCGCCTTCTTGAATTCGCGGATTCCCTTGCCCAGACCCTGTGCGATATCAGGTATGCGGCGCGCACCGAAGAGAATAAGAACGACAAGGAATATCAGGAGAAGCTCCTGAAAACCGATGCCACCACCAAACATGCCGACTCCTCTATTTCAAGTTATTAAATGTACCACCATCTGAAATATATCAAAACGAGTATCACAAGCAGGACACTCATGAAATTGACACGGAACAGGAGTCCTGCCGTAAAGCTTAACGCGTACAGGTCCACCCTTGTTGCATCGAATCCAATCTCGACCTGCTTGCCGAGAAGCAGCTTGGCTGTACCGTCAGGCAGGAAACCGCTCACGATGTCACCGATCAGTCCGCCAAACACGGTAGCAACGATTATCGAGAATACGAGAAATGATATTTCACGTCTTTTCACGCCGTCACCTTCCTCGAATGATACTCTCTCACTGATTCGAATAGCTGCAGCCCGTCGACGCTGCCAAGAATATCCTCCGCCGCACGTTCAGGATGCGGCATCATGCCAAAGACATTCCTCTCGCGATTGCAGATTCCGGCGATGTCGTCTACTGAACCATTCGGATTGGAATCGTCTGTTAAAATGCCAGCAACATTGCAGTAGCGAAATACGATCTGATCATTCTCTCTGAGTTCGTCGAGTGTCTTGCTGTCTACGAAATAGTTTCCATCGGAATGGGCGATAGGAATCTTCAGGACCTCGCCCACCGAAGACGCGCATGTCAGCCTCGTATCGATGGATTCGACCCTGAGATAGACGTGTTTGCACGAGAATCTGAGCGACCTGTTGCGAAGCATCGCGCCCGGAAGAAGCCCGGCTTCGAGCAGTATCTGAAATCCATTGCATATTCCCAGGACCGTCCCGCCCTCCTTCGCGAATCCGATCACTTCTTTCATGATCGGCGAGAACCGTGCGATCGATCCTGCGCGAAGATAGTCACCGTAGGAAAAGCCTCCCGGCAATATCACGACATCGCAACCTCTCAGATCGGAATCGAGATGCCAGAGAAACTCCACGTCCTCGCCGAGTGAAAACCGAACTGCCGCATATGAATCGTAGTCACAATTGGACCCCGGAAAGGTCACGACGCCGAATTTCATTTGAGTTCCTCGATACTGTACGTCTCGATCACCGGATTAGCGAGGAGTTTCCCGCACATCTCATCCAGTATGGAGCGGGCTTTGTCATGGTCATTGACATCCAGATCAATGACGAACACTTTGCCGGATCGAACATTCCCGACTTCGGGGTAGCCCATATCGACAAGAGCATTCCTGATCGTAACGCCCTGCGGGTCGAGAACACCGTTCTTAAGTTCAATCCTTACTGTCGCTCTCAACATAGTCCATTTCATCCATGTGGTTATTCACGTCCGTCTTGTTTCTCGTCCGCCTCTTCTCATTCGTGAGCATTCCCGCAAATTCCCGAATCAGGCATATCAGCACATACCCCAGGATTGCCGGAAACATCACCAATCGCGGCTTTATAATTAACGCAATCAGAAAGATCAGCAAAAGCAAAAACTTGACTCGATTCTCACGGCTGGTCAGATTGCTCGGGAATATCTCGTAGGTCACGCCCGATACCATCAGCGCCGATACGCCCACAATCATAGCAATCAGGTATTGTCGGTACTCGATCTGTCCCCAGATATCATAGCAGAATATCACGTAAGCCACGAGCAACAGGGAGGCAATCGGTACCGGCAGCCCGTAGAACTTTTTCCTCTCTTCATTCGATGCCATGAGATTGTACCGCGCTAATCTGTATCCGGAGCACATGACGTAGACTCCGGATAACATCCATCCCCAGCGCCCCATGTCATTGAACTCGAATGCGTAGAGCAACACCGCAGTGGCTACTCCAAAAGTGAGGAAGTCTGCAAACGAGTCGAGTTCGACGCCGAACCGAGATGAAACTTTCGAGAGGCGCGCTACCTTCCCATCGAGGCTGTCTAGAAATGCGCCAAGTACTATCAGCCAGGCAGCAGTGAGAGCCGAGCCTTCGAGCGAGGAGATCACAGACAGGAATCCGCAGATCATATTCCCCATCGTAAACGAATTTGGGAATAATGTTCGGTAGTTTCTCACTGGCTGAACTCCCCGATTACACTCTTTCCAGCCCTGACCTTGTCGCCCTTCGCTACTTTCACATTCACATGTGACGGCAGGAACATATCGATCCTCGATCCGAACCTCATCACGCCGAATCTCTGGCCCGCGTCGACCGACTGTCCCGGTTCGAGACTGTAGACGACCCGCCTCGCTACACTGCCGCTAATCTGGCGAAAGTGAATCCTGCCATGCGGTGTAACGAGATCAATCTCACTGCGCTGATTGTGCAACGAGGCCTCCGGCTTGAACGCAGAGAACCACCTGCCGGGTCTGAATCTCACATCTTCTATCTGTCCCGTCGCCGGAATCCAGTTCACGTGGCAATCAAAGATCGACAGGAATATACTGAGTCTCGTCGAGTAACCGCTCAGATTGTCAGGGACTTCATTGTCCAGCGCAATGACCTTTCCGTCGGCAGGAGCGAGTATTTCACGGTCCCCGCATATCGCATCGAACTGCGGCTCTCTGAAAAAAAACAGAATCAGAATGGTCAAAAACAGGCCGAGGCATCCGATGACTTCGAGCGCCATCGACGAAAGTGCAATCCCTGTACCGAGAACAACCACGGAGACAAAGAGCACGGAAAATATGACAGGTTCACCCTCGCGAGCAATTGTCACTTGAATACCCTCCTGAAGATCATATCGACATGGCGCAGATACGGCCGATAGTCGAAGACCGCTTCAAGTTCACCCGACTCGAAATTCTCTTTGATGACAGGATCGGCGAGAAGCTGATCCTTGAAGCTCGTCCCGCTCGACCAGGCGTCATGAGCCGCTTTCTGGACAATCCTGTAGGCCTTCTCACGCGATCCGACCCGACTGGTCACTTCGAGAAGCAGCTTACCGGCATATATCAGACCGCCAGTGCGTTCGAGATTGGCGACGAGATTCTTCGGGTATACCGTCAGGTTCCTGACAACCCCTGTGAACTTGTGCAGCATATAATCGAGCAGGATTGTCGAGTCAGGAAATATAATCCGTTCAACCGATGAATGCGAAATGTCTCTCTCGTGCCAGAGCGGAATGTTCTCCAATGCGGCGATCAAGTTACCCCGCAGGACCCTTGCCAGACCGGACATCTGCTCGCAGGTGATTGGGTTTTTCTTGTGTGGCATCGCAGAGCTGCCCTTCTGCCCTTTGCTGAATCCCTCTTCGAGTTCGAGCACCTCGGTCTTCTGCAGATGACGGATTTCCTGTGCGAACTTATCGATCGATGTCGCCGTGACAGCCAGCGCCCAGAGGAATTCCGCGTGCCGGTCCCGCTGCACGATCTGAGTCGATACCTCTGCCGGTTTGAGCTTCAGCTTGCGGCAGACATACTTCTCGACGGCAGGGTCGATATTGGCGAATGTGCCCACTGCGCCGGAGAGCTTGCCGTAAGCTACGCCTTCGACAGACCTCATGAGCCGTTCGAGATTCCTTGACATCTCCGTATACCAGACCGCGAATGTCAGCCCAAGCGAAGTCGGTTCTGCGTGCACACCATGCGTTCTTCCAACCTTCGGCTGATACTTGTACTTGCGAGCCTTCTTGCGAATCTCGGAGAGCAGTGCCTTGACACGAATGATAAGTTGATCTCCGGCACGCTTCAGGATTACCGCCGTAGCCGTGTCGAGCACATCCGATGATGTCAGACCGTAATGAATGTACTTCGCGTCATCACCGACGGATTTGCCGACATCAGTGAGAAATGCGATGACGTCATGTTTAACGGTCTCTTCGATTTTCTCGATTCTCCTGACAGAGAACTTCGCTTTCGCTTTGATCCGCCTGACCGAGGCTTTCGGAATGACGCCGAGTGACGCCCACGCCTCACAGACTGCTATTTCGACCTCGAGCCATATCGCGAACTTGTATTCATCCGTCCAGAGATTAGCCATTTCCGGCAATGAGTAACGCTCGATCATCAGCGGCCTTTCACCTTTTCCCAGTCATCGAGGAATTTCTTAAGACCAATATCGGTCAGCGGATGTTTTATGATCGCCTCGATCACCTTGAACGGCATCGTCGCGACATGTGCGCCCATCATGGCAGCATCGACGAGATGCAGCGGATTGCGAATAGAGGCCACGAGCACCTCCGTGCTGTAATCATAGTTGCTGTAAATATGCACGATCTGCTCGACGATCTGCATTCCATAATGTGATATGTCATCGAGACGACCGACGAACGGCGACACGAACATCGCGCCCGCCTTGGCGGCAAGCAGCGCCTGAGACGGCGAAAACACCAGCGTCATATTGACGCCGATCCCATCGGATGCCAGCTTCTTCGTCGCCTTGAGACCATCGAGAGTACTCGGAATCTTGACAACGATATTGTCGTGGATCTTCGCCAGCTCAGTCCCTTCGGCCACCATCCCGTCAGCGTCTGTTGCTACAACCTCGGCTGAAATCGGGCCATCCACAATCTCGCATATCTGCTTGAGTATGTCCTCGAACTTGCCCTTTTCTTTGGAAATCAATGAGGGATTGGTTGTCACACCGTCGAGCACACCCATATCGGCGGCCTGACGGATTTCATCGATGTTGGCAGTATCTATAAAGAACTTCATTCAACCTCCCGTAACCTGTTGTCAGTATATGACCTTGACCAGCGTCAGGCCCTGAGGCGGCGCTGTGAAGACCTGAGCGGATCGACGGGGCTTGCTTAATAGCTTCCGAAATTGTGAATCCGAAAGCTGTCCACCTGCGACTTTGACCATCGTACCCACCAAAGACCTCACCATCCCGTGCAGGAACCGGTTCGCAATAACGTGGAAAGTATACTCATTTCCTCGCTTTGTCCAGCATGATTTTGACACATGACAAATGTTCGATTCCTTCTGCGATTTCAGCACACAGAACGATCCGAAATCATGTTCGCCTGCAACTTCTGAGGCAAGCTCGGCAAGCACATCGAATTCGAACTTAGCATCTGTGCACCAGAATCGGTTCCGTCTCAGAGCGCTCCTGCCGGTGTATATCTGGTATCTATATTGCCGCGACCTGGCGTCGAATCGAGCATTGAAACCATCGGCGACTCGTTTGCACTGTTTTATCAGGATGTCCGGCGGCAGAAGGGAATTGACGCCCTTGCGAACAACATCAGCCGTCCAGTCTTTGTCGATACGCATACTGACCACCTGCCCGACGGCGTGGACACCGGCATCTGTACGACCCGCGGCGATCACCTTGACCGGTGACTTCGCTATCTTCGAAGCCGCTTTCTCGATCTCTCCCTGGACCGTCCTGAGATTCGGCTGAACCTGCCATCCGCAGAAATCAGTACCATCATACTCGACGACACACTTGTAATTCATGATCCGAGAACCTCCTGCAAATAAGTGAGCATTCCCAGACAGATCACAGTCACCGTAACGAAAACCGCATCACGCCAGGTCAGCCTGAATTCGCGCATCGACGACCTGATCGCGCCAACACGGTAACCGCGGCTTTCAATCGCGAGGGCAAGGTTGTATGCCCGGCGCACCGCTCCCATCATGAGAGGCATCACTAGCAGCCGCGCGGAACGGATCCGCGTCAGCAGCCCGCCGCCGGTCCTCAGTCCTCTTGCTGTCTGCGACATACGAATCGTGCGAGCCTCGTCGGTTAGGACTGGGACGAATCTGAGCGCCACGAACAGCATGGTAGCGATCTCTCCGACCGGAACGCGCAGGTGTTTCAGCGGTTTGATCAGCCTGAGTATCCCGTCGGTCATGTCGATCGCCGACGTTGACATGTCCGAAATCGCCGCAATCAGCATAAACAGAAGTATGCGATACGAATACAGCAGTCCATCGTGGATGCCCATCGAACTTATCTCGATGCCCGCGACCTGGAAATAGACCGTGCCGCCACCCCTCCCGAACATGATGTGCAGGAGAAATGTAACAACGAACATTGTCAGGAATATGCGCAATGCAGGCATAAGGCGAGACCATGGAAGCCGGGAGACCGCGAAGAGCGCGAGAAGATAGACGGTAAGTCCGGCATAAAGATATGTGGAAAGCATAAAGGCTGTCACGGCCATCAGAGCGAGGGTCCAGATCAGTTTGACCCTCGGATCAACCTCGAATATGAAGCTGTCACGATGTTGAAAATGACCAGGCATCCCATCCACTCAAGTTGAGAATTCTCTTCTCCATACTTGATAAGAATAAGCGCAGCCCAGGTCAAGACCGATCTGGCTGTTTGTGGAATCAGAAGAAGGTCACACTGAGAGGATCAGGGTTTCTTCTCATTGAACGGCTTGATCTGCAGCAGAGTCTCGGTGCACCTGTTTCGTTGCGTACAGTCGCTGCAACCTCGCCCCTTGAGTTGCTTCAGGAGATGTCTGCCGACATAGAAAGCCGCCACACCGACGATTAGTATGACAATTGCATATTCAAACATAGAAAATTCTCTTATTCGATTCCGAACAGTCGCCCCCCTTGATATACGACAAATGCCATCGCCCATGCGAGCGCAAATGTATATGTCAACTGGAAAGCAAGCTCCTTCCACGAGCCTGACTCCCGCAGAAACACAGCAAGCGCCGCCATGCAGGGCATGTAAAGCAGGACGAAGACCATGAACGAGTATGCTGTCAATTTTGAATACTTTGGATCATCGGCCAGCCTGCTCCTGAGAGATCGTGATTCTTCGCCCGACTCGCCCATGCCGTAGACCGTGCCCATTGTCGATACGACAACTTCTTTCGCCGCGAATCCGGCGAAAATTGCCACACCGAGCCTCCAGTCCATTCCTAACGGCGCGATGGCCGGTTCGATCAGTTTCCCGATTTTACCCGCGACAGAATACTCCATTCGCTCGGCAGATCTCTCAGCCTTGTACTGATCGACAAGTACTTCTACCGAGGCAGATTGCGCAGTCTGTTCTGCATTATGGATTAGTGCATCATAGTCCTTGTCGAAATCTGTCTTCTTGGGAAACGTCATTATGAACCACATGACAATCGAGACGCCGAGGATGATCGTCCCAGCCTTCTTGAGAAACAGCCACGATCTCTCCCACATGTGAATCAGCAGACTCCGCAACGTCGGCGCACGATACGGAGGCAATTCCATGATGAACGGCGAAGACATACCCTTGAATCTTGTTGAACGCAACAGTTTCACAGAAACGATCGCGGTCACGACGCCGAGAGCGTAGATCGAGAATATGACCGTGCCTGCATTGCCCGGCCAGAAAGCGCCACACACGAGAATGTAAACCGGAAGCCGCGCACCGCAACTCATGAACGTAGCCACGTGCATAGTGACGAGGCGATCGGTCTTGTCCTCGAGGATTCGGCTGCTCATGTACGCCGGTATCGTGCAACCAAAGCCGATCAGCATCGGGATGAACGATTTGCCGTGCAGGCCAATCCTGTGCATGATGCGATCCATCACGAACGCGGCACGAGCCATATAGCCTGTATCTTCGAGGATCGCTATTGCAAGAAAGAGCAGCATGATGTTCGGCAGAAAAGATATTACTCCACCGACTCCGGCTATCACGCCGTCGACCAAGAGCGAACGGAGCAGTCCTTCAGGCATTATCGCCGAAACAAACTCCGAAAGCATCACCACTCCCGTCTCGATAAGCTCCATCGGTTTTTCGCCGAGCGAAAACGTGAGATGAAACATCAACCACATCAATACCGCAAATATCGGAAGTCCGAAGATCGGGTGAATCAGCGCGCTATCGATCTTGTCCGACATGTCATGGCGCTGCTCCCCGGTCATACGGATCGCCTCCGAGCATGCGCCGCTTATGAAACCGTAGCGACGATCGGACACGACTGATGAAGGAGCATCTCCATAAAGAGACTCAATCCGCTCGCCGCCCCGTTTCGAGGCTTCGACAAGATCGTTGACATACCGATGCCTGGCGACCAGCTTGCCGACTTCGGCGTCGTTTTCCAGAAGCTTCAGCGCAATCCACCGCGGTCGATACCCGTCGACCACAGATCCATCCCTCGATACGATCTCGGCAATCCTCGACAGCTCAACCTCGAATTCCCTGCCGTAGTTCACCGACGCGGGTTCCGACGTAGCGCCATTCTCGGCATGATCGATGATCGCATCGAGGAGCCGATCCATGCCGATATTCTTATTGCCAACAGTAGGCACTACCTTCAGACCGAGCAGTTGCGACAGCAGAGTATGATCAATGCTGATTCCCCGACTCCTGGCCATGTCCGACATGTTCAGGGCAATGATTATCGGAATGCCAAGCTCGACGATCTGAGTAGTCAGATACAGGTTGCGTTCGAGATTCAATGCGTCGACGATATCTATGACAACATCCGGCTTCTCCTGAACTATGAAGTTACGCGCTATTATTTCTTCGATAGAGTAAGCGGACAGCGAGTAGGTACCCGGCAGATCGACGAACTTGATCTTGTACCCGTCGACGCTGAGCGTTCCCTCTTTTTTTTCGACCGTTACACCCGGGTAGTTACCGACATGCTGGCTGGCGCCGGTAAGATTATTGAAAATTGTAGTCTTTCCGGAGTTGGGATTGCCCGCGAGGGCGACTATGAGTGTTTTAGCTTCCGATCTCAACTTTTCTGACCATGATCTTCTGTGCCATGCCGCGCCCAATGCCGAGCCTGGCCTGCTTGACCTCGATACCCACTGGGCCATGACCGGAATTCGCAATGACGCGCAGAATTGCTCCGGAATTAAGCCCCATCGAATTGATTCTTTCTCTCAGACCTCCACCGCCATCGAGACCCAGGAGTTCATACTCGCAGCCGACCTTCGTATCACTCAGAGTTATTACGCCCGCCTTATTACCGGCGCGATTCATGGACATACCCCGACCCGATCCCGCAGGTCCAGCGGGTCTGAATAATCTCGCATATCGTGTCCTGCTCCAAAATCTCAACGCAGCTCCCTGTGGCTAATTGGATTTTTCAATCGACTTGCCGTTCTTCTTTCGACACCCTTTGCAAAGGCCAAATACGTCATGCCGATGAGAGTGCATCGCGAAACCGTACTTCTTGAGAATAGCCTTCTCGGCTGAGTCAATCTTGTCGCTGTTGAACTCGATCACTTTGCCACACTGCGTACAGACCAGATGATGATGATGTTTATGCCTGTACCGATGCTCGAATCGCAGGACGCCGTCATCGAAACGCACCTGCCGCGCCAGCCCGCACTGAGCAATCAGCTTCATCGTCCTGTGAACAGTCGCGTAGCCGACCTTCTGCCTGTTGCGACTGAGAATCCTGTGAATATCGTCCACCGACACATGATCCTCGGTTCCAAGAAACGCATCCAACACGGCAACTCTCTGCAATGTCCCCTTCAATCCTTCCGATTTAATAAAGTTGTCGAAAATCTCTCTTTCATCCATCTGTCAACTCTCACCGGGCGAAATTGAAAATCATTTTCAATATAGTGCCGCGACATATTAAGTCAAGAGAATTTATAAGAATAATCTCAATATCGCAGTTCCTAAGGGCTTGTTGAAAGAGCCATCTGGGCGCGGGTCTGTGTTGTCGCCATCACGAGGAGCGACAGCGCGACGTGGTGATCTCAGTTCATGCAATGGTGTGGGCGGCAGACGTCCTGAGGTTGTCCCCAAAGTGCTAATTAACTCAAGCGGGAAGCTGACTCTGTCACTCCCGCGGAGGCGGGAGTCTATTTAACGATTACGCATTCAATAGATTCCCGTAATATCCTGAGCACAGCGAAGGGCCTTCGCGGGAATGACGATGGCGAGGCGCCTGTCATCACGAGGAGCGACAGCGACGTGGTGATCTCAGTTCATGCAATGTGATGCCCAACAAGAGATTGCCACGCTCCCTACGGTCGCTCGCAATGACAGCGAGATATATTGGCCGCTTGGAATCCCACGCTTATTGGCTTTTTCAACATGCCCTTGAGAGCATGTGACAAACAGTAATTGCGTAACAATCATCGCCGCGCGTTCACAACATTTCTACCTCGGACCGATCTGCTCCGTAAGCAATTCCAGCTTCAAAGCCAGCTTACGTTCGTATTCATCTCCGGAAAACGTCTCTGGGTCAGGCAAAGAGTCGAGAGGATACAATACTCTCGTGCAAAGGTAATTGACCTCAATGTGCGCCTGTGGGAAATAGGCTTCGCCGAGATAGTAACTACAATATCCCTTGATCAGGTGCGCATCCAGATAGTTAATGGTCAAGTCCTTCGAGAACACATATCCCGAATCAGCCTCGATAACCTGACTCGCGAATACTATTGCAGAATCGTAGAACTCATCGAGTGAGCGATATACCGCGGCAAATCCCATGTCAGCGTCGGGGCTCTCGATATTGCTGCTTATCGCGGACCCAAAATCCGCCCTTGCGTTGTCAAAGAGCGACTCGTCATCTTGCGCAAGGTAGGCGAAACACCATCCCCTGCCCATATAGGCTTGGGCATTGTCACCGTCATGGGCGATCACATCGGAGAATACCGCCTGCGCATCGTCATAGTCGTCTGCCTGAAAATTGCTCCAGGCTCTCTGCATGGCGGCGTTCACATCAAACGGGACCGGTTCCTCACCCTTGTCCGACGAACATCCCAGGCCAAGCAACAAAAGAAAACCCAGGATAGCGATGGATAGTTCATATCTCGATTTCATCTTCACTCACCTTAATCTATTTCAGAAGTACCATTCTCTTTGTTTCTGTGAAGGCGTCCGTCTTGAGCCGATAGAAATAAATGCCCGAACTCACTACTTCACCCGACGAGGACTTTCCGTTCCAATTGATGATATGATTGCCCGCCTCGGCATGACCGTCAAGCAGCGTCACCACTTTCTGACCGAGGAGATTGTATATCACCAGGCTCACTCGCGCACGATCAGGCAGATCGAATGATATTGATGTGCTCACATTGAACGGATTCGGCCAGTTCTGGCCTAACGCGAATGACGACGGTGCGACGGGACCATGATCGAACTGGAATCCCTCTTCCGCCTTCACGAGCGCATACGTCCCGAATTCATCAATGTCAGCGATCAGCCTGTTTCCAGCTTCATCATACCGCGTCGGAAGTATTCTTGCTCCGTCATCGGTCAGGTGCAGGATACCGAGATATTTCCGGTCGGTGCCGGGCATCTCGATCATATCCAGATCGGCAGCCAACTGCACAGGCTGTAACATTGACACACCCGACTTAGCCTGTATCACAACTATCGATGTGAAGCCTGCGGGTATATCCCGATTATCAGCATCCAATTCGTTCATTATGAGCAAAGCATTACCGCTGGTGGCATATGTCGGAACTGTCAGGTCAAACAATCCTGAACGACTTCTCAGAATTGTCTCTTCGCCTTCGAATATTGGCGCCAGAGAAAAGCCCTCACCTGTGCAACTATCCAGCCCAGCTTCATCAGTACCACAAACAGTGAAGTCATAAGAGCCCGCGACAGTAACCCGATAGTGCGCCACATACACCAGTGCATCCCTGTTGCTCAACAGCTCCATCGTTTCATTCACATCCTGCCCAGACGGCAGCGTAACTGTCAGCACGGGTGTCGACTGAAGCGGCTCGGATGGATAGACCATCAGATCGAACTCGAATGGAAAGACCGAGTTCGGCATCGGATTGAGTATGAAGGACGGTGGCGTTATGTCACCTGTCGATTCGAATGCAAAGGTCTCGCCACTGCTCGTAGCAAGCCCGTGGTTGTCCGACGCCATGACTTTCCAGAAATACGTATTGCCCGCCTGCAGGCCGGTGAGTACATAAGTCGTATCGGATGTCACCGTCGCGCTCTGCCAGGAACTGCTGTCGTACTGTGCGTAGAAGACTTCGTATGTTATCAGATCGCCTCCATCGAAGTCGAACGATGATCTCCAGATCAGCGAGATCGTATCCGTTTCGATCGTGTCGCCATCAGCGGGATAGACAAGAGAGAAAGCCAGTGGAGGCCTGTTACTCGTGGGTTGTCTGCCATTCAGAAAACCGACCACCCGGGTCATCACGTCCGAGCGCGTTTCACAGCCACTATTTGTGTAGCTGCTGCTGATGGCTTCAAAGCCGAAACCGAACAAGACTACGCGATAAGTATCGGCGTCTATCTCGAGGGCCGCCGTACTGCCGTCGTCGTACTTCATGGAAATCTCATCTTCATTCTGAGCGAATACATAGTCAGGCGATGTTTGATTGTCGGCTCCATCGAGATTACGAATGATCAGATCCAGAGTGTCTCCTCCAATGACAGATTCCTCGACGCCACGCACAAAGGTCTGCATCGTCGAAAAACTGCCGCCATACGAGCAGTGAACGTATTCGCTGAGGAAAGCCGGTCCGACAACGCTGAGATGCTGCGCTACATCCTGACCTGTCAGGAATAGTCCACCTCCCAGATCGAGATAGCCGGAGAGGAATTCGACATCTGCTGAACTGAATGAAGCTGCACTGCTGTCGCCGGTGAACCAGATTATCATCGGGTAGGTGAGTTGCCACATTCCCGGCGAGCCGAGGTCCTCCTTGTCCCAGACCTCGTATGTGTAGCTAAGTGAATCGAGTGCGTCGGTATAGAAGTCGGCATACTGACCCCAGAGATCACCCCCGTCGTCAGCGACGATCAGGACCTTTGTGCCGCCGATATTCGCCTCGACCTCAAACATGGCCGTCTCACCCGGACCGCTCGGATCAAGAGTGAGCTGGAACTTGACCCGGATCGAGTCCATGTCGTCAGGAATATGAAAGCTCAGCGGTTGATCGTCGTTCGTGCTGATTGCACCCAGTCCTTCCATCAGTTCGATCGCAACCGATCCGACAACGGGTTGAATGCGCTCATCGAGTGGCGTCAGAGTGACGGTGACATTTTCCGCATCCAACCACTCATTTTCTATTTCAAAAAAGAACTCGATCGTCTCTCCCAATTCCAGAGTATCGTTTCCATTGCCAGTCTGCTCATCATCGAATGATGAGTCGAGCAGGTGGAACCAGGGCTTCGAGAACCTCACATCGAGGTTTGCAGTCATATTGTCATCATGGTCGGTGATATCCCACACTGCAACCTGAGTGATCAATTGCATATAACTGCGGGTGTCAGGCACAGTCCTGTCGGAGAACTCATGCTTGTTCGACCATCCGGGCCACGGGTCGCCGCTGTCAGCGTTTCTGTTATTCTCCAGGTCGAACTGACCGTCAGCCTGCTCAACCGCCACCTTATAGTGCTCCTCATCCCAGTTACCCTGCTTGTTGTCATCCACGTGGTAGATCAGAAGACCCTCCCCCGGAAGCAATTCGTCGAATCCAATTTTCTTCCGATACTCGAGAAGAAAATACTGTGCGCTCATCGTTCCATTCGCCCACAGTCGGACAACATGCGGAGTCTCTTCAACAGGCGGGAACACATGTCCGATTTCATTTTCGAGGATATTGATCGGCTGAACGAAACCCATCGTTTTCTTGCACCAGGCATCGAAGTGTGCAGGTCTCGTCCCTCCGCCATTCCAGCTTCCTGAGGCCATAATCGACCACCTGCCGACTCCCGTGGAGGAGTAGTCTGTATCATACAGATCCGGCAGGCCAAAGCCGAGATGTCCGAATTCGTGACAGATGACGCCTATATTGACAAGACCATCAGCATCCGGATGCTCTTCCGGAACGACCGTGTAAGGCAGGAGACGAACTCCGTCGTAGTTCTGGATGCTCCGCATATACCACATGTGCGAGTGTATATCATTCGGACTTCCGGATGTCTCGCCGCCGGGACCGGCGTGTACGATAATCAGCCCCTCCACCCACGAATCACCGTCATTGTCATAATCAGCGTAGTCGATGTCGGGATTCGCTATCATCACAGCATCCTCAGCCATTTTCTGAGTGTTTCTGGGATAGCTGCCAGTACCCGATTGCCCATTGACATAATACGCATAGGTTTGAGGCATCCTGTACCAGTCGTACACCTCTCCGGTCAGGACAAAATTGTCGTACGAATTCTCGAGATAGTACTCTTTCATGCTGCCATATTCGAGAACTCCCTCCGAGAATATCAATTCCTCGAAAAACTCGGGAGTACCGTTGGGACCGGACTGCCACTGATTGTCGCTGAAATCGATCAGAAGAATCAGGACGCGCAGAGTCTCTGGCTCCGATGTCATCGAAAGGCTGTTGCGAGTAACGTGCTCGGAATGAGACCACATGCCTCTCTCCCTAGCATCTTTCATCATGGCAACATGCTCATCGAGAGTACCCTCGGCGCGCATCTTCTCCAGTACATCAGGATGAAGACTTACAGCCTGCGCACCTGTACCAATCAAACTGAAAGCGACCATCATGGTCGCAACAAGAACACTAAGTTTCATCCATAGTTTATCATTCATACTCACATTCCCTGCTGGATGTTATATCCACTACCATTCACAGGTCTAACAAACTCAGACCAATGAATGATCCCAATATAGCAGTGACGGAGTGATATTCAAGCAGGATTTTTACTTAAGAAGCATCATTTTGCGGGTCGTGTGACTTTCGCCGGTATCGAGCCGGTAGAAGTAGATTCCGCTGGCCACGCTGTTGCCGGATTCATCCGTGGCATCCCAAACCACATCGTGAAATCCGGCTGTCACAGCGCCGTCGACCAGAGTCCTGACGTGCTGCCCGAGAACGTTGTAGATGGTCAGTGCGACATGCTGCTCCCGGTCGACAGAGAACATGATCGAGGTGCTCGGATTGAATGGATTTGGATAATTCTGTGAAAGCGAGAAACCGCTCGGCAGAGATGTCGGTCGACCATCATCAGCCGATGTAGGTGAGTTGTACAACTCGTATGCTCTGTCGTACTTCTGCATCAACTCAGACCAGGATGACGCCCAGACTATCACAAACGCCATCTCAGTCGACTCGCCCCCACTGAGACTTACCGGCAAAGCCGAGAGGATATTCACGTAGTCGGCAGATTTTGAAGGCGGCTCTGCAATTGCCCCTGACCAGACAGCGGCAGCCTTGGCTGAATCGGACAGCCCCACATTTGAATCCATGGGATTGCTCAGGAATGCAAACGAATAACTCGGACCCGACACAAGCCCGATGCCAATATGACGGTCGGTAGTCGTCTCGTGGAAGTAGGACAGACTTCTCGACTCATCAAACCCGATGTATTCAGTTATCGACACCTCGATCGGGAAATCGACGTCGACGATGATGCCGGGACAGATCGTCAATCCTGCAATTCCGTCCTGTGCCGTGATCAGATACTTGACGAGCAAAGCGGTTCGCAGATCGGAATCTGAGAACATCTGAACATCCTGTACGATATCGAGGCCTATCGGGTCTTCGGCGAGATCGTCAGAAAATAATCCCACCGCCTCGAGATCGCCCATCTGGCCGACGGTGTAGATATCGAGTGATGAATTCTCATCAGCAAGAAAGTCGTTGTCAGACCTCTGCCCGGAACCATCCCGCGCAGCATCAGACACCCTGCCCTGATCGTCGGCGATCAGAAGCGCGAACTCTGCAAGATAATTCGAGCTGTCGACCGTGAAGCCAGCTTCACCCATGTCTATCAGAGAACCCTCCCCAAGACCGATCACGCCGTAGTTGCAAACTCCTACGGAAAGCTGATCGTTTTCAAGCGTAGTCGATGCCGCCTGCTGACTCTGACCGACCACAACATCGAAATAGACATTGTTCATGAAATCGCCCGCATCGTTGTAGAAGTCGAGCCTGAAGGTAACTCGTTCTCCGGGAGTGATCGACGAGAGAGCCATGACAGTGAATGGCTGACTGTCATTGGTCAGGCTCTCACCGGCGGAAAGAGTTCCGAAATAGGCGGAATCCGAAAGAATCAAAATATCTGGATTATATGTACCGAGAATGCCCCAGAGCCCCTCGATGTCGTAATTCCTGATCTCAATATCTACCAGCATCTCGACAGTCTCATCCGGCTCGATAACTTCATTGCCATCGTCGACTATCTCGAAGCCGCGATACATAATGAGAGCATGGGACGGCATTGGCATGTAGTCGAGCGCCGATTCAAGGTCTATCAGACCGAAACCCGTGGCGTTGTCCTCACCCGGATCGCCGACGTCCTTTGCGGACATCAGCAGTGCGTGCTTTATCTGCTCCGCGGTTGCGTCGGGGTTGTACTGACGGAGAAGCGCCACTGCGCCTGCAACCTGTGGCGCCGCCATCGATGTTCCCGACATTAGCTTGAAGCCGCCGCCTGCCCTGAGTGACTTGATGGCCACTCCCGGCGCAACGATCTCAGGTTTGATTTGCGTCGAGTCGCAGTTTGCCGGTCCGCGGCTCGAAAACGATGCGACCGGGTAGCTGCTGTTATTATGATCGACTGCTCCCACCGAGAATGAATTCAGCGGCGATGATGCGCGGTCGGCGGGATTCCTGATTGTGCTCGGATCGGGCCCCTCGTTACCGCAGGCGAAGATGCTTATGATGCCCAGCTCTTCGAGATTGTCAATTGCCTGCCAGAATGTATTGTCACAAGCTTCGAAAATGCCTGTCGGCACTCCCCAGGAGTGATTTATCGCGTCAGGAACATCTGCTGTTGTCTCCGGATCACCATCCGGGTTTGCGGCCCAATCGAAAGCGTCGAGGATATCAGATATTGTCTTGGTGAATCCGGACCCGCGATCGATAACCGCAGCGCAGCCCCACTCGACATCAGGCGCAACGCCGACAGTATCTCCGTCGAGAACGCCAGCCATGATACCCATCACATGAGTTCCGTGACCGTTGCCGTCCACAGGACAGGTCGTACCGTACGGATCAAACCATCCTGCTTCCGGATCGCCGGAAGTCGTCCCGCGCCATCTCGCAGAGAGTCCCGAATGCGCACCGTCGACGCCGGTGTCAAAGCTCAGCACAAACCTGCCCTGACCGGTATAACCCATTTGCCACAGGCGATCGGCCTTGATTGCAAGGAGATTCGATTCCGCGCCACCGGAACTTGAGGATGTCTCTGCGACATCAACCGGCGCTATCAACTCAAGCACCGTGTCTTCAACAACATAATGTACAGATTCGAGTTCGGAAAGACGCGCCATAGCCGCCGGAGTCCCCTGCACAAGTAGTGCCCTGGATATTTTGAACGATCTCTCGATTTCTATGTCCAGCCCGGCGTCGTCCAGTTGACGCGAGAATTCCTCGACAGAACGCCTTGTGCCTGAAAGGATGGAACTGTATGCTACAGCGTATCTGTCGCTGAATCGCGGTATCGATTTGAGCGTTTTGCTTAATGCGATCTTCCGTTCCGGATCGATCTCGAGAAAGACGACCGCCGAAATGACTCTGGAGTCACCTGATGCGATTTTCATCTCAATAGACTCGCTGAGCCTGGCGCCATAAGCTCCCTGATTCAACATGAGCATACACGCAATCAGCAAGCCTGGGATTGTGGTTCTAAGTCTTTGCATTTCAACACTCATAACGGACCTGCGCCTCTCTAAAGCAAGATCGAGCAAACCCTGTGCCGTCACCGTGGTGTGCAGAATAGCCGACAAGTGATAAAAGAAAATGGCTGCGAATAGCATGGAATTCCGCATTGTTCAAAGACTTACGGACTTCCTGAAGAATTCAGTAATCACATGCCGATGTGTATCACAATGCACATTACGGTCAATCGTGTGCATACAAATGCATATTAGCGCTCAATTCACAGTCCGATTTCTATGCTCTGTCACTGAACTTTAGCCTTGCGGTTATGCCGGTCGGTACTTAGAATCTGGCATGCAGACTGATCCCGACAGAGGGAATCCGACATGGCTTGTACCGGCACTGCTCTGCCTGGGGCTGGCTTTCAGGCTGATTTTCCATCTGCAGTATGCCGGTTCCATATTCTGGGATGACCTGACCATAGACGAGCAACTCCACCTCGCCTGGGCGGAATACATAGCTTCAGGCAATATCATAGGCGACTCGGCATTCTTCAGAGCTCCGCTCTACCTCTATTTCCTCGGAGCGCTTTTCGCTGTTACAGACGCAAGCCTGTATTTGATTCTGATCCTGCAGTATGCCATCGGACTCCTCACCGGCTGGCTTCTCTACAGAACAGCGAGCGAGATGTTCTCCTACACGATTGGCGTACTCGCCCTGATGCTGTACACCATCGTTCCGATCTTCATTTACTTCGAGGGACAGTTTCTCCTGGATTTCCTGATCCTCCCGCTGACACTTGTGATCCTTCTGGCTGTGGTGCGAGGGTGTGCATCGAGGAAGAAACGGTATTTTATTATTGCCGGCATCTTTCTCGGCCTGACAGCGTTGACACGCCCGAACATTCTGCTTTTTGCGCCGGTGCTGGCTGTCTGGGTGTTTGTAATTATCTACCAGAGAAGAGGCGCCCGCATGGCGTTTGTCCGGGTTGCGCTGATGGCTGCATTCGCTGTTATCACCATAGTTCCGGTCACTGTCAGGAACTTCGTTTTCTCAGGCGATCTGATCGGCATCTCGTCCCAGGGCGGCATTAATCTCTACCTCGGCAACAACAGTGAAGCAGATGGCGTCAGTGCGTTCATGCCCGAACTTGGTCACGCGTGGGAGTACGAAGATTGCATCCGAATCGCCGAACAGGCCGAAGGGCGAAGACTGTCGGACGGCGAAATATCCGATTACTGGTACATGCAGGCGCTCAAGTTCGCTCTTGACGAACCGGAGAAATTCGTACCGCTCACTGTGAAGAAGTCCTATCTTCTCTTTAACAACCACGAGCTTTCCAACAATCGCAGCATCCCGGCTTTCTGTGATTCCATCACTGTGTTGACCATTCTGCCGGGAGGAATGTGGCTACTGTTGCCGCTGGCTGCCATCGGCGTCATAGCGAGATGGCGACAGCCGATGGTTAGACTCGTCCTTCTTTTCACAGCCACTTATTCAGTCTCAGTGATTATGTTCTTCGTCAATTCGCGTTTCAGGCTCCCGATCCTGATAGGGCTGATTGTCCTTGCGGCTATCGGAATAGATTCGATAGTCAGGAATATCTCCTCACGGGATGTCAGGAAACTGGCATTCAAAGCAGCTCTGTTTCTTGCAGTGGCCATCTTCTGCGCAGGGAATGCCTATAACATCGATTTCAAAGACACATCACAGGATGATTACAGATTCGGAAACAGGTACCTTGCCGTCGGTAATTACGAGCGGGCGCTGCTGAGCTATCGCGCGGCTGCGGTCAAACATCCCGGGCTTGACTGTGTGAATCTCAATATGGGGGTCGCCTTCCTCAAGATGGACGAGCTCGACTCGGCGCGAACATATCTGCACAAAGAGATCGAATCCGGTTTTGCGAGCGCCAAGGTATACAACAACATGTCGGTCGTCGAGCGGTTCGCGAACAATGATTCCCTGTCATATCGCTACGCCAAGAAAGCTGTCGAACTGAACCCAAGCTATGTCGAAGCCCTTGTGAACCTGACAGTAGCCGCAAGACGGACTGGCAAACATATCGAGGCTATCGAAAAACTGAGCCGTGCCATCGAGTTGCGACAAGACTCTCCGAAGATCACATACCACAGAGGCGTCCTGCGTTTCGATCTCGGGCAATACCAGCTCGCAGAAACTGATTTCCTCGCTTCTCTTGATAATCTTCGCATCCCTGTCCAGCCGACTTTCGCCACAGCTGCAAATGCCAGGTCTGAGTCTCTGCGCAATCGAGAACTGGATGAAGACGAGGCACTGATCCACTATCATCTCGGGACAATAGCCGGACAGAAGGGGTTGCTCGATTCGGCCCGAATCGAACTTCGTAAGGCGGTCTTGCTGCACCCGGAGTTCAGCGAAGCGCGGACAAATCTGATAAGCGCACTGAATCAACTGGGACGCTTTGAAGAAGCCGAGCAGGAAGCTCAGGTGCTTCTGGATGCGGGTGAATCATCTCACGTACTCTGGTATCTGCTGGCGTTGACTCGTCTGAATCTGGGGAAGATTGCCGCCGCCGAAAGCGCGGTCGATTCAGCGCTATCGCTCAGGCCCGACTTCCAACCCGCTCGAATTCTCAAGGCGCATTTTAACCAAAATCGACATAGGTAGGCTCTCGCAAGCTTTCCCTGTCACACCACCGGGCGTAC
>CBDUQR010000026.1:0-40881 GCA_965369655.1 uncultured bacterium | reverse complement strand
CCGATCGAAAACATTCCTGGCCCGGCCATTGCCGAGAGATAGCTTACGGAGGAAATTGATGGACCTCAAAGATCCGAAAACACAGAAGATTGCCCTCCTGGTGCTGGGCTTTCTCCTTGTAATCTACTTCTGGTATTCCAGGGTCTATACATCGAACGACGAACAGCTCGCTGCCAAGAGAAGTCAGTATGAATCGATCATGACCGACTTGAAAGCTGTGGAACTGAAGGCAAAGAGCCTCGATGGTCTGCGTAGTGAGTATGATCTGCTCCGCGGACGGTACGTTGCCATAGAGACTCTGCTTCCGGAAAAACGTCAACTGCCGAGATTTCTTATGCAGCTTCATTCCGCAGCGTCGGTCACACAATCGAGACTGCTGGAACTCGAGCCGGTCGAAACCAGAGCGACCCAATACTATTCGATTGCAGACTATAAGCTCAAATTCACCGGGACGTATCACGAACTCGGCGAGTTCCTCGCGAGTATCGCAAACTTCCCGTTCATTACAAATGTCAGCAATGTGGAGATCGAAGGCTTGCCTGAGACCTCCCTTCAGCATACTTCCGACAGAAGGACTCTGCATGATTCGAGAAGCCTGGAAGCGAAGATGATGCTTACGACTTACTTCGTTCTCCCAGATGGAAACCTCAGTGGACTAAGTGAGTAGGTGCGATATGATCCGCTATACCAGGAAATTGCTTATTGTGGCGGTCGTGACAGGCGTCGTCGGGTTATCGACCTCCCTTCAGGCCGCAGTGACAGTCGACAACATCAGTCTCAAGAAGCTGGACAGCTTCACGGAAGTTACGATCTATACTTCCGACCGCGTCGAGTTTTCGCATGAGATTGTTGATCCGGGCGCGGGCAAGCCGTACCGCGTTGTGCTCGACATCAGGGAAGCCGTGCACAAGCTGCCGCGCTTCAATTTTACAGAGTTACCGAGCCGGACCATCACAAGCATACGAACGAGTCAGTTCTCAGTGAAGCCTGAGAGGACTGTCCGGGTAGTGCTCGATGTTAGCGGCAGAGTGACATACAAGACAAGGTCCACCGACAACAGCGTGACAATTGCACTGATCACGCCGGATGACCCGGAATTCCCGTTCTGGTGCGCTCAACCCATGTCGGAATCTGAGAAGCTTCAACTTGCTCTCAGCCTGCCGAGCGATCAGAATAACACGGGGTCTGTGGAGTCTGAAGAGCCGGAGCCTGTGCTGGTAAGCAGTGTAGTCTCCGAAAAGCCTGACAATGGCCCGAAGCTCCCTTCGTGGGTAGAGCGCCAGGTTCAGAAGAGTGCAGCAGAACCGGATCAGAGCGCAGCCATCGTCGAACAAGCCCAGCCGGTGAAAGAATATGAAGAACCAAGGCTTGCGATGGACGTTTTCAGGCCAGAGTTCGATATGGCTCAGATCGAAGAAGAACCGACCAAAACGGAGCCGCAAATCCACAGGGCCTCTTCAACGATAGCAGAAGAGAAACCAGAAGCCGAATCATACACTGCATCGGATATGGCGATCAATCCTCCTGTGGCAGTCACATCTGTCCCTGAGCGCCAGACGCCACACTCCGAACCTGTTGTAATGGCTCAGGCTGATGTCGTACCTGCCCCACCGTCGGCTAAGAAGCAGGCAGTGCCGACTCCGAAGGTCCCTGCCACCGAAAACAAGCTATTGCAGCCTGCCGGCCTTACCGATTCGGCCCTGAATCGAGAGACCGGGGCGCAGGACGGTGACGGGAAAGACGGCACGGACGAGCAGACCCCGGCAGAGACTCCCAAGCCGAATCTTCCGAGCAAGGAACCCGAAGGAGACGACTTCAGGAAAAATCCCGACGCACCCACCAAGACATCGGGCACGCTCGCAGACAGATTCCCGAAGCGTAAGATTATTACTTATCAGTCCTGGGGAAAACCCGATCCGTTCGCAGCGCTAATCGATAGTCGGGGGCGGTCGGGAAGTGGGCCGGACGAGATTCCCGACGTCGAATCGCTGCGTCTTGTCGGAGTGCTTAAGGCCAATGACGAAGCCAGCGCCCTTCTCGAAGATCTCGAGGGATACGGGTATATCCTGAAGGATGGCGACTCGGTCAAGAACGGTTATGTAGTTCAGATTGGTCGGGACAAAATCATCTTTCATTTAAGTGAGTACGGTTGGAGTCGTACCGTTGCGTTGAGGATGGAAACGGATGACTAAAGTGAGGATAAAATGCGATTGAGAAGAATCAGAATCGTATCGTTGACAGCGTTCACATTGATGCTCCTCCTGATGTCGGGAGCGGTTTCTCTCAACGGTCAGAGTACATCGGTCGGCTCGAGGGGGGCCACGATCGAGTCACTCAATTTCCAGAGCGCAGACATCAAACTTGTCCTGAACCAGCTTGCTGATTATGGGCAGGTTAATATTGTGACGGCGCCGACAGTCGACGCCCTGGTGACCCTGAGTCTGAACGATGTCAGTTGGAAACAGGCGCTTGACATCGTGATGAAGACCTATGGTCTGACCGCTGTGCAGGAAAAGGGATACATACGGGTTCTTCCGACCAGGCAGTGGATGGAGGAGTCCAAATCACTCCAGCAGCATCAGGCAGATCACGATAACATCGTTCAACTCGAGAGCCGGATCGTAGATGTCGATCATGCTTCGGCGCCTGACCTGGTAACGCCTATCCAATCGTTGTTGACCGGGAGAGGGTCTGTCGAGGTCGATGCTCGCACAAACGCGCTTATCGTTCAGGATATCCCGAGCAATCTGGATATCGTTGAGTCGTTCGTGAAGGAACTCGATCGCGAGACGCCGCAGATCAAGATATCCGCTCAGCTCGTCGAGGTATCCTCGAGCGCTCTGCAAGAGATCGGAATCGACTGGGACATCAGAGGCTCAAAGACCAAAGCTGACGGGACGAGCTACAACCACAACACAGAGATGTTTGGCGCCGAGGATGTCGCCGATCCAATCACGCAGTTCACATTCGGGACGATTCAGGACGGGTGGGAATTGAACACGAAGATCGCCGCTCTGTTAGCCGACGGTAAGGGCAAAATCATCGCGCATCCGGAGATCACAACGATCGATAATCTGGAAGCGAGAATCCAGATGGGTCAGAAGATTCCCGTGAAGCAGTTTGACGGCTCTGGGAATGTCGTAATCGTCTACGAAGAAGTCGGGACGATCCTGAGGGTTACGCCGCATATCACATCGAAGAACAGGATTCTCATGCATCTCAAGCCTGAGCGTTCGACCTATGAATTCGACCCGAACGGCCTGATCATCAATACGAATAACGCCGAGACTAACGTCGTGGTCGACAATGGTCAGACCGCTGTAATCGGCGGACTCACGACTCAGGACCTGATCGAGAGCGAGTCGGGCATTCCGATTCTCAAGGACATTCCGATTCTTGGCTACCTGTTCAAGTATCGCAAGAAAAGAGTCGAAAACCGCGACCTGATAATATTCGTCACGCCAACAATCGTCGAGAGCAGCATTGCGTCGGCGACGGACAATCCATAATGCGGGCGTGTCTTGAAATCGATATAAGGAGCGATACAGCATGTTCACGAAGATATTGAACAGGTCGGAAAACTGCTTCCGGCTCGGGTTGATTGCGATCGGACTGTTGGTTGCATTCGCCGGATGCGGGGATGATTCCGTAGTTGGCGGCGGTGGTGGAGACGACTACGATATCGTCGATCAGAATCTGCGGATTATTCGATTCATGGAGGATGTCGGCGATACGATCGAGAACAATCGGTCACTCAACGTTAGCGGTTTCATAGTCGATTCCAATAATGTCGGCGTCAATTTCGTGCAGGTTTACCTGTATGCCGATCCGTCGTGGAGAGGCTATTTTCAGAAAGCGATCGACACGACCCGCGTCGACGGATCGTTTGCAACTGGTTTTCTGCCCATCGACACTGGTGAAGTCGCAATCTGGGTTCAGGTTGCCGGCAACAGCGTCAACCAGACATCGAAAGTAGTCCGGATCACTGCTGGCAGTGGCGGTGGCGGTGATACGCAGTCGAACTACATTTTCGAGTATCAGATACCGGACGGATTCATTCTTGCCGACGGGCAGGATGAAACCGAAGTTACTCTGGTGATCCATCCCGGCGCCGCAGGAGTGTCTGTCGAGACCGGGACTGTAGTCAAACTCGAAGTTGGCGAGAGATTCGAGGATGTCAACGGCGACGGCTATTTCACAGAGAATGTAGACGATGTTATTTGGGACGCGAACGACAACGGCATCTGGGACAGGATCGGACATGTTCCTGCCACAGTGACGACTGTCGACAGCGTTGCGACCTTTACGTACACATCCGGCACGCAGTCCGGACTGGTTTTTCTGCGGACTTCTATCGGGGATGCTCCCAATCCAAGCTGGGATGAGTTGGCTCTCTCGCTGAGGCCCAACACTGAGGTTGCCTACATCAAACTCGAAGCGGTCAGCTATGAAATTCAGGTGAAGGCTACCGGCGGAATCGAGTCTACACTGCTTCACGCTTTGTGCTATGACAGGTATGGCAATTCTGTACAGCAGGGGATCGATGTCGAGTTCAACATTCTTTCAGGACCGAACGGCGGCGAAAATATCGAGCTTCAGGGTTACGGACCTGTCACGGCAACGACGAATGTACTCGGCATTGCCACAGTCAGCCTGCTCTCAGGCATCCGTTCCGGCACGATCAAAACTCAGGCAAACGTGTCTTCAGTGTATTCCGATGTCACGCTTATCGCAGTGAACGCGGGACTACCCGATAATATTTCAGTCTTAGTCGACCCATGCAATATTCGTGGGTGTGTATTCGGGAATTTGACAGCGAGTGTAGTCGCTCTTGTGGAAGACAAGTACGAAAATCCGGTAATGGATAGTACAGTAGTCTATTATACTACTAACGGTCCTGGAATGATCGAAGCGGCGGCTGTAACAATTGATGGCGTTTCCATAACTGTATTCCGATCGGACGATGAGTGCGGCGATGGTCGCGCCTGGATTATCGCTGAGACCGATGGAGGAAATGTGAAAGATAGTACGTTGCTCTGGGTTTCCGGATATCCAGCCTCGGTAGACATATTCTCATATCCGACAATTCTCCAGGCTGACGGCGCTGATTATGGCTACGTATATGTAGAAGTGCTCGATGCCAACGGCGTCTTCGTGCTCGGCGGGACCGCTGTCGAATTCGATTTCTGGCCCCAGGGAGCGATTTCGAATTGTGAGACCTCAGACGGGTATTACGCGAGCATAGCGAAGTCAAGGCTGACGTCTCAGGTGTTGTCCAAAGACTACTCGTATACAATCCCCGACGACGGGGTTGGCGCGTATGGTCAGTTGACCGCTACGGCGGGCATCGGTGTTGGCGTTTCTCATACTGTGACTGTGCAGTTGCAGACTGGATATACTCACACAGAGCAGTCGGAACTTAATTTGGCGGCAACGGTCGCACCTTTTTCGTCAGAACCCATTACGGTGATGATCAAAGATCGTGCGGGCAATCCGCTCGGCGGTCATCTGATCACAGCGTTTGCATCCGACGGTTTCGTGACCGACAACGATGGCAACCCATCCGATCTGGATACGCTCTACTCGAATGAGTATGGCGAGGTTGTAGGATTTACCTATACGGCTCCGGCGACCGAGGGTAACGCATACATCACTGTCACTGACCATGATCCTCGCGGTGGAGTCATTCTAACCAAGAAGATAAAGATCAAGGCGACAGATATCTAAACGAAGATCATGTCACAATCGAAAAGGCCGCCCGATCAAGGCGGCCTTTTCTGTTGCCTGTATGTCTCAAGCTGGGTACATTTACTCAATGCACAACTGGCGATTTATCACGGACCTTCTCGATACGTCGGCGAACGAGTTCCCTGAGACAATTATCTTCAAGGATTCCTCGGGCAGGACGACGACGTACGCATCTGCGCGAGACCTGACTGTCGATCTCGCAAAGGGACTCGTGCTGTCAGGGATCGCTGCCGGTGACCGTGTGGGGCTTATCGGCGAGCGGAATTCGTCCGAGTGGTGCATTAACTACCTGGCGATTCTGAGGATGGGGAGCGTAGTCGTGCCGCTTGATCCCGGTCTCAAGGATGATGAACTGAAATCGATGTTGCAGGACTGTGCTGCCTCATCCGTAATATGTTCCGGGAGCCAGGTCGAGACATTCAAGAGGATCAAACGCGATGTGCCGTCTCTGGAAACGATTGTCGCCACGGAGGTCTCCGGCAGTTTTGGTGCGCCCAAAACGATCGAACTGATCGAGAAGGGGAGAGGACAGGACATCAAATTTCCCGTGATGGATCCTGACAAACTTGCAGTTCTCATATACACATCCGGGACGACCGGCAAGCCGAAAGGCGTGATGCTCTCGCATGGGAATATCGTCTCAGACGTCATAGCTGTCCACGAGACGTTGCACTTCACGCCTGATGATGTCTTTCTTTCAATATTGCCGTTGCACCACACATTTGAGTGCACATGTGGATTCCTGACACCGATGTCGAAAGGTTGCAGGATCGCTTTTGCGAGGAGCTATAAATCTACTGAGCTCATCGAGGACCTGCGCAATAACGAAGTGACTGTCATGTGCGGGGTCCCGTTGTTGTTCGAGAAGATGTATATCGGATTCAAGCGGCGGATCGGCAGGAGTTCGGCCTTGAACCGTGCGATATTCAAACTGCTTTTCTGGGTGTCTTCGCGCGGGCTGAAGAATTTCTCGTATCGAGGGAAAACGCTTTTCGCATCACTCAGAACAAAAGCCGGGCTGAGTCATCTCCGGATGCTTGTGTCGGGCGGTGCGGCGCTGCCGTTCAAGGTCGGTCAGTTCTTTAATGCTATCGGGATCTGCCTGGTCCAGGGTTATGGTCTCACGGAGACTTCTCCTGTCCTCACGGTGAATCCTGTAGAAAGAAACAGATTTGAATCGATCGGCCTGCCTTTTCCCGGCGTCGAGATGATAATCGACAACCCGGATGACACAGGATTGGGTGAGATCGTAGCCAGGGGTCCCATGGTCATGAAGGGATACTACAACAACAGCGCGGCAACCGATGAGGTACTGAAGGGCGGCTGGTTCTTCACCGGCGACATCGGCAGAGTTGACGACGAGGGATATTTCTACATTGCAGGCCGGTCGAAGAATGTGATAGTTTCTGCGGCAGGCAAGAATATCTATCCTGAAGAAATCGAGGCGTTGCTCGATCAGTCACCGTACATCCTGGAGTCGATGGTGCTGGGAAGGAAGGCTTCCGGGTCAGGCGCCGAGGACGTGATAGCGATCATCGTACCCGACCGAGAGTATATTAGTCAGGCTGAGTCGGATTCTGCAAGTCCTGTCGCGAGTTCGGTGGAAGAGATTATCCAGTCCGAGGTTGCGTCAGTCTGTTCACGCCTTGCCGATTTCAAACGAATCAAGAAATACTACATCCGCACCGAGGAACTCCCCAGGACATCCACACGCAAGATCAAACGATCGCTGGAGATCGACGACGAGGGGAATCTGCTGGAGAGGTCCAGAGTCTGAGTTCGTAAGTACCGCGGGAGCGACAGGGTCAGCTTCCCGCTCAAGTTGAGTCGCACTTTGCGGACAACCTCTGGACATCTGCCGGGCACGGAAGTTTGGACATGAGTACAAGCACGCACAGGCACAGCTTGAGTGCGCCACCCATCCATCCGGATTGAGCAAATAAGTATTGGCTAACGCAACACGATATTGTAGATTCCGCATATGGTAGAAACATGCAGCATACAGTTTGAGACAAACGGCGATGGCGATATCATTGATTTGACCTCACGAGTCACTGATATCACAAAGGAGTCGGGTATCACCCACGGCACTGTGACGGTCTTTATCCCGGGATCGACTGCCGGCATCACCACGATCGAGCATGAGCCAGGTCTGCTCAAAGACCTGCAAGAGTTCTTCGAGAAGATCATCCCGAGGGGGCCGACGTATCATCACGATGCCACATGGGGCGACGGCAATGGTTTCTCGCATGTCCGGGCGGCTCTGGTCGGACCATCGCTCTCGATTCCGCTATCGTCCGGCAGGCTGATTCTGGGGACCTGGCAGCAGATTGTGCTGCTCGATTTCGACAACAGGCCGAGAAGTCGCGAGGTTGTGGTCCAGATTGTGGGCGACAAATAGGGTCATATTGGTTCAACTGACCAGAATATGTTTCCGTTTTGTCACTAAACAGGTGAGTCTGTAGCCGAAAACAATACTGTAAAAGTGTTCAAACTTTGTATTGTGGGGCTTGACAAACAGGGAATAATGGGTATAATACGCGTCTGAGATTTTTCATGGCTTTTGAGGAGATTGAATGAAGACGTATATTCCGAAAGTTTCTGAGATTCAGAAAAAGTGGTACGTGGTCGATGTCACCGACAAATACTTCGGGCGGCAGATCGTCAGGATAGCTCGAATACTGATGGGCAAGACCAAGCCTATGTACACTCCTCACCTCGACTGTGGTGACTATGTGATAATCGTGAACGCGGAGAAAGTGAAGATTTCCGGCAACAAGATGACCGAGAAGAAGTACTATCGCTATTCCGGTTATCCGGGCGGGCTCTCCGAGCGCTCGTTCGAGCAGATGCTTAACAAGACTCCTGAAAGGCTCTTCAGGAAGGCTGTCTGGGGGATGATGCCAAAGAACAGACTCGGACGCAAGATGCTCAAGAAGCTCTTTGTTTACGACGGACCCGATCATCCGCACCAGGCGCAGAAGCCGGAGTCGCTCGTACTGAATCGGTAGATTATCGCTTCATATATTGAAAGGCATTTAATGCAGCAGCAGATTTATTACGCTACGGGTCGACGGAAAGAGGCGGTAGCTCGTCTCTGGCTGACACCGGGCGATCCCGCTTGCACCATAAACGGGAAAGAAATGAGGCAGTACATTGAGCGGCAGCTTCTGGCCAACCATATTCAGACTCCACTCAATGTTACCGGTACCGTAGGCAAGGTCGGTTTCAAATGCCGCGCCAAAGGCGGTGGAAAGACCGGTCAGGCTGGCGCTGTGCGGCTGGCGCTCGCGCGAGCGCTCATCAAGATGGATGAGACGCTTCGCAAACCGCTCAAGAGTGCGGGACTGTTGACTCGTGACGCCCGTGAGGTGGAGCGCAAGAAATACGGATTGGTCAAGGCTCGCAAGAGATTCCAGTTCTCGAAGCGTTAGCCTTAACATCTAACTAATCACACCTGTGGACTCAGCGGGTGGTCACGAATGTGTCCCGCCGGGGGTGAAGCAGGTGGAAGTTTCAACCACAGGGAGTACGCATGCTGGAAACCACCATTAAGGATCTTCTCGAAGCAGGCGTTCATTTTGGGCACCAGACACGGCGTTGGAATCCCAAGATGAAACGCTTTATTTTTACCGCTCGGAACGGCATCTATATCATTGATCTCAAGAAGACGTTGCTTGCGCTCAACAGAGCCTGTTTGAAAGTCAAGGAAGTTGTCGACAAGAATCAGAGGATTCTCTTCGTCGGGACCAAGAAGCAGGCACAGGGAGTGGTCAGAGATGAAGCGACTCGATGCGGACAGTTTCACGTGACCGAGCGCTGGCTTGGCGGGATGTTGACGAATTTCCAGACCATCAAGAAAAGCATCAAGCGTCTCAAAGACATTGAACTGATGCAGACGGACGGCACTTTCGACAAGCTGACGAAAAAAGAGGTTGCCAAGCTCGAACGAGAGATGGGCAAACTGGAAAAGGCGCTCGGTGGTATCAAAGAGATGAATGTCCTTCCCGGGCTTATGTTCGTGGTCGATACCAAGAAGGAGCATATCGCTGTTGCCGAGGCATCAAAGCTCGGTATTCCGATCATTGCGATTATCGACACCAACTCTGACCCCGATCCGATTGATTTCCCGATTGCTGCAAATGATGACGCGATCAAGTCGATCCGTGTGATCACTAAGGAGATATCCAGGGCGGTGATCGGTTCTCAGGCCGACTTCCAGGGTCAGGCGGTTGTGACAGCAGAAGTGGCTGGTAGAGATAATGATACTGCGGCAGCGACAAATCATATTCCTCCTCCCACTACCGATAATTGATCAACGCAGAGGATTCAGTGATGGAAATATCAGCAAAACAGGTCAAAGAACTTCGTGATAAAACCGGTGCAGGTATGATGAACTGTAAGAAAGCGCTTGCGGACGCGGGGGGCGATTTGGCGAAAGCTGTGGATATTCTTCGTGAGAAGGGTATCGCGAAGGCCGCCACGAGGTCCGGCAGGAGCGCTAAAGAAGGCGCAGTAATATCGTATATTCATCCCGGTGACAAGTTGGGCGTTCTCTTGGAACTCAACTGTGAGACCGACTTTGTGGCGCGCACCGATGATTTCAAAGAGCTCTCCAGGAATATCGCTATGCAGATAGCTGCTGCGAACCCCCAGGTTGTCCGGCGGGAAGAACTCGATGAGGAGATTCTCAACAAGGAACGTGAGATTTATCGCGCGCAGGCTCTCAACGAGGGAAAGCCGGAGCAGATTGTCGACAAAATCATCATCGGCAGAATCGAGAAGTTTTATCAGGAAGTCTGTCTTCTTGATCAGCCATTTATCCGCGATCAGGACAAGACTGTCAAAGATATCCTCAATGAGACAATCGGCAAGCTTGGCGAGAATCTCATTATAAGAAGGTTTGAACGTTTCGCGTTGGGTGAGTAAATGCCTTCACCTCGCTTCAGACGAGTCCTTCTGAAGCTTTCGGGCGAAGCCCTGATAGGCAAATTCAGCTTCGGTATCGATAGCGGCATGCTTGAGTATGTCGCGCGCGAGATCATGTCCGCGAAAGAGCTTGGGACCGAGATTGCCCTCGTGATTGGTGGCGGCAACATTTATCGAGGCCTCGCGGCTGCAGAGCGCGGCGTCGATCGCGTCGCTGGTGACTACATGGGTATGCTCGCAACCGTTATTAATGCGATGGCGTTGCAGGATTGTCTCGAAAAAACCGGGGTGGTCACGCGTGTCATGACCGCGTTCAACATGGAGGCGGTCGCCGAACCGTACATACGACGCAGAGCTGTGAGACACCTCGAGAAGGGACGAGTCATTATACTTGCGGCGGGCACGGGCAACCCGTATTTTACGACGGATACCGCCGCCGCTCTCAGAGCGATGGAGATCAACGCCGAGGTATTGCTCAAGGCGACGAAAGTGGATGGCGTCTATGACTCGGATCCTGTGGAGAACCCGAACGCCGTCAGATTCGACAGTATAACTTATATGGAAGTGCTTAGACGGAATCTCCGCGTGATGGATTCCACGGCCATAGCTCTCTGCAAGGATAATGGTATCCCGATTGTCGTGTTTGACTTGAACGGCGAGGGGAATGTCAGGAGAGTGATTCAAGGCGAGAACATCGGTACTATGGTTCACTCCAGGGAGGACGAATAATGGATAAGAGATTTGCCGCAGCAGAAGCCCGAATGAAGAAAACAATCGATGCCGTCGCCCAGCAAATGGCGTCCGTCCGCACAGGCAAAGCCTCTCCCTCGCTCCTGGAGAGTCTGAAGGTGGACTACTACGGAACCCTGACTCCGATAGCTCAGGTTGCATCGATCTCAGCGCCTGAGGCGCGACTCATTGTTGTACAACCCTGGGACAAGACGGTCGTACATGAAGTAGTAAAGGCAATCCAGACATCGGATCTTGGTCTGAATCCCCAGGTCGAAGGACAGATTATCAGGATTCCGATTCCGCCTCTGTCAGAGGAGAGACGAAAGGACTTTGTCAAAATTGTCAGGAAATATGGCGAGGAAGGCAAGGTTGCGCTGAGGAATATCCGTCGGGATGTCAACGACGAACTAAAGAAGGCGGAGAAGAACAAAGAGATATCGGAAGATCAGATGCACGACGGTCTCGACGATGTCCAGAAACTCATCGATGATTGTTCAAAGAAAATCGACGGGATGGTTTCCACGCGTGAAACCGAGATAATGGAAATCTGAGGAAAACGGTGTGCCGCGAGTCAACTACGAAAAGAAGATAGCAGAAAACGGTAATCTGCCGGAGCACGTCGCCATCATTATGGACGGCAACGGCAGATGGGCCAGCAAGCGTGGCCAGCCCAGGACATCCGGCCATGATGCCGGCGTCGACACGGTCAAGACTATCGTTAAAGCTGCGGCCAGGATTGGCGTCAGGATACTGACGCTCTACACGTTTTCGATCGAGAACTGGAAGAGGCCGAAGTCGGAAGTGTCTCACATCATGCGGCTATTGTGTGAGAAAACGCGCACTGAACTGGATGAACTTAATAGCAACAATATACGACTGACCGCGATGGGGAAGATCGACGGACTATCCATCACTCGCCGGAAAGCTCTTAAGCAGGCTATTCATGCTACGAAAAAGAATACCGGGATGATTCTGAATCTCGCGTTGAACTACGGGGGCAGAACCGAGATTCTTGAAGCTGTGAAGAAGATTGCGCGCGACATCAAACATGGACTTGTGAACCCGCGCAAGCTCGATGAAGATATGTTCTCAACTTACCTGTACACAAACGGCATGCCCGATCCGGACCTTCTGATTCGCACATCGGGTGAAAGGCGCCTGTCGAATTTCCTCCTCTGGCAAACATCATATACTGAAATGTACGTCACTGATGTTCTCTGGCCCGACTTTGCCGAAAATGATTTCTACAAGGCTGTTCTGGATTACCAGATGCGTAATCGTCGGTTTGGCGAGGTGACGACCGGCTGAGATGAAAAACCTCGCGACTCGCGTTCTCATTGCCATCATAGCAATTCCGATTCTTGTTAACATTGTCCTGTTCGGCAAGGCCGTACTCGTCGCGTTCGTTTCGCTGTTGACGGTAATCGGTTTCTACGAATTCATGAAACTGACGCAGACGCGCATTCGCATCTTCCCACAGATTGTTCTCTTTGTCTGGCTTCCGGCGGCCAACTGGCTGGTATTCTATTATGGCGAGCCGATGCTGCTGTACTCACTCCTGGTCGGCTTTTTCATTACGACATTGTCGGCGGTATTCAGACGCGATGTCGCGCTCGCGAGCACGAGAATTGTCTATACCCTGTTTGGACTGATCTACGTCAGCCTGTTCAATTTTTTCATATTGATCCGCGAGACAGACCTGCTCAAATTCGCCGAGTACCGTGAGGCGGGCGTCTGGATACTGTTCGCGTTTGCCGTGATCTGGATCTGCGATACCTCGGCTTATTTTGTCGGCTCTCAAATTGGCAGACACAAAATGTCACCGGTCATCTCTCCGAACAAGAGCTGGGAGGGATTCGCAGGTGGCATGTTGTTCGGCACACTGACCGGATTCATCTTTTCATTTTTTGCGCTCAAAGATATCGTCGTATGGCAATTGGTTCTCGCAGCATTCGCGATTTCTCTCGTCGGCCAGCTTGGCGATCTTGTCGAATCGATCTTCAAACGACGCTTTGGCGTGAAGGACTCATCGACGATCATCCCCGGCCATGGCGGCGTCCTCGACAGATTCGACTCCCTGCTCTTCGCACTCCCGACACTCTATTTCTTCATGCTTGCGGTTGTATATAGATAGAAAACGCATGTAACATGCAGTGGCACAGTACTATACCGCGATTACCTAAGCTTATTGTTTGTATATGTCGAGTAGGTCGAAACTCTTGTGGTTCGGACATCTTGAATATCAAGAAGGGGCAGACCGAGAGGTCTGCCGCCCACGTACGCTGAATCTCCACTCAGAGTGATATTCCCACTCCGAAGAAGTTTGTGTTATCGAATGAATCGGAATTCCTGTCGTACCATGAGTAATCCACAGTAATATCGAGATGCTTGACGAGTTTCTCAAGTTGATCATTTGATGGGTTAATCACTCCCCACCTGTTCAGCCATGTCAGGAGACCGTGCAAGCTGAATCCAACCCCAAGAGTTGTATGAGCCGGATGCTCTTCAAAAGCATTGTAGGATCCAGCGCGCAGGAAGAGCATACCAAGAACACCTATCTCGCCACCAATCTTACCAATTTCATCAGGGTGGAGGTTCTCAATCTCATAGCTGAACCTGAACGACCCGAGTTCGTTGATATCCTGGATCACTCCACCATAGAGAGAGAAACCATAGGTCTCAGCTCGTCGATCATCAAGTCGAACGTATGCCAGCGATGGAGTTATCTCCAGGCGATTGGGTGGATTCCCGGATTCAATTGATCGATTCAGCCATGTCAGGTCCATCGCCAAGGGTAATTCCACTAATATGCCAGCAGCATCGCTTTGTTCGGCAAACCTGCGGCCGAGTCCCAATCTGACTATGTACTCGACGCACCCGCCAACAGCGATGGTTTCGTCGGAATATGTCCACGTGGACTTTCGATTTGGGTCGAGATAGTGCTCATAAATAGTCGTATAGTACTCAACTTCCACAGTTGGTTTTGCGTATGCCACAGCGACTGACGCTTTGAGTCTGTCGTTCGTCTGAGGGCTAAGGGATGCGCCCACACTTACTGTTGCCGATTTGAGTTTGAAGTCATCAAACGGATATGGGTACCGGTCGCCGCTGCGAGACAGCGATGCTGAGAACGCCCTGTTGAGATGATAGACTCCCAGAGTCGCCGGATTCTGAAGGCAAGATTGATAGAATGGCAAATTGGCCGCGCACCCACCCATCGCCATTGCCCTCGGCGAACTCAGGAAGTGTGCTACAGGTTTCGCGGGCTCCCCAACCTTTGTTTGTGCGTATGACTGAATCGAAGATGCAAAGATGAGCAATATCGTGATGATAACACTGGGAGCGATGTGAGACAATGCTCTTGTTGTCCTACCGTGGCCGGTAGCCATCGGCGTCGAAATCCTGTTCACGGTCCTCCTCCTCTTTGAATGCCACCTCCTCCATAGCCCTTCTCTTGTCACTATCTACAAATTGTGAGTAGACATTGCGTCCGACAAACTGACTTTCTGAACTGATCCATTTCTTCCTGACCCAGTGACGCCAGACAGCCCTTCCGCAGAAGAAGAATATCGCAGCCATGATTCCGAATGCAACAATGAGTGAGATTGTAATATCGCTAATGTCCATCATCAGGATCTTTCTAACTGATACTAACCTCTGGCGTTCACAATGTCAAGCGGACAGGCCGCTTGACCTACAAATCGCCGTTTGAGTTGTCAAACAGTTACTTGTGCGGCACTTGCCACATTTCACCTTGACAACAACGTCATAAATCAGTATCTGCTTAAGCAATTTGTCACTGTGGCGGCAGATGCGGAGACAAAAGGTCTGATAGGTTGGTGGTCACGTTTGCGAAAGAAAGCGAGGTCATTCCCGCGCAGGCGGGAATCTATTGAATGCGTTATCGATAAATAGGCTCCCGTGGTATCCTGAGCAAAGCGAAGGGCCTTCGCGGGAGTGACGGAGTCACACATCCTGCCAGAACCGATCAGAACTTGTGGGACAGCCTTTGGACATCTGTCGCTCACAATGTCAAGCGGCCCTTCGCGAAGCTCAGGACAGGGCAGACCGCTTGACCTACAATCTCACGATATGAAGAAAGCGCTTGACTACATATTTTTCACCCGGCCAGTGCTGTTTCCACCCGTCTGGACTATCTTGATTCTTGGTGCGCGCGCGGCTGATGTCCGCGAGGGCGCGTCCCCACTGGCGACGACCGGACTCGCCGGCGTCGGTTCCGATTTCTGGCTGCTGATGCTGTTTGCCACATGTCTCTACGGAGCGGTCTATACATTCAACCAGATTCATGATATCGAGTCCGACCGACAGAACAACAAGCTGTTCTATCTCGCCGAGGGAATGATTTCAATTCCTTCGGCATACGCCTGCACATTTCTGCTGAATGCGATCGCACTTGCAGGCGGGTTCTATCTCAGTACGCAGATTGGCATACTTTTCGTGATCATATTCGTACTCGGGTTGCTCTACTCAAATCCTATCACAAATTTCAAGGGAAAACCATCGCACGGGTATTGGTCGAACGCTTTCGGTCACGGGATGATTCCGTTCATGATTGGCTGGGCCATTGTCGATGCCGTCACGCTCGAAACCGCGCTCAAGTCGTTTCCGTATCTGTTCGGAGTCGGCGCGATCTATCTCAACACAACGTTGCCGGACAGGGACGGGGATAAGGCTGTCGGGAAAATCACGCACGGAGTCATGTGGGGACCGAGGACAACCATGAAGGCATCGGTGTTTCTGGTCGTACTCTCGGTCATTCTCGCCCAGATGAGCGGTGACTACGCTTATCTAATTGCGGGGCTCGTATCGCTGCCGTTTTTCATCCGCGCATTGACGACAAGTCGGATGGAGGATATCGTGCGCTCGACGAAGATTGCGATCCTTGCACTATCTCTGTTTGCCTGTATCTATCTGCCTGCCTACATAGCGCTTCTCGCAATAGGCTTTGTCCTGGCGAGACAGTACTACAGATGGAGATTCGAGATCGAGTATCCGTCCGTCGGCCTGTGACACTACACATCCTGAGTTTTTTTGTTGCGCAGTCTGAACCTCGCTCTTAATTTCATGATCAGGAGACAGTCGTATGAAGTGGACGTCACTGCTCATTCTTTTGTTGCTGGCATGCCAGCCGAGTGTCAGGTATTCGCCCGCGCCGCCGGGCCCTGCGTCTATCGAGGAGACCGGCTACGGGCAACCGGATAACGACGGCGTCGGGAGCCAGCCGACCGGTCTTAACAGGGATCGACTCAGCAGCATCATCGAAAACTATATTGGGACGCCATACAGGCGCGGCGGATTCGGCAAGCTTGGAATCGATTGTTCAGGGCTGGTCTATGCTGTGTATCGCGACTACGATAACATGCATCTTCCGCCCAATGCGAAGAAACTGTTCAACGGACTTCCTCGCATCAGCTACCGCGATGTGATGTACGGCGATCTCGTTTTCTTCTCGCTCAATGGCAAGCATGCATCTCACGTAGGGATTTACATCGGCGATAACAAATTCGTGCATTCTTCCGAGAGTCGCGGCGTGGTCATCTCATCCATGAAAGAAGAATACTACCGCAAATCGTTCGTCGGAGCACGACGGGTGCTTGGATAGTATGAGCAGCATGGGAGACAGTCGAGGACAAGGACTGATTGCATTCAGCTACATCGCTGTTCTCGTTCTCTTTGGGGCATTGTACTATGTTGCTCCTTCAGTAACAGTTCCATTCGCCGTCACCGACAGTTCGGCTCTGTTTGACTGGCTTTTCGTTTCATCCGTCATAGCCTCGACATGGGCGCTCTGGCTGGCAATGGTTCGGCAGCGATCTGTCAACTGTTTAGGTCTCTGGCGTCTGCTCAGGGCGAACCTCGGCTCGGCTTCGATCTTCTTTCTGATATCTGCCGCGTTGTTTGTTATCTCCGTGGTGAAGATCGATGTTGTGATCCCCCCTGAATCGAACCTGATGGACAACAAGAGTGTCAATCTTATACTCAACTACTGCCGCCTGCCAATACTCAGTCATCCAATTGCTATCTATGTTCTCGTGACTGCGATGACCTATAAGCTCGTAGACTCTCCGAACGATTACCGCAGGGCTGTTCTCATCGGCGGTATCGTGATATTGATCTACTACTTCATCATGTACGCATGCGGTGTGACCTCCGCCGCTCTCCTCGATGATATGCTTGTCATGTCGGGTGGGGCGCGATGGATGTTGATGTTCATCTACTGGGTGCCGACGGTGCTCTTTGCACTCGCGGCGTATATCGCATATTCTCTGGCGTTCAAGTCTGATTGAAAATGACAGACAAGCCGTACGTCGATAAGCTTCCAAACCTACCGAAGAGTCCCGGCGTCTACCTGATGAAGGACAGGTTGGGCAGGATCATCTACATCGGCAAGGCTAAGAATCTCAACAATCGGGTGCGGACCTATTTCCAGCGTGGGCATAAGTTCGATCCGAAGACCCTGGCGCTGGTTTCGAAGATTCATGACTTCGAAGTTCTCGTGACCGACACCGAGATGGAAGCCATGATTCTCGAAAGCAATCTGATCAAGCAGCACAAGCCTCGCTATAATGTGAATTTGAAGGACGACAAGCGATTTCCCTATGTCAAGGTCACGACAAACGAACCATACCCGCGAATCCTGATTGTGCGACGGCTTCAGAAAGATAAAGCCAGATATTTTGGACCGTTCACGAACGCAAAGAAGATGCGGCAGACTGTCAGATTCCTGACGAAGCTCTTCAGGATACGGACCTGTAATCTTGTCATTCCGCACCCGAAGGGCAAGGAGCAGAAAGTCTGTCTGGAGTACAGGATCAAACGGTGCCCCGGTCCGTGCGAGAACCTCGTGACGGTACAGGATTACCGCAAACGTGTCGAGGGCGTTTGTCTCTACTTCGCAGGACAGTCAGAGGAACTGATCGGCAGACTCAATGATACGATGCAGGAGCTGTCTGAGCAGATGGAATTCGAGGCTGCGGCGGATGTTCGCGATCAGATACGTGCGATCGAGAGCATTCGTCAGAAGCAGAAAGTTGCGGCAGAGAAATGTGTCGACCGCGATGTGATTGCGTTTGCAGTCGCAGCGTCGGATGCGGCATGCGTAGTGCTGCAGGTGCGCGAGGGCATGCTCATCGGACGACAGCATTTCTATCTCAAATGCGAACCGCAGACCACCGGCAGCGAACTGGCGGAGACATTTGTCAAGCAATACTACATGCACGCGCCCAATCTTCCTGAGGAGATATATCTCTCGGACGTAATCGAGGACAGCGAGTTGATCGAGAAGTGGCTCTCAAAACGGCTCGGAAAGAAGTTGAAACTGGTCGTGCCGCAACGAGGGGAGAAGCTCAAGCTGGTCGGGATGGCGGCGTCGAACGCCAAACTTGTTCTCGATGAACTTCTCGTACAGAAACAGGGATACAAGAAACGCATACCTGCAACACTGCTGAAACTACAGCAGGAATTGAGACTCGAAAAGACGCCGATGACTATGGCGTGTATCGACATATCGAATCTCGGCGGGACCGACAAGGTCGGATCGCTGGTATATTTCTCGAACGGCAAACCGAAGAAGAGCGAATACCGTCATTTCAAGATCAAGTCTGTCGTCGGGCAGGATGACTTCGCATCGGTGAGAGAAGTTGTTGGTCGATACTATTCACGCCTGAACACGGAGGGGAGGGAAGGTCCCAACCTTCTCGTTATCGATGGCGGAAAGGGGCAGCTCTCCGCTGCGCTCGAAGCGTTGGCCGATCTGAATGTCGATGCCAATGTCATCGGGCTTGCGAAAAGACTCGAAGAGATCGTTCAGCCCGGAAAGAAAGATACTCTGCTCATCTCCAAATCATCGCCGAGTCTGCGGCTGCTCCAGACGCTTCGCAATGAAGCGCACAGGTTCGCGATTGAATATCACAGGAAACTGCGCAGCAAACGGACTGTTGTGACAGAACTCGAGAAAATCGAAGGCATCGGCCCGACAAAAGCGAAGAAGCTTCTGAAACATTTCAAGAGCGTGAAACGAGTCCGCGAAGTAACGGTCGAGCAAATCTGCAAGCTCCCCGGAATCGGCACGAAAGACGCCGAGCGAATCAAGGCATACTTCGGAGAATCCGCTTAAAGCGTCAGGTCACACTCGCGCACCGCACGACCAAGACCCGACGCAACATTGAAATGTCGGGAAACGGCTTGACCTTTTACATAACAGCGTAGCGACGTGGCGATCTCAGTATCAAGTATTGTGGGCGGCAGACGTCCTCGCAAGTCCTGAGCTTCGAGGGGTCTGCCCCAACCAGCGTTGATATCGGCAGATGTGGACATCTGCCTGGGCACGGTTGACCTATGTCTGTTGCTTTGGTAGAGGCGATGCGCAGCGATCTTGTGCCTACGCCGTCACCTGTGAGTGCTTCTTCACGTATTCTGCAAAGAACGTTGCGATGTTGTTGTAGGCTTTCTCCAGCACATCCTCAGTCGGCAGGAATACGACTCGGAAATGCTGTGTTCCGGGTACCTGCCCAAAACCGCTGCCATGCACGACCACCACGCCGGTCGCCTTGATTAGTTCAGCGACGAAATGCTTGTCATCGCCATCAATGTGGAGCCGCGGGAACGCGTAAAACGCGCCTTCGGGACGCACGCATGTGATGCCGTCAATCGCGTTGAGCATTTCGGTCGTTATATCGCGTCGTCTCGCGAGCTTATCACGCACCACTTTCAGATGCGACTGATCGCCTTCGAGCGCAGGTTTGACCGTATATTGAATCGGGTGATTTGCGCAGAGCCGCGCGCGCAGAATCTTGTTGATGCCTTCGATGTAGTCTTTCAGCCGCGAGTGATCGCCGCTGACTATTCCCCAGCCGATGCGCAGACCCGGTCCGAGATATGATTTTGACAGACCGTTGAATGTCACCACAGGGACATTTTTGTCGAGCGAGGCGAGCGAGATGTGTGGCTTGTCGTCGAGAATCAGCTTGTCATATATTTCATCGCAGAAGATCACGAGGTTGTGTTTGCTGGCGAGATCGATAATCCCTCGCATGGTATTTTCAGAACAGACCGACCCTGTCGGATTGTTCGGATTGATCAGCACGATCGCGCGTGTGCGCTCGTTGATCTTGCTCCTGATGTCTTCGAGATCCGGTTGCCAGCCATTATCCTCATCGAGGTAATACGCATTCTCGATAACTTGCAACTTTGCGAGAACCGCCTGATAGAGCGGATAGCCGGGCGATGGCGTCAGGACATTATCGCCCTCGTCAGCGAGCGCGGTGAGACAGATTTCGATAGCCTCGCTCGCACCTGTCGTGACGAATATATCCTGAATGTTATCTATGCCCTTGCGCTTTGCCTCGCGTTCGATTGATTCGATCGCTTCAGGTATGCCGGACGATGGCGCATAACCATTGAAGTTGTCAGCGATAGCCTTCTGTATCGCCGCAACCATGTGCGGAGGAGTCTCGAAATCGAACTGGTTCGGGTCGCCGATATTCAGATACAACATTTCCTTACCGGTCATGGCGACCTGTTTCGCGAGCACTACTATGTCTCTTACGGCATACTCGATATGCTCGGTTCTCTTCGCCGGTTTTATCATTGAATCATTTCCCATTTCCTGCTCCAGTTCTGAAGTGTTCAATCAGAGCCACAGGGCTACGGGGTGAAAGAAAGCAGCTATGGAATAGATCGTCAACCGATTTTGTTGTTTGTTGAGATGGACAGTTGACCACGTCATTCCCGCGAAGGCGGGAATCCAGAACCTTTCTTATATGTGCGATGTATGAATGCAGTTCTACTTCTTCGTTGATGATAAGTCGATGCCAGCCTTCTGAGCTTTCATTATGAGATAATTCACAAAAGCAGAGCATGAAACCAGCATGTATTTGGCATCCTCAAAGTCGCAATCGTTCTTCTCAGTCATTGCGTGTCTGATGCCATCTCCGTCGCTTGCGTATCCGTAGATGCTCGAGAATCCTTTCTCAAGTGCAGGGTGGATATTAATTTTCTTTTTCAGCAACTTGATAGCATCTCCGAGAGTTGCTTTCGGGTTCCCTGTGATTGTCCTACAAACGCTCTCGACTGCCGAGATCGATTCTTTGATCGAATTTCTGTAGTCAGGTTCCTTACGGTCAGAGAGCATTGAAAGAGCTGACTGTATATGATTCCTTACACCTTCGAGCCCTGATTTGATTGACAGATCAAGTGTCTCCTCAATGCTTGTAATCTCCGAATCATTCGTGATTGGGGCAATGATTTCTCCCACAAATCTATATCCAGAAGCATACTTCTGGAGTGCTTCATTACACTGGATTCTGAAATCGTCAGCGGTGTAGGCTGAAGTACAAAGGAAATTATCTGAGAACTCAAGAAAATCGTAAACCTCCCACCACATGCAGTCAAAATACCAATCCGAAAGATAGGTTGCTATATTGTATGGTTCCTCAGGCATTTCATTAAGTGGTTGAATAAGGATGTTTTTCCACAAACCTCTAGAGTACTTAAAACATTCAAGATTATATTCAGAAAACCTGAAAAGGGATTCAAATCTTTCCCAGTAACAATTCCATAGTGCGACTCGCATGTCATTGTCCATCGACTCAATCTGTAGTTCTGTCCTCGGTGAGACATATCCCATGCGCTCTGAGAATTTCATTTGTCTTTTCCCCGATCCAATAACATAATCCGTGCCTAATAATAGACGTATCAGGGTTAACAGTCAACTGGATTCCCGCCTTCGCGGGAATGACGACGCTGCGAATTCTATCTCTCCACCGAATCGATTGCACCGACCAGTTCGTGTGGTTTCTGTGAGCCGATGAGGAGTTTCTTGCCGGTGTGAAACGTCAACAGGACGCCCCTGCTGCCACTGACATTGTATGCCCAGCCCTTCAGACCTTTCTTGATTCCCCACCCGCCGTAATCGCGAATCGGCCTGTAATCGACAATCTCGTACTTCTCAATCTCATCGTAGCGGAATCGCTTGAAGCGAATATGGAAGGGGTAGAACCTGATGTACAGCGCGTCGTGCCGCACCTGCGTGACGAGTCGGGTGGTTCGGAATGATACATACAGTGCGATCCCGAACAGCACATAGATCGGTCCCATGATCGCGAGCGCGGTGTCGGACATCGGGTGGTCGCCCCACGGTTCCCCAATGACGAATTGCTTGAACATGCCGTAGCCGAAAATCCCGATCATCATCAGCGATGAGGCAATGATAAGAATCCATAGCCAGACCTGCGTGAATCGCTGCTCCTCGCTGAAGACTACTCCCGATCGTATTGTATCCATGACTTTCCTCGCACGTCTCCAAGAGCCCAGACTCGAACTTCATTGAAATTACTGCAATGGATGAAACTTATTCAAGAAAAAAAAGAGCGCCGGACATTTCTATGCAACGCTGAGAATTCGGCAGTGAAGTTCAAAAACATCGAACCTTTCTTACGTATGCGCGTAAGACAAGACGAGAGCATTATTCATCTGCTTCGAACTATTATCTTCTCAAATCCTCAGGCGGCCGCTAATGCGACCGCCTTCTCCATCCACTGAACTGGCTTGCTGATTTCTCCTCAGAATGTCTTGCCCGGGTTAAAAATGCCGTGTGGATCAAACGATTTCCTGATCAGCCTGAACAGCTTGATTGTGTTATCGCCGACTTCATCGACGAGGTCGGCGAATTCCCCCTTGAGTAGGTCGACAGCCTTCATACCCGATCCAGTTTATCTCATCCGGACTTGGAGTTTCCTTTGGAGGTTGATTTCGATCCGGACGATTTCGAGGAGCTTGATGTTGATCCACTCGCACTGTCGGCGGCAGCCGCTTTCTTGTAGCTTTCCGATCGGTAATCGGTCAGGTAGAAGCCGGTTCCCTTGAAGAGCAATCCTCCGCCTCCGGATATCAAGCGTTCGATCAATCCGCTGCACTTGGGGCACCTGGTCAACGGCGGGTCAACTATGCTCTGAAACTCTTCGAACTCATACCCGCATGTCTTGCAGCGATATTCATAAGTTGGCATTTCTTTTTATCCTCCGATATGCGGCTTCGCGCAGACTCTTCCGTCCTGTAACAATGCAGTCATCGAATTGATCCCGCCGTCCTGTGGGCGGCAGACGTCCTCGTCTGCCCCGTCGTCGGGTCGGCACCGCTGCAATGCGGCAGACCGGGAGGTCTGCCGGCCACAGTATGAGCTTACCACGTTATTCAAAACGTCCTTTCTACAAGGTGCTGAGAATCATAGCGATTGCTGTTACATTCACGATGTCGTTCGGCGAGCAGCCGCGCGACAGATCGTTGGCCGGTTTCGCCAGACCCTGGATGATCGGTCCGATTGCTTCGGCTTTGGCCAGCCGCTGGACGATCTTGTACGCGATATTTCCAGCGTCGAGGTCCGGAAACACGAGCACGTTTGCCTTGCCCTCGACCGGTGACCCCGGCGCCTTCGAGTCCGCAATCTTAGGAATGATGGCGGCGTCGACCTGAAGCTCACCGTCTATTATCAAGTCGGGATCGATCGTCTTCGCTATTGCCAGAGCTTTGCGCACCTTCTCGACGTCGGCGTGCTCCGCCGAGCCTTTTGTCGAGAACGAGAGCATCGCGACTCTCGGCTCTTCTCCGACGAGGACTTTCATAGTGCGGGCGGTCGACACAGCGACCGATCCGAGCTGTTCGGCTGACGGGTTGGGAATGACCGCGCCGTCGGCAAACAGGAACACCTTGTTGTACTCGCCCATGAACTCCGGCACGACCATCATGAAGCAGGACGAGACCGACCTGATACCTTCGGCGAGACCGATCACCTGTATGCCGGCGCGCAGTACGTCGCCGGTGGTATGAACAGAACCGGCGACAGAGCCGTCAACCTCACCATGCCTGACCATCATCGCTCCATAATACAGAACTTGCTGCATCGTCGCTTCCGCCTGCTCGTCGGTGATGCCTTTGGCCTTGCGCATCTCCTTGAACTCCTGTGCATATTCATACAGCTTCGGCGAGGTCGCAGGATCGATCACCTGGACTTTGCGGAGATTCAGGCCATGCTCTTTGGCGAGCTCGGCGATCTTAGACTCGTTTCCAAGGAGCGTGACCTTTGCGATTTCATTGCTCAGTATCTTCTTAGCCGCCTGCACGACACGGGGTTCTTCGCCTTCCGGCAGGACAACATGTCTCTTCAGTGTCTTGGCCTTATCCTGCACTTTCGTCAAAATACTCATCTGTTCCTCCAACTATTTGTTTGAAGCAAGATATGCGTTTATGAAATCGGAAATATCTCCGTCCATTACCTTGTCGACATTCGACGTCTCATAATCCGTGCGGTGATCTTTGACCATGTTGTACGGGTGAAAAACGTACGATCTGATCTGGGACCCCCACTCGATTTTCATCTTGGTTGATTCGAGCTTTTGCTTTCTCTTTTCTTCTTTTTCCTTCTCGAGTTGATACAGGCGAGCCTTGAGTACTTTCATTGCCGATTCACGATTCTTCAGTTGCGAACGCTCAGACTGACACTGCACGGTGACTCCGGTCGGGTTGTGCGTGATCCGCACCGCCGACGAGACTTTGTTCACATGCTGGCCACCTGCGCCTGACGCGCGATATGTATCGATCCTGAGATCATCGCTCTTTATCTCGATGTCGATATCGCCTTCCACTTCCGGGTAGACGAAGATGGAGCAGAATGATGTATGTCTCCGGCTGTTGGCGTCGAACGGCGAAATCCGCACGAGTCTGTGCACGCCCGACTCGCACTTAAGGAATCCATAGGCGTAGTCACCCTTGATTTCGACTGTGGCCGATTTCACTCCCGCTTCGTCGCCTGACTGAAAATCGATCGTATCGGTTTCGTAGCCGTTCTGCTCGGCCCACCTGAGGTACATTCTCAGGAGCATGGCTGCCCAGTCCATCGATTCAGTACCGCCGGCGCCGGGATGGATCGTTAGCAATGCATTGTTCGGATCCTCGGGTTCCGAGAGGTATGTTTTCAGTTCGAAGCTGGCGAGTCTCCGGGCGAACGAATCGGCGGTCTCCTCGAATTCCTTCTGAGTGTCGCCCGTGTCGTCTTCCCGACAGAATTCATCGAGGACTTCGAGATCGTCGAACTCCTTCTTCAACTCGTCAAGTTCTTTAAGGATATTTCTATCGAGTTTAAGTCGCTTGAGCACAGCCTGTGCTTTGGCCGTGTTGTTCCAGAAGCCCTCAGCCGTCGTCTCTTTTTCGAGTTTCGCTATTGAAGTGAGGCGATTTTCGACGTCAAAGATAACCTCGAATCTGTTCGAGCTTTTGTTCGAAAAGTGTGAGATCGTATTCAGTCTGTTGAGCCATCAGGCCTCCCGGTAAATTGACTTGGGCAATTAACACTGAGATCGCCAAAGGTCAACAGAAAAAAGGTGTGAGATGGGGACCCGGTAGTCAGAAGGTCCGTTGGGGAATAAGTGGCGAGAAAGAGATGAAGGACTATCAGATGAATTGGTAAATCGGAAAGAGCGTAGCGAAGGACGGTCTTGATGCAATCAATTAACCATATGGTCCAAGGAATCGCTCCCCATTGAAATGAATCAAGTGTGTCGGCGATTCGGCGACCCACACTTCAGTTTCCCACGCTATATCATCCAAATACCTGACCATGGTTCGCCGGTCCAGGAAGGCAGTTACATAGACAAGCCCAACTTTCGATCCGCCGAACAGTTCCTTCAGTTCCTGATGTCGCTTGGGATTTACAGGGCCATGACTGGTTACCGCTTCCACGAGGACAAGCCAGTCCTTTTGCCCATGATGAATAACTACATCAGGCATTTTCCCGTGCTCTTCGATCTCTACGCCCAATGATTCCAGGGCTGACCTATTGAAGTAAGCCCATTTGTCCTGTGTGTCGCCCACATAGATGGTTTCAGCTCCTGGTGTGAAAAGGGCACAGAAGTCGTCGATGATTTTCTTGACCAGCACGTTTTGACCGCCCGGCGACAGGTGGATTTCTCCCCCATTTGCCAATTGTACAGGAATGCGCAGCATCTCGCGTTCTTGCGCATATTGCTCCTTCAACGATGGAACGCTACGCAGGTACTCCTCCAACTTTCGCGGCCAGTCGGGCTTCTCGAATCTTCTGAGCAACTTCACTGCGGAAGACTCGATTTGATATACCGCATTGGGGCTGTTTGTCGACCTGGCGGGTTCATCTGGATTCAATACGATCAACGCGGCCTGCAAGAACTGGTGGACGGTTTGGCGGCGAACGGTTTCACGCGTATTTGGTTTGTACCGTTTTCCGTAATGTTCCGCAAAGAATTCCATCATTGGAGTGATGCCCATAAGAGGGGCTTGGGCATCGGCCCATTCATCATCTGGCTTGAGGCCGAGCAGCGAAAGCAATGTCAACGCTGAACGCTCATTCTGTTGTTGCCTTGGTAATCCAAGCGCCTTCAGGACTTCCAGTACCTGCTCTATCTTCTTCTGGATTCTTGCCTGTTGTTCTTTCCTACGCACTGAAGCTGATTTCCTTTTCCACAATCTCGTCAAGAATTTCTTGCTCTGGCATTTGTTCTTCTACGAGTGCACCTAATCGCAACAGTTCTTCGCGCGATGGATACCGCATTTTCCTAAGATCAGTTGCATTAACCTGGGTATGGCCGCTGAACAAGCGAAAAAATGCATCAAACAACGTGGAGTTCAGGAATAGCGCCAAGCCTTTCGCCAAGTTTGCCGATATTCCTGCGCCTTTCGCATGGTAGTAGTTCAGGTGATTTTCAAACCCGATAAGGGGAGATTCACACCTTTGAGGATCGAAGACGCTTGCCACGACACGACGTCGCTCTTCCTTGGAAGTAAACCGTTTTGTTAACACATAGTATCCCGAAGATACCATCAAATCAGCGGTCTCCGAACTGGACAAAATGGCATTAGGTTTCCTCCCATCCAATTTCGGCCAGTCCACAAAGCCGTTCCGCAGGTGGCACGGATAGATTAGCGGCACAGTTTTCTCATTCGGCTCCTGCTGCAGGAATCTCTTTGCCCGGAAATCGACAACTCGTCCTGTCGATACATCTAACCCTAAAACCTCTAAGCTGGCACTGAGGGTCCTCATGCGTTCTATGACATAGTCATCCTTTTCGTCCTGCACCAGATGGATAAACATATCTGGATCATCAGGCTGAATGACGCGTTCATATGGTACTGTCCTCGTCTTGAGAGCGCTAAACTCAGCCCCACTTGTGGAAGAAATAGTCACCTTCGCAGGATTGGGACGATTACGAATTGCACGGAAGATCACGTTCTCCTGCAAAACGCCATCGTCCGAGAACGCCTTTTTGCGTGAGTCGAAAACATGAATGTGCCTTAGGCTCGTTAATTCGAGAAGCGCCTTTCGAAACCGCCGAAAATACGGCCCGTTGCAGAAGCTACGTGGTGTAATTGCGACCAACTCCCCGTCTGGCTCCAACATTCGCGCCGCAAGCCAGACAAATGCCGTGTAAAGATTTGAAGTTCCCATTCCCGCTGCGTCCAAGGATTTCCGAGTGGGAGATCGTCCGTTGATCTTCTTGTATGGAGGGTTCAATATCACATGCGTAAACGTCCGTTGCTCTGGGGCAAAAAGGCTATGGTCTGTCTGTTCAAGAGCCGCAGGTATGAAATCTTCGTGCAATACACTACCGTCGAACCGAACTCCAGTTTTGCGACACACATCACGACAAAGTTCCATTGTTTCTGTTAAGCATGAGATAAGTCCATCGTCAATTTCATAGGCAACCACCGAAATTGATTGGGGGCGCTCTTTCCGATTGCACAAATCTGCAACGCATGCCGCAAAAAGGGCGCCAGCTCCCGCTCCAGGATCAAGAATCCGTACCTTTTCGACTTGGTTGCGGAACAATGATGCCATGAACTCAGCGATGCGTGCCGGAGTCAAAAACTGGCCATTTTCGGAACGAGCTTTACGGCAATATCCACCAATAAACCTCGTTCGTAGAGCTTCAACGCTGATGACTAATTGATCGGCAGAAACGGTCATGAATTGTTCCTACGCCTATCCATGTTCAAAGCACCGAATCGGCGGTGTTTCACAAGTTGACCTCCAACATACTCCCGACACCAAATCACCATAATCATAACACATTCATCAATATGAGAACATCACTTTTGGAATATTTTTTGGATACATGCCTTACTATCGCCAAGTGCAATTCCCGTTTCGGCGAAAAAAGACCGGAGATGGGGAGACCGGTCGTTTCGGCGCATCTCAAATATTTGTTGACACCGGACGATAGTCTGCGCAGATTCGGCCTGATGGAAGGATGCTGTGTTTCTTCCCGGGCTCTGGATGCTCACCTGGATCAATACGAGCCGCTGGATTTTTTCTGAATCGTTGCGACAGGTTACTGCGTAAGAGCAACAGAGAGGATTGTCGAGAGAATAATTGAGTTGTTGTGGGAGGGTGAAGTGAAAAAGTTCGTGTTTGTTGTTTTTTGCATGCTGCTTATGACTATGCCTGTGCTTGCCGGTCAATCGGATAACGCTTTGAGCTACAGCAGCGACGGCGGTCTCAGAGATGGCGGGCTGTTCGGCCAGCTTTCGACTGCGGAAGTCGTTCCGCAGGGCGCTATCGACGTCGGCGGAAACGTCGGCTTTTTCGATGATGCAAACGCCGTTTTCGGACACTTCAGGATGGGACTCGTGTCCGATGCTGAATTCGAAGTGAAAATGGGTCTCGACGATACCGAACGCGGCGACGATCCTCACTTCATGATCAGCCTGTCGGTGAAAAGCCATTTTCTGAAGCGGGAAGACTGGGTCATGCCCGACATGGCTCTGAGCCTATTCGCAGATTACTACGATGTTGGGCCGGATGCGGAAGTTTGGGTTCTCGGCTCCGGCATAATCGGCTCACATCCGATCAAGGTGTCACCTAACGTGAATCTGACTCCGTATGGTCGGCTCAATTTCCGCGCGGAGCGTCTGAACGACGCAGGATTCAAAGATACCGACTTCGATATTGGTCTTAATCTCGGCGTTCAATATGCCCACTCGAACCGCACTCAGTTCTATGGCGAGTTCCAGATTGACGACCAGTGGGGATTCATTTCCGGAGTGAATTTTGCCATCTATTAGGGGCTTTCTGAAAAACCCCGTGACAGGCATTGTTTGCGGACCCATCATCACGAGGAGTGTCAGCGACGTGGTGATTTCAGTTCTTGTTCCTGTGGGCGGCAGACGTCCTCGTCTGCCCCATCGGGTCGGCAATCGTTGGAATGCGGCAGACCCTTCGAGGATCAGGACTTGCCGGGAGGTCTGCCGGCCACAAGACAGCATGAGATTGCCGCGCTCCCTCCGGTCGCTTGCAATGACGGCATCATACGATAGTCGATCAGGAATCCAGGTCAGCAGGTTTATTCAACAAGCTCCTGGGTGCGGTCTGGATAATTGATGTCGATTCTTGAAGCGGCTGTACTTGGCCTCGTGCAGGGGCTGACTGAGTTCCTACCCGTATCATCCTCCGGTCACCTTGTGCTGGCCGAGCATCTCATGGGTGTAAAGACCGATGACGTCACCTTTGAGGTCGCGATACATTTCGCGACGCTGATCGCTCTCGGCGTTTATTTCTTTCCTATACTGAACAGGATATTCATCTCGCCATTTCGGTTGATCTCCGGAGCCGATGACAGGAAGACATGGCGCGATTTCCGCCTGTTGCTGGTGATTGCCGTCGCCACGATCCCGGCGGTTCTCGTCGGGCTGCTATTGGGCGATTATGTCGAGCAGGCGTTCCAATCGGCCACAGTAGTGTCGATCATGCTACTGGTCACCTCCGCCGTTCTTTTTCTCACGCTGCTGGCAAAGCCAGGGGAGAATCGTGTCGGATTTCGCTGCGGGTTCCTGATCGGATGCGCCCAGGCGCTGGCGATCATGCCCGGCATTTCGAGATCAGGCTCCACAATTGCGACGGCGCTGTTCGCCGGAGTCAGTCGGCTCGAGGCATTCAACTTCTCGTTCGTGCTGTCAGTACCGGCGATCCTCGGCGCAACCGCACTGACCGCTGCAAAGATCGAGGGCGGCATCGCATTCACTGAACCAAGCTATCTTGTCGGGATGTTCGTGGCATTTGTCTCAGGCTATTTTTCGATTATGTTACTGCAGAAGCTGGTCGTCAGCGGCCGGTTCTATCTGTTCGGCATCTACACCTTGATCGTCGGCCTTGCAGGGCTTATATTCGTCGCGTGAATCATATTCTCATAATACGGCTGTCACACCTCGGCGACATAATCCTGACAGAACCTGTCGTGAGATCGTTGAGATCGGCTTATCCTGACGCTGAGATCGATTTCCTGACTCGCTCGGAATATGGCGAAGTTGTCATGATGTTCGAGGGCGTGGATAATGTGTTCGAGTTGCAGATACCGGGCAGGGATGGGACGCTCCTCGGCCTGTCGGACAGCGTGAAGCGAATGTGCGCCAAGCGGTATGATCTTGTGATCGACCTGCACGGCAATCTCCGAAGCTGGTGGATCAAGTTCCAGTTGAATGCGAAGAAGATTGTCACATATCCGAAAAACTTCCGTGCGAGGCGGCGTGCAGTGCGGAAGAATATCCATACAGTCGGCTTTCATACCGTCGATCTGTATCTCTCTGCGCTGAACAAAGCAGGGATAGAGCCGGTCGACCGTGTACCGAATCTGACGCCTTCTGTCAAGATGACCTCCATCCGGGAAGAACTTTCTGAAGTCACCTCAGGAGATAGCGGCTATGCCATACTTGCCGTCGGAGCGTCGCATCCGACCAAACACTATCCAATACCGCAGTGGGTGCGGCTCGCCGAGAGGATTGTGGAACAGCTTGGAGCCAGGATCGTGATCGTCGAGAAGGAGCGGTGGGATTACCTGAATCTGTTCGATGACCTCGAAAAATCTGGAAATCTCGCTACGGCCATCGACATTGCCATCCCGGAGCTGGCAGAACTGATCTCTCTCGCTCGGTTCGCTGTGTCGAACGATTCCGGGATAATGCATCTTGCCGCAGCCGTCGGGACGCCGACGATCGGCCTGTTCGGGCCGACTCATCCGTCGCTCGGTTTTGCACCGCTCGGAGAGAAGTGTCGCGCCCTGACTATCGATGAATCCTGCTCGCCCTGTTCGAGGCACGGCGCGAAGGAGTGTTTCAGGAACGAGCGTTTCTGTTTCACGAACATGGACGAGGAGATGATTCTCCGGAACGTAAAAGAGATTCTGGGCGATCATGGCTGAGAAGCAGAAAGTAGCGTTCGTCGATCGGGATGGAACTCTGGTTGAGGAGAAGGATTTCCTGACCGATGAGCGCGACATTGAGTTGATCGACTGCGCGCCCAATGCGATAAAGTTGCTCTGGAATCTTGGGTATCTCGTCGCCGTCGTCTCAAATCAGTCTGGAGTGGCAAGAGGACTGATGAGCGAACAGCGGATGCTTCAGATCAACGAGGAAGTGTTTCACAGGTTCGAGGAACTGGGCGCGAGGCCCGATTTCTTCTTCTACTGCCCGCACCATCCCGAAGCCGAAGTTGAGCAGTATCGTATCGAGTGCGATTGTCGCAAACCCGGGTCCGGCATGATCAGGATGCTGGAGCAATTCATATCGGTCGACTTTGAGAACTCTGTTTCTATCGGAGACAGACTCTCCGATGTTCAGCTCTGCCGGAATCTCGGTGGCAGGGGCATTTTGGTTCTGACCGGCTACGGTGAATCGGCAATGAACAGCATCAAACAGGGCGAGACTACTCCCGATTTCGTGGCTGAGAATGTCCTCGGTGCAGCCCGATGGATCGAGAAAAATAAACCCCGCCTGTAATTTTTGTTGAAATCCTTTCTGGTTCCTCTTATAGAATCAGCTTGACAATAGATCATTGCAAGGGTACTCATCGGATTACTCGCAGAATATGGATCACGAAGCAAAGCATTGGGAGACTCTCGATAACGGAAAGGTCAGATGCCTTATCTGTCCTGTGCGCTGCAAGCTGGACGACGGGAAAGAAGGCGTCTGCATGGGCAGGAAGAACGTCTCCGGCAGGATGGTCGCCACGAATTATGGCGAGACAGTCTCTGTGAATATCGACCCGATCGAGAAAAAACCGCTGTATCATTTTCATCCGGGAGACCCGATTCTCTCTGTCGGCCCAAACGGCTGCAATCTCTCATGCAAGAATTGCCAGAACTGGACGATCTCACAGACTAAGCAGCCGACCTCGTACATTGCTCCCGACCAGCTTGCGGAAGTCTCGATCGCCCGCAACTGCCCCGGTATCGCCTATACATATACCGAACCGTTCATCTGGTTCGAATACTTGCTCGACGCCGCGCAGGTGGCGCACGATAACGATCTCTACAATGTCTGTGTGACAAACGGGTACATCAATGCCGAACCGCTCGGGGAGCTTCTGCCCTTCATCGATGCTGTGAACGTCGATGTAAAATCGATCAGGCCGGAGTTCTACAGGAGAATCTGCAAGGGCAATCTCGATACGGTGAAGAACACAGTGACTGCGTGCGTCGAAGCCGGTATCCATGTCGAGTTGACGAATCTGCTGATACCCGGGCTCAATGATTCCGATGACGATATCCGTGATCTGGTCTCGTGGATTTCAGGGCTTGACCGGAGAATCCCGTTTCACATATCGCGGTACTTCCCGCATCACGAGATGAATATCGAAGCGACGCCGATGAAGAGCCTGAAACACGCATACGATCTGGCGCGGGAGTGGCTCGATTATGTTTATGTTGGCAATGCTGAAATCGAGGGCGCGTCTGACACAGTCTGCCCTCAGTGCGGTCACACGCTGATTTCCAGGTCATTCTATGACGTTCGTATAGTCGGACTCGAAGATAATAAATGCGGCAGGTGCAAAGCGATTGTGCCTGTCGTAACATGATGTAACTTTTCCTATCGGAATGGAGGCAGAAATGACCGAGACGTTGAAAGAGGATCTGAGAAAAATCATCGGGGGCACAGTGGAAAGCGCGTTTGAATTAAGAGGGCGCAACGGTCTCTTTATGACGATCAGGACCGAGGAGAAGCCGATGGCGCTTGTGATCGAGGAGAAGGAAAACGGTTACGGAGAAGGCCAGCACGCGACCGAGGTCTATGTGATAGAATCACTCGTATGATGTGAGAGTTTTGATACATAGCAGGGATGGAATCGCCGGGCGACTGTCCGGTGATTTCTTTTGCGATTTATCGCGAAATCATCGGCGGGTGGCACGCTCAAGTCCGTTTGGGCGTGTTGATATTCATGCCCAAACAAGTTTGTGCATGCCACCCGACGGTATCGTTACCTGTTCCGTCAGTTCTTGCGTCCGCAGAAAGCGGACGTGTGAACTGACGGAAAAATGGAAACAATGTCAGGCAACAGTTTTCAGAAGATCGACAGGTCACACCGACGACTCTGTCGTCGTCAAGACCTGTCGAAACTATCTTATCAGTGTCGTCGGGGAGGAAAGTGTACCTTGAGTTCGTTTGCCATGCGCGAGACTATGTCATGCAGGCCGAATCCGAACTGGTATTTCCTGAATCTGTCGCTTAACATCTCAGCGTGCTTATCAGCCCAGCTCCCACCGAGTTTGTCGGCAATACTGTGCCCGGAAAGGATCACGAATTTGCGCTGGAACAGATTGACATAGAGAAGCAGTCCGAGTTGTCCGTCATGTCGGTTCAGACCGAAGCGCATGAACTCGATCTGAGCGGCATCGTCTGAAATGACGCGGTCGTGGGTTATTCGCACCACGAGTTCACAACTGGTCTGCTGCTCGAAGTGCTTCACGATTCCGGCTATATCTGTCAGATCATTGCGCGTGAAAAGTTGTTCCAATCACCACCCCCCGACCGACTTTGAAATATCGAACCGCTGAGGTCCGTCAGATTCCCTCGGCAGCTCTCCCGCGCCTCCCGATGTGAATCCGCCGAACCGGGTCGACATCGCCAACAGGTAGCGGATGTCGAGGAATCTCAGGAACTGAATTTGGAACGATTCGCGCCCATCGAGGTGCAGATCGAGACAGCAGTCCGCGTACGTTTTCTTCGATCCACATGGGCACGGATCGCTCGGGCCGGATCGTATCTCGCCAAGGCAACCTGGGCAGCGAATCACCGAAGGCCGTACCTTATGCCCGCAGTGTGGGCACCGCCGTAGTTTTCTGTTGAGTGTGTTGGCGCAGATAAACGCAGCCACGATGAATGCGGGCATGATCCAGAGAAGAAGCGAGTAATCGGTCGGTTCCTGCCATGGCTGAGTGAGCGCGGCTACCGCACGGGTAAGTCCTTCGACGTACCGCTTGTCTCTTAGCGCAGGCTCCAGTATTTCGTTCTTGATTCTGTCGAGAAGTTCAGGTGGCAGCGATTCGCTGATGTCTTTTCCTGCTTCAAAGTGCACCAGCATCTGATCTTCGGCAATCAGCAGCAGCAGGCCGTTGGCCCGGTCGTCCTCTCCTATTCCCCACACCTGCACGACAGCCCGTGCGTATGAGGAGACATTCTGTCCATCCAGCGACTCTACCGACAGGATCACCATGATGATATCCTGCTGCCTGTTGACGTCGCGCACGGCATAATCCAGTTCGAGCATCTGTCGCCCGTCGAGCAGGTTCGCATCATCCACAACGAGTGGCCCGTCGTATGCCATGACCACGTGCGGCAGGGACAGAGCCAACAACATCGCAACAATATGTATGGTGCTTCTCACACTATTTCCCGGCTACTTCCGTGACAGACAGCGAAAACTGCGTAAATAACCTGACGCCACCTCTCTGAGGCCGTCGGCATTTAGCGAATAGATCATCTTCTGCCCGTTCCGGTCCACTTTCACCAGCCCGGCCTCCCTGAGCACTTTGAGGTGGCGGGAAATCGTCGGCTGCGTCAGCGCGAAGAAATCGACAATCTCGTTCACGGATCGTGAGCGTTTATCGAGCATTTGCAGAATTCTCATCCGCGTGGAATCCGATAGAGCTTTGAATATGTCTGCGAGTTTATCTGAGTCCATATCTCGATCGGCGATCTTCTACCAGTGATACTCTGCGCCTGTCGCCAGGGCACTCTCAGAATGAAGACTCATCAGGAGTCTTTTGCAAGTTTTTTGTTCAACGTCACTCTGATCGCCGGTCTTTCGGATTGACATCGGAGAGCCCCCTGGCGTTATTGTTTTGCCCGATTTGAAAGAACTGGAGTAAATCATGGAAAAAATATATGCCGGGATGGACCTTGGCGGGACTCTGATAAAATACGGCCTCTGCCGCGTTGACGGGTCGATAGTGAGCGCTCGTGTCACAGAAGCGAGGACAGACGAAGGTCCTGAGTCGCTCCTCGGGCGGCTTGTCGATTGTGCCAGTGAGTTGACATCGGAAGCCGAGAAAATGAACGCGGGTTTCGATTATATTGGGCTGGGGACTCCCGGCACGGTCGATCGCGACACCGGCAAGGTTGTCGGAGTATCTCCGAATATCCCAGGGTGGGACCGGGTGAATCCGAAGGAATTCCTTGAGACCGAACTCGGCATTTCCGTTTACATGGATAACGACGCCAATGCCGTGGCTCTCGCCGAGCACCTTTTCGGGGCGGCCAAAGGATTCACCGATGTTCTGGCGGTTACGGTCGGCACCGGAGTCGGGGGCGGGTTGATCCTGGATGGTCGTCTCTACCGGGGCGCATACGGCGCCGCCGGCGAAATCGGCCACGTGACGGTCGTGGAGGGTGGCGAGAAATGTAACTGTGGCAGGTCCGGCTGCATGGAGCGATACGCTTCGGCTGCAAAGCTGATCTCTCTGGCGACCGAGTTTGCTACGTCCGAATCCGACGAATCATCTCTCAGAAAAAAGCTCGATTCGGGAAGCCGACTGACGGTCGGGGACATATTCGCAGCAGCGTACGAAAACTCCGATTCTGCGGCCAGGCGAGCGGTCAGTTACTGTGTCAATTACCTCGCGACTGGTCTCGCCTCGGTCATGGCAATTATCGACCCCCAGCTTGTGGTCATCGGCGGTGGGCTTCCCGACGCGGGCGGTAAACCGTATATCGCGGAGATCGAATCGGCTTTGCGGGAAAGGGCCATTGGCCCCAGCTCAAAGCTATTCAGAGTGGCGAAGGCGCAATTGGGTAACCAGGCCGGTTTCGTCGGCGCGGCTATGTTAGGCGAACACTGACAATATATACGCAGTCATCAATATAACTTCTGCGCTCCCGCATGTCACACACATCGATACATACCAAATTGCAATGAGTTATGTAACACTGCTGATTCTGGACAGGCGTTTGTTCCATCAGGCGTTTCCCAATTTGATGTTCAGTGATAATTTCTGGACGAGTGAATATGCATGATGTGCTATATATAATCTTCTGTGTAGCCCCTTGGGACTAAGATTGGGCACAAGAGGCTTCTTTCGGTCGTACAGGCCGCATTATATTAGGATATATCTTGTAGATCAGAGCGAGACTGTTATATGCGTGAGCGTCTATATATCTAAAAGTCAGTTCGGCGTGGTCTCGCTGACCCATCTCTATTAGTGTACGTCGCAAACAATGGAATAATTTCGCTTGCATTGGAGAGGCGTAAGTGTTTGATTATATCCCTTGTGAATTCAAGCTCTGACCGTTGAAATGTTGTGTTTTTGTATGACATACAGGGAGGATGGAAAATGAGACGGGTTTTGGCGATAACCTTGCTTCTTTTCGTGGCTTACGCTGCCACGGGTCTTGCTCAGGAGACCGACAGTCTCGCCGACAGTGTTCAGGTGCGAATCAGCAAATTCGTTTTCGATGACGCTGATGGCCGCAATATTGTCACTTTCAAGTCTGTGGCTCCGCTCGAAACAGTGCTGGGAGTCGGTTCGGCGCTGTATGGCTTTGTGGAACTTAACCTTGACTCGCTGTCGGACAACCCGCAGGCACACTTCGAGTTTGATCTGAAGTCCCTGAGCACAGGGATTGAGAGTCGCGATCTGGAAATGCTATCAGACGTCTATCTTATGACTGACAGCTTTCCCGACGCAAGCTTTAAGTTGTTGAAATTCAAGAAGACAGACATCGAGATCCTCAGCAACGAGGGGACTGCGGAGATGACGGCGAGGGGTGAATTCTCGCTGCACGGAGCGCTCGACACAGTCAATTGCGCCGTGAAAGTCACTTATTTTGAGACCAACGACGTGACAGAGAGACGTCTTCCGGGCGATCTCCTGAAGATGAAGGTCAGCTTTGACATACGAATGTCGGATTTCGGGATTGTGATCCCTGAGGAAGCTATCCTGATGCTCGATGATAGGATCCACATAGAGGTCGAGGCGTTCGGCGGAACAGGCGTTGAGCCGATAGACAGGACTCTATCTATAGAAGAGCCTGTGGTTTTTGAGGGAGAGCCGGGGGAACCGGTCGAATCATCCGGCAACTGAGGAAAAATCATATCGAATTAGATTTCTGTGCGGCTCGGTTGACCCGGGCCGCATTTCTTTGACCTGATCGTTTGTTCCCGGGAATTGCGCTTTTTTCCAAAAACACTTCATTTTTCTCTTGACATCCGTGACGGAATATATATCTTGCTGTCGTCTAGGGAATTGTATTCGTTTTCTTCTGTACTGAAATATCTGCTCAAGAAGCAAGTTTATTAGAACTTCGTGTTTTGATAAGCTGCCCCGAAAATTTACCTACATAACGAGATAGGACAGAACTTGGCGTACCTACTGTTTTGTGTCGTGTAGGAATTTGGATGCGTCTTATGACGCGAATTGAGGGGGAGAGTTAGAAAGTTAAGATTTCATGAAATGAAACTTAACAGACCTTAACTAAAATTCGAAGGAGCATAGTAATGAAGCAAAAAAATCTAAGCGTTCTTACTTTGCTGGCCTCGTTAATGCTTCTTGTCTTTAGTGGTTCCGCTTTTGCCCAGACGGAAGTCACATTTGTCAGCGATAATGGCCTCGTGCATGATTGCGATGCAGTTATTGTTGTTAATGTGACAACCAATGAAGCGATCAAGGTCTTTGACTTGATAGCCGACTTGGTGACTGAAAGCGGTGGCGCTATCGCCACGATCAACTCCATTGAACTGTTTGTCGCTTGTGGCACAGACCATGGTTCTGATCTGACGACGCACTACCCGCCCAAGTTCCGATTCTGGGGATGCGACGTCGTCGGCTTTTGCGATGTGATCCCTACCGGGACACAGATGTTGCTCGCCGAGTTGAATGTTACCGTCGGTTCACCCACTGGGACGTTCACGATAGATGTGGACGACGAAGAGCTGTTTGGTAGCTACCTGGCAACGACCGGGTTTGTTAACGCCAACTCTGAGTACACAGCCCTGACCGTTATCGCCGGTACGTACGACGTCATCAATACCGCTCCATACTTCACCAACTGTCCGGCTTCGGTTCAAGCCATGTGTGCGGACGGAATGGTGGATTATGACTTCGATGCTGATGACGACGACTGCGGAACTACATTGACCTATTCACTTGGTACAGGTACCGGTGGCGCTATCGATGAAGACACCGGTCTCTGGGAAATCAACGTGAGCCAGATGTGCGGAACATACAACTATCAGATAGTTGTGACTGATGAGCACGATGCACAAGCGTTTTGCAACTTCGCTCTGATCGTGAATACCATTCCTCCGGTGTGGACTTATGTCCCGGATGCTACCACGATGCTGTGGGGTGATATGGCGACGGGTTATGTGGAAGCTATGGATCCCGATGACTGTCCGCAGGATATCACATACACTCTCGAAAACGTGACCGGTCCTGGCACATTTCCGGGTGGTTTCATCCTGGACGATGCTCTTGGCACCTGGACGTGGCAGACGATGGAAGATCCGGATTACGTAGGCAAGTGGACATTCTACGTGAGAGCAAGCGATGGCTGCGAACACGTTGATTCCAGCTTTGTGATCAACGTTCTGCCGACCTACCGCGTATACGTCGAGAAGGAAGAAGGTCCTACTGGCATGGGCGTATACCAGGGTCACTACGCGTGGCTTTCGGTATTCCTGTCCGATACGACCGATTTCATCGGTGGTTACGACTTCCTGATCTACTACGATGCGTCCGCATTGACGTTCATGGAGGCCGAGCTTGGCGATCTTCTCGTTGACTGTGGATGGGAGTACTTCACTTATCGTTTCGGTCCGTTTGGTAATTGCGGCAGTTCATGCCCGAGCGGAATGCTCCGCATCGTCGGCATGGCCGATTACAACAACGGCCCGTACCATCCCGATGCCGACTGCTCAGCCGGCCCCGGCGAGTTGGCTAAGTTGAAGTTCTATGTCACGAATGACAGGACATACGATTGCATGTATATCCCGGTCGGCTTCTATTGGCTCGACTGCGGTGACAACATCATCTCGGGTGTCTCGGGTGACACCGCCTGGATCGCGCGTCATGTCTACGCTTATGATGGTACCACATCGCCATTCGAAATCACCGGTGATCCGTGGATCGGCGGCTGGCAGGGCATAATTCCTGCAGTCAACTGCGATGCGGATCCTGATGGTGACGGTCCTAAAATCGGCCCGCTTCCGGGCATCGATTTCTACACTGGTGGTGTTGACATCATCTGTGCCGATTCGATCGACGCCCCTGGTGACATAAACCTTAACCTCATCCCGAACGAGATCGCTGATGCGGTGCTGTTCACCAACTACTTCATCTATGGACTTAGCGTCTTTGACATCAATGTGGAAGGCCAGATTGCGGCCTCCGATGTCAATGACGATGGTAGAGTCCTGACAGTTGGTGACCTCGTGTACCTCATCCGTGTGGTCGTTGGCGACGCTCTTCCGTTCCCGAAACTTACTCCGTTCGCTAACAGCGTGGAAGTGGTGTTCGGCGACGTAGTCAGTGTCAAATCCGACATTGACGTTGGCGCGGCTCTCTTCGTCTTCGACGGCGCAGGAACCGTGGATCTTCTTGCCGACGGCATGAAGATCAAGAGCGACGTTGTTGACGGTCAGCTTCGTGTGCTGGTCTGGTCTGACAACACCAATCGCATTCTCGCTGGTGAGCGGGATGTGATCGCTGTTTCTGGTAACGTGAACCTGGTCGAGGTATCAGTGTCCGACTACAATGGCAACATGATGAATGTTGACATGTCGGCGAAGATTGCCCCGAGCACGTTCTCGCTGAAGCAGAACTATCCGAACCCGTTCAACCCGACTACTGATATCACGATTGTTCTTCCCGAGCAGTCAGAGTGGAAACTCGATATCTACAACGTAGCGGGTCAGTTGATCAGGACCTTCTCCGGTTACGACATCGGCGAAGTGACAGTTACCTGGGATGCTGCCGGTGTGGCTTCGGGCATCTACTTCTACAAGGCCACTGCGGGTCAATACACAGACTCGAAGAAGATGGTCCTCATGAAGTAAGAGCAGAATCACTGCTTCATGATACAGAGAGGTCTCGAAAGAGGCCTCTCTTTTTTCTGTGTGCCGAGCATGTTTGACAACTTGGAGGTGAGAGTCCTCTACACAAC
>CBDUQR010000025.1:0-41303 GCA_965369655.1 uncultured bacterium | reverse complement strand
CCCTGTACATACAGGACTGATTTTGACTTGATGCTTGCAATTTCTATCAAAGTATGATTCGGAGGAACTATGTCCAAGACAACGGGTATTTTCAGGCTTGGATCGACATGTGCGATACTCATTATTTTCTGCGCGATTTTTCTCATGCCGCCCGACTCACTTGGCGCGGGCGACGCCAAAAACCTTGTTAGAATTCAGGTTACAGACAAAACAGAGGCGGACCTTCTGCCGAGAGGTCTCGATATACCCGGACATAAGCCGGGCGAATGGGTTGACGCGGTTGTCACCGATGCACAGATCGATGATCTTGTCGCTCGCGGTCTTTTTGTGCAATTGTTGCACAAGAATGTCGATGAGTTGATGCGGGAAGCCGCTGAATCGTATCCGACATGGGCAGAATTCCAGACTGATCTACACGACATCGTAAGTAATTATCCAACTCTCTGCATAATGGACACTATCGGCTGGTCCTACGAGGGTCGGCCTATTCAGGTCGTGAAACTTTCCGACAATGTTGAAATCGACGAAGATGAGGCAGAGGTGCTGTATACAGGTTTGACTCATGCCCGCGAATGGCCGAGCCTTGTCGTCAGCATGTTTATTCTGGACAGTCTCACCAGTGCCTATGGTTCAGATCCGGCGGTCACTTTGCAGGTCAACAGTCGGGAGATTTACTTTATTCCATGTCTTAATCCGGATGGATATGTCTACTCGCATGATTTGGGGATCGACTGGCGCAAGAACCGCAGGCCGTTCCCGGAATATGGCACTGTCGGAGTCGATCTGAACAGAAACTATGCTGGTTCCACTGACGGTCATCCCGAAGGTGAATGGGGAACGACGATCGGTAATATTACACACGATCCGAGTTCATCGGTGTATTGCGGTCCGAGTCCATTCTCTGAAGCGGAGACCTCGGTGGAGCGAGATTTCATAGCGACAAGAGATTTCGTGGCTGGTTTGACATTCCACACTCACGGGGAAATGGTCATCTGGTCATGGGCATACGGATACTATTCCGCGCCGAACAGCGATTATATTGCCGATCTCGGTACGGGCATTGCCAACCTGATAGCCCAGGAAGATTACACCGGAACATACCTTCCACAGCAGTCTGCTCAGCTTTATCCCACGACCGGTGACGCTACCGACTGGGTTTATGGATATCACCATTATGTTGATGGCGCTGATTTTCTGTTCTATACGGTCGAGATTGGCCAGCAGTTTCAGCCGCCGACGGTTCACCTTGCGCAGATCGTCAGGGAAAATTTTGATGGTGCGTTCTATATGCTCGAACAGGCTGGCAGCATCCGCAGCGATCTGACTCCGAGAGTGATTCCGCCGATTGTTACTGCTCCTGATACGAGCCTGACAGGTGATTATACTGTTAATTGGACTCAGGTCAATCCTGATGCCATGCCGATATTCTGGCAGATCGACGAACTGACCGGACTCGATGTTGTGACCGAGGGCGCCGAAGGCTCCACGAATCGCTGGTCTCTCGATGGATTCACCGTTTCCACCGCGCGTTACCATTCGGGCAGCAAGTCTTTCAAGTCGAGTTATGATGATGAAGTGGCCGATGCTCTGACGTCGGTTCATCCGTATTTCGTCGAGCCGGGCGATTCGCTGACATTCTGGACATGGTACGATATAGAGACCGACTGGGATTACGGTTATGTCGAGGTTTCCACCGATGGCCGCGAGTTCGATATACTCGAACTCTATACCGGCGCTTCCGGCGGATGGATCAGGCAGGCGTTTTCTCTCGAAGACTACGAAAGGGAATCTATCTTCATCAGGTTCAGATACACAACCGATTCGTATACTCTCGAAGAGGGCATGTACGTCGATGATATGTATCCTGCTGTATTCTACAACACGATCAACACCCTGTCGAGTTCTGTGATCTCGCTTTTCTATGATATCACGGGACAGCCACAGGGCACCTATTACTATCGAGTCAAAGGTCAGAATACCGAATGGAGTTGGTGCGATTTCAGCACGCTGGTCAAAGTTGTTGTTCTCGGTGCTGATGCCGGTACTGTCGACGGTACTGTAATTGATTCAGTTACGAGTGTCTCACTTGATGGCGTCACCGTTGACCTCATGACTGGTTCAACAGTGATAGACACTGATATTTCGTCTGGTGGTGGAAGCTATCAGTTCGATGGCGTTGCTCCCGGCACATACGATGTTCGGGCGACTGACGCGTACTATGAAACCAAAATAGAAGTTGATGTCGAAGTGGTCGCGACGCAGACTACGACCGTCGACTTCGATCTGGCGTACAATCGTGGATCGATCGCGGGTGTAGTGACGGATGCTGTCCGGCATATTACCATAACTGATGTTTCTATCGATCTGATGCAGGGATCATCGACGATATCGTCGACCACGACAAACGAGTCGGGCATGTACGACTTCGATGAGCTCTGGCCGGGGGATTACTGGATTAGTGCAACGAAGGCAGAATATCATAGCCTGGAAGTCCCGGACATATCTGTGGAGGCGCGAGACACGTCAGATACGAATTTCGAGATGACACCCATCGATATCTGTGGCGATGCTGACGGGTCCGGAGGTGTCGATATCGATGACGTCGTCTTCCTGATTAACTACATATTTGCGGGTGGGCCTGCGCCGGATCCGTACTGGGTCGGTGATGCTGATTGCTCAGGAGAAATCGACATTGATGATGTTGTATTCCTGATTCAATATATATTCGCCGGTGGCCCGGAGCCCTGCTCGGGCTGCTGACCCACGAGCGAATTACATGAGGCTTGCTGTCGAGACTGAGGATAATGCCGATTACATCATAAAAGCAAACAAGTTGCGTTTGGCATACTGGAGACCACTCGATACAATGTTTCACCGTAGGATTGGATATCCGCACACGTACTTATCTCAGATCAAGGGAGAGAAGACCCGTGAAGAATGCTAACTCAAGTACGACAAGGACCACGAGTTTTGGGCTAACCTTGCTGTTAGTGCTGATTCTTGTTGCGTCCGCAGCCGCAGAACAGATAACGGTGGATTACTATTTCGAGCGCCCCGAAATGCTGACAGTTACGTTTGATGGCCAAACCTATGACAGGGTACTCATTGCAGGAGCGCCCAATTCCGGCATGACTGGCCAACCGGCGCTACCTGCCACCGGAGCGAGTATTCTGCTGCCAGCAGGAACCCAAGTCGAGAGCATCGAGATTCGTGCCAGCGAGCCCATTTCGCTCGGCAAGAACTACTATATTGAACCAGTATGCCAGCCGGTGAAGTTATCGGCCTCACCAGGCTCCGCTGCGCCACCCACGCCGGATCAGGCGATCTACTCCTCGTCCGATCCCTTCCCCGGATATGAATTCAGGGAGATCGGCACCTTTGGTTTCCGTGGCTACGAAATACTCACATTGCGGTTGCACCCGGTACAATATGTTCCCAGCAGCGGAGAATTGTCCTACTGCCAAAGCCTCACTGTCGTTGTCAACACGGTTGATTCTGACAAAATGAATTCTCATTTTCGGGGACTGGATATTGATGAGGCGGAGGTTGTGACCAGAATCGACAACCAGAACGAGATATACAGCTATCGCATGCTGGATAAACGCGGCGATAGAAACTATGATCTGTTGATCATCACGACGCCATCGTTTGCCAGTTCTTTCCAGCCCCTCAAAGACTACCATGATGCCAACGGCATCGCCACTGAGATTCATACTACTACCGATATTGGCAGCAGTGATCCCGATGACATACGCGACTATATCAGAGACCGTCACGACTACGACGGTATCCAGTATGTTATAATTGGCGCTGATGACGATCTTATCCCGGCCAAGAACCTCTATGTCAAGTCATGGGAAGGCAGCGGTGCTGAGATCGAGACTGCGATGCCGGGAGACATCTTTTTTGCCTGCCTTGACGACACATGGAATTATGATGGCGACTCCTATTGGGGAGAACCGACTGATGGCAGGGGTGGTGGCGATGTTGATCTCGTCGCGGATGTTTACGTCGGTCGTGCGTCAGTTGGCAACACAACGGAGGCTACCCGCTTCGTCAACAAGACTCTTCAGTATCTGAATGCCACCGACGCCTATCTCCAGAATGTCCTGATGGTGGGTGAGTATCTCGGTTTTGGTGGCATCTCCGACTACGCCGGACCAATGATGGATCAGAATGTTGACGGTTCCAGTGCTGATGGCTATACGACTGTCGGCATTCCATCCGATGAATACGATGTTGACAGGTTGTATGAACAGAACTACAATTGGCCGCAGTCTGATCTGACGTCGCGCGTTAACAACGGGCTTCACATAATCAATCATCTTGGACACGGCAGCCCTGACTACGCGATGAAGCTCTATGACAGCGACATTATGAGCGAACTGACCAATAACGACCATTGCTTTGTTTATTCACAAACCTGTCTGGCCGGCCATTTCGATGGCACCGACTGCTGGGCAGAGTACATGAACATCAAGACTGATGCTGGTGGGTTTGCGATCGTGATGAATGCGCGTTATGGCTGGGGAACCCAATACAGCACCGATGGTCCCTCACAGCGATTCAACCGTGAATTCTGGGATGCCGTGTTCAACCCAACCGAAGGGAAACCTGAGTTAGGACGAGCCAACCATGACTCCAAAGAAGATAATCTCTACAGGATCGATGAAAGCTGTATGCGGTGGGTCTACTATGAAGCGAACTTGTTTGGCGATCCGACAGTATCAATCAAAGGATCGGCTGGTCTCGCCTTCGATTTCCCTCAGGGACTTCCTGACTACGTTTACCCGGGTCAGTCAACTGCGATTGACGTCGAAGTATCGCCTGTCGGCGAAGGAGTGCCGGTCCCTGGTACTGGTGAGCTTCACTATAGCTTGAACGGTGGACCGGTTCAGACTGAAGCGATGACCGAGGTTTCTCCGAACTACTACGAAGCTAACTTACCGCCAATTGCTTGTGATGATGGACTGGAATACTATTTCAGTGCAGAAGAAGCGACCATTGGCAGAGTCTATTATCCAGATTCAACTTCGCCTTACTCCACTTTTGCTGCGACTACAGTAACCGTAGTCTTTGAAGATGATTTCGAGACGGATCAGGGCTGGAGCGTATCAGGCGATGCTTCAGATGGTCAGTGGGATCGCGGCGTTCCGGTAGGCGGAGGCGACAGAGGTGACCCACCGACCGATTTTGATGGTTCCGGCAGATGCTTCCTGACCGACAATGTCGATGGCAACTCCGATGTCGACGGTGGTACAACGATACTAACATCGCCCGCGTTCGACTGCTCGCTTGGAGATGGTCTCGTACACTATGCAAGATGGTATTCAAATAGTACTGGTGATGATCCGAACAATGATATATTCGTAGTATATATCTCATCCAACAATGGAACGAACTGGGCCGAGGTCGAGACAGTGGGGCCGGTCGAGCAGGCATCAGGGGGATGGTTCGAGCATAGTTTTATAGTCTCTGATTTCGTGACGCCGTCATCGCAGGTCAGAATCAGGTTTGACGCATCAGACTTAGGCAACGGTTCGGTTGTCGAAGCCGGCGTTGACGATGTCGTCGTGACAGCGTTTGAGTGCTCGGCGATGGTCGACTCGGACGGCGACGGTATCTATGACCAGAATGACAACTGTGTGTCCGTTTACAATCCTAATCAGGAAGACGCCGATGGTGACGGCATCGGCGACAGTTGTGATGTCTGCACAGATACCGATGGCGATGGCTACGGCGATGCAGGATTCCCAGCAAATACTTGCGATCTCGACAACTGTCCGGCGACGTTCAATCCTGATCAGTCTGATGCTGACAGTGACGGCATTGGCGACAGTTGCGATATCTGCACAGATACCGATGATGACGGCTACGGCGATCCGGGTTATCCGGCGAATACCTGTGAACTCGATAACTGTCCGTCGACATACAATCCTGATCAAACGGACTCCGACGATGACGGCATCGGCGACATATGCGACGATTGCCCGTACGATCCGGATAACGTCTGCTGCAACCCGCAGTTTTCAAACGATCCACCGCAGGTGACATCCGATACTTCGATTGCAGTTGAACCGGGAGCACAGTTGCTCTATGCAGTAACGGTATCCGATCCCGATTGTGATGGTTCGGAATTGGTGATTTCCGTGGACGATCTCCCGTCCTGGTGTACGTTCGATGGTTCGACCGTGTCCGGTACGGCTGAGTGTGATTACGCCGATACATCGTTCACGGTGATAGTCAACGACGGCACTCTGGCGGATACGCTACAGGTGACGGTCGATGTCGATCAGACCAATGTCGCGCCTGTGATCGATCAGGAAGATGACGCGATCGCGAGAAGCGGCGAAGAGTACATATTCTACCCGTCGATTACCGATCCGGATGACTCAGATCATACGATCACATACCTGGATTACCCGACGTGGTGCAGCGTTCAGAATGATTCGATAGTCGGAACCGCGCCGGATCAGCTCCTTACCGAGACGATTGTGGTCATCGCGGCGGATTACTGTCACGCGGATACCATGTCGTTCGATGTTGCGAGCTACATCTGCGGTGACGCCAATGGAAGCAACGATGTCGATATTGACGACGCCGTGTACATTGTGAACTACATCTTCTCCGGCGGTCCACCACCGGCTGTGTATGATGCCGGCGACGTTGATTGCTCGGGGAACATAGACATCGATGATGTCGTCTATATCATAGAATACATCTTTTCGGGTGGCCCGCCGCCATGCGACGGGTGTTAGTATCGTGTCCCGGATATATGTTCATATATTCTTTTGTAGTAGCACGGGCATCCTACCCGTGAATCATGGGCAAGATGCCCATGCCACGATTCAATTTGCCGCTTTTTATTGTGAATGGATTCCTGGGACACGACATTAGGAGGTTGTTTCATAAGGTAGTTTCGCAAGGTCTTGACGTCGACGGGGTCGGCGGTGTGACCTGGCGATCGTTGTGAGTTCCATGTCGGTCAAACACGTTCGCCTGTCCAGAGACTTGCGAAGGACGCTTGACAATTAGAAGCCACGTCAAGCTGGCCCTTCGAGGCTCAGGACTTTGCAGGCCGCTACAATCTGAGAGACGGAATGAGAGGTCTCAGCTTAAGAGGCATATCGTAATAGAGCGCAATGCAGTTGAAAGGGATGAAATGAAAATCAGAATCGGAATGATCGTAGTAATCCTGGTTATCGCAGCCTGGTTCAGCGTCGCGATTGCCGGTGAGACATACTTCAAGTTCAGCATCGACTCACCTGAAGAACTCCGGAAACTGACGCGAGTGGTCTCTATCGATAATGTCGTCGGCAAAGAGGTCTATGCCTACGCAAATGAGCGGGAACTCGAAGAGTTCAAGGCGTTGGGATACACCTATGAGGCGCTTCAGCATCCCGGCACGCTGATCCAGCCGAGAATGGCTGCTGACAAGAGAGGGATGGATGAGTGGGACTCGTATCCGACATACGAAGCGTATGTCTCCATGATGTATCAATTCGAGTCTGATTATCCGCTGATCTGCGATGTCCAGACAGTCGGCTATAGCGTAGAGGGTCGCGAGATCATATTCGCCAGAATCTCTGACAATGTGTATGTCGATGAAAACGAGCCGGAGGTTTGTTATTCAAGCACGATGCACGGAAACGAGATATGCGGATATGTTCTTATGATCAGGCTGATCGATTCATTGCTGACAGGTTACACAGCCGCTGATCCACGTATCGTCGATATGGTGAATAACCTTGACATCTGGATCAATCCAAATGCTAATCCGGACGGGACATACAACGGGGGCAATCATACTGTCTTTGGAGCAACACGATACAATGCCAATTCGGTTGATCTGAATCGCAATTTCCCTGATCCCCAGGATGGCCAGCATCCGGATGGCAATAGCTGGCAGGCCGAGACAGTCGTAATGATGGACCTCGCCGAGGAACAGCGATTTGTCATTTCTGGTAACCATCATACCGGCGCAGAAGTACTAAACTACCCATGGGACACATGGGCACAACGACATGCCGACGATCAATGGTTTCAGGATATTTGTCATGCCTATGCTGATACGGTCCAGGCATACAGTTCCGGCTATATGACAGGTTTCGATGATGGCATCACCAACGGCTATGACTGGTACACCATTGCCGGTGGCAGACAGGACTACATGACATACTTCAGAGGTGGCCGCGAAGTCACGTTTGAATTATCCGACCAGCAGCTTCTTCCCGGAGACCAGCTTCCAGCGCACTGGGAATACAACAAGAGATCATTCCTGGCCTACCTCGAAAACGCTCTGTATGGAATTCGTGGCATCGTTACCGACGCCATCACCGGCGATCCGGTAGATGCGGTTATCACCGTCGTCGGTCACGACATCGATTCGGCAAGGGTTTTCACCGATCCTGACGTCGGCGACTATTACAGAATGATCGAATCGGGAACCTGGAGCCTGGAGTTCACGGCTGTAGGATATGTGCCGCAGACGATAAGTGGCATTGTTGTCACTGACTGTAACACGACGGTTGTCGATGTCCAGCTCGAACCACTCTCCGATGAGCCGGTGCTCGATATGGTCGGCCATGATGCAGGTGCGGTCGATCCGGGCGATTTCGTGTCGACATATATAACGCTGGTGAACGATGGTGGCGGCGATGCACTCGGCGTGAGTGCCACGCTCGCGACGGATGACCCGTATGTCAATATCCTGCAGTCAGTCTCGACTTATCCGTTTATCCCGAAACTGGGCGGCGAAGCGGCGTCGAATTCAGCCTATGAATTCGAGGTGCTTCCGTCATGCCCCTTCTATCATACGGTCGATTTCGACCTATACATGACTGCCAGCGGCGGTTATGCCGATACGGCTTCATTCCAGATACTGATTGGCCAGCAGATCGAGGATTTCGAGTCGGGATCGTTCGCGTCGTATCCCTGGGAAATGTCTGGAAATCAGCCGTGGACGCTCGTGACAACCGGCGTCTACGAGGGAACGTATTGCTCGAAATCGGGGAATATCAGCCACAATCAGACATCGACAATGACGGTCACGCTCGATGTCCTTCAGTCGGATTCGATAACATTCTACTACAAAGTATCGTCGGAATCGGGCTGGGACTATCTGAGGTTTTATATCGATGGCTCAGAGAAGAGTAAATGGTCCGGTTCGGTCGGATGGACAAGGGCAGCATATAGCGTAAATGCCGGATCGCGGACATTCAAATGGACATACTATAAAGACGGATCACAATCGCATGGCAGCGATTGCGGGTGGATCGACTACATTATCTTCCCGGCTTCCGGCATCCCGGTCGAAATTACAACAGCGTCGCTTCCCGACTGGACAGTTGGGTTCCCATATTCTCAGCAACTGGAAGCTTCGGGTGGCTCCGGGAGTCTAACCTGGAGCGATCTGAATAACGATCTCGATGGGACCGGTCTGACTCTCTCGACTGACGGACTGTTGTCGGGCTCTCCGACATCATCCGGTCAGATAAATTTCACAGCGCATGTAGAGGACCAGGTTGGCACATTCGATATGAAACCATTCAGTTTCACGATCAACCCTGAGCTTCAGATTACGACGACAGAGCTTCCTGATGCGAACGAGGGTGAGCCGTACAGCATTCAGCTCGAATCCACTGGCGGGACAGGACAGCATTCATGGAGCGATCTGAACGGCGATCTCGCAGGTTCAGGACTGTCGGTGTCTGGGGATGGCATCGTATCCGGTACGCCGACAAGCGCGGGACAGCTCAGTTTCACTGCCGTTGCACAGGATCAGATCGGAGCCGAGGCGCAGAGACCGCTGACAATAGAAGTTCTGGCGGGATGGATATGCGGCGATGCTGACGGTTCCGGTGCAGTGGATATCGATGACGTAGTCTATCTAATCGGCTTTATTTTCAACGGCGGACCTGCCCCGGACCCGTATGAGTCGGGAGACGTTGATTGCTCAGGAGCGATAGATATCGATGATATAGTTTATCTGATATCGTACATTTTCGCCTCCGGTCCAGTGCCGTGCGATGGATGCTAAGCGTATGTGCAAAAGTAGGTTCTACGGGATCAACCGGAGCTTCATCATTCTATGACGAGACGTCAGAATCTGGCTTGCACCCACGCAATTCAGGTTGTTAATCGACCGGATCGAATGAAAAGGGTCTTGACTAAATCGAAGAATGACCTATAATGACATGAGGACGAATTAGGCCCTGCCACTGAAAACAATGCAATATGAGAGGATAGCAAAATGAAATCTCGTCTGTTATTCATGCTAGTTTCGGTCATTGTTATAGCCGGGTTGTCATCTGCCGTTGCGCAGGATACTGGCGTTCCGGACACCGTTCGCTACGTACCGGAGAGTCCGACATGGACGATCGATGCCGCAGGAGATTCGGTCTTCTCGATCGAACTCTTCGGCTGGACGGACCAGAGTATTACAGCTTTTTCACTCGGTTTCAAGATCCCGACGAGCACCGGTGGCGGCACCGGCCATGACGACTCGCTGATAGTGGTCGACACATTTAATTACACTATGTCGACGGCCTTGCCGGTACCATGGACATTTAGTGCAGTGGATTCAGCGCGCTACCCAGGGGCGCGGCACAGCGAGTACAATGGCTGCCTGCTCGGACGTATCATGCCGTCCTTCCCTCCGAATACGTCATCGAAGATTGGCGATTTCTTTATCAAGATTCCTGATCCCACCTTGCTGCCGTGTGAGTTCGACATAGCTGTCGACTCAGTCTTTTTCCCGCCTGCTGGGGTTTTCAAGTTCTCTCCCTCTCCAGGCTCAGGCTACGCGCCGCAATATGTAGGCGCGACAATTCATGTGGTAAACAATATATGTACTCCTGTTGAGGAGCCGACGATCGGGCTCGATCCGACCAGCTTCAATTTTGAAGCGGTGGCCGGAGAGGCAGATCCAAACGTGCAGTTGTTGAACGTGCAGAATACTGGAGAGGGGACGCTCAACTGGACTGCCACGAATCTTCAGCCGTGGCTCACACTGAGTCCCGGTTCAGGCGTCGATGACGGGCCATGTTCTCTCTATGTGAGCATCGCCGGTCTGGCAGCAGGTTTGTACGAGGATACGATTACCGTTTCCGATCCTGCCGCCACGAACGATCCGCAGAAGGTACCGGTATATCTGACTGTTCTTCCGCCTCCGCCGGTTATAGTCCTTGATCCGGACAGCCTGACATTTGAGGCGGTTGAAGGAGGTCCCAACCCGCCGAACCAGGTTCTATTGATATCAAATGCTGTCGAAAGCACTCTCGAATGGACGGCATCGGACGATGCGTTGTGGCTCGCTCTGAGCCCGACATCCGGGACTGGCGATGGCGTTTGTACACTGTCGGTAAGTATCGCGAGTCTCACGGCAGGCGTCTATTCTGCGAATGTGACAGTTTCCGACCCTGATGCGGTCAACAGTCCTCAAATCGCCAAAGTTGCGCTCTACATAGCGGAACCTCCGCCGGAATTAGCTATTGACCCTGATGATTTCCTTTTCGAGGCTCCCGAAGGCGGACCGAATCCATTGGGCCAGATGATGATTATCACGAATACTGGTGGCGGCACGCTCGACTGGACCGCCTCGGACGCCGCCGCCTGGCTGTCACTTGACCCGGCGTCTGGTATCGGTGATGGTACCTGTACATTGTTTGTCGATGTGAGCGGACTCGTTGTTGGTACATACGATGCCATCGTCACCGTGTCTGACCCGGCTGCCGTGAACGATCCTCAGACCGCAGACGTTACCCTTGTCATCTCGGATACGACTTCCGGCGAATTGGCGACTGTATTCGAGCCGGGTCCGGCGCACATCTACTACAAGTTCGCGGTCGACTCGATCATGGCAACGGTCTATCTCGGTAATTTCGATGATAGCTGCGGCGCGGGCGACGTAATCGAATCGTCAATCAGAATCAATGACTCGATTCCCGCGCTTTCCACGGAGATCCTTCCGAGTCATCCTGACTTCGTCGGAGAGGTGCTGGCTATCACGATCCCAATAGCTCCCTTCCTGGATTGCTATGGCGTGCTGCTCGATACGACACTCAATCCTTATACCGTGTCGGGCGACTGCATGACAGAGACCTCGTTTGAGGTCGTGGGTGAGGTTTACCTGGTCGGTAAGTACTCGTCTAATCCGAAGCAGTGGATTGTTCCAGAGAACCAGGTAGTCCTTCCGGGTGATGTCGACATATCCGGGAACGTAGATATCGATGACATACTCACTATCGTCGACTTTATCTTCGGAGGATTGCCATTGCCGGGCTCGATAATCCGAGCTGATACAGACTGCTCACATTCCGTCGACATAGATGATATTATGTGGCTCGTTGACTACATATTCGGCGGTGGCCCGCCACCCTGCTCACCGTAGTTCAAGAGAGCCTTAGACAACGAGATTTTGAGGGCCTGCCAATACCGGCAGGCCCTTTCGCAATCACAAACTCTTCGGATCAAGTCGATATCGACGATGTTGTCTATCTGATCACGTATATATTCGGCGGCGGACTGTTCCCATGCCATGAATAGACTCAGGATTTATTTCGTCTGATACAACAGTGCCTGCGCAGTTGCGCAGGCCTTCGTTCTGGTGCGATTACAACTTTCTGATATCGACGATCTCACCTGCCAGCGCTGCCGCTGTTACTGTCGCGGGTGATGCCAGATAGACTTCGGATGTTTTCGAACCCATGCGGCCTTTGAAATTGCGATTCGCAGTCGAGATGACGACTTCATTGGGTGCAGGCACACCCATGTGCGCGCCGAGACATGGCCCGCAGTTCGAGTTCGTCACGATCGCACCCGATTCGATCAGGGTGGCGATAGTGCCGTCCCTGACCGCATCGAGATAGACGTGCTGGGATGCGGGCGTCACCTGAAAACGCACGCCCTTTGCGATCTTTTTGCCTTTTACTATCTCTGCTGCGCTCCGAAGATCTTCGAGGCGCGCATTGCAGCATGTTCCGAGGAACGCCATGTCGATCTTTGTCCCCGCTACTTCAGAAACCGGCTTTACATTATCGACAGTGTGCGGACAGGCGACCTGCGGTTCGAGATTGCTGATATCAAACGTCAGTTCCTGCTCGTATCGAGCGTCTGGATCGGGCAGTACAGCTTTGTATTTTTTTCTCGCACGATTCTTGAGGAACTCGTCCGTTATATCATCCGGCGGTACGATTCCTGCCTTGGCGCCCATCTCGACCGACATATTCGAGAATACCAGCCGCGAATCGAATGACATCTGTTTCAGCGAATCACCGTGAAATTCGATACACTTGTAGAGCGCGCCGTCGGCTTTGATCGTGCCGATGATATGCAGCGTCAGATCTTTCGTCGTGACTCCCGGCTGGAAAGCGCCGTTGATTGTCATTTTGATAGACTCCGGGCAACGCAGCCACAGCTTGCCTGTGGCGAACACGACCGCCATCTCCGACCTGCCGATTCCCGCGCCGAACGCTCCGAGCGCGCCGTAATGGGTCGTATGGGAATCTGATCCGACCGCGACGATACCGGGCACGATGAACCCTTCCTCGATCAGCACCTGGTGGCAGATTCCTCGATTGGTGTCGAAGAAATTCTCTATGCTCTGCTTCTTGACAAACTCGCGTACGATCTTGTGATTCTCGGCGTACTTTTCATTCGCTGGCGGCGAGCAGTGATCGAGTACAATCACATGTATGTCCGGTCTTGCTACCCTGTCGACGCCGATTTTGTAGAACGTGTTCGAGATGTCTGCGGTATTGTCGTGCGACATCGCGATGTCCGGCTCGACTTCGATAATTTCGCCCGGCACGATCGTTCGCCCCGCTTTGTTCGAGAAAATCTTTTCAGCTATTGTCTGACCCATCGGTATCTCCTTATATTTGCCTGAATATACGCGTGGCCTGTCACGCTGTCAATTTGCTTGCTATGATGATATTCGGAAATGGTATGAATTTGCTTCTGCGTACAGTAACGATCCTGATGCTGGCGGCGATATGCTATGCAGATGATTTCGTCGACAGTCTTTACCTCGAGGCGGAATTCGAGCGGAGCTGATCGGGTTGCCGATGATCGAGATGCTCGCCGGTATCTGCCTTATTATCGGGATGTGGCCGAGAGGCGCGGTGACGCTCATCAACGTGATGCTCGTGATGTTCCTGATCGCGCTGACAATTGTCTATGTGCGCGGCGTCGACATCAACTGCGGTTGTTTCTCGCTCTCAGACAGAGCGAAGGGGAGCGCAATCGATCTGATCTGGCGCGACATTTTGTTGCTCTTGATGGGACTCCAGATATTCTATTTCAGAAAAGACCTCCTCTCGATACATAAACTGCGGATATAGAATTCGTAGGTCATGCCCGCTCGGGGCGTGACATCGGGTAGGTCGAAACCTTTACCTGTCCTGAGCCTGCGAAGGGCGGTTTCGACAATTCGCGCGAAGCGCGAAAAGGAAAAAACATCTGCTATCAAAATCGGCAGGAGTGGGACACTCCTGCGCTACTAACTTGACCGGAGTTTGGGTTGACAAAACAAGTCGCTCGTATAGATTGATGTCTTGCAAAGACGTTAATTGAAGGTAAGGTGATATTTCATGCCGCCACAATGCTCATACGAGGATTGTAATGAAGTGACCGTTGGTGATGGTAAGTTCTGCATATTCCATGCACCGCCACAATCGGCCAAACGTGGCAGCCAAGAATTCAACAAACTGATTAAGACCCGTCTGCTCAACGGCAATTACAATTTTCGGGGCTTCGTATTTCCTTTTGATATTAGATTTACAGGTCACACTTACCGCCAAGGGATAAACTTCTCAGAATGCGAGTTTCATGGCAATGTCGATTTCTCAGAAATCCAGTTTCCCGGTGGCGTGGATTTCAGCAGCTCCAAGTTTTACGGAGAGGCGACATTCTCGGAAACTACATTCAAAGGCAAATCAAGATTCGTAGATTGTGGTTTCTGGTCCGAGACTGATTTCACTGACGCTGTGTTTGAGCAGAAAGTCGATTTTCGATCCGCGAGGTTTCGGGCAGGTTGCATTTTCGTTCGTAGCGAATTCAAAAAGGAAGCAGATTTCCGGCTTGCACGCTTCAAACCGAGCAATAATGAACAACAAGAACACGCTATCTGTGCAGATTTCAGGAGAGTAACCTTCCAGTCAGATGCGACTTTCAATAAAGCTTTATTTCTTGGAGGTGCTGCGAAATTTGATCGCGCTACCTTCAGTGGTGACAGCACAAACTTCATGTCCTGTCGGTTCAGGGGGCATAAGGTCAAATCAAGCGAACTTGTAGACAGTCGTGCTTATGAACTGAGAAATAGGACATATGAAATCTGTGCCGTCTTCGAAGAGTGCCACTTTGACGGTCGATTTGTTTCTTTTAGTCAAGCACAGTTTGAAAGAGGTCTTGTCAATTTCCAATACTCACAGTTCAATTGTGAAAGTGTTGCTTTTGTTTACTCCCGGTTCTCTGAGGGTGTTGTCACCTTTGTTGGTGTAGATTTTCATGAATGTTCAGTGAATTTCACATGTGCGAAATTCTTGTGCTCTCAAGTCGATTTCTATGGACATGACATCGACGGGAATCTCATCATGCAAGACGTTGAGATTTCATCAGATATTTCATTTGATAATGTTCGATTCAAAGATGGTTCTCGATTTGTATTCTCCGATCCTACTTTTCTGAAGAGTGGGAACAAGTGGCCAAGGATTCTGTTCAAACGAGTTCATTTCAATCCCTTTCTTACTTACTTTGAAAATTTCAGTTTTCAATCAGAGCTTCCTGTCAACGATATATCGCTGCAACCTACAGTACTCCTTAGAGAATGTGCCTTGAGAAATGTTTATTTCGTTAACAACAATATGGGGCTTTTCTCGTTCTTCACCTGCCCTTTCTTTGAGGAAGCACACTTCGTTTCTCCACTATGGATGATCAGAAGCGAACGGTTGGTGTCCTGGCTGTGGATTCCTTTCAAGCGAAAGAACCAATTGATGGAAGAGCAACTGTTGTCCGAACGACTCCAAACTTACTCGGATGTAAATGACGACGAGGTTGATTATTACGAAACGAAGCTTCTCACAAAACATTGGCAGGTAGCTGAACTCTACCGCCGTATGAAAACAGCTGCAGATCGAATCAAAGATTACAATATGGCAAGCTGGTTTTACTTTAACGAGTTTGAGATGAAGAGAATGGAGTTGCTCCAGAAGTACAAAGACAAAGAACATGTGTTAGGAAGACTAAGGCGCCGATTCCTTTCCCCTCGACTCTGGCTTTTCAATCTCTATCGAGTCCTTGCAGGCTATGGTGAAAAACCAATATGGACCATCACCTGGTTCTCCTTTAGTACTATCATTTTTGCTCTCCTGCATCTTTTCAATGGCTTTAGTGACAGAGATAAGAGTATCAACTTTGACATGTGCGTTGATCTTCCAAACTTATCAAATCTTGATTCAGACATGTTTTCATCACTACTGTTCTCCTTGTATCATCTAATTCCATTGTCGTACTTCAGATATGGTACGAAAAGGTTTGCTCCAGAAGCACTTGGGAATTGTGATGTACTCTTATCTTTGACCAATTCAGTTGTTTTGATAATGCTACTTGTATTCGTTGGTATCGGTTTGAAACGTCAATTTAGGCGCTTCTGAAAATGAAAGTGCGTTCCTATTGTTGACATGATAATTCTTTACGCAGGAGTGGGGCACTCCTGCGCTACTTAACTCAAACATTGAACAGTGTGCGAACACACCGTCCCATCAGCACGGTGGTGGGCCACTGGCGAAGATGTATTCGATGAGATAAACGACGTCATCGATGTCGACTTCTCCTGAGCAGTCAGCGTCGCCCGATTCGAGCGGGTCGGGCGCGGGGCTACTCGAGAATATGTACTGGATAAGATACACAACGTCATCGATATCGACCTCTCCGGAACCATCGGCATCGCCGGGAACATAAGTCGGCACCTCGACATAGACCGAATCGAGATCGGTTGTGACCATCTCGACGCCATCAGAGAATTCGAAATAGTAATCGTACCATCCGGTAGAATCGACTTCGACAGTCGCCTCGAACAGGGTGCCATTGAGATAACCTTTCTCGCATGCCGTCATGTCATGCGCGTTGTCATCGATGTAGACTCGCCTCAAGACCGCCATGTTGTTATCCGGATCGGAGTATGTCACCTGAACCAGAATCGCTTCGCTTCCATCATCGGATGCGCTCGCCCCGGAAAGGATCGGTGCGCCGTTCACCGAGTAGTCGGTCGTCTGAGATTCAGGCAGATAGACCGCAATCCTGCCCCAGTCGTTTGTTACCAGATCAAACAGACCCTGAGTAGCGGTGACTGGTGCAAGGACAACAAACCCCGATGGTGGCGGCCAGTCCGACCACTCCGGCTGAGATGTCAGATCAGAGATGTCGCACGACATGCTGAGCGAGTTGCCCGATATGTTTGTCGAGATGTCGCCAATCCTGGTCAGCGAGCTGTCTGACGGGTCAAGCTTGTACAAACCGGGAGTCATAACGAACGGAACATTCACATAGACAAACGAGAATGCTACCGAATCGGTCATGTCGGGATCGACAATTCCCACAGAGTAGAGATAGAAATTGAAACCGGAACTTGTCGGGAAGCCCCCACCGTTGTTGTCGAGCCGAACATACAGCTTTTGATCGGAGTAGCTTGCGTACGCGTGAACGATATCGAGGTGACTGCCTCCGCCGCCTTCTACATCTCCGACAGGATCTTCACCCAGATCGGCAAGCAAATAAGCCGGCACAGGAAAATCGTCGCTCACGTTCTTCGGCGATTGTGTAACGATACCTGAATCCATCTCAGAACTGAAATACCACTCGAGCGATTCTGTCGAGGTCGCATATTCGACCGTCGCGGAAAACGTGTAGAGCGAACAACTCGTATAGAGCTCGCTCATATCGGCTGTGTTCCATGTCGTAACCGATGGATCACGATAGATGACCCTGTGGGAAATCGATGAATCTGCACCGATGGTGTCTGGGAAATCGACGTCGAATTGAACGCTCTCGGCTGCTGCCGATGTGAAAGCCGAGGCAAATGGTTTCTCCGAAGCCTGACCATAGACTGTCGCGAAAAGCAATATGATCAATGCGATTGTAATGCCGGTAATTCTCTTCATGTCCGCATTCTCCCGGGTGTGTAGCAAAAACGATACTGACTTAATATAGCCCGGAACCGCGAATCTGCAATAGGAACCTGATCAGCCCATATAAGATGAGTCGGTCCGGGTTACACAGGCCGACTCCAGATCCAGTCCTAATCGCCCAGAAGATAGGGCATTGGTAGGGCAAGTGCAGAGGAATGTGCATCGATATTATACCAAACCAGTCCCTGATTGTCAAGTAGGAAAAATGATATTATCTCTCGCTTATTACACTCTCATGTGCTCCCCCAGTTGTGTCTGGTCTTGAGCCTGTGTGAACGGGATTGTGACCTGCCATAACAGCGTAACAGTCTGTTCAAGTGCTCGCAGGGGCTGTGCCCCTGCGGATTCTGTGCTGTATCTACTTGCTGTGCGTAAGCTGAGCACACAGCGGCACAGCCACTGTGTGCACATATGTGTTCGTAATAAGGTTTTCAACAAGCCCTTACAGCGGGCAACCTATCTGAAAGGCTGGTTTTGCAGCGAGTTTCTGTGACAGGAGATTCATGAACAGCCCGACATCGGTGACGATGCCGACAGCCTGGGCTGATCCGCGATCTGAGAGTTTTGTCACTACAGACGGATTGATATCAACGATTATCGTCCTGGCGCTCGATGGCAGCATGTTGCCGACCGCTATCGAATGGAGCATTGTCGAGAGCATCAGGACGACATCGATATCGCGCAACGATTCGGCATATTTCTCCTGTGCCTCGTTCATGTCAGTGATAACTTCAGGTAGCGGACCATCATCGCGGATGGAACCAGCCAGCACGAACGGCACGCTTTTCCTCACGCAGGCGTGCATAATGCCTGAGCGAAGGACACCCGACGCGACAGCGTTCTCGATCGATCCGGCTCTGTTGATTGCATTTATCGCTCTCATGTGGTTGCGATGTCCCTCATCGACCGGCAGGCCGTTGTCGATGTGAATTCCAAGCGATGTCCCGTACAACGACTGCTCGATATCGTGAACTGCGAGCGCATTGCCCGACAGCAACAGGTCGACGTAGCCGGATTCGATCAAGCTGCAAAGCGCATGCGATGATCCGGTGTGCACGACTACCGGCCCTGCGACGATCGCTGTTTTGACGTCGGGCGGCGCTATGATCTCTGCGACTCTCTCGACTGCCAACTCGACGCGACGTTCCGACGATATCCCGTTTGTCATGAATGCGAAATCAGACCTGGCTCTGTCAGTGAACTGTGGCATGACTCTGATGCCTTCAACTTCGCACACGACCCTGTCTCCTGCTTTTGTATCTCTGAGCTTGCGACACACAGGACCATCAGGCTCGATAACAATCACCGCGTCCATTCTCTGATTGCGAACGGTGACCCAGCGACCGTCAATGAAAACTTTCGTGGTATGATTGGTTGTCGAGTAGAAATCATCCGGCACGACTTTATCGGCCTCAGCCTCCCTGATACAGGCTTCCTTTGGAGAATCGAGATAGCATCCGAACACATTCAGTCTCGGCAGCAATGCGGATATGACATTGGATTCGCCTGAGATTTCGATCTTTGCGCGCGAGATGTCGAGGTTGGTCTTGCCCATATCGAAGGAGATGATCTTAAACTGCGCGCCTGATTTTATGACCGTATCAAGAACGTCAGACATGATACCCGAGTCGACAATATGCCCTTCGACAATAATGATTTCTTTTCGCATGTGATTCTCCGGTTCTCAATTCTGACTGAACTCAGCAGGCCATACTCCTGTCTGCACCGATACATTATTTCATATCGGCATCTTTACTCGCAGCATAATCTACGCTGTTGTTTTCACAATGTGGAGGAAGTAGCTTACGTCCGCATAGCGCGTGAGAAACAGGTGAGAGATCTTGTAGGACAGGTGTCCCCGACACCTGCTATTTGTTACGCAGGAGTGGGGCACTCCTGCGCTACTTGACTGGGTGGTATGGGGTGAACAACAACGGGAGCCGCTTGCACGAATTCCGAACTATCACCTTGTCTATGGTCAGTTCTCTTCAAGAGACTCCAAAACGGTACGCCGTCAAATTTCGGGTCAAGTTTCTACATGCTCTTTAGCTATTTAGTCCCTCAGTTCATTGATTTCCTGTTCCAGCTTATCCAATGTCATTATGATTTCATCAAACTTTGGTGTGTCTCCGAATATCATGATTTGCATATCTCGGTAGTCTGTCCGCATAGAACGTAATATATGTTCAGGCGGAATGAGTTTCAACGTACCTGGCTTGGCTAAGTCATAACATGCCCACTCTTGATGATAGAATTTATCTTTGAATTTTACCACGCTACGCAAGAGATTCAAATCGTTAAATGCTTGTTTCTTTATCGGGGATTTTGCCATGACCATGAGATCATAGTAATGCCGGGAGTAACGTTCATCAATGGGTTTCGCTTTAGGGCGATGAGCTTCACGATGAAGGATTGTCACTTTATCCCAGAAAGTACGTTCGGCATTGATAACTCGGACTTTGCAGGTAGGATTCTCGAATTGGTCAGGAAACTCTTCGGCAGAGTAAGGTTCTATTTCATGTTCATCATTCGGTATCCACGCAGCAAGCGGTCCGATTTCCAACTTAATTCTCGACGGTATGTACTCATCCTTAAAAGCAGCTGGATAACTGATGTCGATCACATTAGATGTTTTCTCGTCAATTGCCGCCTTACAAACTCCTTCGATTAGTTTCTGTACTTCAGGCAAGAATCGCTTTTCTATGTATCGTTTCGTCAGTTTTATAACAAGTTTGTTTAACTTGTCCTGCTGTGTTCTGGTGCGATCTAAAGCCAAGTCCTCAGGGGCTACTTCATTCCAATCAAGAATCAGATCAATATCCTCTGAAAAACGCTCAATTAGCTTGAACACTTTAGAAAGTGATGTGCCTCCTTTGAACATGATTTTGCTGTGAAGGATATCATTGGCAAACAGTTTACCGAGAACCCAACAAACCCAGAAATCTTTCTCGATAATGGCAGGAACCATTCCTTTGCGGGCAGCGGTTTCTTGAAAAAGCTCGGTTCGTTCATTGTCGGGCCATCTGGCAATCTTATCCATCGGTATTTCCCAGACAGATTTCACGAATTGCATCATAGACCCAACCTGTGACTGTTGTTGTTTCGTTGAGCAGTTCAGTCTTTAACTCTGGATCGAGCCATCCTCTCATTGTGTTAATAACCTTTGATGATATGCCTTCTTTACCCAACGATTTGAGTGCCTGAACGACGATAGCACTTTCATGGCGCTTAAAACCTGTTTCTTTTGAAACCGTTTTGCGGAAAACCAATCCTGTTTTGCTGATAGTATAGGTCCGATTGGGTCCACTTGAAAGATAGAGATATTTCCCTGGCACTTGCGTCGATAACCCTAAGATATTGAGTGCGGCAGGTCCGCTTGGTTGAATGCTCCATCCGAACTTTCGGGCAATAGCTTGAGCCACTTTATCGATATCCGGGCTCAATTGCTGCTTGAGTCTCTTACTATATGGGGGGTAGTCATAAATGCCTCGGATTACGCGTCTGATGGTTCGCTTCTTCACCAGACGATATAGCGAGGTATCAATCACTGAACGGCCTCCTAAGGGCGCAAAATCATTTTGAGAAAACACCCAACCCCTTCCGTGTTCATATATTTTGTTAAGTATTTTACTTTCTACGCTTTGCATTTTAATAAAAACTCTCTATTTGTAAGAAATAGTACCTTATTTTTCTTACAAAACCAAACTTTTTCTGAAAAAATATATCTTGGGAGGAATATCATCTAAATACTGTCTTGTCATTTAGTTATAAAGCTGATCTGAACATTATTTAACATAATTATCTGAAATATGGTTATTTGAGGGAGAAAAAGAAAAAACCAGGGAATTTGAAACCATTTCGATTAGATTTAGAAATTTCAACAAATAAAGCTCTTGTAGGACAGGTGTCCCCGACACCTGCTATTTGTTACGCCGGAGTGAGACGCTCCTGCGCTACTTGACTGATATTAAGACACCGGATAGCACTCGGAATTTATTTCTTCTTCTTCTCTTTTTTCAATTTTCGTTTTTCCTTTGGACTACGCTGTGCCTTTGTCTGTTTTTCCCTTTTGCCTTTATCTTTACTTCCTTTGTCACCCATGTCTGTTTCTCCCTGTCTAAAATTGGCCAACGCCGATCATGGTGTATCTATTTTTGTTCTGATATATAGACAAAGCCGCTCTCCGATGATAGAATATAACAGCGGTGTTTGCGAAGGGCAAGAGAAAACCCCAGCGATCAACGGGGTCAATATCTATGGCGGGGTTGACTATTCAATACACAGAACTTTCCAGATGGTGTTCAGGCTCGGCCCATAAGGACGTATCAACCCTGGCCTCCCTGCCAAAGGTCTCAGGAGAAAAGGCAGAACCCTTTAGGTGGCTTTGTCGTCACGGTGAGGTGGTGATTAACTCTTGCGGTTGCCATTATACATCTCAAATTTCAACAGCCTGCATTCAATCGGCCCGTTATACATCTCTATCCGTCTTGACGTCCTCAGGCCAATATGTTTTGCTGCGGCTGAATTCCCGGTAAAGACATAAGCATTATAGTTAGTAAAGCTTTGCTTGAATGCATCTCCAATGGAGTGATAAGAATTATTTATGTCATTAACTGAAAGTCGTTCACCATATGGAGGATTGATAATCACAACACCCGGCGGCGGCGGGGGAACCAAATCAATGATATCACTCTGTTTAAAGATAACATCGTTGCCAATCCCGGCCTGGTTGGCGTTTTCGGATGCTTCCTGAATCTGTATTGAGTTTATATCAGATCCGACAATTGCGAAGTTCAGCTTTGGGATGACTTCCTTGCGAGCTTTTTCATAAATCATCTTGAAAAGATCTATGTCATAATCCGGCCAGTTCATAAATCCATATACTTTCCTGGTCAATCCTGGGGCGATGTTCCGAGCTAACAAGGCTGCCTCGATAACAATGGTTCCTGAGCCGCACATGGCGTCAACAAACGAACTGGTTCTATCCCATTCAGATTGTAGCACGATCCCGGCGGCAAGAACTTCATTTAAGGGTGCTTTTCCGGCCTTACTTCGGTACCCCCGCTTAAAAAGAGGTTCCCCTGATGAGTCGATAGCGAGAGTGCATTCATTTTGATATATGTATATATTTACTCTGATGTCCGGATTTTTCAAGTCAACCGATGGTCTCTGTCCGGTCTCTTTTCGAAAACGGTCAACAATGGCATCTTTGACTTTTTGAACCACATACAGGGAATTCCTGAATTTGGATTCACTAATGACAGCATCAACAACAAATGTTTGATCTAAACCGAGATATTCCCCCCATTCAATGTTCAGAACTCTACGATATAACTCTTCTTCATCAGCGGTCTTGAAATTGAGTATTGGCTTCAGAATCCTGGTAGCCGTGCGGCACCACAGATTCGCCTCATACATCAATTGCTTATCACCGTAGAATTCAACCGCCCGGTTCATCATCCTCACATTGTGAGCTCCCAAATCAGTCAATTCCCTGGATAGAAGCTCTTCTAAACCGTATATGGTTTTGGCAACCATCCGGAAATGTTGTTTGTCTTTTTTCGTATTGGCAAACATAATAGAAGAAAGCAAGTGTTATAGTGATTTCAAAGTTGGAAATCGAATCAAAGAATCATGAATATCGGAAGATAATCGGTTGGGATTGAATTAACCGACACCGAACCAATTCAAAGAAACCTATAACCTGGCCACGAGGACTCTCTTAGGAACCGCGTGTAAAATGGGGAGCATTACGGAATCCTGGTTCCTCTTACGGAGTGCCCTTCGGTTGCTTATCCCGCTTCTTTTTCTCTTTCTTTTCCTGTTTACTTTTCTTCTGTTTCTGACCCTTGTTCTTATCCTTTTTTCCGCCCTTGTCTCCCATTGTCTGACTCCTTTCTATTTGCCATTTACTGTCTCGCCGTAAGGGGTGCAGCTGCATCGCCGATTCTGGGACTGTCTATCTCTATTGAACTAAAGACCAACATGATATTATAGAACACTTTTCTATCAACGAATGCTACTAAATAACTAATGGCAAGAAGTTTTCTCTTTTGAACAAACAAGCTCCTCGAACTGTGTAATAGTCCGGTAGGGCAGGTGTCCCCGACACCTGCTATTTGCTACGCAGGAGTGGGACACTTATAAGCTGCTTGACTACTTGATTGCCCTACTCGACTGTAGAACACGATGCCGAGTTCCGAGGCCGCGTATGTCTAACCTTTTGCGTATTGAAGTATAACTTCTTCTCTCATTCGGCCCTGCATCTTCCCTCCCGCCCCTTCCAACTCTGGAGAGGGCAAGTATCGCCGCTTTGTTTCAATTGGACGCGTGTCGCGCGAAACGAGGGAAAGTCCGTTGCTTTCGGCCAGCCAAGCCAAGGCCTCCGAGTTCTTCACGAATACACCGCGAATGGCGGAGTCGCCCACAACAAAAACAGCACGCCCCTTACTCTTGAGCACTCGCGCACATTCCTTCATTACTTTCTGCATATCCCAGACATAACGCCTGACCATGCCCTGGTGGCGACTGTCAAGGGATTCGATATCGGCCATGGCTTTCATCACTTCGTGCACTGCATCATTTGAAGTAGAGTGTATTGAGACTTCCGTGCCAATGTTGCCAGACCGAAGCGAGCGTATCTCGGATATGCTGTGCCCCATCCATACGAGGGAAAGTTTATGCCCACGAAGGTAGTCGATGGCGTTCAGGTAGGGAGGAGAGGTAATCACCATATCCACACTCTCAGACTTTACCGGCAAAGCTCTGGCGTCGCCATGCCGAATGTCGGCGGGCGGTGCATTATTCGCATTGCCTGCAAAAGGGCAATTGCAGGCCACCTTTGAGGCAGCTTTGAGAAAGGTTTCAAACGGTTTCACCGGAGCAACGTCATAAACTCTATGGGGGCGGCTATGTGAAACATCCATCGCAAGAGAAGCGCCGGAGGATTTGGTAATAATCATGCGCGAGAACGCGCACCAAAGAAGAGTTCTCTCTTCCTGCGATCGCACCTTTGAGATGCAGGTTGACAGCGCACTCAATTGGCGGCGGTTTTCCGGATCAAACCAGAAATCGATGAACTGACGAGTTTCGCCGTCTGCGTTCTTGAGATACGATTCCTCGTATGTCAAACGGTCGCGAAGTATCCTTGCTCGCTCCAAGACAAGCCCCGCTCGACGCTTGACGTTTTCGGGTTCAGCATCAGCGCACCATGCTCGCGCAATGAGAAGAGCAAGCGGATCCGTGTCGCACCCAATGGCGCGATGACCCCTCGACTTTGCGCAGACCAATGTCGTTCCAGAGCCAGCCATAGGGTCGAGTATGCTCAAAGGATTGCCTGTCTTCGGAAGAGCGTCCCACACGATCGAAGGCGCCATCCGTGCCGGAAAAGGATGAACGGGGCGAATCTGGGCTTTTTGTGTCGCTGAAATCATATATGAATCGTTCTTCTTTCCTCTTCGGGGTATTCATCAACTGCGGCCTTGATGTCTTCCAATATCAGGTCTGGGCGTCGGTCAATTTCTACTGTGTTCTCCCGAGCGAATACATCTCCGCGCGCCATTACCTGCATGGAGCGACAACAATTGATCAAGTCCTCTTTCGATATATTGATTGGAGGATTGCGGTACTCCAAGGCTGTCTGGACTGCGGAATATTCAATCACCGTATCGGGACGTTTTCTTGCGCGCTCCCAAATTGTATCGAGTATCTCCCTGTATGGCCAGTTTTCGGGCGTTTCAGATTCGAGTTCATCGACCCATCGTTTGCTTTCTTCTGGTGTAACACAGTCCTTAAGGAGTTCGCGTAAACGACGCAGTCCACCAACACGCTTGGCGGAAGTAATTCGAATTAAGCGCGCCAAATCTTCAATGTACATCAGCGTTATGGTCTTTCCGGTACTCTCCTTGTGTGCTTTTATCTCTTGCACTGAAGCAGAGTCTTTACCTGTTGAAGTGGCGAAGCTGTTTCCAATCACCAGATGGTGATCGCAACTATAAGCCTTCATATGCCTTGCCATTCCCGAAACACCCAATCGCTTAGCAGATACAGTCCCGCCGCTCTTGGCCTCAAGCCCAACCTTGTATTTTTGAACAGTTCCATCCTCTGCAGCCGCCAGCGGCGCTTCCGCAGTCCCATCAGGCTTGCCGCTCCCACCAATGCGGATCACATCGGAAAAACCCATAGCCTCAAGAGCTGCACGCATTTCCTCTTCCAATCTGTTTTCATTGTCCCGAGCTTCGGTAAGGGCGAGAGCGATCATTCCGGCAGTCCGACGTGCGGATGATCTCACGAACTGCCTGAGCAATTCATCGCGTCTGCTGATCACGTCGCGAATCACACTTTCGTCCAATCCCATGTGATACAAATGAGCCTCCATGAGAATCTCAGACATCGCAAGCATTTCGAGCGGAAGACTCTTTCGGGCATCGGCGAAATACTCTTGAAACGCAGCGACAAACGGATGGGAAGAATTGATGAGCAACTTGCCCTGCTGAACGTCGAATATCGCCAAACCTTCCTTCGAATCCAGAGCGCTCAATTCCGTGGAGCGAAGCAAACCATCCGCTGCTTCTGATTGTTGCTTTAATGTCTTCAGGAATTCAACCCACGCCTTATCAGAAAGCCCGGAAGGGAAACGCAGATAGAAAGGCGTGGCTCTGTTCTCGGCGACCATGCGAGCGAGCGAAAGCAACGGCCTTCGCGTCATACTCCCGGGTGCAGAGGAGATACTGGCAGAAATCCGAGCGGCTGGTGTTTGTGTCCGGTCGTGCGCCACGAGCTTATTGCGGACAAGATTAAAGCTGGAATGGAGGAAATTCTGCACGGCTGTATACAGTTCGCCCTGTTGAAATGATTCGCGAGAAGATCTAAGCACCTCGTCCAAACTATCTATATGAACAACCATCCTGAACCTGGAGAATGTGCCATGCCGTAGCTTGCTACGTGGTATTCCGAAGCCGTTATCATCCACATTTACTAATCGCCCATGGACATAGACAAAGAAACCGTTGCTATGTCCGAATTTTTCTTTGCCTCTATCCAGTTCATCCGTGTATATCTCAATATACCCTGAAATGCGCCCCAACAGCTCATCATGATAAACACCGTGTCGGTGAACAGAATCTTCTGGCTTGCTTAGGTCCTCCCGCGCAATCAAACCTTTCGGGCAAGGAGATGACATCTTGATTACGTCTTTGCCTATCACCAATTTTGCCAAAGGCTCATCCATTTTGGGAGGAGTTATGGGATCTCCATCGAGAAAGAGGTGAAAGTCGCTACGTTGGGGCATGGCTGTTCTCAAGACCCACTTGAGGCGACCGATTTTGACTTCTTTTCCCATGTTTTTCAGTCCAGACATGATGGCTACAGTCCACGAATCAGACGCATCGGCTCCGAACAGCCTAAGCGCTTGGTAGCCGTCCTTTTCTCTATCGATCCATCGTTCCACTGCATTCCGCGTTTCTTCTTCCGTGAGCGTTCGTAGCGGTATTTCGATTGTCTGATCCGCGAAAACTCCCTCTGAGATATCCGAGGCGCTGCCGACTAGACCCGAGTAGTCCATTGTCGCGGCGAAGTAAGTATTACCAGACTTGCAGATATGGGTTAGTTTCTTAGCCAGTACATATGTGGACAACTTGCCGATACCGAATTTCCCGATGGGCTTGCGTCTGGAAGAGCCATTGCTCCTGCGCCTTGTGCTTTCGCCAATGATCCAATGCTTCTTGAGGCCATCAGCGTTCATTCCTTCCCCGTCATCAATGACCACAATGGTTGCATCTGGATCGCGGAGGTCTGGGGAAAGGATGATGTGGACGTTTTCCGCGCCAGCATCGAATGAATTGGAGATGAGTTCTTCCATAGCCTTATTGGAGCTGGAATAGAGGCCTTCAGAAAACAGTTGTATAATCCGGAGACTAATCTTGACATCGATATGGTCAGTTTTGTTACCAGCTGTTGTGAATGGCTCGGAGTTGTGAGGTTTCGAGATTGGCATCTTTTTCAAGTATCCTTGGTTAAGCTCTCGCATTCGCTCCAACGCGTTCTAAAAACGGAGGAGGTAGGATTCGAACCCACGGTACCTTTCGGTACAACGGTTTTCAAGACCGCCGCTTTCGACCACTCAGCCACTCCTCCGACTGTGATCGTCAGGAAAATACGGCGGGCGCGCCGCTTTGTCAAACAGTTGTGTTGATCGAACCACCTGCGGATTCGACAGGCAGTATCTTCTATACTCTGATGCTCGTTGGAACCGCTGTACTTCTCAATAAACTGGTGTTCCAATGACAAGAACTTTGTATAATCGAGGTGTCATCAGCGCCTGCGAGTTGCAACCATGAGTGGGGGACTCGGTGGAGTCGAACGATATCAGCATACTGCTTGTGGGAGATACGTTTCTCCGCACGGGCGACAACGAGTCGCCATTCGATGATGTCGCCGAAATCTTTCGGAATCACGATCTGGTTCTGCTGAATCTCGAAACGACTATCACAGATCGCAGCAATCCTGTCGGGACAAGGTCTGTCAGTTTAAGTGCACCTCCGGATAATTTGCGATGGCTTGTACCGTTCCGGGATCGAGTTGTAGTATCGCTGGCGAACAATCACATGTCTGACTATGGTTCGGACGGCTTCCGAGACACCGAGCAGTGGCTCCAAAAAAACGAGATCAGGTTCGCACCTCTGGATCGACCGCTCAGTCTCGACATCAATGGGTATAGCCTGAGACTGCACTGCATATATGAGTATTCACCTGACGACTACCAGCGGTCGTTTTTCTCGTCACGCCGGAAATTGCCGATAGACTTTTCGAGCGATGCAATCGATATCGTGTTCGTGCATTGGGGCGAAGAGCATGTACTGCTTCCATCACCCAGACAGATCAGGCTTGCGGAACGATGGCGCGATGCCGGCGCGGATATTGTCGTCGGTCATCACTCGCATGCGGCGCAGGGCATGCAGGTCAGTGCGAAAAACGCAATCGCATACTCACTCGGCAATTTCAACTTCCGACAGATACGAGAGCAGACTACCAGCCTGAGCAGTATTGGGTTTATGCTTTCGATTAGATTGACGGACGGCGTTATGACCTGCAGGCGCATACCATATTACATCGATGAGAAATGCCGTCCGAAACTCTGCGATGCTTCGTGGCTGTCCGGTTATTTCACTGCGCTTGATCGCGCTCTCGATGAGTACAAAGTGCGGAGTCGCTTTGCGATGAAGACAGCATACCTCAGACATTCGTCGCGGAGCTATATCGTGAATAACCTGAAGCATGGTTTCATGCCTCGTCTTCGCAGCGCCGGAATCGGACAACTGCCTGCGACATTGAAGTGGCTCTTGCACCCGCGGACCCTGCTCAGATATCCATTCATGTTGTCGCGACGAGATCGAATCTGGCAATTGTACCATAAGCTGTGCGAGGAACAATAGTGCGCGCCGGGATGATGCTATCACATATCTGGTCGACCATCTGCGGTTCCCCTACAATCAGGAGGATCGCCAAAGTATATCTTGGCGATGTCGTCTCTAAAGCGATGATGCTGGTTTCCGCGCTGCTCCTGATCAGGATTCTGTCGGTTGAAGAATACGCCTGGTTTGTCGCCTTCTACTCTGTAGCGCTGCTTTTCTCGAACCTGCTCGGCAACAGCATCAACGTTGCTCTTGTCAGATTCTCAGCGGAGATATTTTCGAAAACAGGAGTCAGGCCGGTCGGGCTCTACAGAACAGCTCTCGGGCTCGAGTCGCTGATCTACATCGTTGCACTCGCTGTCGGATGCCTGTTCGCATCGGAGATCGGCTCGCTCATGTTCGGGCAGATCGAGTATCGATGGCCGGTAATTCTCGGGCTTCTGAGCGGCTTGTCGCTGCTGCTGATCAATGCAACGCGAAGCTTCTATCAGGCCGAGGAGAGATTCAATCCGTACATCCTGACACTTTGGATGCGGCAGGCGCTCAATCTTGCTGTGGTAGTCACGCTGTGGAGAGTCGGCAGCCTGACATTCATCAACGCCGCTGTCGGCATGATCGCAGTCGATTCGCTGGTTGGACTCGGCCTGCTCTTCGCGAGTCTGCGCAAGGCGCAATCGAGCATTGTACCGGACGAGACGATCTCACTGCGCGGATTCCTGACCGCGTCAGGATGGCTGGTAGCATATTTCCTGGCTCTGGCGGCATTCGAGCGGATCGATGTCATGATGCTTTCGCATATAACCACCGAGTCAGAGCTGGCGACCTACGGTGTTGCCTTTCGTTATTACAGTATCGCGATGCTCACGCTGGCATCGATCAGCGCGGTTCTCAGGCCAAAGTTCTCACGATCTGAGATGCTGGATTACGGGAGACAGATCAGTTTTGTGAACCGGTGGCTGAAATATTCGATCTGGGTCATCATCCCGATCGTTCTGTTCGACCTGCTCGGCGAGCCGTTGTTCCTGTGGCTCAATGGCGGCAGGTATCTCGAAGCATTTCCAATCTGGATTATCTTTTCAATCGGTGTCTGGATCGGGCTGGTTTGCAGTCCTCTGGCGAACATTCTCATCAGCAGGAAAATGTTCCGGACCCTCTTTTCTCTTGGATGTATCGCGTTCGTCGTTGACCTGACACTGAACTGGCTTCTCATCCCGCTATATGGTGGGATGGGTGCCGCAATTGCGACTGTCGGGGCATTCTCGTTCATCAACCTCGCCTGCTTCATGCTGGTAAAGTTCAGACGGTATGAGTGACATGCGCGAGTCATCATCACTGCTTGTTTTGGTTGATGTGACTCAGACGGCGCGTTACTATCCGTGCCGATAATGCATATGTCAATCCTGTTCAATGTTCTGAATCAGGAAACGAGTCTTGCCTGAACCGGCCTTTGGCAGGCTGTCGACAAATGTGATCTCCAGTGACATATCGCTGCCGAGTTTTCCCTCTATGCTTTTCCTGATCCTGAGTTCGTGGTCTGTCGTGAAGCCCACCTTCCTGACGATCTCCATGCGGATAGATCCCTTTCGATTCTGCACGAACCGGAACTGTTTCACCGAGTCGAAGATGCTGGTACTGATCGCGGTCATCGAAATCCTGCGTCCTGTCGATGTCACGGCAAGCTCCTGTACGCGGCCTTCTACTCGTTCGAGCACTCGCGCCACGCCATACGTCGGATCGATGCCGGCTTTGTCCGGGTCCGCCCAGACGCCGATATCGCCAGTGCGATAGTTGACGAACTGTGTCGCCTGATTCGTGAAACCTGTCGCGATGATCTCACCTGCAATGCCCGGCTTGACGATCATCTCATCACTATCGGACAACAGATATATATATCCGTATGTCGGCAACACATGCAACTCGGTTCTGCCGGGTAATTCCGCTGCGAGCACAGCTTTCTCAGCATGACCATACCAACTGTAAACATTCGCGCCAAACGCTTTCTCGATTCGATCGCGTTGCCACGCGGGAAGATTCTCCGAACCGAGTAGCAGCGCCTTCACACTTGACGGCGGCGGTTTACTCGATTCCTCAATATATGCAGCGAGAAGGTTTGCGGCTGACGGATACGCCTGAATGAACGGCGGGTCGAAATCGAGTAGATGATCGTAGATTCGTTCGAGATCATCGCCACGGAGATGATACGATGAGTAGACCATCGCGCGCCTGAATGGATCGTACTGCCAGAGCGGATCGCGGTCGGACCGTCTGACAACCATACCGCGAAAAACCGCAGACTTTAGTGTGCGATGATAACCTGCGCGGCTCCAGATGTGATGTATGTACGCAGTCTCGATCGCCTCGGAGCGGCGTCTCACGTCGTAGAACCCGAATGGTATCGCGGTCGATCCGCCGGTAGTGACATACTGGCGTTTCTGTTTCGGGATAGACTGCAGCGTGAACCGCTCGACATTGTCCTGAATCATCTGCTTGGTCACAAGCGGCAACTCGAAGAGAAGCTTCTTTGGATCACGCTTCTCCCATCCGGGCAGGAACTGTTTCAGGTGCTGATAATACGGAACATCCCGGCTGATTCGTGCGAACAAGCTTCGCAGGAACGCGCATTCGAGTTCTTCGAGTTCGTCATGCGATCCGATACGGAGTGTGCTCAGACGTTTCCGCATCTCGTGGTACTCGCGGCCATACGCCATCGCCGGATCGACAAAACGGAATGCCTGTTTGAAAATACTCTTCGCCAGAGATTTCATACAACCCTCACAGCCGTAGGAAATCTATCAGTGTTGATGACGGTAGGCAAAGAGAATCTTGGGTGAAACCACAAGACACAGAGCTCGTTTGGACATCTGCAACCCGCAGCCCGAAGATAGATTCCGGCGGGTCCTGAGCAGAGCGAAGGGCTTTCGCCGGAATGACGTGTGCAGGGTTTTTGGTCATCACGAGGAGCGACAGCCCAGTCCTGAGCTTCGAAGGGTCTGCCCCATCTTGCGCTGGCATCGGCAGATGTGGACATCTGCCGGCCACATCGTTGAGCAAGGCTATGGAATCTGGCGATCAGGAAAAGATCGATTCACTCCTCGCGGAAGCGGACTCGCAGGAGAAGTGACATTTGCCGCAATGACGAGAAGACTGTCGTCCCCGCGCAGGCGGGGACCCATTGCATGACGATGTCGCCTCAATGGATTCCCGCCTCCGCGGGAATGACGAGAAGATGGTCCCGCCTTTCCCTTAGGATCGGGATCAGCGACCGACGCGGGAATGTCGAGAAGATGGACTCCCGTTCGTCAAACTCAGCACAGGGCCCTTCGCTATGCTCAGGATATACAAGTGAACCTGACCTGCAGGATGGAACTTCAATACCATCAAACGGCTTGACGTGGCACAAGGATCGGAGTATCCTTCCGGGCCACATTTGTGTTCTGTCAGGTCTTGCGCTGAAGGCGTGTGACCTGACAGTCGGTTTGCGCGTCCGGTCACAACTGCGACCAATCGCAGTCAAGACCCGACGCAACATGCGAGGATGTCAAGCGGACCCTTCGCCAGGCTCAGGACAGGCAGGCCGCTTGACCTACGCTAATCATCTTCATCAGTCAGCGCGATAATCTCAGACGCGGTTAGTTCCTGCACTGCCGCTATCTCGTTCTCTCTCCTGACTATGATCTTAATCTTGTCCGAAGGAATGAGCGAGAGATCGATATCACCGTAATGTCGCCACTCTCGTTCCGGTTCCCAGTCTCCAGCCTTCTCGCCGACATTCTGAAAAAACGGCCTGTCATCAGCAGGCAATTCCAAGTATGTGCTCGACATTCCATAGATGACCGGTCTGATGCCGAGTGTCTTCGCGATTTCACGATCGATTGCTATCCCATAAGGTTCGAAATTCCATCTCACGAATCGCGCCCGCCATTTCATCAGCTTCACAGCATCCACAGGGTGATGATCCGTCAACGATACGACTCTGAATCCGCCACGAATGTGATTGCTCGAACCGCATATCCTGCCTGTTCTCAGAATATGCCTGAGAGTATTGAGCGCGCTGTGCGAATACTCCATCGTGTGAGCAATCTGCATGTCGTAATAGTCATAAGCATCCTGACCCGGCCAGGGACCATCGAAACTGCGAGTCCAGTGTGTGATGTAATTCCATGATGTTGATCGTTCCATGCGCAGATGCGATGCATCGATCTTCGCATATCGTTTCACTGCCGACTTCTTGTGGGTGATCGCGAACCGCTCATCCAACAGCGACTCAAACTCCTCTATTTCGCTAATCATCCCCCAGAGGTTGCCGGATGGATTGACCGAGACAGGCAGGATCAGATCACTCAGTTCGATAGCAGTTTCGTCACGATTGATCCACCAGGACTTCTTCGATTTCCCCGTCGAGTGAACCCGATGGAAATCGATATTGCCCTTATCGAACCTGTACTGCTCCATGAGGTGTGGGATAATCTCGGTTTCTGTCTCAGGTGTATCGGGCACAAGCACTACGGCATTGGCAGAGAGTTTCGAACTCAGATAAGTCAGCAACTCCCATGTGTTCATGCCGTAGCTGCAAATGAGAGCGTAGCCGTTGTCGACTGCATACTTCGTCGCAGCGATAGTGTTCACAACCCACTGATCGGATCCGACAGGTTGCTTCGACTGGCGCGAATTGAGGATAAGCGCTGTCTTTGCGGCATGTGTACTCATTGGCGTATCGCAGACCTATCAGGTCTTTGTGGGTTGTCATCGCGAGAAGCTTGGCGACGTGGCGATCTCTCAGCAGAAACTGAGATTGCCACGCTTCGTGACTCAGGATATTCGACACTTCGCTCGCAATGACCGGACTCTCGTGCTTGTCGGGGCTATGCCCCGACGAAATACGCAGAGGCACAGCCTCTGCGTGCACAGAATATATCCATCAGTTCAATTTACCAATTGCCGACTCGGCTGCTTCGAGAATCTTACCAGTGCGGACCAACTCGGCCATCTTGTTGATATCGTTATACAATGGCCGATCTTCCTTCATGTATGGTACATACTCTCTAATCAATTCATAGACGGCGTTGGTTCCCTTGCCGAGCTTGTGTGGTTTTCTGAAGTCGGCTGCCTGTGCAGCGCAAAGGAGTTCGATTCCGACAACCGCGCACGAATTGTCAATTATTTGGCGCGTCTTGATCGCTGAGGTCATCCCCATCGAGACAAAATCCTCCTGATCGGCGGCAGCAGGTATCGATCCGGTCGCAGCAGGATGCGCGAGTACGCGGCTTTCGGAAATTAGCTGTCCCTGCGTATACTGAGTCAGCATCATGCCGGAGAACATGCCTGCACCCTCAGTCAGGAAGGCAGGCAGCCCGACAGAGAGATTCTTGTTCAGAAGCCTGTTGGTCCTTCTCTCCGACATGACCGCGATAGTCGTGACCGAAATCCCGATGAATTCGAGCGGGAATGCGATCGGCGTGCCCTGGAAATTGGCGCCGGTTATCACTACTCCGTCGCCCTCATCCGGGAAGAAAATCGGATTATCGCCGACACCATTCAACTCGGTTTCGATCATCTCGCGGCAAAATCTATATGTGTCTTTGGCAGTACCGAGTACCTGCGGCGTGCTGCGCATCGAATATGAGTCCTGGACCTTCTTGTCTTTCATCGCAAGTATCTCGCTGTCGGCGGAGAGATTCCTGATATTCTCAGCGCATTCGATTGCGCCCCTGAAACCCCTGATCTTGTGCAGCCTCTCGTCATACGCGAGCATGTTGGCTTTGAGGGCTTCGAGAGTCATTGCGGCGGCAATCTCGGCGGTCTTCGTGAATACATGCGAGTCATGGAGCTGAAGCGCCGCCATGCCGGTGATGACGTTGGATCCATTGATCGAGGCAAGCCCGTCGCGAGCCTCGAACACCACGGGTTCGATACCGGCCTTTGCAAGCGCGTCTTTGCCCGGCATGCGTTCGCCATTGAAAAACGCCTCGCCCTCGCCGATTAGCACCAGCGCCATCTGAGACATCGGAGAAAGATCACCGCATGCGCCGACCGATCCTCTCTTGCACATCACCGGAGTCACGCCCTTGTTGAGCAAATCACGCATCGTCTCGACTATGACAGTCCTGCAGCCGGAGTGTCCCTGTGAGAGGACATTGATCCGTGACAGTATCGCGGCGCGCGCTACCTCAGCATCGACCGGATCGCCATAACCTGCGGCGTGACTGTATACGATATACTTCTGGAATTCCTTGATCTGATCCGGCGGGAGAAACACTTCGGAGAGTTCGCCGATGCCAGTCGTGATGCCGTACATAATGGCATGTTCTTCGACTTTCTTCTCGACGAATCTCCTGCAGTGTCTGATCCGCTCGAGAGCGGATTCCGACAGATCCACCGATTCTCCATGTCTTGCAACATTCACGACATTTTCTATACACAGCCTGCCTTCGCCTATTACCAGTGACATCTATTCCTCCAGGAATCAGTTTTGCCGTTGTGAGACCGCCTGAACCCGCGTGCCATCGGGAGGGGTGTCACGGCAGTCTCGAATCAATCAGGCCGGAAAGAACATAAATCGGCCGGGGTTGTCAACCGCTGTGACAATCCTCTGTTCAAAAACCGATTTACAAAGATCGAAGTGTGTATTATACTCTGCCCTGACTTGATATGAATAAGAAACAGCGCACAATCGAGAAACCGGTATCTCTTGAGGGCATCGGTCTTCACACCGGATGTACATCGACGATCACCTTCAGACCGGCTCCTGTCGACCACTGGATCACATTCAAGAGAACAGACGTTGAAAGTTGCCCGGAGATTCCCGCCATTGTTGATCATGTCTCCGATCTGAACCGTGGGACAACGCTCGCCCTCAACGGTGTCGAAGTCCATACGGTCGAGCATGTTCTTGCGGCGATATCCGGCCTCCGGATCGACAATCTTACCTGCGAACTCGACAATGTCGAGCCGCCGGTTTTCGATGGTTCGGTCAAGCCCTTCGTTGACAAGTTGCTCGAAGCCGGGATCGTCGATCAGGACGCCGATCGGCGATATCTTATCCTCGATGAGTCAATCGCCTATTCCGAACCTGAGCGCAAGGTCGATATTGTGGTGACGCCATCGGATGACCTGCGCATCACGTTCATGATCGACTACGCCAACCCCGCACTCGGCACCCAGTACACATCACTGGTCTCGCTGAAAGATGAATTTGTTGAGGAATTCGCGCCTGCACGGACATTCTGTTTCCTCTCGGAAGTCGAGATGATGAAATCGCAGGGCATCATCAAGGGAGGCGGTCTCGACAGCGCGATCGTCATCATCGACAAGGAAATAGACGAGGCGGAACTCGAGCGTCTCAAGAAAATGTTCAATGTCGACAAGGACGTCAAACTGCAGAAGAGTGGCATTCTCGACAACAAAAAACTTCGGTTCTACAACGAACCTGTTCGGCACAAAGCGGTCGACCTGCTAGGCGATATGATGCTGATAGGCGTGCCTGTCAAAGCTCATTTCCTCGCCGCGCGATCCGGACACGCTGCAAATGTCGCGGTCGCGAAGAAGATTCGGTCGATGTACGAAAAGCAGCTTCTGTCGAAAAAATACGGGAACAATGGACTGCAGCAGGGCTATCTTCTCGATATCAGCGCTATTCTGAACATCCTGCCGCACAGGTATCCATTCCTGCTGATCGACAGGATTCTCGACCTCGAGCCGGAGAAGCGAGTCAGCGCCCTGAAAAATGTCACCATAAACGAGCCGTTTTTCCAGGGACACTTCCCCGGCCACCCGATAATGCCCGGAGTGCTGATAGTTGAAGCGATGGCGCAGGCCGGAGGATTCCTGCTCCTCGAAACAGTCGGCAGACCCAAAGACAAGCTCGTCTACTTCATGGGTATTGACAAGGTCAAGTTCAGGAAGCCTGTGATACCGGGCGACCAGATAACATTCGATGTCGAGTTCGTTTCGTTTCGCCGGAATATTTGCAAAATGTCCGGCAAAGCATACGTGGACGGTCAACTCGTTACAGAAGCAATGCTGATGGCCGCTATCGTAGACAAGGATCATGATGCCGACAACTGAGATACATTCTACAGCGATCGTCGATCCCGGCGCTCAACTGGGCGAGGGTGTCACGGTCGGTCCCTTTTCGATCATCGAATCCAACGTCACAATTGGCGATGGCACTAAGATAGCGTCACATGCGCTGATCGCGTCAGGCGCGCGCATCGGAAAGAATGTCAATATCCACCACGGGGCAGCTATCTCGACGCTTCCTCAGGACCTCAAATTCGAGGGTGAAGTGACAACGGCCGAGATCGGCGACAACACTGTCCTGAGAGAATACTGCACAGTGAACCGTGGCACGACAGACAAATGGAAAACAACGGTCGGGTCGAACGTTCTTGTGATGGCGTACGCTCATGTCGCGCATGACTGCATAATCGGTGACCGCGTGATCCTGGCCAATTCGGTCAATCTGGCCGGACATGTGACGATTCAGGACTGGGCGATTGTCGGCGGCATCGTGCCGGTACACCAGTTCGTCAAGATCGGCAGACATGCGATCATAGGGGGTGGGTTCAGAGTACAGCAGGATGTCTGCCCGTACTCGCTCGTGGGCGGTTATCCACTCCGAGTCATCGATGTCAACCATGTCGGGCTGACACGTCGAGGCTTCTCCGATGAAGTCGTCAAATCACTTCGCAAAGCCTTCAAGATTCTCTTTCGCAGCAAGCTGAACACATCGCAGGCATTCGATCAGATCGAGAATGAAATGGAAATGATTCCCGAACTGATCGAAATCAAAGAATTCTTCGAATCCTCCGAACGCGGCGTGATAAAGTGATTATCTGAGTAGGGCAAAACCCGAAGCGCAGCGGAGTGGTTCTGCCGTTCCGAAATTGTGGCTTAACCTGAAACTATTATTAGTTTCACGGAATCACGAGGGCGTCGGCTTAGAAGAAGCATATAAGTACTGGTATCGAGTGAAGGAACTGGAAGTCTGATTTACGAGGTGAACAAATGATCCTTATCAAGAAGACAATTGGAATTGTGGCGCTGATCTTACTCCTGCTCGCTGTTATCCAGAGTAACCTGGCCGCGAGCGAACAACGAGATCAGTCATTCAAGTATCGACCCAGGAATGGCGATATTGTTTTCCAGACCTCGAAATCCCAACTCGGTCCTGCGATTGAAATTGCGACCGGATCGAAGATCACGCACTGCGGTGTGACGCTTCGCGTAAATGACACGATGTTCGTGTACGAGGCGGTCGGGCCGGTCCGCAGAGTGCCGTTGAGCGAATGGATACATTTCGGCGTCGGCGAGAAATTCACAGTCAAGCGTCTGCACAACGCAACTGATGTCATGACGCCGCAAGTGATCGAGAAGATGCTCAAGGCATATCGCAAGCTCGAGGGCAGGGACTACGACGTCAATTTCGAGTGGTCCGATGAGAGATTGTACTGTAGTGAGCTGGTCTACAAGATGTTCAAGCGGGGTGCAGGTGTTGAGCTCGGCAGATTCGATCTGTTCGGTGATTTCAATCTGGACGATGAACTTGTCCAGTTCTGGATCAAACAGTATTTCCCCAAGGGTCCGAATCTGAAGGAAAAAGTAATATCGCCCGTGTCGATACTGAGCGATACAACTCTGGTGACCGTTTTTTCAAATTACCAATAAGGCATAGTGGCATGCCGCCAGCTCGAATCGAGCTATTTCATCAGTGCCATTTTCCTGACTTCGCTGCGCGATTCTGTCTGAAGGCGGTAGAAATAGATACCGGACGCGAGTCCTGATGCAGTCCAGCGCACCTTGTGCATACCCAGATCAAGATGCTTGTCGAGGAGAGTCTCGACCTTCTGTCCGAGAAGGTTGTAGATCGTCAGCCAGTAGCCCACCCAAAGCGAATGCGTCGGGTGGGTTTATGTTCGTTCTATAATAAAGCCTACGGCGTTGCCAGCAGGTCGTCGGTCCACCAGATGAGATTATCGACGAGACCTTCGTGGTAGCCTGATTCCTGGTAACGAATCTTGCCGTTCTTGTCGATCACCACCATCGTCGGGATGCCTCTCACGCCAAATGCCTGCATCAGTTCATTGCTACCGAAAAGAAGCTCCATCGCATAGCCATGATCATCCATGAACTTGCGCGCTTTCTTGCGGCCTTTCTCCCAGACATTCAGAGAGATCACCCGCACGCCATCCTTCTTGTGATTCTTCACGAACTCATCGATTAAAGGCATCGCCATCCTGCATGGTACGCACCATATCGCCCAGAAATCGAGCACGACGACATTTCCGCGAAGATCAGCGAATGATACTTCGTTGCCGCTGATGTCAACCATGATACCATCAGGTGTGTCCTGTTCGATCTTCTCAGCTAAAGCCTCAGTCTTTCGCGCGTCCTTGCCGGCTTCCCTGTTGGCCGCTATGGTCTTGACCAAACCATCCCACCGAGAATCACTCGCCAGCGATACTAAATCCTCATCTTTTGCCAAGTGCCGCACGTTATCAAATCCGAGCTCCGCAGACTTCTGAAGGCATTTCATCGCGCTTTCATCGTCGCCAGCCAGCGCATGCAGACAGGCGAGATCATATTCTATGCTGCTGCTGGTATCGCGTCCCGGCAGAATCGACACATACCTGAACGCTTCTTCATACTTGCCGGCATCACGGAGCGCGCTGACATAGGCTCTGCGAGTATAGGGTTGTTTACCAACAGCTGGAAGTGAACCCGAGCCCACGAGACTCTCAGCATCCGCTGCTATATGATCAAGCGCTTCATCGAAACGACCCATCCTGACATATAGCTCTGCGAATGTGCCGTGATTCGCCCAGCGCAGATCCAATTCCTGCGCCTTCAGCAATCCGGCAAGAGCTTCATCATACTGACCAATGTACACCTGATATTGGTAAAGGAACTGTCTTGCAGTAGGATCATCCGGTTCTATCGAGATCCATTCTGCAAACAGGTGACCGTCAGACGGAAACTCGGCAACGATGGCAGCCGTATCGACATCCTCGCCCCTGCCCATGAAAAGATGACTCGCATATGTTGCAAGAGTCAGGCGATAACCATATGACCACTTCGGATCGAGTTCGATCACCCTCCTGCCAGCCCTGATCTTCTCAACAGGATTCTCCATCACGCGCCCATACATGTAGAGGATTTTCGGAGATTCCGGATTCGCTGCTGCCAGCCCTGCGAAATACTCCCTCACGTTGTCGACGTCCATATCCTCCCACAGACTCTGTACTTTGCGGGCAAGATCGATCTCGTCAGTGTTCTCGTAGAACTCCCTGCATATATTCACCAACTCGTCATCATCGAACACATCGCTCGTAAGGCTGTCGAACGATTCCTCAGTGTACTCGACAGCTCCGGCAAACGACACGAATGCCAGGCAGATGATCAGAACGGATAAACCTCGCAGCATACAGTACCTCCTGGTGCCTGTCAAATTTACATTTTCTCAATCTAATACAGAATCCATCACGATTAGTTCAGTCTCCGGTAAAATCAATCCGGTAGCCCTTGATGCGGATTCGTGAATCTAATCCAAATCAATTCGTATCTCCAGTGCTTTCTTGCGGTTTCTTGCGCGATTTGCCGCAAAATCCTTTTGCACAGATGCGTAAATAGGATATATTTGATAACAATTGGCATGTTAGCCCGAACATTTCATGAACGTTGGTGAAGTGTTTGATAATGCTCTTTCGAG
>CBDUQR010000024.1:0-43884 GCA_965369655.1 uncultured bacterium | reverse complement strand
AATAGAATAAAACTCTATCTTCTCGATGTGTCCACTTAATCGGGGGAGGTTCATACCAACTCTTCTTCATTCGGCTCTTCAAACTCAAAAACACCGGCAGTTAACCACTCAGTTCCAGATAAATCAACTGCACAGCCCGCGCTCTGAAGTCGATTAGCCATGTCCTTGCGCCAGGAAGTTGAACTATCGATATTGATTAAATGTATACCACTAATATCGCTGAAAGGTCGTAAATTCCCTATTTGAACTATTATCGTTCTTTCGGGTCTTCGGCCCATGGCCATACCAGCCTCAAAGAGCACGTTCGGCCGCGCTTGTGGGGTTGGCTCACTCTCGTAAGGGGGATCATTCTGATGACGGAGAGACTCTCGCAGATACACAATGTCGTCTGGAGTCAATAAGACTATCACAGCTTGTGCATTTGGAAGTGCCGCATCTAGGACTTGGCCCACGTAAGGTGCACTCTTCCCTGTAAGCTGGATGGCTTTGGCCCACTCAGTAGGTTTCAAATCAATCGAGTGCAGGAAATCAAACATTGCCTTATTGATTTTATCGTTCCTTCCATGCACAACAAATACTTCCCTATCCGACGTAACAGTATTACTGACCTCTTGTGCCTGTTTGTCTGACGAGCTCTTGGGTGGCTGAGTTAACAATTCATCTGTAACGTCTGTGCCATGTTCCATCAAGTAATATTCGTCGGGGATTGCGGCGCCTACTCCGCTTGCTTCTTGGTCAGCTTGTATCTTGGCACGAATAGATGGCATAAGCTCTTCGGACGATTTCTCTGTCCGTACTATCTGGATTTCTTTGATATCAGTGGGTGCTATGGTCTTTCCAGACAACGTAAAACTCTGGCCGTTCTTGTATGGAGTGACGATCCTCTTCATAAGGATTTTTTCAGTCACATCTAACTTGTAGCGGCTCTGCATTTCTTTAGGTAGGAGTATTCTGATATGATATAACATCAAGCTTACCTCACTTGTAGTTCCAAATACTGTCTTTTCTGCCCTGCACTTCCAAGTCCGATTCGTGACAACATATTGGACCAGTGCCAATAAACGGAATATGCTGCATTAACGTTGCGGTGTCAACATTTTGGCTGAGTCATTAGAAGAAGTTACGTGGACGGACGGGCTTGGGACGAGTCTCTTCGCAGGACATCTCCCGAAACGGGCTTGACAGTCGTGACGCCTGCGATTATCTTCATTCGCCGTGCGGGAGTAACTCAGTTGGCTAGAGTCACAGCCTTCCAAGCTGTTGGTCGCGGGTTCGAATCCCGTCTCCCGCTCCATGACCCGGTGGCGAAATTCCGCGGTAAACAAAAAATGTGCCTGAAGGGAGCCGCATTTCTGCCGATAGAACCGGGTGGAGCAGTATATCTTGTTGAGAAACGTCGGGTTCGGGCAGAAAATCAGAAAAAACCGCTTGACAAGATTTCCTGGGTTCGTAAATTCATGGTTTACTTTGGGCACGTGTCCGTTTTTTTATGGGCGGCCATGCGTTTGAATAGGGATGCCCACGTAGCTCAGTTGGTAGAGCACATCCTTGGTAAGGATGAGGTCACCAGTTCAATCCTGGTCGTGGGCTCTGAGTGCGTTTGAGGAGCAAGAAAAGTTTTTTGCCTAACCCTTGAGGAAGGGAGTCGATAGATGGCGAAGGAAAAGTTTAAGAGGACGAAGCCGCATGTCAACGTAGGTACTATCGGTCACGTCGACCATGGCAAGACGACGTTGACTGCGGCGATGACGATGATATTGTCTCGCGACGGTTTGAGTGAGATACGTACATTTGATTCGATTGACAATGCCCCCGAAGAACGCGAGCGCGGTATCACGATCGCGACGGCTCATGTTGAGTACGAGACAAAGAATCGTCACTATGCTCATGTAGATTGTCCGGGTCACGCGGATTATATCAAGAACATGATCACGGGCGCGGCTCAGATGGACGGCGCAATACTTGTGGTATCAGCCGCGGATGGTCCGATGCCTCAGACCCGCGAGCACATTCTTCTTGCTCGTCAGGTGGGCGTACCGTATATGATAGTATTCATGAACAAAGTCGATCAGGTTGATGATCCAGAGCTTTTGGATTTGGTAGAGCTTGAGGTTCGCGAGCTTTTGTCGGCGTATGATTTTCCGGGCGACGACATTCCGATCATTCGCGGCAGTGCGCTCGAGGCGATGACTAAAGCGGCAGATCCTGACATCAAGGATGATCCTTCGTTCAAGTGTGTTTATGAGTTGATGGATGCTTGCGACAATTACATCCCGACTCCTGAGCGTGAGACCGACAAGCCGTTCCTGATGCCTGTCGAGGATGTTTTTTCGATCACGGGTCGTGGTACGGTAGCTACGGGTCGAATCGAGCGTGGCGCAATCACGACAGGCACAGAGGTGGAGATCGTGGGATTCAAGGCGACTCGCAAGACTGTTGTGACAGGCGTCGAGATGTTCCGTAAGATTCTTGACAGCGGTGAGGCTGGCGACAATGTAGGTTTGCTTCTTCGCGGCGTAGACAAGGATGAGATCGAGCGTGGTCAGGTGGTCGCGAAGATAGGGAGCATCAAGCCCCACAAGAAGTTTATGGGCGAGGTTTATGTGTTGAAGAAAGAGGAGGGTGGTCGTCACACGCCGTTCTTCAATGGTTATCGTCCACAGTTTTATTTACGTACGACGGATGTAACCGGTTCGATCAAGCTTCCTGAGAATGTCGAGATGGTTATGCCAGGCGACAACATCCAGATGGAAGTAGAGCTTCACACTGAGGTTGCGATAGAGAAGGAGCTTCGTTTCGCCATCCGTGAGGGTGGTCGCACAGTCGGCGCCGGCGTCGTAACGGAAATTCTGGAGTAACGATAAATGCCAAGGGACTTAGTTATCCTTGCATGCGGTGAGTGCAAGCGCAGGAACTATACTACGAACAAGAACAAACGAACGCACCCGGACCGGGTGAGCTACAAGAAGTACTGTCGTTTCTGCAACAAGCACACCATGCACAAGGAGACACGGTAGACTAACTTGACAGGTCTGTAGCTCAACTGGTAGAGCACCGGTCTCCAAAACCGGGGGCTGGGGGTTCGAGTCCCTCCAGACCTGCTTATGAGACAGGCGAGATGAAAGATAAAATTGTAAAGTACGTAAAAGAGACCGTGAGTGAGCTCAAGAAAGTCACGTGGCCGAGCAAGGATGAGATTGTCGGCTCGACGATTGTGACCATTTTCGTATCGCTCGTCATGGCGGTGTTCATTTTCATAGTCGATCAGGCGCTGAACGCCCTGATCACTCTGGTATTGAGCTGAGAACGATAGGTGCTGCAGATGGCTGACCTGAAGTGGTATGTAGTGCATACATATTCCGGGCATGAGCAGAAGGCGAAGCGTCATCTCGAATCTTCGATAGCGCAGTATGCTCTCGAAGACAAGATCGGTCAGATACTGATCCCGACTGAAGAGGTCACTGAGATGAAGCATGGCAAACGCTCAACATCCACCAAGAAGTTTCTGCCGAGCTACATGCTGATCGAGATGGAACTCGACAAGCAGACTGAACATATCGTCAGGAATACGCCTGGAGTTACCAGTTTTGTTGGCACTGCAGGTAAGCCTGTTCCCGTGACTCAGGAAGAAGTTGATCGTGTTATGGGCCAGATGGATGATGGGCGGGTCGAGGAGATCACCGACTTCCCATTCAGATCCGGCGATGCGGTAAAAGTGATAGACGGCCCGTTTTCCGATTTTTCAGGATTCGTGTCAGAGGTAAATATGGAGCGCAAGAAGGTGAAGGTGATGGTTTCTATCTTCGGTCGCCCCACGCCGGTAGAGCTCGATTTCCTTCAGGTTGAAAGCGTTTCATAGGAGTGCAGAATGGCTAAGAAGGTAAGTGGATACATCAAGCTTCAGATTCCCGCCGGCAATGCAAACCCGGCGCCGCCTATCGGCCCGGCGCTCGGTCAGCACGGTGTCAATATTATGGAGTTCTGCAAAGCTTTCAATGCCAGGACCGAGAAGCAGGCTGGCATGATTATTCCTGTGGTCATTACGGTCTATGCTGACAAGAGTTTCTCGTTCATAACCAAGACTCCTCCGGCTGCGGTGCTCTTGAAGAAGGCTGCAAAGCTGGAGAAGGCATCCGGCGAGCCTAATCGAAACAAGATCGGCAGTGTGACCATGAATCAGATAAAGGAAATCGCTGAGTTGAAGATGGTTGATCTCAACGCAGCGGATGTTGAAGGCGCCATGAAGATGATCGCAGGAACGGCGCGGAGTATGGGTATCGAGGTAGCTGAATAGCATCTGAGAGGTTTGGATAAGATGAAGCATGGCAAGAAATACAGTGCAATAAAGGACAAGGTTGACCGCAAGACTGCATTCGTAGTTGGAGATGCAGTTCAGATGGTCAAGGATAATTCTTTTGCGAAGTTTGACGAGACCGTCGAATTCGTCGTCAAGCTGGGAGTTGATCCGAAGAAAGCCGATCAGATGATTCGCGGTACGGTCACGCTTCCTCACGGAACCGGCAAAGAGGTAAAAGTTCTGGTTCTTACCAAAGGCGAGAAAGTGCAGGAAGCAAGAGACGCGGGAGCTGACCATGTCGGTCTGGAGGATATGATCGAGAAGATCAAAGAAGGCTGGCTCGACTGCGATGTGATCGTCGCCTCTCCTGACGCCATGTCGGTGGTCGGGAAGATCGGTAAGCTTCTCGGACCGAAGGGGATGATGCCGAATCCTAAATCCGGCACTGTGACGCCGGATGTGGCAAAGGCTGTGAAGGAAATCAAGAAAGGCAAGATCGCATTCCGTGTCGATCGGACCGGCAATATTGCGGTTCCTATCGGCAAGGTGTCATTCGATAATGATAAGCTTTCGGAGAATGCTCTTTCGTTTCTCGATGTTGTGATGAGGATGAAACCTTCCTCGTCGAAAGGGTTGTATCTCCGCAACGCATCGATCACTTCCAGTATGGGAGTGGGAATAAAACTCGATACGCAGGATCTTCTTACGAAGCTGAGACAGTAATCAGATCATCTCAGTGCATGCTTTGAGGAGCTCAGGAAATGCCAAAACCGGAAAAGATAGAACTGGTCGCCAGGTTCAAGGAATACATGGATTCGGCGAATGCGGTACTTCTCTCGGATTATGCCGGACTTACCGTAGAACAGATGAACAAACTTCGCAAGTCTCTCAGGGAGAAAGAAGTCAAATACCTGATAGCGAAGAATACTCTCTTGAAAATCGCTGCCGACTCCTCGGGCGACGGGCTGGAGCAACTCGCTGACTATTGGAATGGTCCTACCGCCGTTGCGTTTACTTCGGGTGATCCGTCTGTGGGAGCCAAGGCTCTGTTCGAGTTTGCGAAGAGTACCAGGAAGCTCGGGAAACCTGTGTTCAAAGCGGGTATCGTTGATGGCGTGTTCTACGACAAGGATCAGCTTGAGCGACTCGCCAAGCTTCCCGGCAGGGATGAATTGCTTGCAAGGGTGGTCGGCGTGGTTACATCGCCGCTGTCTTCGCTTGTCGGTACGCTCGATGGGATCATTCGGGAGTTTATCATGACTGTCGACGCGATCGCTGCGGAAAAGAACTGAGAAAGAGAGCTGCTTTTAAGTTCAACATAGACGAATAGGGAGCGGGCGTTGCCCGGAGGTACTCCCGGCAATCTGAAGTTGAAACAGAACGTCAAGGAGAAATATTGTGGCAGAAGAATCGGTTGGTCAGGTTATCGATCTGATCGAAAAGATGACAGTGCTGGAGTTAGCTGATCTTTCGAAGCAGCTTCAGGACAAGTTTGGTGTTTCCGCTGCTATGCCTGTTGCTGCCGCTGGACCTGCCGCTGGTTCCGCTGATGAGGCGGCCGAAGAGCAGACCGAGTTCGATGTCGTGCTGACTGCAATCGGCGACAAGAAGATCCAGGTAATCAAGGTTGTGCGCGAACTCACGAGTTTGGGGCTCAAGGAAGCCAAGGGAGTCGTGGATGGCGCTCCTGGTCCGGTCAAGGAAGGCGTCAGCAAGGAAGAAGCTGAAGCCGCCAAGGCTAAGCTTGAAGAAGTTGGCGCTCAGATTGAAATCAAGTAGGCGAGTTCCGGGTGAAATAATCCGGGACTTCCCGTTAGAGTTTGACAAAGTAGTGACAGGTAGCTCAACAGTCGCGGGAGAAAGCAGTATTCCCACGACTACATTCATTCCGGTTGCAGGGTTGGCAGTTTATCTGCCGCCGGAACTATTTCGTGTAAGCTCACATTATGGTGGTGAGTGTCAGGATGTTGTCGAGTCCCTCCATGTTCTTCGATAAGAGGGAGAGATATTCATTGACCTGATACCCTAGCGAGGAGGGTAACAGTATTGGCTAAGGTAACCCAGGTGAAGAGGCATTCTTATGCCAAGTTGCGGTCGCCTGCTGAAATGCCCAACCTGCTCGACGTTCAGTTGAAATCATTTGATGATTTCCTTCAATTGGATGTTCAGCCGGAGAAACGCATGAAACAGGGACTGCAGCAGGTGTTCAAGGAGATATTTCCGATCAGCGACATCCGTGAGAATTTCTCACTCGAATTCGTCAAGTACAGCGTCGGGACTCCGCGGTATTCCGTAAGGGAATGCCAGGACCGCAACATGACGCATGCGGCTCCACTGAAGGCGACTCTCCGTCTGATCGCAAGGGAGCAGGAAGACAAGAGCAAAGAAGTCAGAGACATTATCGAGCAGGATGTGTTTCTCGGAGAACTTCCGCTTCTCACCGATCAGGGCACTTTCATCATCAATGGCGCAGAGAGGGTGATAGTGTCGCAGCTCCATCGCTCTCCGGGCGTTTTCTTCGATGATGATATTCATCCGAATGGAAAGAAGATATTCTCCGCGCGCATTATTCCTTTCCGCGGTTCCTGGGTCGAGTTTACAATCGATATCAACGACATGATGTACGTGCATATTGACTCGCGGAAGAAAGTACCGGTTACGATGCTTCTGAGGGCACTCGGGTTTTCGTCCAACGGCGATATTCTGGAGCAGTTCTATGATACCGAGAAGTACAGCCTGACAGGCAAGAAACTCGAAAAGGCCATCGGACGGTTTGTAGCCGATAACGTCATCGACACCGAGACTGGCGAGATTGTGCTGCTTGCGGGCGACGAGATCACCGAGCAGGTGGCAGAACGCTTCAAAGAGTTGAAGTTGAAGTCGGTCAAGCTCATCAAGGTAGAGAGCGCGAGGGAAGTCAGGGTCATCGCAAATACATTCCGCAAGGATCCGACGACATCGACTGATGAAGCCCTGATAAAACTCTACTCCCAGATCAGACCCGGCGAACCACCGACTGCTGAGGTGGCGCAGGGACTGGTCGAGAAGATGTTCTTCTCTGAGAAGCGTTATGATCTTGGGGAGGTCGGCAGGTTTATGATCAACCAGCGTCTCGGGCTCGACCTGCCGCTTGACAAAACCACTCTGGATATCAAGGATTTCCTGGCCATCATCGATTATCTCGCGAGATTGAAAAACGGTGAGGGCTACATCGACGATATCGACCATCTCGGCAATCGCCGTGCGCGATCCATCGGCGAGTTGCTCTCGAACTTGTTTTCGGTCGGCCTTTCCCGTGTCGCGAGGACTATCCGTGAGCGGATGAGTCTTAAAGACGCCGAAAACATCGCTCCTCACGATCTGGTGAATGCGCGCACCGTTTCGGCCGTTGTCGACACTTTCTTTGGTTCGTCACAGCTTTCGCAGTTTATGGACCAGACGAACCCGCTGTCGGAATTGACGCACAAGAGAAGGCTTTCGGCGCTGGGTCCCGGCGGGCTCACGCGTGAGCGCGCTGGATTTGAGGTGCGAGATGTTCATCATACTCACTACGGTCGAGTCTGTCCGATTGAGACGCCTGAAGGGCCCAATATAGGGCTGATAGCTTCTCTGGCTACCTTTGCACGAATCAACAGGTACGGTTTTCTCGAGACTCCCTACAGGAAAGTTGTCCGAGGGAAGGCGACCAACAAAATAGTCTATCTCTCAGCCGACCAGGAAGATAAATGTGTTATTGCGCAGGCTAACGAGCCGCTCGATGAGAAGGGCCAGTTCGTCAACCAACTCATCACCGCTCGCTTCAAGAGTGATTACCCTGTTGTGGCTCCGGAGAAGATCGAGTTCATGGACGTTTCCCCGAAGCAGGTCGTCTCAGTTGCCGCCGCACTTATACCGTTTCTCGAGCATGACGACGCCAACCGCGCGCTGATGGGCTCGAACATGCAGAGACAGGCTGTGCCGTTGCTCAAGACCGAGCCTCCACTTGTTGGCACTGGGATGGAGGAGCGCGTCGCTCGCGATTCCGGTGCATCTGTGCTTGCCCGGAATGCCGGCCAGGTTACGTATGTCGATTCTGATACAATCAGGATCAAACCGAAAAAGCGCGGTACAGATCTCGGTCTTGGCTTCGTCGAGGAAGATCACTACAACCTCATCAAATATAAACGGTCCAACCAGAATACTTGTATCAGTTACAAGCCGATAGTGGAAATTGGCGATGAAGTCGAAGCCGGTGCTGTGATAGCTGACGGTCCGGCTACACGCGGTGGAGAACTTGCGCTCGGATTCAATGCCTTCGTGGCCTTCATGCCATGGCGAGGATACAACTTCGAGGATGCGATAATCGTATCCGAGAGACTGATACACAACGACATCTTTTCATCGATTCACATCGAGGAATTCGAACTTCAGGTGCGAGACACGAAGCGCGGTTCCGAAGAAGTTACCCGTGAGATTCCGAATGTCTCCGAAGAGGCATTGCGGCATTTGGACGAGTGTGGAATCGTGGTGGTCGGCACCGAAATCGAGGCAGGGGATGTTCTCGTCGGCAAGGTGACACCGAAGGGCGAGACCGAACTCTCACCTGAAGAAAGATTGCTGCGAGCGATCTTCGGCGAGAAGGCCGGTGACGTTCGCGATGCTTCGCTCAAGGCTCCGCCCGGACTGCAGGGGATCGTTATTGATACCAGAGTTTACACGCGCAAGGAGCGCACGGAGGAAGCGAAAAAGACAGAAAAATCTGAGATCGCAAGACTTAAGAGAACTTATACGGCGATGATCAATGAGATTGGTAAGCTTCGCAACAAGAAGGTTTCGGAGCTGCTGACCGGCTATACATCAAATACGGTTCGCCGTGTGGACGACGGTTCCGTGCTGATACGGACAGGGCACACATATCGAGAAGACTCTCTCGATGAGATTGATCTCGAGTTCGCAGTCGCCGAAGACGATTGGTGTCAGGAGAGCAGGGTCAACAAGAAAGTCAATGCTGTTCTCGAAGAGGCCGAGAGACTGATCACTCGGAAGCGCGAACAGATGGAGAATGAGATTGACAAAGTCGTTCGCGGCGCTGAACTGCCTCCTGGAGTTAAACAGCTCGTGAAAGTCAAAGTCGCAATCCGTCGTAAGCTGTCCGTAGGTGACAAGATGGCCGGCAGGCATGGCAACAAGGGCGTTTTAGCGAAGATTCTGCCTGTCGAGGATATGCCGTATATGCCTGATGGCCGACCGGTGGATATTATTCTGAACCCGCTTGGCGTGCCGTCTCGAATGAATGTCGGTCAGATACTCGAAACACATCTCGGATGGGCTGTCAAGAAGCTCAACAAACATATTGCCACACCTGTTTTTGATGGCGCGGCACTCGATGAGATTCGTCAGGAACTCAGAGAAGCCGGACTGCCCGAGAGCGGGAAGACCATGCTGATCGATGGCGAGACTGGCAAGCCGTTCGATAACGAGGTCACGGTCGGCGCAATGTACATGATGAAGCTCTCGCATCTTGTCGACGACAAAATCCACGCTCGCTCGATAGGGCCGTACTCTCTGGTCACGCAGCAGCCGCTCGGTGGCAAGGCTCAATTTGGCGGACAGAGATTTGGAGAGATGGAGGTCTGGGCGATGGAAGCGTACGGTGCTGCCTACGCTCTCCAGGAGATGCTCACGGTGAAATCCGACGATGTCCTGGGCCGTTCGAAAGTTTACGAGGCGATCGTTAAGGGAGAAAACCCGCCGGAGCCGGGTGTTCCTGAATCATTCAATGTGTTGGTCAAAGAGCTCCAGTCGCTTGGGCTGGATGTTGACTTGATAGAGAACTGACGTGCCTGACTGGGTCAGGTTGCAGGCGCACTCAATATCTAAGGAGTGTTCTTAAATGGTCGATTTCATTCCGCGGCAGATAATGCGACCGTCAGATTTTTCGGCTATCCGGATTCAGCTTGCTTCGCCGGAAGTCATCGAATCCTGGTCTCACGGAGAGGTGACCAAGCCGGAAACAATCAACTACAGGACTTTCAAGCCTGAACGCGATGGTCTTTTCTGCGAGAGAATCTTCGGTCCGGTCAAGGATTTTGAATGCTCTTGCGGTAAATACAAGCGCGTTCGGTTCCGGGGCATTGTGTGTGACCGTTGCGGCGTCGAGGTGACTAACTCGCGAGTCCGCAGGGAGAGGATGGGGCATATCAAGCTCGCCGTCCCGGTTTCTCACATCTGGTATTTCAAGTCACTCCCAACCAGGATTGGCTATCTGCTCGACCTGACCGTGCGCCAGCTCGAGAGAGTATTGTACTACGAAGCTTACTTGATGATCGATCCCGGCAACACCTCTTATAAAGAGAAAGACATTATCGCCGAGGAGGAATACCGGGAGCTTGTCGAAGCCGGTAAGGAGTTCGACGCGCGCATGGGCGCCGAAGCTGTACGCGAGCTTCTCAGGAAGATCGACGTCGAGGAAGTGTCGATCGATCTGCGTGCACGGGTCAAGGTGGAGACATCCGCACAGAGGAAGAAAGACATCCTGAAACGGCTGAGGGTCGTCGAGGCATTCAGGCAGTCGAACAACAAGCCGGAGTGGATGATATTTGATTTAATACCGGTGATTCCTCCGGATCTGCGCCCGCTTGTTCCGCTTGAGGGCGGCAGGTTCGCGACATCCGATCTCAACGACCTGTACAGGCGGGTCATAAATCGCAACAACAGGCTGAAGAAGCTTCTTGATATTAAGGCGCCTGAAGTTATTCTGCGAAACGAAAAAAGGATGCTTCAGGAATCGGTTGACGCTCTGTTCGACAACGGAAGACGTACGCATTCGGTCCGTGGTGATTCGAAGCGCCCTCTGAAATCCCTCTCAGATCTGTTGAAGGGGAAGCAGGGGAGATTCCGCCAGAATCTTCTCGGAAAGCGTGTCGATTATTCCGGGCGCTCGGTCATCGTGGTCGGTCCGGAACTGAAGCTGCACCAGTGCGGGCTGCCGAAAAACATGGCACTGGAACTGTTCAAGCCGTTTATCATAATGAAGCTCGAGGAGAAGGGCTACGTACAGACGGTGAAATCCGCGAAGCGGCTTGTGGAACACGAGCGGCCGGAAGTATGGGATATTCTTGAAGAGATCATCGCCGATCATCCCATCCTGCTCAACCGTGCACCCACACTCCATCGTCTCGGCATCCAGGCGTTCTACCCGGTGTTGATCGAAGGCAAAGCCATCAGACTCCATCCGCTCGTCTGCGCTGCATTCAACGCTGATTTTGACGGTGACCAGATGGCGGCCTATGTTCCGCTGTCGTTCGAAGCCCAACTCGAAGCGAAGTTGCTGATGCTCTCTACGAATAACATCCTGCTGCCGTCGAGCGGCAGACCGGTGGCTACGCCGTCGCAGGATATAGTCCTTGGGATACATTACCTGACGAAGCCGAGGCCGGACGCAAAGGGTAACGGTGCGATCTTTTCGTCATGTGAAGAGGCTTTATGCGTGCATGCGGCAGATCAGGTTGATTTACACGCTATGGTTACCGTGCGGATAAACGGTGAGCGTGTCGAGACAACCATGGGACGCATCTTGTTCAATACTATCGTACCTGATGAACTGCCGTTCTTCAACGAGACGGCCTCCAGAAAGAGGCTGGAGGAGTTGGTGCTCCAGGCCTACATCGCTCTCGGAACAGATCGAATCGCCGATTTTCTCGACAAGCTCAAGGATTTCGGTTTCGAGTATGCAACGCTTGCGGGGTTCACGGTCGGCATCGATGATCTTCTGATCCCGAAAGAAAAAGACGCTCTCGTTTCTGCAGCGGAGAAGGAAGTCAAGGGGATTCAGAAGCTCTACGAGAAGGGCGTTATCACAAACGGCGAGCGGTACAACAAGGTCGTTGACATCTGGACTCGCACCACCTCGGATGTTGCCGAAGCGATGTTTGAGGAAATGTCTAAACAGGACTACGGTTTCAATCCGGTCTACATGATGGCTGACTCCGGTGCGCGTTCATCGAAAGAGCAGATCAGACAGCTTGCCGGAATGCGTGGACTGATGGCCAAGCCACAGAAGCGGATGACCGGTCAGGTCGGTGAGATCATCGAATCCCCGATCATATCGAATTTCAGAGAAGGCTTGAACGTTCTCGAGTATTTCATCTCGACGCACGGCGCCAGAAAGGGTCTTGCAGACACGGCTCTCAAGACTGCCGACGCAGGCTACCTTACACGCCGACTGGTGGATGTTGCTCAGGACGTGATCATCACCGAGAAGGACTGTAGCACGATCCTCGGAATTACAATGACCGCCCTGAAAGAGGGAGAAGAGATAATCGAGGCCTTGTCCGATAGAATTGTCGGCCGCGTTGCTTTAGAAGATGTTTTCGATTCGATCACCGACGAGACCATTGTTGAGGCGGGAGAGGAAATCGACGAAGAGGCCGCGGCTCGGATCGAAGATTCCGGCATCGACAGCGTGAGCATCAGGTCGGTGCTTACGTGTGAGACAAGACGGGGCGTGTGCAGTAACTGCTACGGCAGGGATCTGGCGACTCGTAATCCCGTACATCTTGGAGAGGCTGTGGGCGTGATCGCGGCGCAGTCAATCGGTGAGCCCGGCACGCAGCTTACACTCAGGACATTCCACATCGGTGGCACTGCGGCGAGAATTGCCGAGCAGTCGAAGGTTGAAGCCAAATACGAGGGTATAGTCAAAATCGCGAACGCAAAGACCATTAATCGAAAAGATGGTAGCTCTGTAGTCGTGAATCGCGAAGCTGAACTTCTGATTATCGACGACAAGGACAGGACCAGGTCGCGTTACAAAATTCCGTATGCCGCCGCTATGAGTGTCAAAGACGGTGATACGGTGGAGAAAAACGATACGGTGTTCGAGTGGGATCCATACAGCAATACTATCCTCACCGAGAGATCCGGCGTTGTCGTTTTCAAAGACATCGTCGAAGATTCCTCGGTCCGCGAGGAACTCGACGAGAAATCCGGTTTCAGGAAATGGGTGATTATCGAGGAGCGGGACAAGAAGCTGATGCCTGCGATGGACATTCTCAATAAGGACGGGAGAAAACTGGCCACCTATTCGATTCCGACCGGAGCGCAACTCATGGTCAAGGATGGCGATAAGGTATTCAAGGGTGATCAACTCGTGAAGATACCGCGCGAGATCGGCAAGACAAAGGACATTACCGGTGGCCTGCCACGAGTAGCAGAGTTGTTCGAAGCGAGAAAGCCGCGCGATCTCGCGGTTATCTCAGAGATCGACGGCACAATGGAGTTCGGCAAAATCGTTCGTGGGAACCAGCAGGTGTTGGTGACCGGCGAAGAGGGCGAGCGCAGGGAGTATCTTATCCCGCACGGCAAGCATATGCGTGTGCACGAAGGCGATTTTGTTCATGCCGGCGAGAAGCTGTGTGAGGGCGCTATCGACCCGCACGACATACTGAGTATTCTGGGTTCCAACGCGGTTCAGGAGTACCTGGTGAATGAAGTCCAGGAGGTTTACAGGCTGCAGGGCGTGAAGATCAACGATAAGCATATCGAAGTCATTGTTCGCCAGATGTTGCAGAAAGTGCGAGTCGAGACAGTTGGAGACACCAACTTCCTCGAAGGCGAGCAGATTGACAAGCATAGATTCAAAGATGAAAACGATCGTGTGATCGCCGAGGGCGGAGAAGCCGCAACGTTCCAGCCGCTTCTCCTCGGAATCACGAAGGCCTCGCTGTCGACCGACAGTTTCATCTCCGCCGCATCGTTCCAGGAAACGACCAAGGTACTGACAGAGGCTGCGATCCACGGCAGGACAGATTACCTGAAGGGTCTGAAAGAGAACGTGATTATTGGCCATCTCATTCCAGCAGGAACAGGTCTCGATCTCTACAGGTCGGTTGAATTGGTTGAGCCGAAGCCTGTACCGGAAGTAACGGGTACTGAGGAGATGGAGTTGATCGAAGAAAACACTTGACAATAGCGGTCAGGAGCCTATAATAGCATTCCGTTTTTGAATTTGAATGTTAGGAGAAGAGGTAGAGTTTGCCGACTATTAATCAGTTGATCCGATTCGGGCGCAAGCGTGTCATCACGAAGACAAACACGCCGGCAATGAAGAACTGCCCTCAGAAGCGTGGAGTCTGCACACGCGTGTATACTTCGACGCCGAAGAAGCCGAATTCGGCCCTTCGCAAGGTTGCACGTGTTCGCCTGACCAATGGCATTGAAGTGACCGCCTATATCCCGGGTGAGGGCCACAACCTTCAGGAACACTCGATCGTGATGATCAGAGGCGGCAGAATCAAGGATCTTCCCGGAGTTCGTTATCACATTATTCGCGGTACGATGGATACTTCGGGGGTCGATGATCGCAACCAGAGTCGTTCCAAGTACGGAACCAAGAAACCGAAAAAGTAGATAGTATATGTCAAGAAGAAAGAAAATACAGAAGAGGGAACGACCGCCTGATTCCGTTTACGGCGACACCACCGTCACCTACTTCCTCAACAACCTGATGAAGAAGGGGAAGAAGTCTACAGCTGAGAAGCTTTTCTACGGCGCTCTTGAGATCATCGAAGAGAAGACGAACCAGAAAGGCGTAGATATTTTCCACAAGGCGCTAACCAACGTAAAGCCGGTAGTCGAAGTGAAATCTCGGCGAGTCGGCGGCGCTACATATCAGGTTCCAGTCGAGGTTCGTCCGAATCGCCGCAACGCGCTTGCTGTGAGATGGCTTATCCTGCATTCGCATAAGCGCAGCGAACACTCCATGGCCGAGAAGCTGGCAGGAGAACTCATGGCGGCGGCAAAGAACGAGGGCGCTTCGATCAAGAAGAGAGAAGATACTCACCGCATGGCGGAGGCAAACAAGGCTTTCGCGCACTTCAGGTGGTAACCATCTTTCCGCGCTTCTGAATCGTTTCCCGGAATCAGATTTCCCTCTCCACTGAATATTTGCATGTCAAGTTGACAGTGGAGAGTTTTTTTATGATGACTCGCAGGACGAAAATAGGTAAGGTCCGAAACATCGGCATAATGGCGCATATCGATGCCGGTAAGACGACTACTACCGAGCGGATTCTCTACTACTCCGGCAGAACACATCGCATCGGAGAGGTTGACGACGGCGCTGCGACCATGGATTGGATGGAGCAGGAGAAAGAGCGCGGGATTACGATCACTTCGGCTGCCACCACCTGCTACTGGCGAGACATCCAGATCAACATTATCGATACACCGGGTCATGTCGATTTCACCGCGGAAGTCGAGAGGTCGCTGCGTGTACTTGATGGCGCCATCGGAGTATTCTGTGCGGTTGGCGGCGTCGAACCTCAGACCGAGACAGTATGGAAACAGGCCGACAAGTACCTGATACCTCGGATTGCCTTCATTAATAAACTTGACCGTATCGGCGCATCGTTTTTCAACGCGGTTCGCATGATTCAAGAGAAGCTCGGCGCGAATCCTGTCTGCGTGACGATTCCTCACGGCGAGTCGGATGAATTCAAGGGAATCGTGAATCTTCTGAACATGACATGCCGTGTCTACAGCGAAGAGGATATGGGCAAGACATTCGAGGATATTCCGATTCCGGAGGATATCCTCCCGCTCGCAAATGAGTACCGCGAGAAACTTCTTGAGGCCGCTGCGGACGTCGACGATGAACTCGCCGAGAGGTTTCTCGATGGTGAGGAGGTATCGGTCGATGAACTCAATCGAGCGATAAGAAAAGGCACGATCGAATGCAGGCTGGTTCCGGTGTTTTGCGGCGCAGCACTGAAGAACAAGGGCGTGCAGTTTCTGATGGATGCTATCGCAGATTATTTGCCATCTCCCAACGAACTGCCTCCGATAACCGGAGTGAATCCTCAAACGAAGCGCGAGGAATCGAGGCGGCCATCGAACGATGAATTTTTCTCTGCGCTCGCGTTCAAAATTATATCTGATCCTTACGTTGGCAAGCTGACATATTTCCGCGTCTACTCCGGCACTGTTGCCGCCGGAAGCACCGCGCTTGATGTCGCTTCCGGAAAGAAAGAGCGAATCGGGCGGATACTGGCTATGCATGCCAATAAGTGTGAAGACTTGAAGGCTGCTCAAACCGGCGACATCGTCGCCGCGGTTGGGCTTCGTTTCACAACAACCGGAAGTACGCTTACAGACCTGAAGCATCCCATCCTGCTCGAAAAGATGAAATTTCCCGAGCCTGTTATCTGGATCGCAATCGAGCCGAAGACGAAAGCAGATCAGGACAAGCTATCACTTGCGCTTGCGCGACTCTCAGATGAGGATCCTACATTCCAGGTGAAGATCGATGAAGATACCGGTCAGACAGTGATCGCCGGAATGGGAGAACTTCACCTCGAGGTACTGGTTGGCAGGCTGACCCGCGAATTCTCTGTCGAAGCGAATGTCGGCAAACCGCAGGTAGCGTACAAGGAAACCATCGCCGGCGTTGGTGAGGCTGAAGCAAAGTTCATCAAACAGCTCGGTGGCAGAGGACATTATGGACATGTCGTAATGCGATTCGAGCCGACCGAGGGTGAGTCGCATTTTATCTTCAATAACGAGGCCAGCCCGTCGGAGGTGCCGGCAGAGTTCGTGCCGGCAGTCGAGAGCGGAGTACGGGACGCCATGGAATTCGGCGTGCTTGCAGGCTATCCGACAACCGGAGTGGCTGCTACGCTTCTGAGCGGATCGTATGATGACGCCGATTCATCAGAGATGGCGTTTAAGATTGCCGCATCAAACGCTTTCCAGGAAGGCGCGAGGAAGGCGAAGCCACAGTTGCTCGAGCCGTTTATGGAAGTCGAAGTTGTGGCGTCGGATGAGTGCGTAGGCGAAATCATCGGTGACCTCAAGTCGAGGAGAGGCAAGATCACCGGAATCGAGCGTCGATCCGATGCTCAGGTCGTTCACGCGGAAGTACCTCTCTCGGAGATGTTCGGGTATGCAACGAGGGTTCGATCGCTCTCTCAGGGTCGCGCTGTTTACACCATGGAATTCTCACATTACGATCAGGCAGTGAGGAGCGAAACGAACTGGAAGGTGGCGACTTAGGAACTAAGAAAAAAGCGACTAACTGCGTGTTAAGAGCTTGACAAGAGAGATTTACCGCATTTATTAGACGAGTTATTCTTTTTTCTGGAGGATGTGTCGGATATGGCGAAGGAAAAGTATAAGAGGACGAAGCCACATGTTAACGTAGGAACTATCGGTCACGTTGACCATGGCAAGACTACGTTGACAGCGGCAATGACGATGATATTGTCTCGCGACGGTTTGAGTGAGATACGTACATTTGATTCGATTGACAATGCCCCCGAAGAACGCGAGCGCGGTATCACGATCGCGACGGCTCATGTTGAGTACGAGACAAAGAATCGTCACTATGCTCATGTAGATTGTCCGGGTCACGCGGATTATATCAAGAACATGATCACGGGCGCGGCTCAGATGGACGGCGCAATACTTGTGGTATCAGCCGCGGATGGTCCGATGCCTCAGACCCGCGAGCACATTCTTCTTGCTCGTCAGGTGGGCGTACCGTATATGATAGTATTCATGAACAAAGTCGATCAGGTTGATGATCCAGAGCTTTTGGATTTGGTAGAGCTTGAGGTTCGCGAGCTTTTGTCGGCGTATGATTTTCCGGGCGACGACATTCCGATCATTCGCGGCAGTGCGCTCGAGGCGATGACTAAAGCGGCAGATCCTGACATCAAGGATGATCCTTCGTTCAAGTGTGTTTATGAGTTGATGGATGCTTGCGACAATTACATCCCGACTCCTGAGCGTGAGACCGACAAGCCGTTCCTGATGCCTGTCGAGGATGTTTTTTCGATCACGGGTCGTGGTACGGTAGCTACGGGTCGAATCGAGCGTGGCGCAATCACGACAGGCACAGAGGTGGAGATCGTGGGATTCAAGGCGACTCGCAAGACTGTTGTGACAGGCGTCGAGATGTTCCGTAAGATTCTTGACAGCGGTGAGGCTGGCGACAATGTAGGTTTGCTTCTTCGCGGCGTAGACAAGGATGAGATCGAGCGTGGTCAGGTGGTCGCGAAGATAGGGAGCATCAAGCCCCACAAGAAGTTTATGGGCGAGGTTTATGTGTTGAAGAAAGAGGAGGGTGGTCGTCACACGCCGTTCTTCAATGGTTATCGTCCACAGTTTTATTTACGTACGACGGATGTAACCGGTTCGATCAAGCTTCCTGAGAATGTCGAGATGGTTATGCCAGGCGACAACATCCAGATGGAAGTAGAGCTTCACACTGAGGTTGCGATAGAGAAGGAGCTTCGTTTCGCCATCCGTGAGGGTGGTCGCACAGTCGGCGCCGGCGTCGTAACGGAAATTCTGGAGTAACGATATGGCCGCTAGTCAGAAAATCAGGATTCGTCTCAAGGCATACGATCACCATTCCCTTGACAAGTCGACCAAGGAGATAGCTCGCACTGTGCTGCGTACCGGCGCCAAGCTTGTCGGTCCGATACCGCTGCCGACAAAGCGAACGGTCTATACGGTGCTTCGGTCGCCGCATGTCGACAAGAAGTCTCGGGAGCAGTTTGAAACAAGAATTCACAAGAGACTGATCGACATCTGTGAGTCGACTCCTCAGACGGTCGATGCTCTGATGAAGCTGGACCTTCCGGCTGGTGTGGATGTTGAGATCAAGGTATGAGTTCGATGAATACGCTGTTTGGCAGAAAGATTGGCATGACCCGTATCTTCCTCGAAGACGGTTCTGCATTGCCGGTTACCGTGATTCAGGCGGGACCCTGCTCTGTGGTTCAGGTCAAGAGCGAGGAGAAAGACGGGTACAATGCCGTCCAACTCGGATTCGAGGGAATCCGCGAGACATTGGTCAATATGCCGATGACCGGGCATTTCAAGAATAACGATGTAAAGCCGACGCGCTTTCTTCGCGAAGTCTGTATGGAGAGTGTCGACGATATCGAGGTCGGCGGCGAATTCAAGGTCGATGTGTTTCATGAGGGTGAACGCGTCGATGTGAGCGGCGTCTCGAAGGGACTCGGTTTCATGGGCACTGTCAGGCGTCACGGTTTCAAAGGCGGTCCCAAGTCTCACGGTCAGTCTGATCGCTGGAGGGCGCCCGGATCTATCGGGCAAAGTTCGTATCCATCGCGTGTTTTCAAAGGCACGAGGATGTCGGGACGAATGGGCGGCGACAGAATAACTGTCAAGAATCTCCTCGTGGCTAAGATCGATACGGAGAACAACCTGATCTGTGTTCGTGGCGCAGTTCCAGGGAAGAATCATACGTTCGTCAAGATCAGGAAGAGCAGATAGAGACGATGGCTAAGGCAAGAGCATTTAACGGCAGCGGCGGCGCAGCGGGCGAGATCGAACTTGATCCTGCCCTGTTCGAACAGACGCCGCGGAAATATCAGGTCTATCAATATGTGAAGACCCATCTGTCGAATTGTCGACAGGGTACGCATTCGACAAAGACTCGGTCGGAAGTTCGCGGCGGTGGGGCAAAACCGTGGCGTCAGAAGGGTACCGGTCGTGCGCGTGCCGGGACAAACCGCTCCCCCTTGTGGGAAGGCGGCGGCATAGTTTTCGGCCCGAAGCCGAGAAGCTATTCATCGACAATGCCGAAGGCTATGAGGCGGAACGCCCTGCTTTCGATGTTTACCGAGCGAGCTGCCGAAGAGCATATCTTTGTCATCGATCTGCCTGCACTCGAAAAGCCGAGCACCAGGACGGTGTACGAATTGCTCGACGCTTTGGAACTGAGCGATAAGCAGGTGTTGATTCTCGATGAGAATCGCGAGAGTCGCATGCCGTTGTCTTGCCGCAATCTTCCGAAGGTACAGTTCAAGCGTGCCAGGCTCGTCAATGCTTATGATCTGGTCAGAGCCGAGTATGTGCTCGTAACGAGAGAAGGTCTGGAATCCATGAAGGAGGTCTTCGGAAAATGAAGTCTCCACACACTATCATAAGGTCGCACATTGCCACCGAGAAGTCTCACATATTGCGAGACAAGCAGAACTGCTATGTTTTCGAGGTGATCAGAGAGGCAAATAAGATAGATATCAGACGCGCTGTAGAGGAGCTTTTTAACGTTAACGTAAAGGATGTCGCTACAATCAATGTCCGGGGCAAGGTGAAACGTCTCGGGCGGTTTACAGGAAAGAGACCGAATTGGAAAAAGGCGATCGTCACGCTTGCCAGGGGTGACACTATCTCCGAACTTGAAAACATCTGATTGCTACTGGTCCGGACAGGTATAGGGACGCTTTCCCTGCAAAGCCGGTTCATGAGAGAGTTTGGAATCTGATTGCCTGAAGATTGAACGTTTTCTGAGACAAACACCAATAGCGACTTACGGTGAAGCGAAGGCAGAAGAATGGGTATTAAGAAGTTCAAACCGACGACTCCCTCAAGCAGGTATCGTACTGTTCCGACTTTTGAGGAGATTACCAGGGACAAGCCGGAACGTTCGCTGATCCAGATACTCAGGAAGTCCGGGGGCCGCAATAACAAGGGTCGGATCACCGCCAGGCGACGTGGCGGCGGTCACAAGAGGTATTACCGGATCGTAGACTTCAAACGAGATAAACATGATATTACGGCGAGGGTGGCGACAATCGAGTATGATCCTAACAGATCGTGCCGCATCGCGCTCCTGCATTATGCCGATGGCGAGAAGCGGTACATCCTGGCGCCCCACGGGCTGCATGTTGATGACTCTGTGATGTCTGGCGAGAGCGTTGAGATCAAGATCGGCAATGCTACCAAGCTCAATAATATGCCGCTCGGTACATCAGTCCACAATGTGGAGCTTACTCCGGGCAGGGGTGGTAAGCTTGCGCGGTCTGCAGGTGCGACGGTTCAACTCGCTGCCAAAGAGGGTAAGTACGCGCACATTAAGTTGCCGTCAGGCGAAGTCAGGCTCGTAAGGCTTGAGTGTTTCGCCACGATCGGCCAGGTTGGTAATATAGATCACGAAAGTGTTGTGTGGGGCAAAGCGGGCCGCTCGCGCTGGGCTGGCCGCAGACCTCGCGTTCGTGGTGTTGCGATGAATCCGGTCGACCATCCGATGGGTGGCGGTGAAGGCAGGTCGTCGGGCGGACGTCATCCATGCACGCCATGGGGTAAGCCGACCAAGGGATTCAAGACGAGGCGGAAAAAATCTTCCGACAAGCTGATAGTCAAGCGTCGGAAGCGATAATACTCGGGAGGAAATTGGATGGCGAGATCGCTTAAGAAAGGACCATATGTCGAGCAGAGTCTTCTCAAGAAGATCGAGGCGATGAACCAGACCGGTGAGAAGCGGGTCATTAAGACCTGGGCGAGACGTTCGACTATATCGCCTGACTTCGTGGGTCACACGATAGCCATCCATACAGGCAACAAGTTTGTGCCGGTGTACATAACTGAGAACATGGTTGGCCATAAGCTTGGAGAATTTGCGTTGACTCGGACTTTCAGGGGTCATGGCGGCAAGTTGGCCGAGAGATCGAGCACGTTGAAAGGCTTCAAGTAGGTAGCGAGATGATAGAGGCGAAAGCAAGAGCCAAATACGTGCGCATGTCGGCGCGCAAAGTGAGACGAGTTGCTGAGTTGGTGCGTGGGAAGATGGTTCAGGATGCGCTCGATATCCTGAAGTTCAGTCCGAAGCGCGCAGCGAAGCCGTTGCACAAGACGATCAAGTCCGCGGCCTCAAATGCCATCGCAGAGATGGGTTCGGCGAAAATCAAGGCTGAGGACATGCGGGTGATCGAGTTGAAAATCGACGGTGGGCCGATCCTTCCGAGGATCAGGTTCCGCAGTATGGGCCGCGTGTATCGTATCAGAAAGCGGACATGTCACGTTTCCGTCCTGCTGTCCGACGAAGGCAGAGCCGACAGTCGTGAAGCAGCCCAAAAGCGCAAAAAAGGGCGCCGCAAGGCTGCCGCAGAAGAGGAATAGCAGGGTAATTCCTGAAGGAGGATATCTTGGGACAGAAGACAAACCCGATCGGTCTGCGCCTGGGAGTCATAAAGACCTGGAATTCGAAGTGGTTCGCCGATAAGAACTTCGCTGATCTGCTCAACGAGGACATCAAGATCAAGCGATACATCGCAAAGAGGCTCGAAAATGCCGGTCTGGCGAACGTAGAGATTTTGCGCGCACCCAAGAAGGTGACGATCGATATTCACACTTCTCGTCCCGGGATTGTTATCGGCAGAAAGGGTAGCGAGGTCGACAAACTTCGCTACGAGTTGCAGTTGTTGACAAAGAAAGACATAACGCTCAATATAGTCGAGGTCAAGAGACCGGAGCTTTCGGCAAAGCTCGTAGCAGACTCGATTGCGCGACAGCTCGAGGGTCGCATCTCATTTCGCAGGGCGATGAAGAAGTCGCTTGCAGCGACAATGAGGATGGGTGCAGACGGGATCAAGGTCGTTTGTGGTGGACGGCTCGGAGGCGCGGAAATCGCGCGCTCGGAAAAATACATGGAAGGCCGCGTGCCGTTGCACACTCTTCGGGCGGATATTGACTATGCCACATCGACTGCTCACACCACCTATGGGTGCATCGGCGTCAAGGTGTGGATATGTAGAGGTGAAATTCTCGACCCGTGGGGAGAATCGGCGAAGGATAGAGTGACCGAGGAGGCCGAGAACAGGCTGGATGCGAAGCTGAGGGAATCCGGCAAGGCTGACCGTGGGCGACGGAGACGTCCTCCCCAAAAAGGCAAAGTGAGAAAAGTCCTTCGCAAGAAGCCTCATCCGGGTGAGCGTCCGTCATTCAGGGGTGGAGCAGGTGCGGACGGCGTGAGTCGGCCTCAAAGCGGTTCTGACCGGAAGGATAAGCATGAGGAATCGACGAGTTAGTCAATTTTGACATTGACTTTATAGACGAAATCAGGTATTATAAAGGTTTTTCGTTGAGTTGGTTGGAGTACTGATATGTTAATGCCCAAGCGGGTCAAATATCGCAGGCAGCAGCGCGGAAATCGAAGAGGTAAAGCCTACCGCGGATCTACAATCGTGTTCGGCGAGTATGGTCTCAAGGCGCTCGAGCCGCACTGGGTCTCGAATCGCCATATCGAGGCTGCTCGCGTAGCCTTAACGCGAAAGATCAAGAGAGGCGGAAAGGTCTGGATTCGGATATTCCCGGACAAGCCCATCACCAAGAAGCCTGCCGAGACTCGTATGGGTAAGGGTAAGGGCGCTCCGGAATACTGGGTGGCGGTTGTCAAGCCTGGGAGAATAATGTTTGAACTGGAAGGCGTCAGCTTGGATCTGGCGCGTAAGGCTTTGAAACTGGCTGCAGACAAGTTGCCGATCAAGTGCAGATTCGTCAGTCGCAGTGACCTTAAAGGAGTATGAGGTGAAACCGGGTCAGATACGAGATATGTCTATTGAGGAGGTCGAACACGGACTTCTGGAAATCGAAGAGGAAGTGTTCAATCTCAATCTCAGACGTCGAGTGCAGAAACTGGATAATCCGTTGCGCCTCCGTGTCCTTCGCCGCGACAAGGCCCGCATGATGACGGTACTGCACGAGCATAAGTTGAAAATCAGGAAACTGTCGGCATCATCGAAGATCCTCGATTCGGTCGACAAGGGCTCCGAGGACAAGGAGTAGATGATGGCAGAACGAAATATGAGAAAGACACGTCAGGGCGTGGTCGTTTCTGCCGCGATGGACAAGACCATCACAGTGCAGTTGACCCGGACGATGCGTCATCCGCTCTATGGAAGAGTCGTGAAGAAGCGTTCGAAGCTGTATGCCCATGACGAGCAGAATCAGTGCGGTGTCGGCGATCAGGTGCAAGTTATGGAGTGTCGACCGCTTTCCAGGATGAAACGCTGGCGGTTGTTAAAGATAGTGGAGAAGGCCAGGTAAGATGATTCAGGAATACACAAGACTGACGGTTGCCGACAACACAGGCGCTAAGAAAGTGATGTGTTTCCGCGTACTTGGCGGTACCAGACGGAGGTATGCTAAAGTCGGCGACATCATAGTATGCGCCGTGAAAGACGCGATACCGAACGGCACAGTGAAAAAAAGCGAGATCGTAAGAGCCGTTGTTGTTAGAACAACTTCCAGCATAGGACGCAAGGATGGGAGTTACATCCGGTTCTCAGATAACGCGGCAGTTGTAATAAATGAACAGAATGAGCCGCGCGGCACACGTATATTCGGTCCGGTCGCCCGGGAGTTGCGAGAAAAGAAATTTACGAAGATAGTGTCTCTGGCGCCGGAAGTCCTGTGAGGGTGTGATGAAGATCAAAAAAGGTGACCATGTTAAGATAATCTCCGGCAAGGATCGCGGCAAGACAGGCAAAGTGTTGAAGGTCCTGACGGACAAGAACAGGGTCCTCGTCGAAGGTGTGAATCTCATATTCAAGCATTCGCGACCGACTCAGAAGAATCCCAAGGGTGGGATTATCGAGAAAGAGGGGCCGCTCCATGTCTCGAATGTCATGTATTACTCGAATGACGGTCCGACACGCGTCGGTTACAGGATGATAGAGGACAAGGAGAAGAGGACGAAAACGAAAGTCCGGATATCCGTGAAGAGTGGAGAGATGATCTGATGTCGCGCTTGAAAGATAGGTACTACAATGAAGTTGTCCCGAAGCTTCGGAAGGATCTCAGTTACAAGAATATAATGCAGGTACCGAAACTCGTGAAGATCGTGGTCAACATGGGACTTGGCGAGGCCATAAGCAATTCAAAGGCGCTGGAATCCGGGGTGAGTGATCTGACTCGCATTACCGGCCAGAAGCCTGTGATTCGGCGTGCGAAGAAGTCGATTTCGAATTTCAAGTTGCGGGCAGGCATGCCGATCGGAGCATGCGTGACGCTCAGGCGCGAGAGGATGTACGAGTTTTTTGATCGCCTGACGAATGCTGCGATGCCGCGAATCAGGGACTTTCGCGGATCGTCACCTGAAGGTTTCGATGGACGGGGAAACTACACTCTCGGAATAAAGGAGCAGATCATATTCCCCGAAATTGACTACGATAAGATCGATAAGATCAGAGGCTTTGGCGTCACTGTAGTCACGTCGGCCAGGACAGACGAGGAAGCTTTTCATCTCCTGAAGGAGATGGGGATGCCGTTTAGAAAGAAGGGATAGAGTGGCGAAGAAGTGTTTGATAGTGAAGCAGAGGCGGAAACCAAAATTCAAAGTGCGGGCGTACAGCCGTTGTCGCAGGTGCGGTCGTCCCAGAAGCTATATGCGTAGATTCGGCATCTGCAGGATTTGCTTCCGCGAACTCGCTCTGTTTGGCGAGATTCCGGGTGTCGTCAAGGCGAGTTGGTAGGAGTTTATCAGATGAGCATGACAGATCCGATTGCAGATATGCTGACTCGTATCAGGAACGGCGCCAAGGCGCAGCGCAGGGCCGTAGATATTCCGTCGTCGAATATCAAGAAGGAGATTGCGCGAATCCTGAACGAGCTTGGTTTTATTCATGATTTTACTGTCGTTCCCGACAGCAAGCAGGGCATGATTCGGGTGTTTCTCAAGTATACGAAGAAGGACGAAAGTGTCATTCTCGGCCTGGAGCGCGTCTCGAAACCCGGTCTACGCCGGTACGCGACGGTTGACGAAATAAAAAAACTCGGCTACCAGGTCGGTACGACTGTACTCTCGACGTCTCGTGGAATCATGACCCACGAACAGGCGATTAAAGCCGGCGTCGGTGGAGAAGCCCTTCTCAGGGTGTGGTAAAGGAGATAAGATGTCTCGTGTAGGCAAATCTCCGGTCAGTTTGCCGGACAAAGTCAAGGCGGAACTTTCGGGGGCGACCCTGACGGTCAGCGGTTCGAAAGGAACGCTCAAGCTCGATCACCATCCCAAGATGAAGGTGATTGTAGATGACTCGGAGATCAGGGTTGAGAGACCATCAGACAGCAAGACCAACAAGGCTCTTCATGGTCTGACTCGGGCGTTGATCAATAACATGGTGCTTGGAGTCAGTGAAGGATTCAAGAAGACCCTGGAGATCGTAGGCGTCGGCTATCGCGCCGGGCTTGAGGGCAAGAATCTAACGTTAGCGCTTGGCTATTCGCACCCGATTGTTGTCATTCCTCCTCCGGGTATCGAGTTTGTGCTGGAGGGCAACAATAAGATCATCGTCAATGGGATAGACAAGCAGTTGGTGGGCGAGGTGTCGGCAAAGATCAGGAGCTTCCGTCGGCCTGAGCCTTATAAGGGTAAAGGAATCAAATACGAAGGCGAGCAGATTCGGCGGAAAGCCGGCAAGACCGCTGCCTAAGCTGTTCGGTATTGAGCTATGTCTGATTTGAGAATACAACATTTGCGGAAGGTTCGCACTCGCAATCGCAGAAAAATGCGCGTGGGCAAGCTGGTCAAGGGTACTTCAGAGATGCCGAGGTTATGCGTGAGCAGGAGTCTGAAGGAAATCTACGCGCAGGTGATCGATGACTCCCAGGGTGTGACTCTGGTTGCAGCGAGTACCAGAGACTTGGTTCTCAGAGAAGCCTTCGGGGCTGAGGATACCAAGACCGCAAAGAGTTTCAAGGTCGGTCTCAGAATAGCCGAGCTTGCCAGAGAGAAGGGAATTGAAAAGGTTTCGTTTGACCGGCACGGGTATCTTTACCACGGCAGGGTCAAGGCCGTTGCTGAGGGTGCCCGCAAGGGTGGCCTGCAGTTTTAGAGTTTAAGGATCGAATATGTGGCAAAATAAACCCAGGTATGAATCTGACGGCTTCGATCTCGAAGAGCGAATCATTCACGTGAACCGCGTCGCCAAGGTGGTGAAGGGCGGACGGCGGTTTTCCTTTACCGCTCTTGTGTCGGTTGGAGATCGTGAGGGCTCGGTTGGTGTAGGTCTTGGCAAAGCTTCGGAAGTATCGGATGCGATTCGAAAGGCCACCGAAGCGGCGCGCAAGAATATGAGCAAGATAGCAATGAAGGGCGGAACGATTCCGTATAAGGTTATCGGACGATTCGGTGCGGCTCGCGTTTTGCTGAGGCCGGCATCGCCCGGAACCGGCGTGATTGCCGGTGGCGCCGCCAGGGCAGTCCTCGAGGCTGCGGGGATACAGGATATCCTTACGAAATCGCTCGGCTCTCCGAATCCTCACAATGTTGTCAAGGCAACGGTGAACGGCCTGAGATCTCTTCGGACAAAAGAGCAAGCGCTCGAGTATCGCGGAATGCCGACCGAAAAGGGTGAGTGACGATGAAGTTGAGCATTACTCAGACCAGAAGCTCGATCGGTCGCAGGTGGGATCAGGGAGCGACATTGCGCGCGCTCGGGATCAAAAAGATGCATCAGACCGTAGTTCACAACGATACGCCTCAGATAAGAGGCATGGTGAAGAAAATTCAACACCTGTTGAAGGTTGAGGAGATATCCTGATGGATCTCGGTAATTTGGAGAAGCCTAAAGGCTCCACCAGGAAGCGAAAGCGAGTCGGACGTGGTCCCGGCAGCGGCAAAGGAAAGACCTGTGGCCGCGGGCATAAGGGACAACTGAGTCGTTCCGGCGTCAAGAGGAAACCCTGGCGTGAAAGTGGCCAGATGCCACTTCACAGGCGACTTCCCAAGAGAGGGTTCAAGAGCTTGGATCCGACGTGTTATCAGGTCGTGAACATAGGACAAATAGCTGCTAAGTTTGCTGAGCCAGCGGAGATTGGACCAGAACAGATGAAATCAACCGGACTGATCAGCACACTCAATAAGCCTGTCAAGATACTCGGCAACGGTGATATCTCCGTTGCATGCACTGTGATGGCTCAGGCCTTCAGTGCGTCCGCCAGAGAGAAGCTGGAGGCGGCAGGGGGGAAAGTGGAGACAATCTAAATGCTCGAGTCTTTTCAAAATGCATTTAAGATCAAGGAGTTGAGGAACAGGATATTCTTCACTCTCTTTATTCTGATCGTTTATCGTCTTGGCGGCCATATTCCGACGCCTGGCATTGATGCCGTTGCGCTCAAGAGCTTCTTCGAGTCGCAGGCGGGAACGCTTTTCGGACTGTATGATTTGTTTGTCGGCGGCGCCTTTCAGAAGGCGACTATCTTCGCGCTCGGCATAATGCCGTACATTTCCGCATCGATCATTATGCAGCTCCTGACTCCGATCGTACCATACTTCCAGAAGCTTCAAAAGGAAGGTGAGGAAGGTCGGAAGAAGATCACGCAGTATACTCGATACGGGACGGTGGTGATCGCAGCTATGCAGGCATGGGGCACAGCCATCTACCTGCAGAGTATTAATCTCCAGTCGGGAGTCTCGGTGGTCACTAACCCCGGCATGGGATTTGTCGCTCTGACAGTGCTGACGTTTACCTCCGGCACGATTTTCATCATGTGGCTCGGTGAACAGATTACGGAGCGAGGAATAGGCAATGGCATATCGCTGATAATCTTCATCGGTATTATCGCGCAGTTCGTGCCCGCAGTTATCGACGAGATTCAGCTTCTCTTTGCTGGTGTGCGCGGCATCATGACCGAGGTGATAATCGTCGCGTTCCTGATAGCCGTAGTTGCGGCAATCGTCCTGGTTACGAGGGCGCAGCGGAGGATTCCTGTTCAATATGCAAAACGAGTAGTCGGTCGAAAAGTCTACGGCGGCCAGTCGACACATCTTCCTCTGAGTGTCAACACAGCCGGTGTTATTCCAATTATCTTTGCTCAGTCGATCATGTTTGCTCCGTCGACATTGGCGACATTTTTCCCGAACAACGAATTTGTCACGCTCATAACATCCTATTTCGATCCAAGCGCTGTTACTTATAACCTGATTTTCGGAACGGTAATTGTTTTCTTCGCATTCTTCTACACAGCGATTGTGATCAATCCGATTGAGCTGGCTGACAATATGAAAAAGCAGGGCGGTTTCATTCCTGGGATAAGACCTGGCAAGAGAACCGCCGACTACATTGACAAAACGCTGACACGGATTACTCTTCCTGGTGCTGTCTTTTTCGCGATCATCGCGATCCTGCCGAACCTGCTGATCAGGTTTGCAGGGGTCACATTCTACTTCGGTGGAACGGGTATCCTGATTGTCGTCGGTGTCGCGCTCGACACGCTTCAGCAGATGGAATCACATCTCATTATGCGCCATTACGACGGATTCATGAAAAAGGGTCGTATCAGAGGGAGGTCGATGTAATGCTGGCAATCATGCTGGGTCCACCGGGGTCCGGAAAGGGCACTCAGGCTGCTAAGCTTGCCGACAAGAAGGGACTTGTGCATCTCTCGACCGGAGATATTCTTCGCAGTGCGGTGAAGGATGAAACCGAGCTCGGATTGAAAGCGAAGTCATTCATGGATGCGGGCGATCTGGTGCCTGACGACCTGATACTCGGTCTCATCAGAGAGCGCATCGAAGGTGACGAGAAGATTCTCTTCGACGGTTTTCCTCGGACGGTTCCGCAGGCCGAAGGGCTCGATGCGATGCTTGCAGATATGGGTTCCAAGATCGATATTGTTCTCGACCTCGCTGTGTCAGATAAGGAAGTTGTCAATCGTCTTTCCGGAAGGTATTTCTGCTCTTCGTGTCAGGCGACCTATAACTATCCGAGCAAACTCCCAAAGAGGGAAGGCATCTGCGACAAGTGCGGGATCGCTCTCTCGAAACGGAGGGACGACACCGAAGAAGTTGTCAAGAACAGACTGGAAGTTTACAAGGATCAGACACAGCCACTGCAGGACTACTATCGGAATCAAAGTCTGCTCAAGAGCGTCAACGGAGAGAGGGACATAGAGGCGATCTTTAATGACCTCGTCTCGATGCTCGACAGCGCAATCGGCTGAAAATGATAGAACTGAAGACGAAAGAAGAAATAGAGCGTATGCGCGTGGCGGGAGAGATTGTCGCCAGAACGCTCGATCTGATCGGAGAGGAGATAAGGCCGGGGATATCGACTGCGGAACTTAATGAGATAGCCGAGGGTTATATCCGTTCGCAGGGCGCAGAGCCCGCGTTTCTTGGGTATCACGACTATCCCAAGTCTATCTGTGTGTCGATTGATGACGAGGTTGTTCACGGAATCCCGTCGAAGGACCGCAAAGTCAGGGAAGGTCAGATAGTCTCGGTCGATATCGGAAGTTTCATAGATGGATTCAACGGCGACTCTGCGAGAACATACGCAATCGGAGAGATCGACGATGAAGCCCGGAAATTGCTGGAAGTAACGAAGCAGGCACTCGAGAAAGGAATCAGCAAGGCTCGAAACGGTAACAGGCTTGGGGACATCTCGTACGCGATTCAGTCGACTGCAGAGAAAGCTGGGTTTAGCGTTGTGAGAGACCTCGTGGGCCACGGGATCGGCCGAAAAATGCATGAAGATCCTCAAGTCCCGAACTACGGCGTTCCCGGACAAGGTGTGCTGCTTAAGACAGGCATGGTGATTGCGATTGAACCGATGGTCAACGCTGGCGGTTTCGAGGTTAAGACCAGGCCCGATAAATGGACGGTTGTTACGGCCGATGGTTCGCTTTCGGCTCATTTTGAACACACCGTTGCGATAACCGATAACGGACCAAGGATTTTGTCACTGTAATATGGCCAAACAAGAAACAATTCAGGTTGAGGGCACGGTAGTTGAACCTTTACCGAACGCGATGTTCAGAGTCGAGCTGGAAAACGGGCACAAAGTGCTCGCGCATATTTCCGGCAAGATGAGAATGCACTATATCAAGATTCTCCCCGGGGATAGAGTCACTGTAGAACTTTCCCCGTATGATTTGAACAGAGGCAGGATAACGTACCGTTACAAATAGATTAGAGGTCGATATGAAAGTTCGCTCATCTGTAAAAAAGCGTTGTGAGCACTGCAAGATTATCAGGCGCAAGGGCGTCGTGAGGGTAATCTGCAAGAACCCTCGTCACAAGCAGAGACAGGGCTAAGGAGGAAACGTGGCTCGTTTAGCAGGCGTCGATTTGCCCAGAGACAAGAGGATTGAAATAGGTTTGACATATATCTATGGAATTGGTCTCACGTCCTCCAGGGCCATACTGAAGAAAAGCGGAGTGAATCCCGACACTCGCGTGCATTCGCTCTCCGATGAGGACGTCGCCAAGCTGCGAGCTGTCATCGAGGCGGAGCACAGGGTGGAGGGTGTACTGCGGAGCGAAGTGGCGATGAATATCAAGCGGCTCATCGACATCGGTTCGTACCGCGGTCTTCGCCATCGTCGCGGTCTCCCGCTCCGGGGACAGAGGACCAAGACCAACGCTCGCACCCGAAAGGGTCCGAAGAAGACTGTCGGTGGAAAGAAGAGAGCTCCATCGCCGAAGTGATCGAGTATTATCGATATATCATATGAGGAGATTTCGTGGCGGATCCTAAACGCAAACGTACCAAGAAAAAAGCCAAACGCGCTGAAGCGCTTGGCATCGCGCACATCAAGGCGACGTTCAACAATACTATTGTCTGCATAACGGATACCAGTGGTAATGTCCTCTCGTGGGCATCTGCAGGCAAGGCTGGCTTCAAAGGCTCCAAGAAGAGCACGCCGTTCGCGGCACAGCTTGCAGCCACGTCGACAGCCAAAGAGGCCCTGGACATGGGCGTCAGGAAAGTGGAAGTCTGGGTGAAAGGTCCCGGATCGGGCCGTGAGGCAGCGATCAGATCCCTGCAGGCGGCAGGGCTCGATATTACTTTCATCAGGGATGTCACCCCGATTCCGCACAATGGATGCCGTCCACCAAAGAGAAGGAGAGTTTAGTTCTATGGCGAGATACACTGGTCCTGTCTGCAAACAGTGCAGACGAGAGGGAGAGAAGTTGTTTCTGAAGGGCAGCCGGTGTTATGGCAAGAAATGCTCGATAGAGCGAAGAGAATATGGGCCAGGACAGCACGGCAACTCGAGGCGCAGAAGGAAAGTCTCCGGGTACGGCACACAGTTGCGCGAAAAGCAGAAAGTCCGTCGGATCTACGGCATTCTCGAGAAGCAGTTCCACAACTATTATTTGAAGGCCGCACGCGCCAAGGGCGTCACCGGCGAGAATCTTCTGGCTTTAATCGAGAGACGACTCGACAACTTCGTGTACAGACTCGGATTCGCGCCGTCTCGTGCATCTGCCAGGCAGTTGGTCCTGCATCGACATTTCACGGTCAACAGCAGACTCGTAGACATCCCGTCTTTCAGTCTCAAGCCCGGCGATGTTGTACAAGTGCGAGACAAATCAAAGAACCTCGATATAATTCATTCTGCTCTCAAAGATGCAGACAGATCGGCTGATATACCATGGCTCCGCCTGAACAAGGCTGCCTTGGAGGGTGAACTGCTTGAGGTGCCGAAACGCGCAGACATTCCTGTGATCGCATCAGAGCAGCTTATCGTGGAGCTTTACTCCAAGTAGGGCAAGGGAGGCAGATTCATGAAATGGAAGAATCTTCAGATGCCTAAAGAGGTGATCAGGGAAGATGCGGAAGATCCGCGGTTTTTTGGCAGATTCGTTATGGAGCCTCTGGAGCGCGGATTCGGTAATACGATCGGCAACGCCCTGCGACGGGTGCTGCTGTCATCTCTGCAGGGGGCTGCTGTAGTATCGCTCAGGATCGAAGGCGTTCCTCATGAGTTCTCCAGCATTCCTGGCGTCTATCAGGATGTGACCGACATCGTACTCAACATAAAGAATCTCTGGGTCAAACTGGATGCCGATGAGATGAAGACCATGACGCTCGAGTGCAAGGGGAAAGGCAAGTATTCGGCTAAGGACATACAGTGTCCCTCCGAAATCGAGATCACGAATCTCGATCAGCACATCGTGGAGTTGACCGATGACGTCACACTGAAGATTGAGATGGATGTTGACACTGGTCGCAGCTATGTTCTTGCGGATCACAATAAGCGTCCCGACGCCCCCAAGGGTACTATCTTTGTCGACTCGCTCTTTTCGCCGGTTGTGAATGTCAACTACAGTGTCGAGAACACACGAATCGGCCAGAAGACGGATTATGACAGGTTGACACTTGAAGTCACGACTAACGGTATTCTTGAGCCGGAAGAGGCAGTCGGATTTGGAGCGAAACTTCTCAAGGACCATCTTCAACTCCTGATCCACACTGAAGAGGAGATCGAAGTCGAAGAGGAAGAGGTTGAGGACGAAGAGACTGTGAGGATAAGGCAATTGCTCCAGACTCGCGTCGAAGAACTCGAACTATCCGTCAGATCCTCGAACTGTCTCAGGGCCGCTAACATTCAGATTCTTGCGGATCTCGTCCGGAAGACAGAATCCGATATGCTGAAGTACCGCAACTTCGGGCGCAAGTCGCTCAATGAGTTGACTGGAATCCTCGAAGATCTCGGTATTTCGTTCGGCATGGATGTCGATAAGTTTCTGGAACCGAAGAAGAAGGAATAACCGACGATGCGACATGGGAAGAAAATACACAAGCTGGAGCGTCCAAGCGAGCACCGTCGGGCGCTGATGACGAATCTGGTCTCAGCTCTGATTACTCACAAGAGGATAAAGACGACCGAGTCCAAAGCGAAAGCTCTCAAGCCGGTGATCGATGATCTCATTACTACGGCGAAGAAGAACACTGTCAGTGCCAGGCGTCTTGCGGCAAAGATGGTAAAACAGAAAGAAACGCTCAAGACGCTCTTCGATGAAATCGCGCCTGGGATGCTCAACAGGACTTCAGGCTACTCCAGAATCATGCGAGTCGGTACTCGGTCTGGAGATGGTGCAGAGATCGTCGTAATAGAGTTGATAATGGATCAGCAAGTTGCGGAGGAGGGGACCGGGAAGAAGAGCAAGAAGAAGTTCTTCGGACGGAAGGCCGCACCAAAGGCAGAGAAGGCACCGGCAGCCGAGTCTGCAACAGTGGCCGAGGAGACTGTTGAGACAAAGCCTGAGGCTGATGTCTCGCAGGATGACGCTGCTGAGACCGACGAGCCTGAGAAGCCGGATCAGTAGCGTTCTTCACGACTTCAATATTCTTGGAAGAGGCGACCTGTGTCGCCTCTTTGTCTTTATGTAATATCATCCCGCCTTCAAGGAAAAAACTTCCACTGTATCTTAGATTCTGCCCACAGACCCATATCGTGCGATTCCATAAGATGCAGCGCTGCATGCGGTTGCGATAGTGCGTCAGGTGGGTTTCGTTTTGGCATTGCAATTGCGAAGTGATGGTCAGGAGCAGTGTCATGAGTAATATTGTAAAAGACGCAGTACTGAACAAAACATCGTTGCCTGCCCTGAAGCGGATGATGGATCTTTCCGCCTTCAGACACAAGCTGATTGCGTCAAACATCGCCAATGTAACGACTCCGGGATACAGCAGCAAATCGATAGACTTCGATTCGGAGTTGCGCAAAGCGACGGCGTCTAAGAATTCGAGGATCGCAGTGACTCATCCGAGGCATATACCTGTCGGTTCAGCGAGAAACAAAGGGCCGGAGGTCAAGGTCTCTGAGGCAAGTGAGAATTCGACGGCTGTCAATGACGTCGATATTGATCGAGAGATGGGAAACCTGGCGCAGAACAGCCTCCTGTTCGAATTGGCGGCGAAGCTTGCCGGTAACAAGTTTGATGGAATCAGGTCAGCCATACGTGGACGTAAGGCCTGATATGACTGGAGAGAGCGATGAGTGATCTGTTTTCTTCACTGAAAATCTCGGGATCAGGGATGTCGGTTCAGAGGATGAAGATGAACACGACAGCCGAGAACATCGCCAATGCGGAGACGACACGGACGCCTGACGGGAAACCGTATCGTCGCAAACAGGTTCTGGTCAGCTCGAATGAACGCTCCGTCACGTTCTCCGGAGAACTTGGCAGAGCGAGAGTGCAGCTCAGTCGCACACATACAGGACACAAATCGACATCGGCACGGCGGAGCAGCGGCAATCTCAGTGTTTCTGAAGCAAGCGCCAGAGTACTTGCCGATCGGTCGAACAAATTCAAAATGGTACATGATCCGTCTCATCCTGACGCGGATGCGGATGGCTATGTTGCAATGCCGGATATCAATGTCGTGACTGAGATGGTGAATATGATGGTTGCGGCAAGAGCGTTCGAGGCCAATGTCACGGCGGCGAATGCTACAAAAGAGATGATCTCGGAAGCGATGGATATTTAGGAGGCTCCGTGAAGATACATTCTGATCCCGTTCAGGCATACAGAGACATCGCCTCGCAATTCAAGAGAAGTACGTCCACCCGGACGACCGATGTGAGCAAGGTTCACCAGGAAGGTTCGTCTGTCGGTGCTAATGCCGAGATCGATGGCGCGAAGTTTCTTGACTACCTGTCGAAGGCTGAGCGGCAGTTTCTCTCCGAGGTGTTTACAGCGAATACGAGAAGATCAGCGCGTGCGACGGGTGGCTCTGCAAGCCAGACTCTCGGCAAGCTCCTGGATGTCAAAGCATGAGTTCATTCAAAGTCAATCCGGTCAGTCATATCTCGCCCTTGCCGGCACTCGATAAACTGAGTGCGATGAAAAAGGTTGACGGTGAGTCATTTGGATCTATGCTGAAATCATTTGTCAAGGATGTCAACGATCTGCAGATGAATTCAAGTGAGATCGAGAAGAAATTTTTAGTAGGTGAAATTACTGATGTACATCAGGTAATGCTCGCTGCCGAAGAAGCCTCCGTTGCATTTGAGCTTCTCATGGAAATCAGGAATAAGTTGCTCGATTCATACAGAGAAATCATCAGGACACCAGTGTAGGTAGACTAGTAGCATGGATATTTTAAGACACACCTATAATCACTTCTCTGCGATAGTCAGGAACATGACAGGATCGCAGATGATTCTGATAGTCTCGTTTGTTGCAGCGTTGATCGTTGCATCGTGTTTTCTGTTCGGCGTATTCAAGAGCGTGACATATGTCACCCTGTACAAAGACCTCGACAGCGCCTCAGTTTCGGAAGTGCTCGAAAAGCTTGACGAAATGGATGTTTCGTACCGGATTACAGACGGCGGACAGGCGGTCGAGGTTCCTTCGAGCGTTGTCTACAAGGCGAGAATACGGCTGGCGGCTCTCGGCCTTCCCAAGTCGGGAACTGTCGGCTATTCGCTGTTCGACAAGACTAATCTCGGCATGACAGAGTTTCTTCAGAAAATCAATTTCCGCCGTGCCCTCGAGGGTGAACTCGCAAAGTCGGTTATGGAACTCTCGGACGTCGAAGCCGCGAGGGTGCATGTCGTCATGCCGGAGGATCATCTCTTCGAGGAAGACAAAGAACCCGCAACTGCATCTGTGCTCGTGAAGTTGTCGGCGGGCGGCTCGCTTACGAAGCGACAGGTCAGGGGCATATCTCACTTGATTGCATCTTCCGTTGAAGGGCTTTCGCCCGGGAATATATCGATTATCGATTATGACGGAAATCTGCTGACACAGCCCGGTGGGTCGGATGACATTGCGGTGCTTTCCAGTTCGCAGCTCGAACTCCGACAGAGCGTCGAAAGATACCTTGAGCGCAAAGCCCAGAGCCTGCTCGATAATTCCTTCGGAGTCGGCAAATCGATCGTTAGAATCACAGCAAAGCTCGATTTCGATCAGGTCGAAGAGACATCGGAGACGTATGATCCCGACAACCTTGCAGTCAGGAGCGAGGAACGAACATCGGAGACGAATTCCGACGCCAGTTCCAGCGGTCTCGATTCGTCAAACGTGCAGAATTCCAGCACTATCGAGACTACGGTGACGAACTACGAGGTGAACAAGACGATCCAGCGAGTTGTCAGTTCCGTCGGCGGCATAGACAAGCTGACTGTGGCTGTGCTTGTCGACGGCAACTATGAAATGGCGCCGGGTGAAGAAGGTGAACAAGTCCTGCAGTATCAACCGAGAAGCAGTGAGGAGCTTGACAGAATCACGGCGATCGTGAAGAACGCGGTTGGTTACGATGATACGCGAAGCGACAAAATTGAAGTGATGAATATGCAGTTCCAGGACAACGGCATGCTCGAGGAGCAGAAGAGACTCGATGAGATCGCCACCCGGACCTTCTACATGGATGTTGGCAAGAAGGTGCTGATGGTGCTTGCCGGAATATTAATCTTCTTCTACAGTAAGAAGAAGATCAAGAAGACCATACAGGCGTTCTTCAGATACATGCCGTCGCTTCCGACCCCACCTCCGCCTCCATCTCCTGAAGAAGCCTCAGTGGTGGTGCAACCCCAGAGAGCGCGGCTTGTCGATCAGATGAAGAAGACTGCCGAAGAAAAGCCGGACGAAATAGCGCGTGTAATTCGTACAATAATGACTGAGTAGCATGATATGTCGGTCAAATACGAAGAGTTGACAAACACACAAAAAGCTGCCATAGCGCTGATCGCGTTTGGCACAGAGATCGCCTCTGAGGTTCTTAAGGATTTGGGAGAAGTCGATCTCGAGAAGTTGACTGTCGAGATCGCGAATATGCGAGACGTGCCGTCGGAAATCGAGGATCAGGTCATAGAAGAGTGCCATGATATTTACCTTGCGAGACAGTATATCTCGCAGGGTGGCATAGATTTCGCAAGGGAGATCCTTGAGAAAGCTGTCGGTAAGAGCAGGGCAGTCGGGCTATTGAACAAGCTGGAGAGCTCATTGATCACTTCCGGCTTCAAACTCCTGCAGAATATCGATCCGAAACAACTTGTCCAGTTTATTCAGCATGAGCACCCACAGACCATTTCGCTGATCCTGACACAACTTAATGCACAGCAGTCGGCTGCGGTCCTTTCCGAGTTACCTCCCGAGCTCCAGTCGGAAGTTGCCATACGGGTCGCTACCATGGAGAAAATCTCCCCTGAGATACTCAAGCAGATAGAGAGCACGCTTGAGTCTCACTTTGCGAGCAGCTCCATGCGCGATCTCTCGGTGTCCGGAGGAGCGAAAGCCATCGCAGATATTCTCAATCTGGTGGAGACTTCGTCAGAGAAGAACATCCTTCAAACGCTGGAGGCCGAGAACTCTGAGCTGGCAGCGGAAATCAAGAATATGATGTTCATCTTCGAGGATCTCGTGCTTCTCGATGATCGCTCTGTGCAGCGCCTTCTCAAGGAAGTCGAAACGAAGGACCTCTCGATTGCCCTCAAGGCGACATCGGATGAAGTCAAAAGCAAGATATACAGCAATGTGTCGGAGCGAGTGTCGGTGATGATCAAAGAAGAAATGGAATTCATGGGTCCGATGAGGCTCTCCGATGTGGAAGCGGCACAGCAACGAATCGTTGAGTCGATCCGCAGGCTTGAAGAGGAAGGGCAGATTGTCATATCGGGTCGCGGCGGGAAGGAAGACATCGTTGTCTAACCTTCTCAGCAGAGTTCGCGTCTCTGACGAGAAGTTCACAATCGGTCTGAGAGACGACGCAGTCACCGCTCCCAAATACGTCCTTGAAAAAGAATACATCGAACTTCTGGAGCGATCCAGAGTCGAAAAAGAAGAAGCGTACCGCAGGGGTCATGAGGAAGGCCGCAGGTCGGGACTCGAAGATGGGATGCAGGAGGCCCGCAAGGTCGCCGAAAGTTTCAATAGACTCGCAGCCGACGTCGAGGCTCAGCGGGCGGAAATCTACCGGCAGGCTGAGTCTGAGGTCATCGATCTGGCGATGGAAATTGCGAAGAAGATCATTGGAGTCAAGGCTGAATTCGATCCGGAGTTGGTGATCGATGCTGCGCGCAAGGCAGTTCGTCTGTTGCTTGATCGTTCGACACTCGTAATCAAAGTGTCGCCGGAGCAGGAATCATTCGTGAGAGAAAGGCTCGATGATTTGTACGCGATAGATGACAGGATTCAACGCGTGACGATCGAATCAGACAGACGAATTGCTCCGGGAGGATGCGTGCTCGAAACTGATTCGGGAAATGTCGATGCACGCATCGAAACAGAGATTCAGGCAATCACAGACTCCCTGAGAAAAGCCAACGCCAGCCATTCCGACAACTGATGCCGGATATCTTCAGAAAATACAGCGACGCGGTGGAAGGCGCCGTGACCCTCAGACAGCAGGGGAAAGTTGCGCGGGTTATCGGCCTTGTAATTTCCTCAACGGGACCCTCAACGTCAATCGGCGAACTCTGCAGGATACTCCCATGCGAGGGAGGTGAGCCTGTTCTCGCCGAGGTGGTCGGATTCAAGGACCGGCAGGTTATGTTGATGCCGCTGGGGGATATGAGCGGTATCAATCCGGGTTCGGTTGTAGAGGCGACTGGCGAGACATTTTGTGTCGAAACCGGAGATGAACTCCTCGGGAGAATCCTCGACGGTCTCGGAAAGCCACTCGATGACAAAGGACCTCTCTGTTGCGACAATAAAAGCTATGTGTACGCCACGCCGCCCCATCCACTGAAGCGGATCAGGATTGCCGAGCCTGTCGTCACAGGCGTGCGCTCACTCGATTCAATGGTAACATGCGGCAAGGGGCAGAGGCTCGGAATTTTCGCCGGATCAGGTGTAGGGAAGAGCGTTATGATGGGCATGATCGCCAGGCATTCGAGGGCGGATGTGAACGTGATCGGCCTGATCGGCGAACGCGGGCGCGAAGTGAGGGATTTCCTCGAACGAGACCTTGGCGAGGATGGCTTGAAACGCTCTGTCGTTGTGGCTGTGACATCGGATCAGCCAGCCCTGATTAAAGTCAAGGGCGCACTCGTTGCAACTACGATCGCTGAGTATTTTCGAGATCAGGGCAAAGATGTTATCCTGATGATCGATTCGATCACGAGGATCGCAATGGGGTTACGCGAAATCGGATTGGCGGTTGGCGAACCGCCGGCAACCAAAGGCTACACCCCATCGGTCTTCGCGTTTCTTCCGAAGCTTCTCGAGAGGCCGGGTGTCACCGCGAAGGGAAGCATCAGCGGTATATACACGGTACTGGTCGAGGGTGATGATTTCAATGAGCCGGTATCCGATGCCGTGCGATCCATACTGGATGGACATGTGACGCTGTCGCGGAGACTCGCGAATCGCAATCATTATCCTGCGGTGGATGTGCTCGATTCCGTGTCGAGAGTCATGCCCGATATCGTCACCGATGAGCACCGTCGAGTCGCGGGAAGAGTGCGGGAACTGCTCGCAGCATATCGCGACTCGGAAGACCTCATCACCATCGGTGCCTATGTGAAAGGATCACATGCGCTCACGGACGAGGCAATCGCGAAACTTGGCGACATCAACAATTTCCTTACTCAGGATATGACGGAAACGAGTGACTTTGAAGCAGACATCGAACATCTCAAGGCAATAATCGACCGTGAAGAAATTCAAGTTCCGCCTCGACAAGTTGAAGAAGCTGAAAGAGGATCGGAAGAAACAATCTCAGCGTCGCCTCGCGCAGGCTAAGCAACAGGAAGCTGAGGAACGAAGCAGACTCGAGACGCTCAAGACAGAGGTCTCACTGCGTCGCGCAAAAGACCGCTCCAAACGTCTGCGCAGAGTCGAGCCGGAGAATCTCCGCAGAACCAGCGAATACATGGGCCAGCTTGGCTTCCTCGTCAGGCATCAGTCAGGGGTCGTGGAGCGCCAGTCGGAAGAGACCGACAAGCGCCGTAAGGAGCTGGAGGAATCATCAAGAGAAGTGAAAAAATACGAACGCCTCAAGGAGATCAGGAGAGACCAGTATACTCATGATCTCAATCTCGCGCTGCAGAAAGATACCGATGAAGTCGCAATCCGGATGAAACGAAAAAAACCAGGGTCCGAATAGTCCATGTAGGTCAAGCGGCCTGCCCGCTTGACCTGCAGAATGCCGATGGGTGGCACGCTCAAGCTGTGCTTGGGCGTGTTGGTACTCATGCCCAAACAAGTTTGTGCATGCCACCCCGCCGATGTTAGCGCAAGATGGGGCAGACCCTTCGAAGCTCAGGACTCGCGAGGACGTCTGCCACCCACAGTACCACTGAGTCTTGCTGTCATTGCGAGCGACCGCAGGGAGTGTGGCAATATCAAGCATGTCAGTTACTGGTCCTCGTCATTCCCGTGAAGACGGGAATCCAGAACCAGCTTCAGAAAGCGCAATGTTACAGACTGGAAAAGCTTGTCTGGACCCCTGCCTGTGCAGGGGTGACGAGTGAGATCACCACGTCGCTGTAGCTCCTCGTGATGACGACGGTTGCAGCTTCCGAGTTTCACGGGTTATTCAACACACCTGTAGTGGATGATGTATCAGTCGGAGTCGCGTCTGAATCGTTCATCCGGCCAGAGGATCGTATCGAAATGCCGAACCGCGTCAGTCACTTCAATGAAAACTCCCGCAGAATCGAATTCGATTAAGCGATCGATTAGAATTCTTGCCGAATCTGGAATCCCGGTCATTTTGTAGTGGTGATAAAAGCCGAGGATTACACGCAGATTGGAGTTAGCGACAGTCATATCGGCAGCCTGCATCTTTCGACCTTGGTATACAAGGCCATTTTCTTCAAGGAAAATCCCCCAGTCATAAAGAGCGGTCGGGTATATGCGGAAATAGTCCATGAATTCGGCATAAAGACTGTCGCGCTGTTCGGGTCGATCAGTGTAGTGGTAGACCAGTATCATAGACGCTTCAAGTTCAATAGAGTGTCCGAGGTGTTTGAGGCCGTGCTCCGCCAGCATTTCGAGACTATCATACATCTCTTTCTGGAAATAGTAGCGTGCCATGTATTCATAGTTATCCATGTAGTTGGGGAAATGCTCGATACCATACTTGAAATACTCGATTGCTCTTGTCGAATCATCGAGACTTGCCGAAGCGATGGCGACCTTATGGAAGTTCTCCTTCGACGAGTCGCCGAAGTCGATCATCTGCTCGTATTTCGAGGCCGTCGAATCCCAAACTCTCATGTTCTCGTAGGCGGAGGCAAGCAACCTTGATATTTCAAGTGTATTATCCTCGGTCGCAGCACGCTCCAGCGCAATAGAGCCGTACACATAATTGTGTCCAACCACCCGCTTCCAGCCGATTCGGTAATTGAATTCCCAGAAAAGCTTGCCGGTTTCTGCGAGGTGTCCCTCGAGTTTCTTGAGAACATCGACGCCTTTAACAAGCCCCCTGTCAACGTTTGTAAGAGTCCAGCCGTAGTGATAGCGTCCGACCGGATCGATAGGGTAGCTCTGTCTGTATGATTGCAAATAAGGCAGCGCTCTGTCGTATTCCTGAAGCTCCTCGCTGAGCATGATTCCCATCAGGAGCGCGCCTTTTCCGTCCTCAAAACTCTTATTGAAAGCATTATCCTGATTCAGGATGTCGGCGTACAGATCGACCGATGTGTCGCTGGAGTGTACGGCCGCGAGCAGTGGTACGGTGGTCAGGACATTGACGATAATCAGCAGCGTCAGGGATTTCTGCGCTCGCCCTGGAGCCATGTCGACCAGGAAATAAGCGAGCCACAACACCGACGGCAGGAGGACAATAACTGTGCCGGGGTAGCCGAACACCCAGCCATAGTGTGAATAACTGAATACGTAGAACGATGATGATGCGATGAACCATGCGCCAAACAGCATGCCGTGCAGGTCGGTCACTCGCGCGGAAACAAACGCGTAGATACAAGTGATCAGCGAAAGCAGCCAGATGATGTGCGAGACCATCATCAATTGATTGGCGAGTCCCCAGATGTGCGCAGAGCCGAATACCGGCGACGCCGATGTCTCGGGGCGGAATACCGAGGTGAATGGCTCGATTTGCAGCAGGGACAGTGCGGCGCCGAGTATGGCCAGGACTATGAGCATGAGGATCGGCAGCCCGGCTTTGCCGCCGCCGAGGAGTCTGCCTGAAAGTCTCACATAGAGAAGTGACACGGCGAATAGCACGAACATGGGATGAAAAACGGCTGAGATCAGCAGCACGATCCCAGCGACATAGAATGATGTCTTACCTTTGAAGAATAGAATCGTCAGGTATGCGTTCAGAATCATCAGAACCAGCATAACCGCGAAATCGCCGGGACGGCTGAAGACAGCGATCATTCCGGTTGTGGCAATGAATAGAAACGCCAGGAATCTGGTTCCGGCTTTCTCGAATATCTCTCTGGTCAGAAGCGCTGTCAGGAAAATGTATACACCGCCGAGTAGCGCTGCGAGGATTCGCTGGAACGCTGTCTGCTGCCAGAGATCGATCAAGTCGAAATCGGGTGGCAGATCGGAGTAGGCGCGAACAACATCGCTGTAGCTGCCGAATATCGAGATCGGTCCTGAGAAAATGTTTCGCCAGAAGAATCCCCCGGAGGAGGTGAGCCAGATGATTATCGCACCGACTATTGCAACGATCGCACCCGCAACGATTATGCTGGGCGAGCGTTCGATCTCGGTCTCGATGTTCGATTCTCTTCGAAAAGCGGTCAGCAGAAACGCTATCACTCCAACTGCGATCAACGGGAAGAAGACCGCGGATCCGAGGCATTTCGAGGCAGACATTCCCCACAGGTCGAACTCAATGAGATGACCCGTTACAAGCGCTGCAATTGCGATCACGCAGAGAGCGGCTGTCAGTGTGAACATAAACTTATGTGCGGCAGCTTTTTCGATGATACTAACTCCTGTTTTGCGACAAACTTAGAGATAATCATAACCCATATCGGTAGTATCCGCAAGCGCTAATTAAGGCTGTCCGAAAAAGTAGGTCGTGTTCCGAACATGATGCAATCAGGTGAGAAACGCGACACCTCTATCTTGTTGACCGGTAGTCGGGTTTCTTGCAGGCTTCGCCTGCTGCGGAACGCCGACCTACTGAAGAATA